>NZ_CADEFR010000142.1 GCF_902826655.1 uncultured Methylibium sp. | reverse complement strand
GCCCATGAGCCGCATCCCGGCTGTGAGCAACCTCTTGGAACTCGACAGCTAGCGCCGGGTGTCGGGGCCGCCGTCGATGCGGCTGTTGACGACGGAGTCGCGCGCCTTCTTGCGCTCGGCGTCGCGGCCCTTCTCGATCTTGTCGCCCTCGCTGGCGCGCTTGGCGACGTAGGCGGCGGCGCGGGCACTCTTCTTCTGATGCTGGCGCGGGTCGATGCCGAGGGCGACGAGGTTCTTGTCGCGACGGGCGAGCTTGCGCTCCTCCATCTTCTCGATTTCCTTGCGCTTGGTGTAGCCGGTGCCGTCGGCCCAGGCCCACCAGACCGCTGCGCAGCCGAAGGGGAAACAGAACTTCCACAGATCGCCGCTGATCTGCCAGTTCCAGTTGGCCATCGGCCCGAAGCCGCCCAGGTGCAGAAGGATCACCAGGACCCCGACGATGATGAAAATCATGCTTCGACCTCCCGCGGCGACGGAGCACTGCGCCGACCGCGTCAACCGGCTCCCTTACACTCCGTTCAGGTGAATGTAGCCGAGAGTTCTCCGGCGTTTGCGTGACCCCAAGCCCGTCTGAAAGGAAACCATGAAGTCCGTCCTGATCCTGACCCTGGCCGTCGGCAGCCTCCTGGCCGCACCGGCGTTCGCCAACACCGACCTGGCGCAGAAGAGGAACTGCATGGCCTGCCACGCGGTCGACACGAAGCTGGTCGGACCGGCCTTCAAGGACGTCGCCGCCAAGTACGCCAGCGACAAGGAAGCCGCCGGCAAGCTGGCCACCAAGATCCAGAAGGGCGGCGTCGGCGCGTGGGGCCAGATCCCGATGCCGGCCAATCCGCAGGTCACCGATGCCGAGGCCAAGCAGCTGGCGGCCTGGGTGCTGGGCACCAAGTAGGACGCCCGCCCGTCAACGACAAAGCCCGCTCGCGCGGGCTTTGTGCTTTCCGGGGGCCGGTTTCAGTTCGTCTGGCCCAGTTGCTCCAGGATCGCCGGATTCTCCAGCGTCGACGTGTCCTGGGTGATCGCCTCGCCCTTGGCGATCGAGCGCAGCAGGCGGCGCATGATCTTGCCGCTGCGGGTCTTGGGCAGGTTGTCGCCGAAGCGGATGTCCTTGGGCTTGGCGATCGGCCCGATCTCCTTGCCGACCCAGTCGCGCAGCTCCTTGGCGATCTTCCTGGCCTCCTCGCCGGTCGGGCGCGGGCGCTTCAGCACGACGAAGGCGCAGATGGCCTCACCGGTGGTGTCGTCGGGCCGGCCGACGACGGCAGCCTCGGCCACCAGCTCGGTGTGCGCCACCAAGGCGGACTCGATCTCCATCGTGCCCATGCGGTGCCCCGACACGTTCAGCACGTCGTCGATGCGGCCGGTGATGGTGAAGTAGCCGGTCGTCTTGTCGCGGATCGCGCCGTCGCCGGCCAGGTAGTAGCCCTTCAGCTCCGGCGGGTAGTAGCTCTTCTTGAAGCGCTCCGGGTCGCCGTAGATCGTGCGGATCATCGACGGCCAGGGCTTCTTGACGACCAGGATGCCGCCCTGCCCGTTGGGCACGTCGTTGCCGGTCTCGTCGACGATGGCCGTCGTGATGCCCGGGAAGGGCAGCGTGCACGAGCCCGGCACCAGCTTCGTCGCGCCCGGCAGCGGCGTGATCATGTGGCCGCCGGTCTCGGTCTGCCAGAAGGTGTCGACGAT
>NZ_CADEFR010000141.1 GCF_902826655.1 uncultured Methylibium sp. | reverse complement strand
GCAGGACTACGACTTCCTCTACGAGGCCGGCGTCAAGGGCATCTACGGTCCCGGCACGCCGATCCCGGCGAGCGCGAAGGACGTGCTCGAGCAGATCCGCAAGGCGGTGAGTGCGTGACGACGCCGTTCGTCCTGAGGTATCGAAGGACGCGAGCCGACACGACGCAACGAGCGTCTTTCGAACTGCCGACCTGATGTTCCACGTCTACATGCTCCGCTGCGGCGACGGTTCGTACTACCTCGGGCACACCGACGATCTGGAGCGACGCGTCGCCCAGCATCAAGCGGGCGACATCCCGGGATACACGCATGAGCGGCGACCGGTCGTGCTGGTCTGGATCCAGGAGACGGCGACGCGCGAAGAGGCCCTGGCGGCCGAACGGCGCATCAAGGGCTGGGGGCGGGCCAAGAAGGAGGCGCTGATCCGCGGCGACTGGTCGGCAATTCAGCGACATGCGTGGGGGACGAGGAACCCGCTGCCGGAGCATCTGCGCGCGCCCGGCGAAGGGGCTTCGATACCTCAGCCCGAACGGGGGGAGTGGTAGGTGGCACGGCCTACTGATGACCAGGCGCTGTTCGACGCGCTGCGCGGCCCGGTGGGTCCGCCGCAGCGGCGCGCGGTCGCCAAGGCGATCACGCTGCTGGAGTCCACCCGCGACGACCATCGTGCGCGCGCCGACCTGCTGCTCAACGCGCTGCTGCCGCACACCGGGCGCTCGCTGCGCATCGGCATCTCGGGCGTGCCAGGCGTCGGCAAGAGCACCTTCATCGAGGCCCTGGGCCTGTACCTCATCGAGCGCGGCCATCGCGTCGCGGTGCTGGCCGTGGACCCGTCGTCCACCGTCTCCGGCGGTTCCATCCTCGGCGACAAGACGCGCATGGAGCGCCTGTCGGTCGACGAGCGCGCCTTCATCCGGCCCAGCCCCTCGTCGGGCACGCTGGGCGGCGTGGCCGAGAAGACGCGCGAGTGCCTGCTGGTGCTGGAGGCCGCGGGTCACGACCTGGTGATCGTCGAGACGGTCGGCGTCGGCCAGAGCGAGACTGCGGTCGCCGGCATGACCGACCTGTTCGTGCTGTTGCAGCTGCCCAATGCCGGCGACGACCTGCAGGCGATCAAGAAGGGCGTGATGGAGCTGGCCGACCTGGTCGCCATCAACAAGGCCGACCTCGACACGGCCGCTGCCACGCGCGCGCAGGCGCAGATCACCAGCGCGCTGCGGCTCTTCGGCCTGCACGGTCACCCGGACCATGCGCACCATGACGAGAAGGTCTGGCACCCGCTGGTGCTGCAGCTCAGCGCCCTCAAGGCCACCGGTCTGCCCGAGTTCTGGGCCGCGGTGGAGAAGTTCCGCGACCTGCAGACCGCCAACGGCCGCCTGGCCGCGCGCCGCCATCGCCAGGACCAGGCCTGGATGTGGGAGCGCATCGAGGCCGGCCTGCACGCCCGCTTTCGCCAGCATCCCAAGGTGCGCGAGGCGCTGCCGGCCACCGGCGATGCGGTGCGCGCCGGTACGCTGGCCGCGTCGGTGGCGGCGCGCCGCCTGCTGGACCTGATGGACTGATTCGAGAAGAACGAGGACGAGAGGACGCTCATGCACGACATCATCGAAGAGCTCGAACGCCGCCGCGCCGCGGCGCGCCAGGGCGGGGGCGAGAAGCGCATCGCCGCGCAGCACGGCAAGGGCAAGCTCAGCGCGCGCGAGCGCATCGAGCTGCTGCTCGACGAAGGCACCTTCGAGGAATGGGACATGTTCGTCGAGCA
>NZ_CADEFR010000140.1 GCF_902826655.1 uncultured Methylibium sp. | reverse complement strand
TGATGGGCGAACTGCAGACCAAGATGTTCCTGCTGGCCGGCCTGATCGACGCGGCGTTCATCATCGGCACCGGTATCGCGCTGTGGTTCGCCACCGCGAACCCGTTCCTGGCGCAGATCGCCAACCTGCCGAAGTAATTCCGGGCCCGATCCTGCTGCGAGCCGGCGCGTCCTGCACGCCGCCGGCAACCACCATCACCGAGACCGAGGCACACCCGTGAGCATCACCGCCACCCTCATCGTCCAGATCATCGTCTTCATGATCCTGGTCGGGTTCACGATGAAGTTCGTCTGGCCGCCGATCACCGCCGCGCTCGACGAGCGCGCGAAGAAGATCGCCGACGGCCTGTCGGCCGCCGACAAGGCGAAGGCCGACCTCGCCGCCGCCAACCAGCGCGTCGAGGCCCAGCTGTCGTCGGCCCGCGAGGACGCCGCCAAGCGCCTGGCCGATGCCGAGCGCCTGGCGCAATCGATGGTCGAGGACGCCAAGGGTCGCGCGGCCGAGGAGGCCGCGAAGATCGTCGCTGCCGCCAAGGCCGAGGCCCAGCAGGAGTCGATCAAGGCGCGCGAGGTCCTGCGCGAGCAGGTCGCCGCGCTGGCCGTCAAGGGCGCCGAGCAGATCCTGCGCAAGGAAGTGAACGCTTCGGTGCATGCCGACCTGCTCGGCCGCCTGAAGACGGAACTCTGACGCCATGGCCGAACTCGCCACCATCGCGCGTCCCTACGCCGAAGCGCTGTTCAAGGCCGGCGGCGCGTCGTCGGATCAGTCCGCGGCGGCCGAGCAGCTGTCGGCGCTGGCCGGCGTCGCGGCCGACCCGCGGCTGCTGCAGTTCGCCGGCGACCCGAAGGCCGACGCCGGCCAGGTCTACGATGTCCTCACGGGCGTCGCCAAGACCCCGCTCGCGCCCAGCGTGCAGAACCTGCTGAAGACCGTGATCGACAACGGCCGCCTCGTCGCGCTGCCCGAGATCGCGCAGCAATTCCATGCACTGGTCAACGCGAAGTCGGGCGTGTCGGACGCAGCGATCTACAGCGCCTTCCCGATCGACGCGGCCCAGCTGGCCGACGTGAAGGCGGCACTCGAGAAGCGCTTCGGCCGCAAGCTCGATGCCAAGGTCACCGTCGAGCCCGGACTGATCGGCGGCATCCGTGTCGTCGTCGGCGACGAGGTGCTGGACACCTCGGTCAAGGCCCGCCTCGAAGCGATGAAGTCGGCGCTGGTCGCCTGAACGGAATTCCGGAACCCATCCCCACCCGCAGCCCCAGGCCACGGACACGGAGCACACCATGCAACTCAATCCCGCTGAAATTTCCGAACTGATCAAGAGCCGCATCGAGGGCCTGGGCGCGTCGACCGACATCCGCAACCAGGGCACCGTCGTCTCGGTGACCGACGGCATCGTGCGCGTGCACGGCCTGTCCGACGCGATGGCCGGCGAAATGCTCGAGTTCCCCGTCGGCAAGGACGGCCAGCCGACCTACGGCCTGGCGCTGAACCTCGAGCGCGACTCGGTCGGCGCGGTGATCCTGGGCGAGTACGAGCACATCTCCGAAGGCGACACGGTCAAGTGCACCGGCCGCATCCTGGAAGTGCCGGTCGGCCCCGAGCTGATCGGCCGCGTCGTCAACGCGCTCGGCCAGCCGATCGACGGCAAGGGCCCGATCAACGCCAAGATGACCGACGTGATCGAGAAGGTCGCGCCGGGCGTGATCGCGCGCAAGAGCGTGGACCAGCCGGTGCAGACCGGCCTGAAGTCGATCGACTCGATGGTCCCGGTCGGCCGCGGCCAGCGCGAGCTGATCATCGGCGACCGCCAGACCGGCAA
>NZ_CADEFR010000139.1 GCF_902826655.1 uncultured Methylibium sp. | reverse complement strand
CAGTTCCGCCGCTACTTCGCCGAGGCCGAGCGCCGCAAGGGCAACACCGGCGCGAACCTGCTGCTGATCCTCGAGTCGCGGCTGGACAACGTGGTCTACCGCATGGGCTTCGGCTCGACGCGCGCCGAAGCGCGTCAACTGGTCTCGCACAAGGGCATCACGGTCAACGGCGAGGTCGTCAACATCTCGTCCTACCTCGTCAAGATCGGCGACGTGGTCGCGGTGCGCGAGAAGGCCAAGAAGCAGCTGCGCGTGACCGAGTCGGTCAAGCTCGCCGAGTCCCTGGGCATGCCGGCCTGGGTGCAGGTCGACGCCAGCAAGCTCGAGGGCGTTTTCAAGAAGACGCCGGACCGCGACGAGTTCGGCTCCGACATCAACGAATCGCTGATCGTCGAACTGTATTCGCGCTGACTTTCGCGCGGCGCGGCGGTGGGCCCGAAGGGCCGCTCCGCGCGCCGCGTCGACGCTTTCCCGGTCCGGGGCCAGCACTGTCGCAAGGCGGTGCTCCCGGTGCTCCATCAGCCTTATCGGTGTAACGAGCCGAGGGTAGTGACAGGAAGACCTGATGCAAACCAATCTGCTGAAGCCCAAAGCCATCAACGTCGAGCCGCTGAGCGCCGCCAAGGGCGCCCACCGCGCCAAGGTCACGCTCGAGCCCTTCGAGCGCGGCTACGGTCACACGCTGGGCAACGCCCTGCGCCGCGTGCTGCTGTCGTCGATGGTCGGCTACGCGCCCACCGAGGTCACGATCGCCGGCGTGCTGCACGAGTACTCGGCCATCGACGGCGTCCAGGAGGACGTGGTCCATGTGATGCTCAACCTCAAGGGCGTGGTCTTCCGTCTGCACAACCGCGACGAGGTCACGCTGGTGCTGCGCAAGGAAGGCGAAGGCCCGGTCAAGGCGGGTGACATCCAGACGCCGCACGACGTCGAGATCATCAACCCCGACCACGTGATCACCCACTTGTCGCAAGGCGGCAAGCTGGACATGCAGATCAAGGTCGAGAAGGGCCGCGGCTACGTGCCGGGCAACCTGCGTCGCTTCGGCGACGAGCCGACCAAGTCGATCGGCCGGATCGTGCTGGATGCGTCGTTCTCGCCGGTCAAGCGCGTCAGCTACACGGTCGAGAGCGCTCGCGTCGAGCAGCGCACCGACCTCGACAAGCTGGTGATGGAGATCGAGACCAACGGCGCCATCACGCCGGAAGAGGCCATCCGCGCATCGGCCAAGATCCTGGTCGAGCAGCTCGCGGTGTTCGCGCAGCTCGAAGGCCAGGTCGGCGACATCTTCGACCAGCCGGCGGTCCAGCGCAGCACGCAGTTCGACCCGATCCTGCTGCGCCCGGTCGACGAGCTCGAACTCACCGTGCGTTCGGCCAATTGCCTGAAGGCCGAGAACATCTACTACATCGGCGATCTGATCCAGCGCACCGAGACCGAGCTGCTGAAGACGCCGAACCTGGGTCGCAAGTCGCTCAACGAGATCAAGGAAGTGCTGGCCTCGCGCGGACTGACGCTCGGTGGCCGGCTGGAGAACTGGCCGCCGCAGGGCCTGGACAAGCGCTAAGCCGATATCAAGCCGACCCGGCCGTCCGCGGCCAGGCGCACCCGCCAGTACCTGATCCGGCTGGCGGCATTCGTTAGACAAAGCAAGTAGCAAGGACTTCACCATGCGTCACCGTCACGGCCTCCGCAAGCTCAACCGCACGTCCGAGCACCGCCTCGCGATGCTGCGCAACATGGCCAACTCGCTGCTCACGCACGAGGCCATCAAGACCACCCTGCCCAAGGCCAAGGAACTGCGCCGCGTCGTCGAGCCGCTGATCACGCTGGCCAAGG
>NZ_CADEFR010000138.1 GCF_902826655.1 uncultured Methylibium sp. | reverse complement strand
GCAGTTCGATGGTTCGCACCTGAAGCTGCCGGGGTTCTCGCGCTGTTACGCGCTGCACCCGCACCAGCGGGACGCCGTGTGGCGCGTCGTGCAGTCCGGCAACACCGGGCTGTTCCACGTCGTCGGCGCCGGCAAGACCGCGGTCTGCGCGATCGCCGGCATGGAGCTGCGGCGCCTCGGTTTCGCGGCCAAGCCCTGCCATGTGGTGCCGAACCACATGCTGGCGCAGTACACGGCCGAGTTCGTCCGGCTGTACCCCAATGCCGCCGTGCTGATGGCGGGCAAGGAAGACCTGGAGGGCGACCGCCGGCGCGAGCTGGTGTCGCGCATCGCCACGGGCGACTGGGACGCGGTGGTCATCACGCACTCGAGCTTCGAGCGCATCCGCATGTCGCCGGCATTCACACAAACCTTCATCAAGGAACTCATCATGGAAATCGAGATGGCAGTACGCGCCGAGCGGCGCAACGACCGGGGCAACCGGATTGTCAAGCAGCTCGAAGCGATGAAGAAGAACTGGACGGTGCGGCTGGAAAAGCTGCTGGCCGATGCGAAGAAGGACGATCTGCTGAGCTGGGAACAGCTCGGCATCGACACACTCTTCGTCGACGAGGCCCACCTGTTCAAGAACCTCTACCGGTTCACGAAGATGACGCGCGTTGCCGGCCTGCCGCTGGCGAACTCGGAGCGGGCCTTCGACCTGTTCCTGAAGACGCGCTACACGATGCGCCTGCACGGCGGCGCGCAGCGCGGCGTGGTGTTCGCCACCGCCACGCCGGTGGCCAACACGATGGCCGAGGTGCACACGATGATGCGCTACCTGCAGCCGCGAAGGCTGGAAGCGCTCGGGCTGCAGCAGTTCGACGCCTGGGCGGCCACCTTCGGCGAGAGCGTCACTGCGCTCGAGATCGCGCCCGACGGCAGCGGCTACCGCATGAACACGCGCTTTGCGCGCTTCATCAACGTGCCCGAGCTGATGGCGGTGTTCGGCGAAGTGGCCGACATCCGCACGGCGGAGATGCTGAAGCTGCCGGTGCCGGCGCTGCGTGGCGGCAAGCCGCGCATCGTGGCCTGCCCGGCGAGCAGCGCGCTGAAGGCCTACGTGCGCACGCTGGTCGAGCGAGCGGAAGCGATCCGCATGGGCCGCGTCAAGCCGCAGCAGGACAACATGCTCGCGGTGACCACCGACGGCCGCAAGGCGGCGCTGGATTTTCGGCTGGTGGCGCCGAGCGGGCGCTTCGACGCGCAGGGCAAGGTCGCGGCCTGTGTCCGCGAGGTGCTCGCGGTGCGGCAACGCTCCGATGCCTTCCGCGGCGCGCAGCTGGTGTTCTGCGACCTGTCGTCGCCGAAGGAAGGCAAGGCGTTCAGCGTCTACGATGACCTGAAGCAGCGCCTGGTCGATGCCGGCGTGCCGGCCACCGAGATCGCGTTCGTGCACGACGCCGACACCGATGCGCAGAAGGCCACGCTGTTCAAGGCCGTGCGCGAAGGCCGGGTGCGGGTGCTGCTCGGATCGACGGCCAAGATGGGCATCGGCACCAACGTGCAGACCCGGCTGGCGGCGCTGCACCACCTGGACGCGCCCTGGCGGCCGTGCGACGTGGAACAGCGCGAAGGGCGCATCCTGCGCCAGGGCAACGAGTGCGAGGACGTGGAGATCTTCCGCTACGTCACCGAGGGCAGCTTCGACAGCTACATGTGGCAAGCCCTGGAAACCAAGGCGCGTTTCATCGCGCAGGTGATGAGCGGCGACAAGGGGCTGCGTTCGATCGAGGACGTGGAACTGGCGGCGCTGTCGTACGCCGAAGTGAAGGCGCTGGCCTCGGGCAACCCGCTCGTGATCGAGAAGGCCGGCGT
>NZ_CADEFR010000137.1 GCF_902826655.1 uncultured Methylibium sp. | reverse complement strand
CTCGAGAAGTCCGGCGTCAAGGTCAGCATGCTGCCCTTCATGATGAAGGCGGCGGTCGCGACGCTGAAGAAGTTCCCCGAGTTCAACGCCTCGCTGGACGGTGACGCGCTGGTGCTGAAGCACTACTGGCACATCGGCTTCGCCGCCGACACGCCCAACGGCCTGGTCGTGCCGGTGATCCGCGACGTGGACAAGAAGTCCATCCCCGAGATCGCCAAGGAGATGGGAGACCTGGCAAAGCTGGCCCGCGACGGCAAGCTCAAGCCCGACCAGATGTCGGGCGGCACCTTCACGATCAGCTCGCTCGGCGGCATCGGCGGCATCTACTTCACGCCGATCATCAACGCGCCCGAGGTCTCGATCATGGGCGTGTGCAAGAGCTACTGGAAGCAGCACTCCAGCGACGGCAAGACCTCAAGCTGGCGCCTGACGCTGCCGCTGTCGCTGTCGTGGGACCACCGCGTCATCGACGGTGCCGCCGCTGCGCGCTTCAACGTGCACTTCGCCAACCTGCTCGCCGACATGCGGCGGATCATGTTCTGAAAGGCCGGCAGTCATGGCACAAGTGGAAGTCAAGGTCCCCGACATCGGCGACTTCAAGGATGTCGCGGTCATCGAGGTGATGGTCAAGCCCGGCGAGGTGATCGCCGTCGACACCGGTCTGATCATGGTGGAGTCGGACAAGGCGTCGATGGAGATCCCATCGTCGCATGCGGGCGTCGTCAAGGACATCAAGGTCAAGGTCAACGACAAGGTCAGCGAAGGCTCGGTGATCCTTGTCATCGAGGCGGCGGGCGCGGCGGCTGCCGCGCCGGCCCCTGCGCCGGCTGCACCGGCCAAGGCCGCGGCCCCGGCTGCACCGGCAGCGCCCGCTGCACCGATTCCCGGCGCCGCCACGTACAGCGGCAAAGCCGACGTCGAGTGCGAGATGCTCGTGCTCGGCGCCGGCCCGGGCGGCTACTCCGCGGCCTTCCGCAGCGCCGACCTTGGCATGAAGACGGTGCTGGTCGAGCGCTATGCCACGCTTGGCGGCGTCTGCCTGAACGTCGGCTGCATCCCGAGCAAGGCGCTGCTGCACACCGCCGCGGTGATGGACGAGGCCAAGGCGCTGATCCACCACGGCATCAAGTTTGCCGCGCCCGAAGTCGATGTCGATGTGCTGCGCAGCTACAAGGACGGCGTGATCCGCAAGCTCACCGGCGGCCTGGCCGGCATGGCCAAGGCGCGCAAGGTGGAAGTGGTCACCGGCGTCGGCAGCTTCCTCGACCCGCATCACGTCGAAGTGGTCGGCAGCGACGGCAAGAAGAAGGTTGTCAAGTTCGCCAAGGCGATCATCGCCGCCGGCAGCCAGGCGGTGAAGCTGCCCTTCATGCCCGAGGACGAGCGCGTCGTCGACTCCACGGGCGCGCTGCTGCTCAAGAGCATCCCCAAGCGCATGCTGGTCGTCGGCGGCGGAATCATCGGGTTGGAGATGGCCACCGTCTACTCGACCCTGGGCACGCGCATCGACGTGGTCGAGATGCTCGACGGACTGATGCAGGGCGCCGACCGCGATCTCGTCAAGGTCTGGGACAAGATGAACGCGCCGCGCTTCGACAACGTGATGCTCAAGACCAGGACGGTGGGCGCCACGGCCACGCCGGCCGGCATCGAGGTGACCTTCGAAGGCGAGAAGGCACCGAAGGGTCCGCAGGTCTATGACCTCGTGCTCGTTGCGGTCGGCCGCAGCCCGAACGGCAAGAAGATCGGCGCCGACAAGGCCGGCGTGGCCGTCACCGACCGCGGCTTCATCAACGTCGACAAGCAGATGCGCACCAACGTGCCGCACATCTTCGCCATCGGCGACATCGTCGGCCAGCCGATGCTGGCGCACAAGGCGGTGCACGAGGCGCA
>NZ_CADEFR010000136.1 GCF_902826655.1 uncultured Methylibium sp. | reverse complement strand
GCGCGATCGCGCGGCGCAGCGCCACCTTGTCGGGCGTGTAGCCGCCGACCACCGGATTCTCCATCGCGAAGTAGGAGACCGACACGTCGGCGCGCTGGTAGCGGACCATCTGGATGCCACGCTTCACCAGGTTGGGCGCGAGCCGGGCGTTGGGCATCACGAGGTCGGCGTACTCGGGCGGCACCTCTTCCACCAGGTCCTGCTCGGCGTTCAGGAAGGCCAGCCAGCGCGGCTGGTTCTCGTCGATGATGCTCACCTCGACGCGGTCGACCATCGGCAGCTTGCGGCCCTTGAGCCGCGCCGCGGCGGCCTCGGCGATCGGGTCCCCGGCGGGCGCCTCCTCGTCGTAGAACTCGTCGCGGTAGTTCGGGTTGCGCTCCAGCACCATCTTCGAGGCGCGCCGCCACTCGGCCAGCCGGAACGGCCCGGTGCCGACCGGGTGCTCGGTGATCTTGTCGCCGTAGTACTCGACCACCTCGCGCGCGACGGCGCCGACGACCGAAGCGTCGGTCAGGTCGTTGATGAAGCGCGGATCGGCGTTGCCGATGCGGATCTGGAAGCGGTAGCGGTCCAGCGCGCGCAGGCCCTCGACCTCGCGGTCGTAGTCGAAGGGCTTGCCGGTCTTCAGCGACTGCTGGCGCAGCTCGCCCAGGCCCAGGAGGTTGGCGTTCTCGAAGCCGTAGAGGTTCGCGCTCTTGTTCTTCGGGTCGTAGTGGCGCTTGATGGAATAGACGTAGTCCTGCGCCACCAGCTCGCGCTTCACGCCCTTGAAGGCGGGGTCGTCCGAGAAGTAGATACCGGGACGGATCGTGAAGGTGAAGGTCTTGTAGTCGGCCGAGATCTCCGGCATCGCCGCCGCCGTGTTGGGCCGCGCGCGCACCGGACGCGCCAGGAATTCGTACTGCAGCGGCGCGTCGAAGATGTTGGCGGCGATGGTGCGCGAGTACAGGTCCGAGATCTGCGGCGGATCGAAGCCGGTCTCGGCGATGCGGAAGGCATAGCGCAGCACCTTCGGCGTGCCGGCCTCGGACGCGGCGGCGACGGACGCGGGCGCGGCCAGGACGAAGGCCGCGGCGGCCAGCAGCGCGATCGTTCTCATCGGTCCTGCTTCCGGTGCGTGGCGGCGACCGCCGGATCGACGTCGACGTACTGCCAGAACTCGCGCATGAAGACGTTGCGGTGGTAGCCGACGATCCAGGGATGGGCCAGGTCGGTGAAGATGCGGTGCACGTGGATCTTGTAGGGCATGTAGGCGATCAGCAGCCGCTGCGCCTCGTCCATCGCCGCCTGGCGCTCCGGGCCGTCGGGCAGCCGCTTCTGGCGGCGGTAGACCTCGTCGAAGGCCGGCAGGTTGAAGCGCGCGTGGTTGGCCTGTCCCTTGTTCGGCCCGTAGGCCAGCTGCAGGAAGCCGTCGCCGTCGGGCGAGCTGACGCTCCAGCCGACGATCCACATCATCAGCTTGCCGGCGCGCGAGGCCTTCAGGTTCTCGGGCCACTGCGACAGCCGCACGACGAAGCGCAGGCCGAGCGCGTCCATGTTCTTCTTCCACTGCTCGGCCAGCGCGCGCTTGAACTGGTCGGGCTCGGATGCGTACTCCAGCTCGAGCGGCGAGCCGTCGGGCTGGTCGCGCCAGCCGTCGCCATCCTTGTCGACGTAGCCGTAGAGGTCGAGCAGGGCCTTGGCGCGCGACAGGTTGTACTGGCCCATCTCGCTGCGCAGCGCCGGGTCGTAGCCGAAGGTGCCCGGGCCGATCGGGCCCTGGGCCGGGATCGCCTGGCTCTTGCGCACCAGCCGGATCTCCTTGTCGACGTCGACCGCCAGCGCGATCGCGCGGCGCAGCGCCACCTTCTCGGGCGTGTAGCCGCCGACCACCGGATGCTCCATGCCGAAGTAGGTCATGTGCACGTCCGAGCGCTGGTAGCGCACCATCAGGATGTCCTGCTTCTTCAGGTTGGGCGCGAGTTCGGCGTTGGGCATCACCAGGTCCGAGAACTCGGGCGGCACCTCCTCGATGACGTCGTGCTCCTGGTTCAGGAA
>NZ_CADEFR010000135.1 GCF_902826655.1 uncultured Methylibium sp. | reverse complement strand
TCGTACAGCACGAACAACGTGCCGATGATCCCGTTCTACATCTACTACTCGATGTTCGGCCTGCAGCGGGTGGGCGATCTCGCCTGGCTGGCCGGCGACATGCGCGCGCGCGGCTTCCTGCTCGGCGGCACGGCCGGGCGCACCACGCTCAACGGCGAAGGCCTGCAGCACGAGGACGGCCACAGCCACATCCTCGCCGGCACGGTGCCCAACTGCGTCAGCTACGACCCGACCTTTGCCTACGAGGTGGTCACCATCGTCCGCGACGGCATGCGACGCATGTATGCCGAACAGGAGGACGTGTATTACTACGTCACGCTGATGAACGAGAACTACCCGCACCCTGGCATGCCCGAAGGCAGCGAGGCGGGGATCCTCAAGGGCCTGTACCAGCTCAGCGACGGCGGCAAGACGCCGAAGAAGGGCCAGCGCGTGCAGCTCATGGGCAGCGGCACGATCCTGCGCGAGGTCATGGCAGCGGCCGAGCTGTTGAAGGCCGACTGGGGCGTGGCCGCGGATGTCTGGAGCGCCACGAGCTACAACGAACTGCGCCGCGACGGCATGGCCGCGGAGCGCTGGAACCGGCTGCATCCGACCGAGCCACGCCGCAAGAGTCACGTCGAGCAATGCCTGGACGGGCACGACGGCCCGGTGATCGCTGCCACCGACTACATGCGCAACTACGCCGACCAGGTGCGTGAGTACGTGCAGGCGGCCGGGCGGCGATACGCGGTGCTCGGCACCGACGGCTTCGGCCGCAGCGACTACCGCCGCAACCTGCGCCGCTTCTTCGAGGTCGATCGCTGGCATGTGACGGTGGCCGCCCTCAAGGCGCTGGCCGACGACGGCGTGATGAAGCCCGCAGTGGTCGCCGAGGCCATCGCCAAGTACGGGCTCGACACCGAGCGCGCCGCACCCTGGACCGTCTGAGGGTCATCCATGAGCAATGCCATCGACATCAAGGTTCCCGACATCGGGGACTTCAAGGACGTGCCGGTCATCGAGATCTTCGTCAAGGTCGGCGACACGGTGAAGGCCGAGGATCCGATCGTCTCGCTCGAATCCGACAAGGCGACGATGGACGTGCCGGCGCCGCAGGGCGGCAAGGTCAAGTCCGTCGCCGTGAAGGTTGGCGACAAGGTCAGCGAGGGCAGCGTGCTGATGGCCTTCGAGGCCGCCGGTGCCCCTGCGGCGCCGGCCGAACCGGCCAAGCCGAGCATCAGCGCGCCGCCCTCGCCGGTCAGCGCACCGTCCGGAACCGCCGAAGTCCGCGTACCCGACATCGGTGACTTCAAGGACGTGCCGGTCATCGAGATCTTCGTCAAGGTCGGCGACACGGTGAAGGCCGAGGACCCGCTGATCTCACTCGAATCCGACAAGGCGACGATGGACGTACCCGCGCCGCTGTCGGGCACCGTCAAGGAGCTGAAGCTCGGCATCGGCGACAAGGTCAGCGAGGGCACGGTGATCCTGAGCCTGGCGACCGGCGATGCTGGTGCAGCCGGCGCGCCGGCATCGGCCGCCGCGGCCGCTGCCGCGCCGGCTGCGGCGGCAGCGGCGCCGGCGGCGCCAGCCGGCGCCATCGACGAAGCCGCGTTCGCACTCGCCTACGCCGGCCCGGCCGTGCGCAAGCTGGCGCGCGAGATGGGCGTGGACCTCGGCCGCGTCAAGGGCAGCGGCAACCACGGCCGCATCCTGCGCGAGGACGTGCAGGCGTTTGCCAAGGGCGGTGGCGCGGCGGCGGCGCCGGCACCGAAGGCTGCGTCGGCGCCCGCGGGCGGTGGCGTGGGCGGCATCGACCTGCTGCCCTGGCCGAAGGTCGACTTCGCCAAGTTCGGCCCCGTCGAGCGCAAGGAACAGTCGCGCATCAAGAAGATTTCGGCGGCGAATCTGCACCGCAACTGGGTCGTCATCCCGCACGTCACGACGCACGACGAGGCCGACATCACCGACCTCGAGCAGTTCCGCGTGCAGATGAACAAGGAACTCGAGAAGTCCGGCGTCAAGGTCAGCATGCTGCCCTTCATGATGAAGGCGGCGG
>NZ_CADEFR010000134.1 GCF_902826655.1 uncultured Methylibium sp. | reverse complement strand
GCACCGTCCAGGCCTTCGTAAAAGTGATCGCCTTGCACACGGTGCGTACACGCGTGGCTGTCCGCTCGGGGCGGACCGCGACGCCAGCTCGGCAGGAGCCGAGGGCGGGCGCGGCATGGTGTGCGGGCGTCACCCGTACGTCGGCCCATCGAGGGGCCGCACGCGGACGTTTCAACCGGACCGAAAGGCACCACCGCAGCCAACGCGGTGGGCGGTCCGTTCACGCAGGTCCCACGGGTACCGGTCGAGCCGGTGTGCCGTGGGTCGCGGTCGCTCGAGGCGGCCGCGGCGCGTGATGCTGGAACGTCAGGGGAAAGGAGGCGGGTGCCCGAAGGCACGCCGCAATCCACGGCCTCGGGGGCCATGGCGGCTGATGGGTGAACTTGGCGGATCGAGTCCGCGTGGATCCGGGGCTCTTGGCCCTCGGCGACCGAGGTCACCGCAACTGATGGGGCTTCCTTCGACGCGGCCACTGTGTGCTGCGCCCGGTATGGAAGCTACCGGCTTGACGCACCGCCATCATGTGCCAGCGCAACGCGGACCTCAAGCTCGAAATGTGCCGATAAGCGCGCCGTGATCGAGGTCGGCTCCGTGCGCGAGAGGGGTTGACAAGCCTTCTTGCTACCTCTGCCTCCGAAAGACCAGGACAGGACGATCTGGCGGGCCATTGGCGCGACTGCGGCACTTGACGGGACCGAGTCCGGTGCGACCGTGGAGCGACTTGCGGAAGCACCGGTGCGGTGGCGGCGAGGTGGGAATGCAGCGAGAGCCGCGTTCCACCGAGGTCGTCGTGGCGCGCGACCTGATCGCGATAGCGCACCCGGTTCGACGGTCTTCCGCATGGGAGCCAGCCATCGGTCGTCCGATGCTGAACGGTCTTCAAAGGTCCTGTAGGAGCAACTCCATGAATGCAATCGTCCGAGCCATCGACGTTGGCTTCGGCTACACCAAGTACACGACGGGCGGGACGGCCGCTGACATCCGCTGCGCCAGCTTCCCGTCACTCGCCTGCCTCAGCACGCGCGACCCGTCGGCATCGCTGGGTGCGGAACGCCGGCGGACCTTTGCGATTCCCATCAAGAGCGTCTTCTACGAGGTCGGGCCGGATGTCGTGCTGGCGGGCGACGGATTCCGCGCCACGCAGATCCACCACCGCTACATCGACACGCCCGAGTACCTGGCGCTGGCCCGCGGCGCGATGCGCGCGATGAAGGTGGAACACATCGACCTGCTCGTGGTCGGCCTGCCCGTAGCAACCTTCGCCGCCGACAAGGCCGCACTCGAGAAGCTGATGACCGGCCGGCACGACGTGGGCGGCGGCAAGGCGGTGCAAGTGCGCAAGGCGCTGGCCATGGCACAGCCGCACGGCGCGCTGATCGACTATGCGGACCAGCACGACCGCGTGCTCGCCATGCAAGACGAACAGAGCCTGGTCATCGACCCCGGGTCTCGCACCTTCGACTGGCTGGTCGCGCGCGGCATGAAGTTGTCGCACAAGCGCAGCCATTCGGTCGACCGAGGAGTGGCCGACATCCTGAACCTCATCGCGGACGACGTAAGCGTGGAGATCGGCTCTACCTACACCGGCCTGGACAGCATCGACCACGCGCTGAGGACCGGCAAGGCGTTGAACGTGTACCAGAAGACCTATCAGCTCTCGCGGATGAGGCCGATGGTCGAGAGCATCGCCCGGCAGGCCGTCGCGGCCATGATGCGGCGCATCGGGCCCGCCTACGACGTGCGCAATGTGATCCTGGTTGGCGGCGGCGCCTTCCTGTTCCGCAAGGCGGTCAAGCAGGCGTTCGCATCGCACGAGGTGCTGGAGGTCAAGGAGCCGATGTTCGCCAATGTGCGCGGCTATCAGATCGCAGGTTCCAACCATGTGGCTGCGGCCACACCGGGAGCAGGCGTTGTTGCGGCGGAAGGGGGCAGGGCATGAGCGCGGTCGATACGAGGGTGGATCACAGCATCAGGCTGCTCTTCGAGTTGTCGCGCGACGACAACCCACGGCTGTTCGACGACCTGATGCGATTCAACAAGGGGCCCAAGCG
>NZ_CADEFR010000133.1 GCF_902826655.1 uncultured Methylibium sp. | reverse complement strand
CCACAAGGACAAGCCGCTGACCAACGACCCGATGGAAGCCACCTACATCGGCATCCACATGTGGAAGCAGGCGGTCGAGAAGGCCAAGTCGACCGACACCGACAAGGTCATCGCGGCGATGGCCGGCCAGACCTTCAAGGCGCCGGGCGGCTTCACGTCGACGATGGACAAGGAGAACCACCACCTGCACAAGCCGGTGTTCATCGGTGAGGTCAAGGCCGACGGCCAGTTCAACGTGGTGTGGAAGACCAAGGGCCCGGTCGTCGCCGACCCCTGGAGCGACTACATCCCCGAGAACAAGGGCAAGGCCAACGTGCCGGCCAAGAAGTGAGTTGAGCTGAACCGAGCGCATCGCACGCGGGGCGGGCCGAGGCCCGCCCCGCGTGCGACCGGCTCCCGCTGGCATGCACCCTGCATGGCCGAAGGTGTGCCCTTGTCCTACCGTCTGGTCCTCTTCATCGCGCTCGCCTGCCTGGCCCTGCTGGCCGGCCCGGTGCATGCGCTCACGCCTCAGCAGGCGCTCGCCATCACGGCCGGCGACAGCGACGACCGCATCGCAGCGCTGCAGAAGGCCGTCGCGGCCGGCGACGCGCGCGTCGCGGTGCTGGCGCAGGCCCTGCTGGACGGCACGGTGAAGGCCGGCGCGCAGCGCGCCTACATCGTCAAGGACGACGGTTCGGCCGTCGACGCCGCGACCGGCACCCCCGCGACGCCGCCCGACGATGCCGAGGACGCCGTCGTCAACAACCGCATGCGCGGCGAGCTGGAGGCGGTGGTCGCCTCGCTGAAGCTGCGCGACCCCGACATCGACGTGCGCCGCAGCGCACTGAAGGCGCTGCGAGAAAGCGCCGACGAGACGATGCTCGCCCCGGTCGAGCAGGCGCTCGCCACCGAGACCGACGCGAAGCTCAAGGCCGACCTGGAGGCGCTGCGCTCGCGGCTGCAGCTGGGCGCCGGCGATACCGCCCTGCGCCTGGCCGCCGCGCAGGCGCTGGCCGCGCAGGCCGACCCCGCGACGCGCAACCTGCTGCTCGAGCGCCTGCGCCCCGCGGCCGACGGCGGCGAGGCCGACCCGGCGGTGCGGCGCGCGCTGCAGGCCTCGCTCGATGCCATGAGTTCGCGCCTCGCCTGGGGCGAGCGCGCCGGCGTGCTGTTCTCGGGCCTGAGCCTGGGCTCGATCCTGATGCTGGCCGCGCTGGGCCTGGCCATCACCTACGGGCTGATGGGCGTGATCAACATGGCGCACGGCGAGCTGATCATGATCGGCGCCTACGCGACCTACGCGGTGCAGAACGTCTTCCGTGCGTACCTGCCCGGCGCCTTCGACGCGTACCTGCTGGCCGCGGTGCCGGTGTCCTTCCTCGCGGCGGCCGCGGTCGGCGCGGTGCTGGAGCGCGGCGTGATCCGCTTCCTCTACGGCCGCCCGCTCGAGACGCTGCTGGCGACCTGGGGCATCAGCCTCATCCTGATCCAGACGGTGCGCACGCTGTTCGGCGCGCAGAACGTGCCGGTCGAGAACCCGGCCTGGCTGTCGGGCGGCGTGGCGGTGATGAGCAACCTGACGCTGCCCTACAACCGCATCGCCATCCTCGTCTTCGCCGCGCTGGTGCTGGTGGGCATGGCGCTGCTGATCGCGAAGACGCGGCTCGGCTTGTTCGTGCGCGGCGTGACGCAGAACCGCCCGATGGCGGCCTGCCTGGGCGTGCACACCGCGCGCACCGACACGCTGGCCTTCGCGCTGGGCGCCGGCGTGGCGGGTCTGGCCGGCTGCGCGCTGAGCCAGGTCGGCAACGTCGGCCCCGACCTCGGCCAGGGCTACATCGTCGACTCCTTCATGGTGGTGGTGCTAGGCGGCGTGGGCCAGCTGGCCGGGACGGTCTATGCGGCCATGGGGCTGGGGGTGGTCAACAAGCTGCTCGAGGGCTGGTCGGGGGCCGTCCTGGCCAAGATCATGGTTCTCGTCTTCATCGTGGTGTTCATTCAGAAGAGGCCTTCCGGGTTGTTTGCCCTGAAAGGGCGGGAAGCATGATGGTCCTGCTGACCTTGCGAGGACGCGCCGGGTCTCGCCCCGGCAGGCGAGTCACTTTCATTTGCTGGCCCAA
>NZ_CADEFR010000132.1 GCF_902826655.1 uncultured Methylibium sp. | reverse complement strand
ACCTCGGCCACCACCGCCATCACCTTGGCCGTGCCGATGTCGAGGCCGACCACCAGATCCTTGTATTCCTTGGCCATGTCGTGTGCCCTCTTCTATTTCTTGGTGGTCGCACCGGGTGCCAGCGTGCCGATGCCGCGCAGCTTGAGCGCGTAGCCGTCGGCGTGCCGCAGGTCGGCGTAGGCCAGGGGGCGCTGGTAGCGCGTGGTCAGCTGGCCGACCGTGCCGACGAAGGCCTCGGTGCGCGCCAGCACCTCGGCCTCGCTGCCGCGGCCGAGCTCGACCTCGGCGCCGCTGTCGAGCTCGGCGCGCCAGGAGCCGCGCGCGCTCATCGTCAGGCGCTCCAGCCGCAGCTCCAGCGCCGCGAAGGCCGGCGCCAGCCGGCGGTGCATCGCCAGCATCGCGGCCGAGCTGCCCTCGGGGCCGCGCAGCACCGGCAGGTCGTCGTCCTCGACGTCGCCGGGGTTGGCCTCGAAGACCTCGCCCTGCAGGTTGACGAGGCGGTCGTTGCCGTCGCCCTGCCACCACGCGGCGACGCGGTGTTCCTCGAGCCGCACCGCCAGCCGGTCGGGCCACACGCGCTGCACCGCGGCGCGCCGCACCCAGGGCACGGACTCGAAGGCCCGCTGCGCCCGCACGAGGTCGATGCTGAAGAAGTTGCCGGCAAGCCGGGGCATCGCGTTGGCGCGGATCGTCGCCGCGCTGTTGCGCGCGACGTCGCCGTCGATGCGCACACCTTGCAGGCTGAACATCGGCGCGCGCAGGGCCCAGCCCAGCACCAGGGCCCCGAAAGCCAGCAGCGCCAGCGTGAACAGCAGCGCGCTCGCGCCGTTCATCAGCCGCACGTCGAACGGCGTCTGCGCGGGCGGGGCGGCGGGGCGGGGGCGTCGGGTGGCCATGCGAAGTCCGCGCGTCAGGCGTCGAGCGCCGCGCCCTGCAGGATCTGCAGGCACAGTTGCTCGTAGCTGATGCCGGCAGCCTTGGCCGACATGGGCACCAGCGAGTGCCCGGTCATGCCGGGCGAGGTGTTCATCTCCAGCAGGAAGGGCTTGCGATCGCTGGCGCGCAGCATCAGGTCGGCGCGACCCCAGCCGCGGCAACCGAGCGTGCGATACGCGGCCAGCGTCAGGCGCTGCACCTCGGCTTCTTCCTCGGGCGGCAGCCCGCTCGGGCACAGGTACTTCACCTCGTCGGTGAAGTACTTGTTCTGGTAGTCGTAGCCGGCCTCGGGCGGCACGATGCGGATCACCGGCAGCGCGCGCGCCTCGGCGCCCTGGCCCAGCACCGGGCAGGTCAGCTCGGGGCCGTCGATGAACTCCTCGCACAGCACCTCGGGGTCGTGCTGCGCGGCCAGTTCCACGGCGGCCTGCATCTGCGAGTAGCCCGAGACCTTGGTCACGCCGATCGACGAGCCCTCGTGCGGCGGCTTCACGATCAGCGGCAGGCCGAGCTGGTCGGGCACCGTGCGCGTGTGCTCGCGGTCCTGCTGCGCGCGGCCCAGCACGGCGTAGCGCGGCGTCGGCAGGCCCTCGGCCAGCCACACGCGCTTGGTCATCACCTTGTCCATCGCGATCGCCGAGGCCATCACGCCGCTGCCGGTGTAGGGAATGCGCAGCAGCTCCAGCGCGCCCTGCACCGTGCCGTCCTCGCCGTGGCGACCGTGCAGCGCGATGAAGCAGCGCCGGAAACCCTGGCTGCGCAGCTCGACGAGGTCGTGGTCCTTCGGGTCGAAGGGGTGGGCGTCGACGCCCTGGCTCTGCAGCGCTTTCAGCACGCCGGTGCCGGACATGAGGGAGATGTCGCGTTCTGCCGATGTGCCGCCCAGCAGGACGGCGACTTTGCCCATTGCCTTGGGGTCGATCGTCATTGCTTGGCTCCTTCAAAGCCTTGTGGGCCTCGTGAGGACGCGCCGGTTCCGCCCGGCAGGCGGGTCACTTTCTTTGCTGGCTCAAAGAAAGTAACCAAAGAAAGAGCCCGAACGCCAGACATCTGGGTGGAGCGGCCCGGTCGCTGCGCTCCGGACTTCTGCTCACCACGGCTCGCCCGCGAGGGGCTCGAACAAAGCGGTCTTGCACCGACCGCCTTGATTCGAAGCACTGCGCGTCCAACGAGGCAGCGGTCTTGGACGAGCGGGCGCCGAGAGTGCCCTCGCCCTTCAACAACCGAAATGTTCGAGCCCCTCGC
>NZ_CADEFR010000131.1 GCF_902826655.1 uncultured Methylibium sp. | reverse complement strand
GCTTGTGCGTGATCTCGGACAGCGGGTTGGTCTGGTCCATGAACTGGCTGAGCTGGCTCGCCCCGAAGAACTCCTTCAGCGCCGCGGAGATCGGCTTGGAGTTGATCAGGTCGTGCGGCATCAGCGCTTCGGTCTCGGCCTGGCCGAGACGCTCCTTGACCGCCTTCTCGATGCGCGCCAGGCCCGAGCGGTACTGGTTCTCGGCCAGTTCGCCGACGCAGCGCACGCGACGGTTGCCGAGGTGGTCGATGTCGTCGACCTCACCGCGGCCGTTGCGCAGCTCGACCAGGATCTTGACGACGTCGAGGATGTCGTCGTTGGACAGCACCATGCGGCCTTCGGCCGTGTCACGCCCGACGCGGGCGTTGAACTTCATGCGGCCGACGCGCGACAGGTCGTAGGTGTCCTCGCTGTAGAACAGGCGGTTGAAGAGCGCCTGCACCGCGTCCTCGGTCGGCGGCTCGCCGGGGCGCATCATGCGGTAGATCGCGACGCGAGCGGCCAGTTCGTCGGCGGTCTCGTCGCTGGCCAGCGTCTGCGAGATGTACGCGCCCATGTCGAGCTCGTTCGTGTACAGGCACTGGATGTCCTTGATGCCCGCCGTGCGCAGCTTCTTCAGCAGCGCCTCGGTCAGCTCGTCGTTGGCCTTGGCCACGATCTCGCCGGTGTCGGCATCGACCATGTTGCGGGCCAGCACGCGGCCGACCAGGAAGTCCTCGGGCACCGACACGAAGCTCGTGCCCGACTGTTCCAGCGACCGGGTGTGACGCGCGGTGATGCGCTTGTCCTTCTCGACGACGACGGCGCCCGACTTGTCGGTGATGTCGAAGCGGGCGATCTCGCCGCGCAGCCGGTCGGCGACGAACTCCATCTGCGCACCCGCATCCATCAAGCGGAAGTTGTCGAAGACGAAGAAGTTCGCGAGGATCTGCTCGGGGTTCAGGCCGATCGCCTTCAGCAGGATCGTCACCGGCATCTTGCGGCGGCGGTCGACGCGGAAGTACAGGACGTCCTTCGGGTCGAACTCGAAGTCCAGCCACGAGCCGCGATAGGGAATGATGCGGGCGCTGAACAGCAGTTTGCCCGAGCTGTGCGTCTTGCCCTTGTCGTGCTCGAAGAACACGCCCGGGCTGCGGTGCAGCTGCGAGACGATGACCCGCTCGGTGCCATTGACGATGAAGGAGCCGTAGTCGGTCATCAGGGGCACTTCGCCCATGTAGACCTCCTGCTCCTTGATCTCCTTGACCACCTTCGACTGGCTGGTCGAGGTCTCGCGGTCGTAGATGATCATCTGCAGCTTGGCGCGCACGGCGGCGGCATAGGTCAGACCGCGCTGCTGGCACTCGCGCGTGTCGAACGCGGGCTTGGCCATGTTGAACTCGATGTACTTCATCTCCACGAACCCGTTGTGCGACACGATCGGGAACGCGGAGAGGAAGGCAGCCTGCAGCCCCTCGGGCTTGCGCTTCTGCGGCGGCACGTCCTTCTGCAGGAAGGCGACGTAGGAATCCTTCTGCATCGTCAGCAGATAGGGCACGCCCAGAACGTTCTCGCGCTTTCCGAAACTCTTCCGGATGCGCTTGCGCTCGGTGTAGCTGTAGGGGGTTGCTTGCGCCATTGATCACTCCGTGTCGAAAGAGCGCCTCCTGGCCGAGGGAGCACTCGTTCGGCGACTGGCGTCTCGGGTGCGCATCTCGAGGGATGGCCCGATGCTTGGTGGCTGGCCACTACCAGCCGCTGGCGGACAACCGGGGCATTGCACCCCAGTCCGACCAAACCGGTTCTCTGCAGTCGGTTCAGAGAACACTTGGAAGACCCCGATTGTCGGCGCGGGGCCTTGCAGGTGCTCTCCAAGGGCTATCTAGAGCGATCTCCCTTGAAGCGCCAAGGGCTGGGGACCGAAACCGGCGCCCAGCCCCTGGCCGACCGGACGATTTACTTCATCTCCGCCTTGGCGCCGGCTTCCACCAGCTTCTTCACGGCGGCTTCGGCGTCGGCCTTGGCGATGGCTTCCTTGACGGGCTTCGGCGCGCCGTCGACCAAGTCCTTGGCCTCCTTCAGGCCCAGGCCGGTCAGCTCGCGCACCGCCTTGATCGTGCCGACCTTGTTGGCGCCGGCCTCGAGCAGGATGACGTTGAACTCGGTCTTCTCTTCCACGGCGGCGGCAGCGCCACCGCCGCCGCCGGCGGCCGGAGCGGCCATCGCCGCGGCGGACACGCCGAACTTCTCTTCGATCGCCTTGACCAGGTCGTTGAGTTCCA
>NZ_CADEFR010000130.1 GCF_902826655.1 uncultured Methylibium sp. | reverse complement strand
CGCGCATCGTGTCCGGAGACGCGATGACGACATCGAAGTTCAGGTTGCCGGCCTTGACCTGCTCGGCGAGGTCTTCCATGCCGACGATGTCGGCGCCAGCGGCCTTGGCTTCCTCGGCCTTGGCACCCTGGGCGAACACCGCGACGCGCTTGGTCTTGCCGGTGCCGTTGGGCAGCACGACCGCGCCGCGAACGACCTGGTCGGACTTCTTGGCGTCGATGCCGAGCTGGACGGCGACGTCGATCGACTCGTCGAACTTCGCGGTCGCGCAGTCACGCACGATCTTGAAGGCGTCGTCGATCGGGTACAGCTTGGTGCTGTCGACCTTGCCCTCGAGGGCCTTCTGGCGCTTGGTGAGCTTGGCCATGATCAGAGACCCTCCACCGTGATGCCCATCGAGCGGGCGGAACCGGCGATCGTGCGGACCGCGGCGTCGAGATCGGCGGCCGTCAGGTCCTTCAGCTTGGTCTTGGCGATCTCCTCGACCTGGGCGCGCGTCAGCTTGGCCACCTTGTCGGTGTGCGGCTTGGCCGAGCCCTTGTCGAGCTTGGCGGCCTTCTTCAGCAGCACGGTCGCCGGCGGCGTCTTGAGGATGAAGGTGAACGACTTGTCCGCGAACGCGGTGATCACGACCGGCAGCACGAGGCCGGGTTCCATCGACTGGGTCTGGGCGTTGAACGCCTTGCAGAACTCCATGATGTTGAGGCCGCGCTGACCCAGCGCGGGACCGATCGGCGGCGAGGGATTCGCCTTGCCGGCCGGGATCTGCAGCTTGATGAAGCCGACAATCTTCTTGGCCATCTCTACTCTCCGAAAGTCCCCGTCGCCATGCGTCGGGGATCGAGTGCAAACGCCAGGGACTGGTTACCCGGGCTCCTCAAGCCGGTGTCACGTCACCGGCAGCAACGGGAGGCGTTCGCGTCCTTGCGGCCGCGGGCCCGCCTCCGGGCCATCAAGTCTTCTCGACCTCGTGGAAGTCGAGTTCCACCGGCGTCGAGCGCCCGAAGATCGTCACCGAGACGCGCACCTTGGACTTGTCGTAGTTGACGTCCTCGATCGCACCGTTGAAGTCGGTGAACGGGCCTTCCTTCACGCGCACCAGTTCGCCCACTTCCCACTCGACCTTGGGCTTGGGCTTCTCGATGCCTTCCTGCATCTGGTGCACGATCTTCATCACCTCGGCCTCGGAGATCGGGGCCGGGCGGTTCTTCGCGCCGCCGACGAAGCCGGTCACCTTGGAGGTGTGCTTGACCAGGTGCCAGGACTCGTCGTCCATCAGCATCTCGACCAGCACGTAGCCGGGGAAGAAGCGGCGCTCGGTGACGGCCTTCTTGCCGTTCTTCATCTCGACCACTTCCTCGGTCGGCACCAGGATCCGGCCGAACTTGGCGTTCATGCCCGAGCGATCGATGCGCTCGCGCAGGTTGCGCTCGACCGCCTTCTCCATGCCGGAGTAGGCGTGCACGACGTACCAGCGCAGCGGACTGGCCGGCGCGGCATCGGTGGGGGCTTGGGTCTGGACTTCGCTCATGTTTCAGCCTCGAACGCGCTTCTTCAGCGCCGCCAACCCAGGATCAGGTCGTACAACAGCCATTCCAGCGTCTTGTCGGTGAGCCACAGGAACAGCGCCATGACGAACACGAAGGCGAACACGTAGCCGGTCATCTGGATGGCCTCCTTGCGGCTGGGCCACACGACCTTGCGCAGCTCACGCACCGAGTCGCGCCCGAAGGCTGCCAGGGCCTTGCCCGGCTCCGCCGTGAAGAAGACGCCGACGGCCGCCGCCAGCAGGGCCAGCAGCGCGACCACGCGCAGCCACAGGTCCTGCTTGCCCAGCAGGTAGAAGGCCGCGACGGCGCCGACGACCAGCAGCCCCGCGGCGGCGAGCTTGGCCTTGTCAGCGGCGGTGGAAACGGTTTCGACGGTCGGTGTGTTCATCGTTCGGAGCCAGGCCGAGAGCCTCTTCTTGGAGCGGCAAGGCCCGCGGGGTCCGAAGACGCCCTGCGGGCCGCTGCGATGGTCGGTTGTCTCGGCGTCGTGCGGTCAGTACCTGCGGGATTCCGTCGCTGTCTGCGTGGCAGGGGCAGAGGGTCTCGAACCCCCAACCTTCGGTTTTGGAGACCGACGCTCTGCCAATTGAGCTATGCCCCTACTCGATTCACTCCATGATCTTCGCAACGACGCCGGCGCCGACGGTCCTGCCGCCTTCGCGGATGGCGAAGCGCAGGCCCTCTTCCATCGCGATCGGCGCGATCAGCTTGACGGTGATGCTGACGTTGTCGCCGGGCATGACCATCTCCTTGTCCTTGGGCAGCTCCACCGCCCCCGTCACGTCCGTCGTGCGGA
>NZ_CADEFR010000129.1 GCF_902826655.1 uncultured Methylibium sp. | reverse complement strand
GCGATGCCGCCCAGCGACATGATGTTGGCGTTGACGCCCTGGTAGTGCATCACGATGAACGCCATCAGGATGCCCAGCGGCAGGCTGACGATGGCCACGAACGCCGACCGCAGGTGGAACAGGAAGACGAAGCACACCACCGCGACGACGATGAACTCCTCGAGCAGCTTGAAGCCGAGGTTCTCGACCGCGCGTTCGATCAGGCTGGAGCGGTCGTACACCGGCACGATCTCCACGCCCTGCGGCAGGCTGCCCTGGAGCGATGCAAGCTTGGCCTTGACGGCGGCGATGGTCTCCAGCGCGTTCTTGCCTGAACGCATCACGATCACGCCACCAGTCGCCTCGCCCTCGCCGTCGAGCTCACCGATGCCGCGGCGCATCTCGGGGCCGACCTGGATGCGCGCGACGTCGCCCAGGCGCACGGACACGCCGGCATCGGTGGTCACGAGCGGCACCTTGCGGAAGTCATCGAGCGAGGCCAGGTAGCCCGAGGCACGCACCACGTACTCGGCCTCGCCGAGCTCGAGCACCGAGCCACCGGCTTCCTGGTTGGATTTGCGGATCGCCTCGACAACCCGGGTGTGCGGGATGTTGTAGGCCGCGAGCTTGTCCGGGTCGAGCAGCACCTGGTACTGGCGCACCATGCCACCCACCGACGCGACCTCGGCGACGTTGGGTACCGTCTTCAGTTCGTACTTGAGGAACCAGTCCTGCAGCGCGCGCAACTGTCCGGCATCCATCTGGCCGCTGCGGTCCACCAACGAATACTGGTAGATCCAGCCAACGCCGGTGGCATCAGGTCCGAGCGAGGCGGTCGCGCCGGGCGGCAATCGAGCCTGCACCTGGTTCAGGTACTCGAGCACGCGCGAGCGGGCCCAGTAGAGGTCGGTGCCGTCCTCGAACAGCACGTAGACGAAGCTGTCGCCGAAGAACGAATAGCCGCGCACCGTCTTCGCACCCGGCACCGACAGCATCGTCGTCGTCAGCGGGTAGGTGATCTGGTTCTCGACGATGCGTGGCGCCTGCCCCGGATAGGTCGTGCGGATGATGACCTGCACGTCGGACAGGTCGGGCAGTGCGTCCAGCGGCGACCGCAGCACCGAATACACGCCCCAGGCACTGAGCATCAGCGTGGCCAGCAGCACCAGGAAGCGGTTCACGATCGACCAGCGGATCAGCGCGGCGATCATCGTGAGGCTCCGGAAGCTGCGGAGGGAAGCGCCTTGGCTTCAGGCGGCAGCAGCGTGGTTCTCGTGAGCTGCGGAGTGCCATCGGCCTCCATGGTGAACTCGAAGTCCACGCGGTCGCCCGCTTCCAGCCCGCGCGGAACGCCGCCCTTCGGCAGCTTGAAATCCATCGTCATCGAGCCCCACTTCAGCGACGGAATGGGTCCGTGCGACAGCGTCATCGCGTCGCGGCCGATGGCCTCGATCGTGGCCGTGCCCGAATGCCTGGGCGCGGCACTGGCGGACGCGGGCTTGGGCTCGTCGTTGAGCCGTGCCTCGACCCCCTTCAGGCTGGCTTCCGAATCGATCAGGAACTGCGACGAGACAACCACGCGCTGGCCCGGTTGCAGCCCGCGCCTGACTTCGGTCTGCCCGCCGCTCTCGATGCCGAGATCGACATCGACCGGCCGGAAACGACCGCCCTCCTCGCCGAGCATCACCACCGTGCGGCGGCCGGTCTGGATGACCGCCTCGGTCGGGATCAGCAGCGCCTTCTCCGCGCGCATGTCCATGAACTGCATCTGCACGAACATGCCGGGCACCAGGCGCCCGCCCGAGTTGCCGAGTTCGAGGCGCGCCTTCAGCGTGCGCGTGGTCGGATTGACCTCCGGCAACAGCGCCTGCACCCTGCCCTCGAAACTGGCGCCCGGCGCGGCCGGGCTGCGGGCCTGCACCTTGGCCCCGGGCCGCAGCAACACGGCCTGGCTCTCCGGCACCTCGGCGTTGGCCCAGACCGTGGCGGTGCCGTTGATGCGGAACAGCGTGGCTCCGGCCATCACCGTCATGCCCTCGCGCACCATCAACTCGGTGACGACGCCACCGATCGGTGCCAGCACCGTGAAGCGCGGCTGCGTCCGGCCGCTGCGCTCGACCAGTTCGATCAGCGCTTCGTCCATGCCGGCCTGGCGCATGCGCTGGCGCGCGCCGTCGACCAGCGCGGCCATGTCGGAACCCTGCATGCGCCGCACCGACAGGAACTCCTCCTGCGCCGCGATCCAGTCGGGCACGTACAGCTCGGCAAGCGCCTGCCCCTTGGCGACGCGGTCGAGCGTCGCGCGCACCTGCAGGCGCTCGACGAAGCCGGTGGCGCGGGCCTGCACCACGGCCTGGTCGCGTTCGTTCCAGGCGATGCTGCCAACCGCCGCCACGGCCGGTGACAGCGTGCCTTCGACCACCGGCGCCGTGCGAACGCCCAGGTTCTGCTGGATGCGCGGGCTCACGGTGACCTTGCTGCCGCCTTTGTCACTGTCGCCGTCACTGTCCGCGTACACCGGCACCAGCATCATGTCCATGAAGGGCGACTTGGCCGGCTTGTCGAACTTGTTCCCCGGCACCAT
>NZ_CADEFR010000128.1 GCF_902826655.1 uncultured Methylibium sp. | reverse complement strand
GTCAACCGGCTGCGGTTCCTCGCCCATGAAGGCCTGCTGGCGCAGCAGTGGCTTCTTGGCATGACCGTTCAGGCGCCGATGCCGACGTCAGCCGCGCCGAAAGCGCCACAGGGAGGCGTGGACCCGGCCGTGGCGCGCCAGACCAGCCAGGCGTTCGAGGTCGGCGGCGGTACGGAGGATTGATGGCACGCCGACGCAAGACGAAAGACGCGGTCAGCGCCTCGGCGTTGTCGCAGATGGGGGTCTGCGAGCGGTTGGTCGTGTTCGAGCACCTTCATGGAAAGCGGCCGACACTTGGGCAGAGGGCGGCCCTGCGGCGCGGGCTCCGGGCGCATCGTCAGTTCTTGTCAGAAGGGGTGTCGCACGCGGATCGGGTCGGACGCTGCTTCATCGCCACTCATGTCTTCGGTGAAGGACCGGAGACACAAGTCCTGCGGCGATTCCGCGATCAGTACCTTCGGCCCACGCGTGCAGGACGGCGCCTGATCCTCGCGTACTACCGACTGGCACCGAGTGTGTGTCGCGCCACGGAGAGGTGGCCGATGACTCGGCCTGCGGTGACGGCAGCGATGAGGCCGTTGGTTTGGTTCGCCGAACGCCTTCTTGCTGGTCAGGCGGTAAGCCATGTCAGCGACTGAGCTCTGGCTTTCTCTCGTCAGCTGCGCGGCCTGTGTAGGAGCGGTCTGGGCTGCAGCCCGCCTTGTTCGCAGGCGCGCGGCAGAGGCGAACGAATGGATGCCGGGGGAGTTGAAGGATCACACGCTCGCCTACTCGGAGAGGACGTTCAGGTCCGGAGGCAACAGGCAGGTGGTAGCCCGCGTGGATCGCGCATACCGCGGCCGCAACGGGCTGATCACCCTGGTCGAACTCAAGACGCGACACGCCAACCGCTTCCATCTGTCGGACGTCATCGAACTGTCGGCGCAGCGCGTCGCGCTGGCCGGCGAGACCGGGGAGCCGGTTGCTCGCATCGGATGGGTTGTCGTGGAGTCGTCCGCCCGGCGAACTGCCCATCGGGTCACTCTGATGTCGCCGCAGGCCGTTTGGGAGCTTGCCTCGCGGCGCGACGAGCTTCTGGCGGGCACGGAGTCGCCCAGCTACACGGCTACGCGCGGGGTGTGCGCATCGTGCGCCCACCGACGCAGATGCCGCACGGGTGCTGAACTGTGACTTGGCCGAAGTTGTCTCTCCTCCACGGCGCCAGCATAGGACGCGTGCTAGAGTATTTTCTCCAAGGTACGACTTGAGACGCATTGAGTCGAATGCGAGCCTGTCCCGCCAAACTGGGAAACGCCCGGGAAATGTGGGAAGGGGCCTTCGGCGGAGAGTGTTGTGCGACAAGGACTTGGACGTGGTTTCCATGTATTGATCGACCACATGTGAGCCGGAGCGCCTGGGCGCTGCGACTCAAGCGCAAAGGCCCGCCAGTCGGCGGGCCTTTGTCGTTGGCGGGCTGCCGGCCCCGTCAGGGGCCGTCGGCAGGCACGGCCGCCCGTTGCGGCAGGCCGGTGCCGAGCGGCTCGATGTTGTGGGCCAGCTTGCCCTTGGGCCCGTCGACCATCTCGAAACTGACCCGGGCACCTTGCTTCAGGGTCCGGAAGCCTTCCATGACGATCGCGGAAAAGTGCGCGAAGACGTCTTCGCCTCCGCCTTCGGGTTCGATGAAACCGAAACCCTTTGCGTCATTGAACCATTTGACGGTACCCACGGGCATGGAGCGCTCCGAGCATTCTTCGACGACTTTTTATTCTGTGCAGCCGCCCGGGGGCTGTCAAGGCGGCGTCCGTCGTGATCTCGTCACGGCATCGACAAACAAAGCCCCTGGGCACTGGCGTGGGGCCTTGTCTTCGCCGCCGGTGGTGCCATATTCGCCGGCATGGAAGTCGCTAGCAGCCCCTCTATAGAATCGAATTCATGCCGGACGACAAGCCTGCGCCATCTCCCCCGACGCGACCGGCCGCCAAGCCGGACGACGGGCAGGGCGCCGTCGTGGCCGAGCGGCAGTCGGCACGCGTCGAGCCGCCGAGGATGTACCAGGTCGTGCTCCTCAACGACGACTACACGCCGATGGAGTTCGTCGTGATGGTCCTGCAGGAGCACTTCCAGCGCGACTTCGAAACCGCCACGCAGATCATGCTGAAGATCCACCACGAGGGTCGGGGCGTGTGCGGCATCTACACGAAGGATGTTGCCTCGACGAAGGTCGAGACGGTGCTCGCCGCGGCCAAGCGCTCGGGGCACCCCCTGCAATGCATTATGGAGGCCGCATGATTGCGCAAGAGCTAGAAGTCAGCCTGCACATGGCGTTCGTCGAGGCGCGCCAGCAGCGACATGAGTTCATCACGGTCGAGCACCTGCTGCTCGCGCTGCTCGACAACCCGTCGGCGGCCGAGGTACTGCGGGCCTGTTCGGCCAACCTCGACGACCTGCGCAAGAGCCTGACGCAGTTCATCAAGGAGAACACGCCGACGGTCGGTGGCACCGACGAGGTCGACACACAACCGACGCTGGGCTTCCAGCGCGTGATCCAGCGCGCGATCATGCACGTGCAGTCCACCGGCTCGGGCAAGAAGGAAGTGACCGGCGCCAACGTGCTGGTCGCGATCTTCGGCGAGAAGGACTCGCACGCCGTCTACTACCTGCACCAGCAGGGCGTGACGCG
>NZ_CADEFR010000127.1 GCF_902826655.1 uncultured Methylibium sp. | reverse complement strand
TCAACCAGAAGGGTCAGAACATGACCTGCGTCTACGTCGCGATCGGCCAGAAGGCTTCGTCGATCAAGAACGTGGTGCGCGCGCTGGAAGCCAACGGGGCGATGGACTACACGATCGTCGTCGCGGCCTCGGCCTCGGAGTCGGCAGCGATGCAGTACGTCAGCGCCTACTCGGGCTGCACGATGGGCGAGTACTTCCGCGACCGCGGCCAGGACGCGCTGATCATCTATGACGACCTGTCCAAGCAGGCCGTCGCGTACCGCCAGGTCTCGCTGCTGCTGCGCCGCCCGCCGGGCCGCGAAGCCTTCCCCGGCGACGTGTTCTATCTCCACAGCCGCCTGCTCGAGCGCGCCGCGCGCGTGAACGCCGACTACGTGGAAGCGTTCACCAAGGGCGCCGTGAAGGGCAAGACCGGCTCGCTGACCGCGCTGCCGATCATCGAGACGCAGGCCGGCGACGTGTCCGCGTTCGTGCCGACCAACGTGATCTCGATCACCGACGGCCAGATCTTCCTGGAAACCAACCTGTTCAACGCCGGCATCCGCCCCGCGATCAACGCCGGCATCTCGGTGTCGCGCGTCGGCGGTGCGGCGCAGACCAAGCTGGTCAAGAGCCTGTCGGGCGGCATCCGGACCGACCTCGCGCAGTACCGTGAACTGGCGGCCTTCGCGCAGTTCGCGTCCGACCTGGACGAGGCGACCCGCAAGCAGCTGGACCGTGGCGCGCGCGTGACCGAACTGCTCAAGCAGCAGCAGTACCAGCCGCTGCCGATCAGCCTGATGGCGGCGACGCTGTTCGCGGTCAACAAGGGCTACCTCGACAACGTGGACGTGAAGAAGGTGCTCGGCTTCGAGCACGGCCTGCACCAGCACCTGAAGACCAGCCATGCCGCGCTGCTGAAGAAGCTCGAGGACAACAAGGCGATGGACAAGGATGCCGAGGCCGAGCTGTCCGGCGCGATCGACGCCTTCAAGAAGAGCTTTGCCTGAGCCCACTGACCTGACCCTTTAGAGAAGGAGCGCGTCATGGCAGCCGGCAAAGAGATCCGCGGCAAGATCAAGAGCGTCGAGAACACCAAGAAGATCACCAAGGCCATGGAGATGGTCGCGGCGTCGAAGATGCGCAAGGCGCAGGAGCGCATGCGCTCCGCGCGCCCTTACGCCGACAAGATCCGCAACATCACCGCCAACCTGGCGACCGCCAATCCCGAGTACACGCACCCCTTCGTGGCGGTGAGCGCGGGCGCGGCCAAGGCGGCCGGCTTCGTGGTGGTGACGACCGACAAGGGCCTGTGCGGCGGCCTCAACACCAACGTGCTGCGCGCCGTCACCGGCAAGCTGCGCGAGCTGGAGTCGCAGGGCGTGAAGGCCGAGGCCGTGGCCATCGGCAACAAGGGCCTGGGCTTCCTGAACCGCATCGGTGCCAAGGTGGTGTCGCACGCGACGCAGCTGGGCGACACGCCGCACCTCGAGAAGCTCATCGGTCCGGTGAAGGTGCTGCTCGACGCCTACGCCGAAGGCAGGCTCAACGCCGTCTACCTCTGCTACACGAAGTTCCTGAACACGATGAAGCAGGAGCCGGTGGTCGAGCAGCTGCTGCCGCTGTCGGCCGACAAGATGAAGGCCGATGCCGGCGAGCACGGCTGGGACTACCTCTACGAACCCGACGCCAAGACGGTCATCGACGACCTGCTGCTGCGCTACGTCGAGGCGCTGATCTACCAGGCGGTGGCCGAGAACATGGCTTCCGAGCAGTCGGCGCGCATGGTCGCGATGAAGGCCGCGACCGACAACGCCGGCACGCTGATCGGCGAGCTCAAGCTGGTCTACAACAAGACCCGGCAGGCAGCGATCACCAAAGAGCTCTCAGAGATTGTCGGGGGCGCGGCGGCCGTCGGCTGACGCGATCTCGGACCCAACGAATTCGGATCAATCGAGGAAAACGAAATGGCGAACACCCAAGCTGCCGTCGGCAAGATCGTCCAGTGCATCGGCGCTGTGGTCGACGTGGAATTCCCGCGCGACCGCATGCCCAAGGTCTACGACGCGCTGAAGATGGAAGGCTCGGCGCTGACGCTCGAAGTCCAGCAGCAGCTCGGTGACGGCGTGGTCCGCACCATCGCGCTGGGCTCGTCGGACGGCCTGCGCCGCGGCCTGATGGTCAGCAACACCGGCGCCGCGATCACCGTGCCGGTCGGCAAGGCCACGCTCGGCCGCATCATGGACGTGCTGGGTAATCCGATCGACGAGCGCGGCCCGGTCAGCGCCGAGCTGTCGATGCCGATCCACCGCAAGGCCCCGGCCTACGACGAGCTGAGCCCCTCGCAGGAGCTGCTCGAGACCGGCATCAAGGTCATCGACCTGATCTGCCCGTTCGCCAAGGGCGGCAAGGTCGGCCTGTTCGGCGGCGCCGGCGTCGGCAAGACCGTCAACATGATGGAGCTGATCAACAACATCGCGAAGGCGCACTCGGGCCTGTCGGTGTTTGCCGGCGTGGGCGAGCGCACCCGCGAGGGCAACGACTTCTATCACGAGATGTCGGACTCCAAGGTCGTGGTCCAGGAGGACCTGACGCAGTCCAAGGTCGCGATGGTCTACGGCCAGATGAACGAGCCCCCGGGCAACCGCCTGCGCGTGGCGCTGACGGGCCTGACGATCGCCGAGTCCTTCCGCGACGAAGGCCGCGACGTGCTGTTCTTCGTCGACAACATCTACCGCTACA
>NZ_CADEFR010000126.1 GCF_902826655.1 uncultured Methylibium sp. | reverse complement strand
CGGCCTACATGGACTCGATCCCGATGGTGATCATCACCGGGCAGGTGCCGACGCCCGCCATCGGCCTGGACGCTTTCCAGGAATGCGACACCGTCGGCATCACCCGCCCGATCGTCAAGCACAACTTCCTGGTCAAGGACGTGCGCGACCTGGCGATGACGATGAAGAAGGCCTTCCACATCGCACGCACCGGCCGTCCGGGGCCGGTGGTGGTCGACGTGCCGAAGGATGTCTCGCTGAAGACCGCGCCTTTCCACTACCCAGCCCATGTGGAGATGCGGTCCTACAACCCGGCCAAGAAGGGCCACAGCGGGCAGATTCGCAAGGCCGTGCAGTTGTTGCTGGCAGCGAAGCGCCCGTACATCTACACCGGCGGCGGCGTGATCCTCGGCAATGCCTCGGTGGAACTGCGGCAGCTGGTCGATCTGCTCGGCTACCCCTGCACCAACACCCTCATGGGGCTCGGCGCCTTCCCGGCGACCGACCCACGCTTCCTGGGCATGCTGGGCATGCATGGCACCTACGAAGCCAACATGACGATGCAGAACTGCGACGTCCTGCTCGCCGTCGGTGCGCGCTTCGACGACCGGGTGATCGGCAATCCCAAGCACTTCGCCTCGGTCGAGCGCAAGATTGTCCACATCGACATCGACCCGTCCAGCATCTCCAAGCGCGTGAAGGTCGACATCCCGATCGTCGGCGACGTGAAGGACGTGCTGCAGGAACTGATCGCCCAGATCAAGGAGGCGCAGGCCCGCCCGGACTCCTCGGCCCTGTCGGCCTGGTGGAAGCAGATCGCCGAATGGCGCGGCCGGGACTGCCTGAAGTACAAGGGCTCGGACGAGGTCATCAAGCCGCAGTACGTGATCGAGAAGCTCTGGGAGCTGACCCGCGAGCGCGATGCCTACATCACGTCCGATGTCGGTCAGCATCAGATGTGGGCGGCGCAGTACTACCGCTTCGACGAGCCGCGACGCTGGATCAACTCCGGCGGCCTGGGCACGATGGGCGTGGGCCTGCCGTACGCGATGGGCATCAAGCTCGCCAAGCCCGAGTCCGACGTGTTCTGCGTGACCGGCGAAGGCTCGATCCAGATGTGCATCCAGGAACTGTCGACCTGCCTGCAGTACAAGACGCCGGTGAAGGTGATCTCGCTGAACAACCGCTACCTGGGCATGGTGCGGCAGTGGCAGGAACTGGACTATGGCGGCCGCTACTCGCACAGCTACATGGATGCGCTGCCCGATTTCGTGAAGCTGGCCGAGGCCTACGGGCACGTCGGCCTGAAGATCGAGAAGCCTTCAGAGGTGGAGCCTGCCTTGCGCGAGGCCATCAAGCTGAAGGACCGCACCGTCTTCCTCGACGTGCGCACCGACCCGATGGAGAACGTCTGGCCGATGGTGCAGGCCGGGAAGGGCATCTCCGAGATGCTGCTGGGCTCCGAAGACCTCTGAGTCCCGGACGCCGTGGTCGCGAGGGCAGGGGGCTTGCCGGCCTCCCGCCAGGAGCGGCCAGGGTGTGCGGGTCCGGTCCAGGAGCCATTCTTTGGAACATCGAAGCGCGTGGCCAAGGGCCTGCGGTTACCGCCGCCGGCCTGAAGAGCGCGAAGGACGATCATCATGAAACACATCATTGCCTTGTTGCTCGAGAACGAGCCGGGCGCCCTGTCGCGCGTTGTCGCCCTGTTCTCGGCTCGCGGCTACAACATCGAGAGCCTGACCGTCGCGCCGACCGAGGATCCGTCCCTGTCGCGCATGACGATCACGACGACCGGCAGCGACGACGTGATCGAGCAGATCACGAAGCACCTGAACCGCTTGATCGAGGTGGTCAAGGTCGTCGACCTGACCGAGGGCCACTACACCGAACGCGGCCTGATGCTGATCAAGGTGCGCGCCGTCGGCAAGGAGCGCGACGAGATGAAGCGCATGGCCGACATCTTCCGCGGCCGCGTCATCGACGTGACCGAGAAGACCTACACGATCGAGCTGACCGGCGATGCCGCCAAGCTCGACGCGTTCATCGAGGCAGTCGACCGGACCGCCATCCTCGAGACCGTGCGTACCGGAAGCAGCGGCATCGGCCGCGGCGAGCGCATCCTGCGCGTCTGAGTCCCCCGCTCGTCCATCCCCAGAGTTTCGACAGGAGAACCCCATGAAGGTCTATTACGACAAGGACGCCGACCTGAGCCTGATCAAGGGCAAGAACGTCGCGATCATCGGTTACGGCTCGCAGGGCCATGCGCACGCGCAGAACCTCAACGACAGCGGTGTCAAGGTCACCGTCGGCCTGCGCCGCGGCGGCGCGAGCTGGGGCAAGGTCGAGAAGGCCGGCCTCAAGGTGGCCGAGGTTGCCGAGGCCGTGAAGAGCGCCGATGTCGTGATGATCCTGCTGCCCGACGAGCAGATCGCTGCGGTCTACGCGAACGACGTGGAGCCGAACATCAAGCAGGGCGCGTCGCTGGCGTTCGCGCACGGCTTCAATGTCCACTACGGCCAGGTGGTGCCGCGCGGCGACCTCGACGTCTGGATGGTGGCGCCCAAGGCGCCCGGCCACACGGTGCGCAACACCTACACGCAGGGCGGCGGCGTGCCGCACCTGATCGCGGTGCACGCCGACAAGTCCGGCAAGGCGCGCGATCTGGCCCTGAGCTATGCGGCTGCCAACGGCGGCGGCAAGGCCGGCATCATCGAGACCAACTTCCGCGAGGAGACCGAGACCGACCTGTTCGGCGAGCAGGCCGTGCTGTGCGGCGGCACGGTGGAACTGATCAAGGCGGGCTTCGAGACGCTGGTCGAGGCCGGCTACGCGCCGGAGATGGCCTACTTCGAGTGCCTGCACGAGGTGAAGCTGATCGTCGACCTCATCTACGAGGGCGGCA
>NZ_CADEFR010000125.1 GCF_902826655.1 uncultured Methylibium sp. | reverse complement strand
ACCACGCCGAGAACGTGACGCTGCTCGACGAGCAGCACGCCCAGATCGCCAAGGCGATCACCGCGCGCGACCCCGAGGCGGCGCGCGCCGCGGCGAACATTCACTTGAGCTTCGTGCAGGCGAGCTTGCGCGAGGCTGCAAGGAAGGGCGGGCGCAAGGCAGGCAACGGTGCCGCCGCACCGGCCCCAAGCCCGGCCCGCCCCCGCAAGCGCGCCAACGGTGACGCCAGTGCCTGATCCGATCGGCAGTTCGGCGCCCGTTGACGCCATCAACTCGTCCGTCAGCTATGACCCGAGCACGAAGCAGAAGGCCCAGGCCAAGACCGCGCGCATCCCGATCAAGATCGTCCCGGCCGAGGCGCTGAAAAAGCCCGAGTGGATCCGCGTCAAGGCCGGCAGCCCGACGACCCGCTTCTACGAGATCAAGCAGATCCTGCGCGAGCACAAGCTGCACACGGTGTGCGAAGAAGCGTCGTGCCCGAACATCGGCGAGTGTTTCGGCAAGGGCACCGCCACCTTCATGATCATGGGCGACAAGTGCACGCGGCGCTGCCCGTTCTGCGACGTCGGCCACGGCCGGCCCGACCCGCTCGATGCCGACGAGCCGGCCAACCTGGCGAAAACGATCGCGGCGCTCAAGCTGAAGTACGTCGTCATCACCAGCGTGGACCGGGATGACCTGCGCGACGGTGGCGCCGGCCACTTCGTCGACTGCATCCGCGCGGTGCGCGAGCAGTCGCCGGCCACCACCATCGAAGTGCTGGTGCCCGACTTCCGCGGCCGCGACCAGCGTGCGCTGGACATCCTGACGGCCGCGCCGCCGGACGTGATGAACCACAACCTCGAGACCATCCCGCGGCTGTACAAGGAGGCGCGGCCGGGCAGCGACTACGCCTTCAGTCTGAACCTGCTGAAGCAGTTCAAGGCGCGCGTGCCGGGCGTGCCGACCAAGAGCGGGCTGATGGTCGGCCTCGGCGAGACCGACGACGAGATTCTCGCCGTGATGCGTGACATGCGCGCGCACGACATCGACATGCTGACCATCGGCCAGTACCTGGCGCCGAGCGGTCACCACCTGCCGGTGCGGCGCTACGTGCACCCGGACACCTTCGGCCTGTTCGAGCGCGAGGCGCGCGCGATGGGCTTCACCCATGCCGCCATCGGCGCGCTGGTGCGCTCGAGCTACCACGCCGACCAGCAGGCGCATGCGGCGGGCGTCGCGGACGCTTTGTCCGAGCGCAGTTGACGCCGATGACAACGGCGATCGACAAGCCGACACCCGGATCTGATCGGCCACACCGCTGCGCAGTATTCGAACCGCGCCATCGGCATCGGCATCGGGAACGAGTTGGCCTGCAGCCTTTGCTTGCCGAGCAGTACCGGCCGTGCCGTCTCTGACTGCTTCTACAGCCGCGAGTGCATGTGCCTGCAGGATCAGCAGCGGACCGCTATCGAGCCATCGAGGCGATTGCCACAGGGAACCGCGCGGTCGCAGCCTTCAGACCAGTTCTGTGACCAAGCTTGTCATGCTCGGCCTGACCCGCGGAAACTGCTCGCGCACCGCCCTGCGTTCGCTGATGCCGAGCACCAGACCCACCTGCTCCTCGTCGGCACCGCGGTCGTACAGGCGAGCGACCACTGTGCGGCGGATCGACAGCGGTGTCGCCCACTCCAGTTCTGCGTAGCGGAACAGCTTTCGGTAGGTCTCGAGGATCGGGCGGCAGAGGCAGCGCCGCAAAGAAGATCAACTTGCGCATCTCGCAATCCACAGGGTTCCAAGCGTAGCGACAGGCGCAGAAAAGGCAATCTGCCTGGAGTCGCGCGCGGCGTCGCGGCCCAAGCGCCACCGAAAAGCATCGGCCGCCCCTGCAACACTCGCCGAGTTATGGTTGTCAAAGTTGACATACGAGACAAACGAGACTACTCTGCCGCATCTCAGTGCGTACGGGGAGTTCGCCATGCGCAAGGCACAAGCGGCATCAGCTGTGAACCAACCACTTGTCACCCCGACGGAAGTTCGTCGCTTCGACAAGGCGGTCACGGTTCGCGACCGTGGTGCATTCCTGTTCGAGCTTGACCGCCTTGTTCGAGAGAAGCTGGCGGCTGCCACGAACACCGCCATCGACAAGTCACCCTTGACAGAAACCCTGCGCGGGAAAGCCGCGTCACTGCGCGCAGCCACCTCCTGGGCGCCGACGGCTGCCGACGTCCAGCAAGGTCGCGCTGAACTGCTGCGCGAGTTCGATCGACCGCACAACCTGCCGCTTGCCGACTTCGTGCGCCTGGCCCACAAGTCCCGCCAGCAGATCTACAAGGACATCGCCGCCCGCAGGTTGCTTGCGCTGGACGTCGGCCGCCGAGGTCAGCGGATTCCCGACTGGCAACTGGAGTCACCGGGGCTGCAGTTGACGCGCGCCGTGCTCCAGGCTGCGGAAGACGTCGATGCCTGGACGGTGTACCGCGCCTTGGCGGAGCCCTGCGAGGCGTTGGGCGGCCAACCTCCGGCGGCGAGTGTGAATCGAGGCAACGTCGACGCGACCGCGCGCGTCGTGCTTGCTTCGCTCGGCGTGCAGCGGTCGGAGCACGGCGGTGCCGCCGCCTGACGTTCCGGCCCGAATCATCCCCGCGGGGGAACTTCTCCAGCACGTGAGTCGTGCTGCGTATCGCGGGACGGCCCTTCACTTCGGCCGCTCTGGTGGCAATCGCTACGACGACCTGGCTCTCCGGTTTGGCACGGTGTACATCGCCTTCGACCTGGCGACCGCGCTCATGGAGTCCGTCTTCCGCCAGCACGGTTGGAACCGCCGCGCCAGGCGCGTGATCACCCGAACCGAGGTGTACGCGCGCATGGTCAGGGCGATTGGCGTCCTCGAGCCTCTGTCGCTCGCAGACCTCACTGCGCCCGGCGTGATGGCATCGCAGTTCGGATTGAACCTGTCCCAGC
>NZ_CADEFR010000124.1 GCF_902826655.1 uncultured Methylibium sp. | reverse complement strand
CGGCGACCTGCGTCGCCGACTCGTCTTCTTGTTGCTGGCGCTCGTCGTCTATCGCATCGGCGCGCACATCCCGGTGCCGGGGATCAATCCCGAGCAGCTGCAGCAGTTGTTCCAGGGCCAGCAGGGCGGCATCCTGAGCCTGTTCAACATGTTCTCGGGCGGTGCGCTCTCGCGGTTCACGGTGTTCGCGCTGGGGATCATGCCGTACATCTCGGCGTCGATCATCATGCAGCTGATGACCTACGTGGTGCCGAGCCTCGAGGCGATCAAGAAGGAAGGCGAGGCCGGTCGCCGCAAGATCACCCAGTACACGCGCTACGGCACGCTGGGCCTGGCGATCTTCCAGTCGCTGGGCATCGCCATCGCGCTCGAAGGGTCGGCCGGGCTGGTCAATTCGCCGGGCATGGGCTTCCGCTTGACCGCCGTCGTCAGCCTGGTGGCCGGCACGATGTTCCTCATGTGGCTGGGGGAGCAGATCACCGAGCGCGGCCTGGGCAACGGCATCTCGATCATCATCTTCGCGGGCATCGCGGCCGGCCTGCCGAGCGCGATCGGCGGTCTGTTCGAGCTGGTTCGCACGGGGGCGATGAGCATCATCGCGGCGCTGTTCATCATCGCGATCGTGATCGGCGTGACCTACCTGGTCGTGTTCGTCGAGCGCGGCCAGCGCAAGATCCTGGTGAACTACGCCAAGCGCCAGGTGGGCAACCGCGTGTATGGCGGCCAGTCATCCCACCTGCCGCTGAAGATCAACATGTCGGGCGTGATCCCGCCGATCTTCGCTTCGTCGATCATCCTGTTGCCGGCCACGATCGTCAGCTGGTTCGCCACGGGCGACGGCCTGCGTTGGCTGAAGGACATCGCCGCCCTGCTGTCGCCGGGCCAGCCGATCTACGTGATGCTCTACGCCGCCGCGATCGTGTTCTTCTGCTTCTTCTACACGGCGCTCGTGTTCAACAGCCGTGAGACGGCCGACAACCTGAAGAAGAGCGGCGCCTTCATTCCGGGCATCCGGCCGGGCGAGCAGACTGCGAAGCACATCGACCGCATCCTGGGCCGGCTGACGCTGGGTGGTGCGGTCTACATCACTGCCGTGTGCCTGCTGCCCGAGTTCCTGGTGCTCAAGTACAACGTGCCGTTCTATTTTGGCGGGACCTCGCTGCTGATCATCGTCGTCGTGACGATGGACTTCTGGGCGCAGGTGCAAAGCTACGTGATGTCCCAGCAGTACGAGTCGCTGCTGAAGAAGGCCAACTTCAAGGCAAGCTGAGATGGCCAAGGACGACGTCATCCAGATGCAGGGGGAGATCCTCGAGAACCTGCCCAATGCCACCTTCCGCGTGAAGCTGGAGAACGGGCACGTGGTTCTCGGTCACATCTCGGGGAAGATGCGCATGCACTACATCCGCATCCTGCCGGGCGACAAGGTGACCGTGGAGCTGACCCCCTACGATTTGAGTCGTGCTCGCATCGTCTTCCGGGCGAAGTGAGTGGAATCTAGAGACCCGGAAGAGCGCAAGAGGTCAAGGAGAAGATCATGAAGGTCGCCGCATCGGTCAAGAAGATGTGCCGCAATTGCAAGATCATCCGCCGCAAGGGCGTGGTGCGCGTGATCTGCACCGACCCGCGTCACAAGCAGCGCCAGGGCTGACCTGGGCGCCCGCGAAGCATTGAGCTAGAGGAACACCATGGCACGTATCGCTGGTATCAACATTCCGCCGCAGAAGCATGCCGAGATCGGCCTGACCGCGATCTATGGCATCGGTCGCACGACGGCGCAGAAGATCTGCGACGCCTGCGGCGTCGAGCGCAACAAGAAGATCAAGGATCTGACCGACACCGACCTCGAGAAGATCCGCGAGGAGATCGGTCGCATCACGATCGAAGGCGACCTGCGCCGCGAGACCACGATCAACATCAAGCGCCTGATGGACCTGGGTTGCTACCGTGGCTTCCGGCATCGTCGCGGCCTGCCGCTGCGCGGCCAGCGCACCCGCACCAACGCCCGCACCCGCAAGGGCCCGCGCAAGTCGGCCGCCGCGCTGAAGAAGTAAGCAGCACGCCGCCGCCCCCGCGTCCCAGATTCAAGAGAGCACAGCATGGCCAAAGCCCCTGTCAATACCGCCGCCCAGCGCGTGCGCAAGAAGGTCCGCAAGAACGTGTCGGACGGCGTTGCGCATGTGCATGCGTCGTTCAACAACACGATCATCACGATCACCGATCGTCAGGGCAACGCCCTGGCCTGGGCGTCGAGCGGCGGCCAGGGCTTCAAGGGCTCGCGCAAGTCGACGCCGTTCGCCGCCCAGGTGGCGGCTGAAGTCGCCGGCCGCGCCGCGCAGGACCAGGGCATCAAGAACCTCGAGGTCGAGATCAAGGGCCCGGGCCCCGGTCGCGAGTCGTCGGTCCGTGCGCTGGCCGCGCTCGGCATCCGCATCGTCTCGATCTCGGACGTGACGCCGGTGCCGCACAACGGCTGCCGTCCCCAGAAGCGCCGTCGGATCTGATCCTGTCGGGTGCAGCGCGGGTGCTCCCGCGCTACAATCCGCGTTTTCCCGCAGCCGGTGAGCACGTCAGTGCCAGCCGGCGCTTTTCGTTGAAGCCGCAAGGCTTCGCAAGCCCACCGTCCGAGCGCCCACAACAACACTCGCCGGACTCGCGCAGCGTCTCTATGGCTGCGTCAGATTGACAAGGAATCCACGTGGCACGTTACCTCGGTCCCAAGGCCAAGCTGGCCCGCCGTGAAGGCACCGACCTGTTCCTGAAGAGCGCCCGCCGCGCGATCAGCGACAAGTCGAAGTTCGAATCCAAGCCCGGCCAGCATGGCCGCACCAGCGGCTCGCGCACCAGCGATTTCGGCCTGCAACTGCGCGAGAAGCAGAAGGTCAAGCGCATGTACGGCGTGCTGGAGCGCCAGTTCCGCCGCTACTTCGCCGAGGCCGAGCGCCGCAAGGGCAACACCGGCGCGA
>NZ_CADEFR010000123.1 GCF_902826655.1 uncultured Methylibium sp. | reverse complement strand
TCAGCGCAGCCGAGGCTGCGGTGAAGGCTTTGCAGGCACGATGCCCACAGGTAGCCACTGCAGTGTTGACCGCAATTGATGGCTAAGGCAAGGGCGGCAGCACGCGGGTCGGTAAGCGCCACGCGCAAAGACCGCCCTTCGTCGATGCTTTGAGGTGGCGTGATCGGCTCGGTAGCTCGCTGCGTCGTGCTGTTCAACGAGTCAATCGCCCTCGACGCCTCTCGCCATCCGGACGAGACGCCATCGGCGATCTGGTCAGCGGGCCACGCAGCCTCCGCCGTCGCAGTCGGCCCGGACCGAGTGATCGCCAGCCCTCGACTTCGCCATGTCGCTGGCGGCCAGAGCTGCGGTCGGTGCCTCGGCCAACAACTGCCCGATCATTGCGCCGAGCGCCATGTCGTCGGTCGCTCCGAAGTGATGCAGCCGCACGCGGCCGCCTCGATCGAGCAGCAACGCGCTCGGTGTGCCTTGCAGCGCCAACTCACGCATGGTTCTCGGAACGCCGTCGCCGTCGGAGCCCGGCATGTCGATGCCGATCGGGAAAGGCCAACGGTACTCGTGGATGAGGGCGGCCAGCGCGTCTGGTCCCATGACGGCATGGTGCTCGAAGACCGTGTGCAAGCCGATCACCACCACCTGCTCGCGCGGAAACAGCTCATGCACGCGCCTGGCCTGCGGCAAACCGTGGCTGATGCACGCCGGGCACAGCATCTGGAAGGCGTGCAGCAGCACGACGCGTCCGCGAAGTGACCGCAAGGTGATCGGCTGCGCGGTGTTGTACCAGCGGCTGACCTGCAGCTCGGGCGCGAGCGGTGGCAGTGCGTCGGACATCAGAACTCACCTTCCTTCACGTACGGATAGCTCCAGAGGATCGTCTGCAGCAGCACGGCCTTGACCCACGCCGCGTGCATCTTCTCGACCTCGGCGCCGCTTGCTCCCTTCTTCGCGAGGAACGGCTTCAACGTGGTGGTCACGGGGATCGTCAGCGCGCTCAGGTAGCGGAAGTTGACCTGCGGCGTGCTGTCCACCTTGTCGGTCTTGTTCTTCTTCAGTTTGTTGTGGCGCAGGCCGAGTTCGTACTGCCAGTCGAGCCAGGCCTGGTCGAAGCGGGCGTCGGCGGTGTCGGAGATCCACAACGCGAATCGCTTGCGCACCGCCGCGAGGTAGGCGCCGTCCGGTGCGCCGGTCGTGCGGTCGCCGAAGAAGATCACGAGTTCGGGCGTCGATGCGACGAAGCCGTACCAGACATCGAGGATCGCTTCGGTCTGGTCGGCCAGGATGGGCTTGCTCTGGCGCAGCGCGCGTTCGTCTTCGTCGCCGAACAGCAGCGTCTTCTTGATCGCCGCCACGTCGGCAAGCGTGAATGGCGCCTTCGCCAACGTCGGTTGCCCGTAGCTGTAGCCGGGTACGGGAGTCTTGCCCTGCGCACCGGCCTCGGGCATCACGCCGACGCTGGCCGTGGCCATCAGAAGCTTGAGGAGGTTCATCGCAAAGTCCACGGGTGGTTGATCGAAACCCAAGTGTGGAGTCAGGATGTGTACCATCGGCAACGCAGGGTGCAGATGACATGACTATTCGTACAGAAACGCCTACGATCACGGTGGACCGGCTGTCTGCGCTTCTCGACCGATTCCGCGTCCGTGCCAGGCTGTTCCACCAGGGCCCGTTGTGTGGCGTCAGCCACTTCGATGCCCATCCGGGGCGGGGCTTCCTGCACCTGCTGCGTCGTGGGCCGCTCGACATCCGGCATGCCGCCGGCAGCGGAGCGCCGCAGCGCTTGTCGCTCACGGAACCGAGTTTGATGTTCTATCCGCGCCCGCTGTGGCACGAGTTCCGCAACCCGCCGCGCGACGGCAGCGACTTTGCCTGCGCGACGGTGGAGCTCGAAGGCGGTGAGCGCAACCCGCTCTCGCGTGCGCTGCCGCCGCTGCTGGTGTTGCCGCTGGCGCGGGTGGAAGGCCTGGAGGGCGCGCTGACTCTGTTGTTCGCCGAAACCGACCGGCTGCGCTGTGGCTCGAGGCTGCTCGCCGACCGGCTGTTCGAGGTGGTGCTGATCCAGCTGCTGCGCTGGCTGATCGACCATCCTGACGAAGCCGGAACGCCAGTGGGCTTGCTCGCCGGGCTCGCCCATCCTCGGCTGGCCCCGGCGCTGGTGGCGATGCATGAAGCGCCCGGTGCGTCGTGGTCGCTTGAAGGGCTGGCTGCCGTGGCGGGTATGTCGCGGACAGCGTTCTCGAACACGTTCCGCGACCGCGTTGGTCAGACCGCCGCCGCCTACCTCGCCGACTGGCGCATCGGCCTGGCCGCAGCCGAACTGCGCAGCGGCCGCGACCAGAAGAGCGTGGCCCGTGAACTCGGCTATGGGAGCGCCTCGGCGCTCTCGCGTGCGTTCAAGCAACGGCTTGGAAGTTCGCCAACAGGGTGGGCGCGCAGCGGGACTTGAGGTTGCCACGCCGGCGCCGACTGCAGGTGAAGCAGCATGTGGTTGCAAGGACGTTCAAGTGAGGCATGTGGTGAGGCGTCTGCACTTGATGCACATCAGGTGTGGAAGACGCCCTCCCCGGAGTACCGGGGAGGGGCCAAAGCCGCCGTCAGGCGGCGAGCTTCGTGTCCTCGGCATCCATGCGGCTGGCGCCCGCCGAGTCTTGGTCGAGGTCGAGCTGGCGCTGTAGACGGCGTTGCCGCGCAAGGAGGTCCGCCAGGCGACCCTCGTGCTCGAACGGGCGTTCGAGCTCGATCCGCAGATCCGCCAGGCGCTTGCCGCGCACGGCCAGTTGCTGGCGCGCTGCATCGCGCTCCTTCGGCACCGACGCCAGCGTCGCGAGCAGCGCCGCCGCCAGGCCCTGGGCCGTCTGGTACACCTCGGCGTCGTACCGGCAGTGCCCTTCCAGGTACAGGCCGGGAACGGTGTCGCCCCGGCTGGCGCGCAGTCCGAGATCGAAGCCGGCGAACCGGCCGACCCGCTGCTCGACGCTGGCTTGCGCCGCCTTCGCCGCGCGCACCAACTGGCGCAATCCTTCGCCGACTGCCTCCGAGCCGACCAGCACCTGCCCGACCAGCTCGACGCGCATGTCTCCGGCAGAGGCCGGTTCTGCGCGCTCGCAGTCCTGCTCCAGCAACGCCAGCCTGCGCTCCAGGGACTCGATCAGCATCGGCAGCCGCACCACCTCGCTCTCGTTCGCATAGCGCTGGTTGCGCCACACCGAGAACAGCGTCGACAGCTTGGCCACCTCGGCGTCGACGCCGGCCTTCTCGATCACGAGCGGGTTGCCCGAGGCCAGCGCCTTCACTTCGG
>NZ_CADEFR010000122.1 GCF_902826655.1 uncultured Methylibium sp. | reverse complement strand
GACGACGACCATCGATTCTGACTGTTGGATTCCACACGAAACGACGAGGGGCCCGCAGGAGCCTCATTCGTTAGCCGCGGTCGCTGCATGCAGCGCCACCTTGAAATGATCAGGCACTTCCTGCGCAGGTCCAACCTTGCTCATCAACGCTTTGCATCACGCGGTGGAAGAGAAATCGGTTCGGTCTTCTTCTCGGTCAGCGGTGTTGGTATCGGCGGTTGGCTAAGCTGGCAGCTTGAAGTCCTCACCCTTGGCCAGCATCGCCCAGCACATGCGCGCGTTCTTGGCCGCAATCGCCACCACCGCCTTCCAGTAACCCCGGCGCTCCTGCAGCGCGAGCGCCCAGCGGCTCAGGCTGTCGGTCTTGTTCTTCGCCGCTGCGAGCACCGCCCGCGCGCCCAGGATCAGCATCGTGCGCAGGTACGCGTCGCCTGCCTTGGTGATGCGCCCCAGCCGCGTCTTGCCACCCGAGCTGTACTGCCCCGGCGCCAAGCCCAGCCAGGCCGCGAACTGGCGACCGCAGCGAAACTCGTGGCCATTGCCGATCATCGCCAGCATGGCGGTCGCGGTCGTCGGGCCTACGCCCGACAGGCGCATCAGCTGCCTGGCGCGCTCGTCCTCGCGGGCGATGACCAGGATGTGCTGGTCGTAGGTGGCAATGCGCTCGTCGAGCCGGTGCAGTTCACTCAGCAGATCGCCCACGACGGTGTTGGCCCAGCCCGGCAGGTCCTCCAGGGCCGTGCCGGCCTCGCGCCGCACCGTGGCGGCCTTGAGTGGCAGCACGATGCCCAGCTCGCTGAGCAGGCCGCGCAGCCGGTTGATGCAGGCGGTGCGGGCCTCGACATAGCCTTGCCGGGCCCGGTGCACCATCAGGCGGGCCTGCTGGTCGATGGACTTCACGGGCACGAAGCGCATGGCAGGTCGCTGCACCGCCTCGCAGATCGCTGCCGCGTCGGCCGCATCGTTCTTGCCGCGCACCCCGCTCATGCGGTACGGGGCGACGAACTTGGGGGCGATCAGGCGCACGCTGTGGCCGTGGACCGCGAACAGCCGGGCCCAGTGGTGGCCGCCCGAGCAGGCCTCCATCGCCACCGTGCACGGCGGCAGGGCGGCGATCAGCTCGTGCAGCCGGGCGCGCGGCACGCTGGGTCGCACCAGCGCCGGCTTGCCGTGTTCATCCACCCCATGAACTGCAAACACGTTCTTGGCGAGATCGATGCCGATGTGGACAATGGCCATGGACTTCCCCTTCCGAGTGAGTTGATGAGACGTCGCACTTCCCATCGTGGCACTTCGTTGCCGTACTCCGCTTCACCGCGGGCTCGGGACGGGGAAGTCCCTTTCATTCGTTAGGCCGCATATCGTGAGGCCGCCGCTCCTCAGAAACGGAAATTCGTAACCCAAGTCGTTAGACCGCAAAACTAACCAAGGCGCCAGCATGCTCATCCGAAGAACAGCCGAGACTGAAGACTTGGTAGAACTCACTGCTCTGATTCGTGCCGCCTATGCGCCGCATGCATTGAAGGGGCTTCGCTATTGGGCAACCCACCAGTCCGTTGCGGACACAGCCAAGCGCCTTTCCCAAGGCGTCGGTTTCGTTGGCGAGCTAGATGGAGAACTGATCGCCACCATCACGCTCAGCAAACCAGACCCCGAGTCCAAGGTTCCGCTCCTGCGCGACGAGTACACGTGGTCTTTCGGTCAGTTTGCCGTCGCGCCAACACATAAGGGCAAGGGCTACGGAAAGCGCATCCACGATGCTGCTCTGCAACATGCCGTTCTCGAGGGTTGCCAAGTCATGGCGCTCCACACAGCCGAGCCCGCAACTGAGCTGATCGAGATGTACCGGTCCTGGGGCTATGCTCAGGTCGGCACCTGTGACTGGCGGCCACACACGAACTTCTTAAGCGTCCTCATGACGAAGCGCCTCGCCCCTCAGGCAACCAACAATGCGGCCTAACAATTCGCTCAACCGGACCCATTGCGGCATGCGGCTAAGGAAACGCTGATTTATCCGGGCTGACCGCGATGCGGGATCGGCGCTTCGACGGCAGCATCACGGCATGAGCCAACGCAGCTTTGCCAGTGCCGAGTACGCCTTGAAGAAGAAGCGCACGCGGCGCGAGGAGTTCCTCGCCGAGATGGAGCGCATCGTCCCGTGGGCGCGGCTGGAAGCAGCGATTGCGCCGTCGTACCCGCGCAGCGGCCGGGTCGGCCGACCGCCCATCGGCGTGCCGAAGATGCTGCGCATGTACTGCCTGCAGCAGTGGTACGGCCTGGCCGATGAGGCGCTGGAAGACGCGCTGTACGACAGCCAGTCGATGCGCGACTTCGTGGGCATCGACCTGTCGCGCGAGTCGGTGCCTGACGCCACGACGCTGCTGAAGTTCCGGCGCCTGCTGCTGGCCAACGATCTGACCAAGACGCTGTTCGACGAGATCAACGCGCACCTGTCCGAGAAGGGGCTACTGATGCGCGCGGGCACCATCGTGGACGCCACGATCATCGCCGCGCCGAGTTCGACGAAGAACGCCAAGGGCGAACGCGACCCCGACATGCACCAGACGAAGAAGGGCAACCAGTGGCATTTCGGGATGAAGGCGCACATCGGAGTGGATGCCGAGTCCGGGCTGGTGCACACGGTCATCGGTACGGCGGCCAACGTCAACGACGTGACGCAGGCCGGCGCGCTGCTGCACGGGCAGGAGAAGTCGGCGTTCGGTGATGCCGGCTACCGCGGTGCCGACAAGCGGCCCGAGGCCCAAGGGCCGACGTGGTTCATCGCCATGCAACCGGGCAAGCGCCGGGCGCTGGACCTGACGAAGAAGTGGGCGCGGCTGCTGGAGAAGGCCGAGCAGCTGAAGGCCAGCGTGCGCGCAAAGGTCGAGCACCCGTTCCATGTGGTGAAGAACCTGTTCCGCCATCGCAAGGTTCGCTACAAGGGGCTGGCCAAGAACCAAGGGCAGTTGTTCACGCTGTTCGGGCTGGCCAATCTGGTGATCGCCAAGCGGTCGCTGATGGACCTCCAAGCCCGAGGTGCGTCTTGATCAGACGGAACGGCCCAGAAAAGGGCGAAAACGGGGGCGTGCGGGCTGACCACGGCTCCGGCCTCGCCTTCGTTCGGAGCGCGCCGGGCTTCAGGCAGATGCTGGCCGCTCAACTTGGCCATTGATCAGCGCGTCCCTAAAGGCCCGCCATTTCATTCTGGGCCTTTAGCCGCATACCGCAACGGTCCGGTTAGCTCAACTACAAGGGCTTCCCCGTCTGTCAAGCGAATGAATCCCCTCGAGCCGCGTGA
>NZ_CADEFR010000121.1 GCF_902826655.1 uncultured Methylibium sp. | reverse complement strand
TCAAGGGCTCCGACTGGCTCGGCGACCAGGACGCGATCGAGTTCATGTGCCGCGAGGCGCCCAAGGTCGTCTACGAGCTCGAGCACTTCGGCATGCCGTTCGACCGCAACCCCGACGGCACGATCTACCAGCGCCCCTTCGGCGGCCACACCGCGAACTACGGCGAAAAGCCCGTGCAGCGCGCCTGCGCCGCGGCCGACCGCACCGGCCACGCGATGCTGCACACGCTGTACCAGCAGAACGTCAAGGCGCGCACGCAGTTCTTCGTCGAGTGGATGGCGCTGGATCTGATCCGCGACGCCGAGGGCGACGTGGTCGGCGTCACGGCGCTCGAGATGGAGACCGGCGACGTCCACATCCTGCAGGGCAAGACCGTGCTGCTGGCCACCGGTGGGGCGGGGCGCATCTACGCCGCCAGCACCAATGCGTTCATCAACACCGGCGATGGCCTGGGCATGGCGGCGCGCGCCGGCCTGCCGCTGGAGGACATGGAGTTCTGGCAGTTCCACCCGACCGGCGTGGCCGGTGCCGGTGTGCTGCTGACCGAAGGCTGCCGCGGCGAGGGCGCGATCCTGCGCAACAGCAACGGCGAGCGCTTCATGGAGCGCTACTCGCCGACGCTGAAGGACCTGGCGCCGCGCGACTTCGTGTCGCGCTGCATGGGGCAGGAGATCATCGAAGGGCGGGGCTGCGGCCCGAACAAGGACTACATCGTCCTGGACATGACGCACATCGGCGCGGCCGACATCATGAAGCGCCTGCCCAGCGTCTACGAGATCGGCCACAACTTCGCCAACGTCGACATCACCAAGGAGCCGATTCCGGTGGTGCCGACCATCCACTACCAGATGGGCGGGGTGCCGACCAACATCCATGGCCAGGTGGTGGTGCCGAAGGACGGCAACCCGAACACCATCGTGAACGGCCTGTACGCGGTGGGCGAATGCGCCTGCGTCAGCGTCCACGGCGCCAACCGGCTGGGCACCAACTCGCTGCTGGACCTGCTGGTGTTCGGCCGCGCGGCCGGCAACCACATCGTCGAGTTCGCGCAGAAGAACAAGAACCACAAGGACCTGCCGAAGGACGCGGCAGATCGCTCGCTGGCCCGTCTGGCCCGCCTGGATGGTGCGACCTCCGGTGAGTACGCCCAGGACGTCGCCAACGACATCCGCCAGTCGATGCAGAAGCATGCCGGCGTGTTCCGTACGCAGGCCGCGCTCGACGAGGGGCAGCAGCAGATCGCAGCCATCGCCGAGCGCGTCAAGTCCATCGGCCTGAAGGACAAGTCCAAGGTCTTCAACACCGCGCGCGTCGAGGCACTCGAGGTCGAGAACCTCATCGAGGCCGCGCAGGCCACCATCGTGTCGGCCGCGGCCCGCAAGGAATGCCGCGGCGCCCACCTGGTGCGCGACTACGAGCGGCCGCAGGACGATGCCGAGTTCCCGCTGGGCCGCAACGACCGCGAGTGGATGAAGCACACCCTCTGGTACAGCGAGGGCAACCGGCTCGACTACAAGCCGGTGCAGATGAAGCCGCTGACCACCGAGTCGATCCCGCCCAAGGTCCGGACCTTCTGAGTATTGCCATGGCCGACACCCGCACCTTCCAGATCTACCGTTACGACCCGGACACCGGCGACAAGCCCACCATGCAGACGCTGCAGGTCGAGCTCGACGGCTCGGAGCGCATGCTGCTCGACGCGCTGATGAAGCTCAAGGCGCTGGACCCCACGCTGTCGTTCCGGCGCTCGTGCCGCGAAGGCGTGTGCGGCTCGGACGCCATGAACATCAACGGCAAGAACGGCCTGGCCTGCCTGACCAACCTGCGCAGCCTCCCGGGCACGGTGGTCCTCAAGCCGCTGCCGGGCCTGCCGGTGATCCGCGACCTGATCGTGGACATGACGCAGTTCTTCAAGCAGTACCACTCGATCCAGCCGTATCTCGTCAACGAGGAGACGCCGCCCGAGAAGGAGCGTCTGCAGTCGCCCGAGGAGCGCGACGAGCTCAACGGTCTGTACGAGTGCATCCTGTGCGCCAGCTGTTCGACCAGCTGCCCGAGCTTCTGGTGGAACCCGGACAAGTTCGTCGGTCCGGCGGGTCTGCTGCAGGCCTACCGTTTCATCGCCGACAGTCGCGACCAGGACACCGGCGCGCGCCTCGACAACCTCGAGGACCCGTACCGGCTGTTCCGCTGCCACACGATCATGAACTGCGTCGACGTCTGCCCCAAGGGCCTGAACCCCACCAAGGCGATCGGCAAGATCAAGGAACTGATGGTGCGCCGCGCCGTCTAGGCGGCCTCTGCTCTCCATGGATGTCCAGCCCGACGACCTGCCGCTGAGCGCTGCCGCGATGAACCGGCTGCGCTGGCGCTGCCGGCGCGGCCTGCTGGAGAACGACCTGTTCATCGAGCGCTTCTTCGCTGCCAACGACGGCGCGCTGTCGCAGCGACAGGCGCGCGGGCTCGAGGCGCTGACCGACCTGGCGGACAACGACCTGCTGGACCTGTTGCTGTCCCGCCGGCAGCCGGAAGGCGCGCTCGATCGACCCGATGTCCATCTCGTGCTGGGCCAGCTCCGGGTCCCGTCACAGGCCTGAATCCTGCATCGCTCCCGTCTCCTCCGTCCGTCTCTCGCCATCCGAAAAGCTCTACCGAAGGAACTGCCATGACACCGTCCGACACCAAAGCCACCCTGTCGTTCTCCGATGGCAGCCCGAGCATGGAGCTGCCGATCTACAAGGGCAGCGTCGGCCCGGACGTCATCGACATCCGCAAGCTCTATGCGCAGACCGGCAAGTTCACCTACGACCCGGGCTTCCTGAGCACCGCGGCCTGCCAGTCCGGCATCACCTACATCGACGGCGACAAGGGCGAGCTGCTGTACCGCGGCTATCCGATCGAGCAGCTGGCCGAGCACTGCGACTTCCTCGAGACCTGCTACCTGCTGCTCAACGGCGAGCTGCCGAACGCTGCCGAGAAGGCCAAGTTCACGCGCACCGTCACCCAGCACACGATGGTGAACGAGCAGATGCAGTTCTTCCTGCGCGGCTTTCGCCGCGACGCGCACCCGATGGCGGTGATGACGGGTCTGGTGGGCGGCTTGTCGGCCTTCTATCACGACAGCACCGACGTGCAGAACCCCGAGCATCGGGCCGTCGCCGCGATCCGCCTGATCGCCAAGATGCCGACGCTGGTGGCGATGGCCTACAAGTACTCGATCGGCCAGCCCTACATCTATCCGAAGAACGAGCTGAGCTACACCGAGAACTTCATGCGCATGATGTTCGGCACGCCCTGCGAGGAGTACGTGCAGAACGACGTGCTGGTGCGCGCGATGGACCGCATCTTCATCCTGCACGCCGACCACG
>NZ_CADEFR010000120.1 GCF_902826655.1 uncultured Methylibium sp. | reverse complement strand
CTGAAGGCCAAGTACCACTCGCTCGACCTGCTGCTGATCGACGACGTGCAGTTCTTCGCCGGCAAGGAGCGCACCCAGGAGGAGTTCTTCAACGCCTTCGAGGCGCTGCTGGCCAAGAAGGCCCACATCATCATGACCAGCGACACCTACCCCAAGGGGCTGGCCGACATCGACGAGCGCCTCACCAGCCGCTTCGATGCCGGCCTGACGGTCGCGATCGAGCCGCCCGAGCTGGAGATGCGCGTCGCCATCCTCATGAAGAAGGCCGACGGCGAAGGCACACCGATGCCCGAGGACGTGGCCTTCTTCGTCGCCAAGAACGTGCGCGCCAACGTCCGCGAGCTCGAGGGCGCGCTGCGCAAGGTGCTGGCCTATGCGCGCTTCTCGCAGAAGGACATCAACATCGCGCTGGCCCGCGAGGCACTGAAGGACCTGCTGTCGATCCAGAACCGCCAGATCTCGGTCGAGAACATCCAGAAGACCTGCGCCGACTTCTACAAGATCAAGGTCGCCGACATGTACAGCAAGAAGCGGCCGGCCTCGATCGCCCGGCCGCGCCAGATCGCGATGTACCTGGCCAAGGAGCTGACCCAGAAGAGCTTGCCCGAGATCGGCGAGCTCTTCGGCGGCCGCGACCACACCACCGTGCTGCATGCGGTGCGCAAGATCGGCGGCGAGCGCAGCAAGAACACCGAGTTGAACCAGCAGCTTCACGTGCTGGAACAGACCCTCAAGGGCTGAAGCATGCGCGCCACCCTTCCGTCAAGTGACAAGCCTGGGGACAAATCCGGCACAAGCCCTCGGTCATCCACAGCGACTCGCCGGTCGCCGAAGTTGTTGTCGGTCGACCTTGCAGTTCAAGGCCTGCGGCACACAGGGTTCGCGCCCGCCTAAGTGGCCGCCGGAACAAGTGAAAATAGCCTTGTCCACAAGACGGCCTGTCCCCTACTAAGAACGACTAAGTTAAGAGGTCTACATGATTGTCTTGAAGAGCCCGCAGGAAAAGTTTCTTGGTGCGCTGCAAGCGGTCGCGGGCATCGTCGAGCGTCGACACACGCTGCCGGTGCTGGCCAACGTGCTGATGCGCAAGACCGGCAACGACATCGAGTTCACGACCAGCGACCTCGAGATCCAGGTCCGCACCCGTGCCAGCTTCGACGGCGACGGCGGCAACTTCAGCAGCACCGTCGGCGCGCGCAAGCTCATCGACATCCTGCGCACCCTGCCGGCCGACCAGAACGTCACGCTGTCCAGCAACCAGAGCAAGCTCGTGCTGGCCGGCGGCAAGAGCCGCTTCACGCTGCAGACCCTGCCGGCCGAGGACTTTCCGCTGGTGCAGGAGGCGGCCGACTTCGGCCCGGCCTTCAGCGTGCCGCAGAAGTCGCTGAAGGCGCTGATCGCCCAGGTGCACTTCGCGATGGCGGTGCACGACATCCGCTACTACCTCAACGGCATCCTGTTCGTCGCCGAAGGCAAGAGCCTGACGCTGGTGGCCACCGACGGCCACCGCCTGGCGCTGGCCCAGGCCACGCTCGACGTCGAGATGCCCAAGCAGGAGGTCATCCTGCCGCGCAAGACCGTGCTCGAGCTGCAGCGCCTGCTGAAAGACGAGGACACCGCGATCGAGATGCGCTTTGCCGGCAACCAGGCCAAGTTCGCCTTCAGCGGCATGGAGTTCGTCACCAAGCTGGTCGAGGGCAAGTTCCCCGACTACAACCGCGTGATCCCCAAGAATCACAAGAACCACGTCACGCTGGGCCGCGCGCCGCTGCTGGCCAGCCTGCAGCGCGCCGCCATCCTGACCAGCGAGAAGTTCAAGGGCGTGCGCCTGAACTTCGAGCCCGGCGTGCTGCGCATCGCCTCCAGCAACGCCGAGCAGGAAGAAGCCAAGGAAGAACTCGAGATCGACTACGGCGGCGACGCCATCGAGATCGGCTTCAACGTCACCTACCTGATGGACGCGCTGGCCAACATGGACCAGGAGATGGTCACGCTGTCGCTGCAGGACGCCAACAGCTCGGCGCTGGTGACGGTGCCCGAGCAGGCCGGCTTCAAGTACGTGGTGATGCCGATGCGGATCTGACGCCTGGCGTCAGATCGCATCGGCATTGCATGCCGTTCGTTTTTGCACCCCCTGCCCCCGCCAGGCGGGGGTTCCAGTCAGATTGACAACCGGGCCGCACCGCGGCCCTCTTTGCTTGCAGCCTCATGAGTGAATCCACCAGCCCCGACCCCAAGCCCGAAGACACCGGCTACGGCGAGGGGTCGATCCAGATCCTCGAAGGCCTGGAGGCGGTGCGCAAGCGCCCGGGCATGTACATCGGCGACACCTCCGACGGCACCGGCCTGCACCACCTGGTCTTCGAGGTCGTCGACAACTCGATCGACGAGGCCCTGGCAGGCCATTGCGACGACATCGTCGTCACCATCCACACCGACAACTCCATCTCCGTCATCGACAACGGCCGCGGCATCCCGACCGGCGTCAAGATGGACGACAAGCACGAGCCCAAGCGCAGCGCCGCCGAGATCGCACTGACCGAGCTGCACGCCGGCGGCAAGTTCAACCAGAACAGCTACAAGGTCAGCGGCGGCCTGCACGGCGTGGGCGTGTCCTGCGTCAACGCGCTGTCCAAGTCGCTGCGCCTCACGGTGCGCCGCGACGGCAAGGTGCACTTCCTCGAGTTCCGCAAGGGCGTGCCGCAGGACCGGCTGATCGAGGTGCGCGACGGCTTCGAGGTCAGCCCGATGAAGATCACCGGCGAGACCGAGAAGCGCGGCACCGAGGTGCACTTCCTCCCCGACGAGGAGATCTTCAACAACATCGACTTCCACTACGACGTGCTGGCCAAGCGCCTGCGCGAGCTGAGCTTCCTGAACAACGGCGTCAAGATCCGCCTCGTCGACGAGCGCAACGCCAAGGAAGACAACTTCGCCTATGCCGGCGGCGTGAAGGGCTTCGTCGAGTTCATCAACACCGGCAAGAAGGTGCTGCACCCCAACGTCTTCCATGCCCTGGGCGACAAGACCAGCGACTTCGGCACCAACATCGGCGTCGAGGTCGCGATGCAGTGGAACGACGGCTACAGCGAGTCGGTGCTCTGCTTCACCAACAACATCCCGCAGCGCGACGGCGGCACCCACCTCACCGGCCTGCGCGCCGCGATGACCCGCGTCATCAACAAGTACATCGACGACAACGAGCTCGCCAAGAAGGCCAAGGTCGAGATCTCCGGCGACGACATGCGCGAAGGCCTGGCCTGCGTCATCAGCGTCAAGGTGCCCGAGCCCAAGTTCAGCAGCCAGACCAAGGACAAGCTGGTCAGCTCCGAGGTGCGCGGCCCGGTCGAAGACATCGTCGGCAAGCTGCTCACCGACTACCTGCTCGAGAACCCCAACGACGCGAAGATCATCTGCGGCAAGATCGTCGAGGCCGCGCGCGCCCGCGAGGCCGCGCGCAAGGCCCGCGAGATGACGCGCCGCAAGGGCGTGCTCGACGGCATGGGCCTGCCCGGCAAGCTGGCCGACTGCCAGGAGAAGGACCCGGCGCTGTGCGAGATCTACATCGTCGAGGGCGACTCCGCCGGCGGCTC
>NZ_CADEFR010000119.1 GCF_902826655.1 uncultured Methylibium sp. | reverse complement strand
GGCCCTTTGCTTGGGTTACTTTCATTTGGGCCAGCAAATGAAAGTGACTCGCCTGCCGGGGCGAGACCCGGCGCGTCCTCACGAGGTCAGCCGGCGCAGCCAACGAAGAATCAAGGATGAAACTGCCCCGGCAACACCCAAACCAGCAGCGCAGTCATCGTCAGATACCTGGCGAACTTGCCGATCGCCATGTACAGCAGGCACGGCCAGAACGGCAATCGCAGCCAGCCGGCCACCGCGCACAGCGGATCACCCACGACCGGCAGCCACGACAGCAGGCAGGCCTTGGGCCCGAAGCGCTGCAGCCACGCCAGCACGCGCGCCTCGGCGGGCTTGTGCTTGACGCGCTCGTAGATCTTCTCGGCGCCCAGGCCCATCCACCAGCTGACCGCGCCGCCCAGCGTGTTGCCGGCGGTCGCGACCAGGATCGCGGGCCAGAAGAGGTGCGGGTTCAGCTTGACGAGACCGAACACCGCAGGCTCCGATCCCAGCGGCAGCAGGGTCGCCGACACGAAGGCGACGACGAACACCGTGCTCAGTCCGAACTTGGGCAGGGCGAGCAGTTCCAGCAGCGATTCCAGCCAGGCTTCCATCGGCGCCGATTGTCGGTGCGGCGCAGCATGCGGTGCTGGCACGGGCGCGGAAGTCGCAGCATTTCACGCCGCTATACTCTGCCCTCTTTTTAGGCAGCCCTCCTCCGTGTCCCCCCTGCGCATCGGCTCGATCGAGCTCCCGAACCGGCTGTTCGCGGCGCCGATGGCGGGCGTCACCGACCGCCCCTTCCGCGTGCTGTGCAAGCGGCTGGGCGCGGGCTACGCGGTGAGCGAGATGGTCACGTCGCGCAAGGACCTGTGGGCCAGCCTCAAGACCTCGCGCCGCGCCGACCATGGCGGCGAGGCCGCGCCGATCGCGGTGCAGATCGCCGGCACCGAGCCGCTGATGATGGCCGAGGCCGCGGCCTACAACATCGACCGCGGCGCGCAGGTCATCGACATCAACATGGGCTGCCCGGCCAAGAAGGTGTGCAAGGTCTGGGCCGGCTCGGCGCTGATGCGCGACGAGCCGCTGGCGCTGCGCATCGTCGAGGCGGTGGTCACCGCCTGCGCACCGCGCGGCGTGCCGGTGACGCTGAAGATGCGCACCGGCTGGAGCGAGCACGAGCGCAACGCCGTCGCGATCGCGCGCCGCGCCGAGGACCTGGGCATCGCGATGCTGACGGTGCACGGCCGCACACGCGAGCAGGGCTACCGCGGCCAGGCCGAGTACGACACCGTGGCCGCGGTGAAGGCCGCGGTGCGCGTGCCGGTGGTCGCCAACGGCGACATCGACACGCCCGAGAAGGCGCGCGCCGTGTTCGCCGCCACCGGCTGCGACGCGGTGATGATCGGCCGCGCGGCGCAGGGCCGGCCGTGGATCTTCCGCGAGATCGCGCACCACCTGGCGACCGGCGAGCACCTGGCGGCGCCGCGCACGCAGGAGGTCAAGGCCTGGCTGCTGGAGCACCTGCACGACCACTACGGCCTCTACGGCTGGGACGACGCCGGCGCGGGCGTGCGCAGCGCGCGCAAGCACATCGGCTGGTACGTCCACGGCCTGCCGGGCGGCGCGCTGTTCCGGGCGCGCATGAACACCCTGGAGCGCTGCCAAGACCAGCTCGCCACTGTGGCGGACTGGTTCGACGCACTCGCCGACGATCACGAGCGGCTGCCACAAGCAGCATCGCTCGACTCCGACTTCGAACGACAACCCCTCGAACAAGAAGCAGCATGACCAAGAAGCACATCGACGCGTGCATCCGCGAAAGCCTGGAGGTCTACTTCAAGGACCTGCGCGGCGCCGAGCCGCACGCGATCTACGACATGGTGATCCAGGTGGTCGAGAAGCCGCTGCTGGACGTGGTGATGCAGCACGCCGACGGCAACCAGTCGCGCGCCGCCGAATGGCTGGGCATCAACCGCAACACACTGCGCCGCAAGCTCGTCGAACACAAGCTGATCAAGTGACCCCATGGCACACCTGACCGCCCTCCTCTCCGTCTCCGACAAGACCGGCATCGTCGAGCTGGCCCGCGCGCTGCACGCGCTGGACGTGACGCTGCTGTCGACCGGCGGCACCGCGAAGCTGCTGGCCGAGTCCGGCCTGCCGGTCACGGAAGTCGCCGACCACACCGGTTTTCCGGAGATGCTGGACGGCCGCGTGAAGACGCTGCACCCCAAGATCCACGGCGGCCTGCTGGCGCGCCGCGGCGTCCCCGAACACATGGCGGCGCTGCAGCAGCACGGCATCGCGACCATCGACCTGCTGGTCGTCAACCTCTATCCCTTCGAGGCGACGGTGGCCAAACCCGGCTGCACGCTGGAAGACGCGATCGAGAACATCGACATCGGCGGGCCGGCGATGGTGCGCTCGGCCGCCAAGAACTGGAACGACGTGGCGGTGCTGACCGATGCCTCGCAGTACGCGGGCGTGGTCGCCGAGCTGAAGGCGCACGGCAGCGTCAGCCGCGCGACGCGCTTCGCGTTGTCGGTGGCGGCCTTCAACCGCATCGCCGACTACGACGGCGCGATCAGCGACTACCTCTCCTCGATCACGCTGCCCGACGCCGACAGCGCGGTGCCGGTGCGCGCCGAGTTTCCCGGCCAGAGCAACGGCCGCTTCGTCAAGCTGCAGGACCTGCGCTACGGCGAGAACCCGCACCAGCAGGCCGCGTTCTACCGCGACCTGCACCCGGCGCCCGGCTCGCTGGTCACGGCGATGCAGCTGCAGGGCAAGGAGCTCTCGTACAACAACATCGCCGACGCCGATGCGGCCTGGGAGTGCGTGAAGAGCTTCGACGCGGCGACGCCCGCCTGCGTGATCGTCAAGCACGCCAATCCCTGCGGCGTCGCGGTGGGCAGCAGCAGCGCCGAGGCCTACGGCAAGGCCTTCAAGACCGACCCGACCTCGGCCTTCGGCGGCATCATCGCCTTCAACGCGACCGTCGACGAGGCCGCGGCGCAGGCGATCAGCAGGCAGTTCGTCGAGGTGCTGATCGCGCCGAGCTACACCGAGGGCGCGCTCGCCGTCTTCGCGGCCAAGGCCAACACCCGCGTGCTGCGCATCGCGCAGGACGGCATCGACCGCCGTGCGCCCAACGCCTGGTCGCGCGGGCTCAACAGCCACGACATCAAGCGCGTCGGCTCGGGCCTGCTGATCCAGACCGCCGACAACCACGAGCTGGTCTCCGGCCACCTGAAGCTGGTCACGAAGCAGGCGCCGACGCCGGCGCAGACCGCCGACCTGCTGTTCGCCTGGAAGGTGGCCAAGTTCGTGAAGAGCAACGCCATCGTCTTCTGCGGCGGCGGCATGACGCTCGGCGTCGGCGCCGGCCAGATGAGCCGCCTGGACAGCGCGCGCATCGCCAGCATCAAGGCCCAGCATGCGGGACTGACGCTGCAGGGATCGTGCGTCGCCAGCGACGCCTTCTTCCCCTTCCGCGACGGCCTCGACGTGCTGGCCGACGCCGGCGCCACCTGCGTGATCCAGCCCGGCGGCAGCGTGAAGGACAGCGAGGTGATCGCAGCGGCCGACGAGCGCGGCATCGCGATGGTGTTGACGGGCGTGCGGCACTTCCGGCACTGAGCGGGCGGCGGGCCTCGGCCCGCTCGGTGCAAGCGGGCCTCTCCGGATAGGCGCGTCACGGCTCCCGCTTAGCATGGCCCCCCATGAGTCTCGCCTCCGACACGATGGGCCTCGCGCTCTCGTTCATCGCCCGCCTGATCACCGGCGCGCAGGGCCACTGGTACGGTTGCCCGCCCAAGGCCGAGCAGCGCATCTACTTCGCCAACCACCAGAGCCACCTCGACTGGGTGCTGA
>NZ_CADEFR010000118.1 GCF_902826655.1 uncultured Methylibium sp. | reverse complement strand
ATGATGTTGGGCAGCGTGACGTAGCGCGGCTCGTTCAGGCGCAGGTCGGTCGTGATGACGGCCGGCAGCTGGATGCTCAGCGTCTCGAGGCCGCCGTCGACCTCGCGCGTGACGTTCGCTCGGCCGTCGGCGACCTCGACCTTGCTGGCGAAGGTCGCTTGCGGCAGACCGGCGAGCGCTGCCAGCATCTGACCGGTCTGGTTGCAGTCGTCGTCGATCGCCTGCTTGCCGAGGATCACGAGCTGCGGCTGCTCCTTGTCGACCAGCGCCTTCAGCAGCTTGGCGACGGCCAGCGGCTGCAGCTCGGCGTCGGTCTCGATCAGGATGGCGCGGTCGGCGCCGATGGCCATCGCGGTGCGCAGGGTCTCCTGGCATTGCGTCGGCCCGCAGGACACGGCGATCACCTCGGTGACGACGCCCTTCTCCTTGAGCCGCGTCGCTTCTTCGACCGCGATCTCGTCGAAGGGATTCATGCTCATCTTGACGTTGGCGATGTCGACGCCGCTGCCGTCGGACTTGACGCGCACCTTCACGTTGTAGTCAACGACGCGCTTGACCGGTACCAATGCCTTCATGCGAGGTTCTCCAGGGAGCTGATGCGAACAGGCGAAAGGATTCTATGGGTCGGTGTCGACAGCACCGACGGCACGAATCTAAAAAAGCACGATCGTTCGATTCTAGCGGAAGCGAGAGCGGCCCCGTCGCGGATGCGGCGATCGACGACACGTTGCTAGACTGCCGCGCCCATGACTGTCGATGCACCGGACCATCCCGCACCGCGCGACGGCATCGGTGTGTTCGACTCCGGCGTCAGCGGCTTGTCGGTGTTGCGCGCCCTGCGCGCGCGGGTGCCGGCAGTGCCACTGATCTACGTCGCCGACTCGGGCCACGCGCCCTACGGCGAGCGCGACGATGCCTTCGTGATCGACCGCGCCCTGCGGCTCACGGAGCACCTCCTCGACCGCGGCGCCAGGTTGATCGTCGTGGCCTGCAACACCGCGACGGCTGTTGCGATCGAAGCGCTGCGAACGCGCTGGCCGGCCACGTGTTTCGTCGGCGTGGAGCCCGGCCTGAAGCCTGCGCTGGCCGCCAGTCGCAACGGCCGCATCGGCGTGATGGCCACCCGCGCGACCCTGGCCAGCGCGAGGTTCCGCCGCCTGGCCGACCAGCACGCACGTGGTGTCGACCTGCGCCTGCAGGCCTGCGTCGGACTCGCCAGCGCCTTGGAGAGGGGTGATCCCGACGGCGACGAGGTGCGCTCGCTGGTGAGTCACCACGTGGCGCCACTGCGCGCGGCCGGCGTCGATGTCGTCGTGCTCGGCTGCACGCACTATCCGTTCGCAGCCTCGTGGATCCAGCAAGCCCTGGGACCGGAGGTCGTGCTGATCGACACGGCCGACGCCGTCGCGCGCCGCGCCATCGACCTGATGGGCAAGCTCGACGCGGGCGAAGAGCGCGACGCCGTCGCGGAGTTGTGGACCACGGGCGAGCTGGACGCCTTGCGGCGGGCCAGCACCCGCTGGCTCGACTTCCCCGTCGAGTTGCGCTCGTGGCCGCCGGCCCGCGTGGCCGACGCCTGATCCGTGGGTGATCGGTGGTGCCTCGACCCGGGATCGAACCGGGATGGACCGATGAAGGTCCCGCGGATTTTCGTACCCGCCACGGCTTTCGCCGCCAGACAGCGCCGCGTGGCAATGCCTGTTCGGGGTCTGGAGCGCGCCTTCACCATCGACCGCGCCAAGCGCTGCCCTTAGGTGCCCGCCGTCCGCTCTCTACACCTTCCGCCATGAACCGGCGGCTTGGCTCGGCGTTGCCTCGCAGCCGGGCTGCAGGGGGTTCGCCGAATTTGACGGGATCCATCCCGCGCGTTTCCGCGCGAGCGCTCAAATTGCCTGCTTCAAGTCCGCTGCGTCTGCCAGTTTCGCCATCGAGGCCCTGGACGATGGTAGCTCGGTGTCGATCGCAAACGACGACGCCCCGCTCGCGGGGCGTCGTCGTCGATCTGGAGGCGCGGGGCGGAGTCGAACCGCCCTGGACGGATTTGCAATCCGCTGCATAACCGCTTTGCTACCGCGCCGATGCTCCGAAGTGTCCCACAGGGGCTCCGACCCCTGCCGTCGCGGGCCCGCAGGACGACGGACACCGCAGACGAAAAAGGGAAGCGGAAGCTTCCCTTTCGAAATTTCTGGAGCGGGAAACGAGGCTCGAACTCGCGACCTCAACCTTGGCAAGGTTGCGCTCTACCAACTGAGCTATTCCCGCACACTTGACCCGCGGCGTTTGGTGCCACCGCGAGCCGCGCAGTATAGGCGAAGACCAGCCGCCTGCGCAAGCTGACTAGCCGCCCGCCTCAATGCGTCAGCACGTCTCCGGTGGTCGCGGCGCCGCCTGCGTCGGCCTTGGGCGCCTCGGCCTTCGGCTCCTCGTCCGGCAGCGGCTGCGGCAGCGCCTTCAAGGCCACCTCGAGCACCTTGTCGATCCACTTGACCGGCACGATCTCCAGGTGGTTCTTGACGTTCTCGGGGATGTCCTGCAGGTCCTTGACGTTCTCCTCCGGGATCATCACGGTCTTGATGCCGCCGCGATGGGCCGCGAGCAGCTTCTCCTTCAGGCCACCGATCGCGGTGACCTCGCCGCGCAGAGTGATCTCGCCGGTCATGGCGACGTCGTGGCGCACCGGAATGCCGGTCAGCGCCGACACGAAGGCGGTCGTCATCGCGGCGCCCGCGCTCGGGCCGTCCTTGGGCGTCGCACCGTCGGGCACGTGGATGTGGATGTCCCGCTTCTCGAACAGTTCGTCCTTGATGCCCAGGCGGCGGGCGCGCGAGCGCACCACCGAGCGCGCCGCCTCGACCGACTCCTTCATCACGTCGCCGAGCGAGCCGGTGCGGATGATGTTGCCCTTGCCCGGCATCACGGCCGATTCGATGGTCAGCAGGTCGCCGCCGACCTCGGTCCAGGCCAGACCGACGACCTGGCCGACCTGGTCTTCCTTCTCGGCGCGGCCGTAGTCGAACTTGCGCACGCCGAGGAAGTCGTTGAGGTTCTCGTCGGTCACGACGACCTGACCCTCGTACTTCTTCAGCGACAGGCCCTTCACGACCTTGCGGCAGATCTTGCTGATCTCGCGCTCGAGCGACCGCACGCCGGCCTCGCGCGTGTAGTAACGGATGATCCCGCGCAGCGCACTCTCGGTGACATTGAGTTCCTCGTCCTTCACGCCGTTGTTCTTGCACTGCTTGGGCAGCAGGTACTTCTGCGCGATGTTGAGCTTCTCGTCCTCGGTGTAGCCGGACAGGCGGATCACCTCCATCCGGTCCAGCAGCGCCGGCGGGATGTTCATCGAGTTCGACGTGGCGATGAACATCACGTCGCTCAGGTCGAAGTCCAGCTCGATGTAGTGGTCGCTGAAGGTGTGGTTCTGCTCCGGGTCCAGCACCTCGAGCAGCGCCGACGACGGGTCGCCGCGGAAGTCCATGCCCAGCTTGTCGATCTCATCGAGCAGAAACAGCGGGTTGCGCGTGCCGACCTTGGTCAGGCTCGACAGCACCTTGCCCGGCATCGAGCCGATGTAGGTGCGACGGTGGCCGCGGATCTCGGCCTCGTCGCGCACGCCGCCCAGCGCCATGCGAACGAACTTGCGGCCGGTCGCGCGCGCCACGCTCTGCCCGAGCGAGGTCTTGCCGACGCCCGGCGGGCCGACGAGGCACAGGATCGGCGCCTTGACCTTGTCGACGCGGCCCTGCACCGCGAGGTACTCGAGGATGCGGTCCTTGACCTTGTCGAGGCCGTAGTGGTCCTCGTTCAGCACGTCCTCGGCATTCACCAGGTCGTGCTTGATCTTGGTCTTCTTGGCCCAGGGCAGGTTGACCAGGGTGTCGATGTAGTTGCGCACCACCGTCGCCTCGGCGCTCATCGGCGACATCAGCTTGA
>NZ_CADEFR010000117.1 GCF_902826655.1 uncultured Methylibium sp. | reverse complement strand
CTGCAGATGGACATCAAGATCCAGGGCATCACCAAGGAGATCATGCAGGTCGCGCTGGCGCAGGCCAAGGAAGCCCGCCTGCACATCCTCGGCAAGATGGTCGAGGCGGTGGGCGGAGCCAAGACCGAGGTCTCGGAGTTCGCGCCGCGCCTGTACACGATGAAGATCAACCCGGAGAAGATCCGCGACGTGATCGGCAAGGGCGGCGCGACCATCCGCGCGCTGACCGACGAGACCGGCTGCACCATCGACATCGCCGAGGACGGCACGATCACCGTGGCCTCGACCGATGCCGAGCGCGCCAAGTTCGCGATCAAGCGCATCGAGGAGATCACGGCCGAGGCCGAGATCGGCAAGGTCTACGAAGGTCCGATCACCAAGATCCTGGACTTCGGCGCACTGGTCAACATCCTGCCCGGCAAGGACGGCCTGCTGCACATCAGCCAGATCGCGCACCAGCGCGTCGAGCGCGTCGAGGACTTCCTGAAGGAAGGCCAGGTCGTGCAGGTCAAGGTGCTCGAGACCGACGAGAAGGGCCGCATCAAGCTGTCGATGAAGGCGCTGCTCGAGAAGCCGGAAGGCTATGTCGAGCCCGAGCGTCCGCCGCGTCGCGACTTCGGTGACCGTGGCGACCGGGGCCGCGACCGCGGCGATCGTCCGCCGCGCCGCGAGCGTCGCGACGAGGGCGACCGCCCGGCCGAGGCGCCGGCCTCCAACGACACCCCGTCGCAGCCGGAGTGAGGGCGTCGTGTCGCCGGGCCACGGCCCGGTGACGCGCCTTTGCACGTACGCGCGCACGCACGCATGCAAGCGATCGAGATCTCCCAGCCCGGTGGCCCCGAGGTCCTGCGCCTGGCCGAGCGCCCGGAGCCGGTGCCGGCCGCGGGCGAGCTGCTGATCGAGGTCGCCGCGTCGGGCGTCAACCGGCCCGACGTGCTGCAGCGGTCGGGGGCCTACCCGCCACCGCCCGGCGCGTCCGACCTGCCGGGCCTCGAGGTGGCCGGCCGCATCGTCGCCGGCGATGCGGCGGCGCTGGCGGCGGCCGGTTTCGCGCTCGGCGATCGCGTCTGCGCGCTGACGCACGGCGGTGGCTACGCCCGGCGCTGCGTCGCACCGGTCGGGCAATGCCTGCCGGTGCCGGCGGGCCTGAGCGACGTCGAGGCCGCCAGCCTGCCCGAGACCTGCTTCACCGTCTGGATCAATGTCTTCGAGCGCGCGCGCCTGCAGCCCGGCGAGACGCTGCTGGTGCAGGGCGGCTCCAGCGGGATCGGCGTCACGGCGATCCAGCTGGCCAAGGCCCTGGGCTCGCGCGTGATCGTCACCGTCGGCGACGACGCGAAGGCGCAGGCCTGCCTGGCGCTCGGTGCCGATCACGCGGTCAACTACAAGACCCAGGACTTCGTCGTCGAGGTCAAGCGGCTGACCGATGGCCGCGGCGCCGATGTCATCCTGGACATGGTCGCCGGGGCCTACGTCGCGCGCGAACTGCAATGCCTGGCCGACGATGGCCGGCTGTCGATCATCGCGGTGCAGGGCGGCAGCAAGGCCGAGATCGACGCGGGCACGGTGCTGCGCCGGCGTCTCACGATCACCGGCTCGACGCTGCGACCGCGCACCGTCGACTTCAAGGCCGGCGTGGCGGCTGCGCTGCGCGCCCGAGTCTGGCCCTTGCTCGCGGCCGGCACGATCCGGCCGGCCATCTACAAGACTTTTCCCGCTGCCGAGGCCGTGCAGGCCCATCGTCTGATGGAATCCAGCCAGCACGTCGGCAAGATCGTGCTGACCTGGTGAGGAGAGCTTGAGCATGAGCGAAGCGCGTCGCAAACTCGTCGTCGGCAACTGGAAGATGCATGGCAGCCATGCCGCCAACGAGCAATTGCTCGAAGGCCTGAGAGCGGCCGGACCCTTGCCGGCCGACGCGGCGGTCTGCGTGCCGTTCCCGTACCTCGCGCAGGCCGCCGAGCGCCTCGCCCGCACCGCCTTGCAGTGGGGTTCGCAGGATTGCTCGGCGCACGAGCAGGGCGCCTACACCGGCGAGGTCTCGGCGGCGATGCTGGCCGACTTCGGCTGCCGCTATGCGATCGTCGGCCATTCCGAGCGTCGGGCGCTGCACGCCGAAGGCGACCAGCTCGTGGCCGACAAGGCGCAGGCGGCGCTGGCGCGCGGCGTGACGCCGATCGTCTGCGTCGGCGAGACGCTGACGCAGCGCGAGGCCGGCGAGACCGAAGCGGTGGTCAAGCGCCAGCTCTCGGCGGTGATCCACACGCTGGCGCACTGCGCCGGCGAGATGGTCGTCGCCTACGAGCCGGTATGGGCCATCGGCACCGGCCGGACCGCGACGCCCGAGCAGGCGCAGGCCGTGCACGCGCTGCTGCGCGCGCAGCTGCGCGCCGCCACGCCGCGCGCCGACCAGATGCGGCTGCTCTATGGCGGCAGCGTCAAGCCCGACAACGCCGCCAGCCTGTTTGCCCAGCCCGACATCGATGGCGGCCTCATCGGCGGCGCCTCGCTGAAGGCCCAGGACTTTCTTGCGATCTGCCGCGCTGCCGTGCGCTGATCGCTTCCCGTTTCGAGATCCGGAGTCGATTCCATGCAAGCCTTGTTGACGATCGTGTTGGTGGTGCAGTTGCTGTCCGCGCTGGTGATGATCGGCCTGGTGCTGATCCAGCACGGCAAGGGGGCCGACATGGGCGCCTCCTTCGGCAGCGGCTCATCGGGCAGTCTGTTCGGTGCCACCGGCAGCGCGAACTTCCTGTCGCGCTCGACCGGTGTGTGCGCCGCGATCTTCTTCTCGTGCACGCTGGCGCTGGCCTACTTCGGCAACCTGCGCGGCGACGCCGCTGGCGGGGGCAGCAGCATCCTCGACCGGGCAGCGCCCGTCGCACCGGCGGCCAGCACGCCGGCTGCGCAGATTCCTGGCGCCGCGCCCGCTGCCAGCGAGCCGGCGGCGGCCGTGCCTGCAGCGCCGGCATCGGGTGCGGCGCAGATCCCGACCAAGTGACGGATCGCCCTTCGATCCCGGCCTGCAGCCTGTTTGCCGGTCAGGAACACGAAGGGTTTGGCGCTAGAATTTGCGGCTGTTCGGTGAGCCAGACCTCATGCGATCCGAACGCCCTCCGAGCACCGATTCGCGTGCCGGGCCGTCGTGGTGAAATTGGTAGACACGCTATCTTGAGGGGGTAGTGGCGAAAGCTGTGCGAGTTCGAGTCTCGCCGACGGCACCAAGGATTTGCGGAAACTTCGACGAGAGCCGGCGCGGCACATGGCGGGCGCTCATTTCCGGTCGTTCGGTCTTTCGATGACGATGTCAGCCCTGGTCCTGAACCGATGAACCTCGAGTCCTACCTGCCGGTGATCCTGTTCATCCTGATCGGGGTTGCCGTCGGCGTGGCACCGCAGGTGATCGGCTTCCTGCTCGGGCCCCGGCGCCCCGATCCCGAGAAGAACTCCCCGTACGAATGCGGCTTCGAGGCCTTCGAGGACGCGCGCATGAAGTTCGACGTGCGCTATTACCTCGTCGCGATCCTGTTCATCCTGTTCGACCTCGAGATCGCCTTCCTCTTTCCCTGGGCGATCTCGCTCAAGGAGATCGGCGCCACGGGCTTCTGGGCCATGATGGTCTTCCTCGGCATCCTCGTCGTGGGCTTCGCCTACGAGTGGAAAAAGGGCGCCCTGGATTGGGAATGACGAGGCACTGAAATGGGCATCGAAGGCGTTCTCAAGGAGGGGTTCATCACCACCTCCGCCGACAAACTGATCAACTGGTCGAAGACCGGTTCGCTGTGGCCGATGACCTTCGGCCTCGCCTGCTGTGCCGTCGAGATGATGCACGCCGGCGCCGCGCGCTACGACATCGACCGCTTCGGCATGCTGTTCCGCCCCAGCCCGAGGCAGAGCGACCTGATGATCGTCGCCGGCACGCTGTGCAACAAGATGGCGCCGGCGCTGCGCAAGGTCTACGACCAGATGGCCGAGCCGCGCTGGGTGCTGAGCATGGGCTC
>NZ_CADEFR010000116.1 GCF_902826655.1 uncultured Methylibium sp. | reverse complement strand
TGATGTCCGCGAGGATCATCTCGTTGATGCCGTCGAAGTCCCACTCGTCGAACGGGGTCATCTGGTAGACCCACTTCGCCGCACCGGTGTCGACGTCACGCGCGAAGATGGTCATCGACCACTTGTTGTCGCCAGGGCGCTGCGCGGGGTTCCACGTCGACGGGTTGCCCGTGCCGTAGTACATCAGGTTCAGCGCCTTGTCGTAGCTGTACCAGCCCCAGGTCGTGCCGCCACCGATCTTCCACTGATCGCCCTTCCAGGTCTTCAGCGAGGAATCGGCACCCACGGGCTTGACGGCGCCGTCGGTCCAGGTGGTGGTCTTGGCCGGGTCGATCAGCATTTCGGCGTCGGGACCGACGCTGTAGCCCTTCCAGACCTGCTTGCCGGTCTTGATGTCGTAGGCCGCGACGTAGCCGCGCACGCCCCACTCACCGCCGGAGATGCCGGTGATGACCTTGTCCTTGAAGACGTGCGGCGCATTGGTGTTCACGGCGCCCAGCTTCGGGTCACCGTTCTTGACCGACCACACCAGCTTGCCGGTCTTGGCATCCAGCGCGATCAGGTTCGAGTCGGCCTGCTGCAGGAAGACCTTGCCTTCGGCATACGCCAGACCGCGGTTCACCGTGTCGCAGCACATCTGCGGGATGACGGCCGGGTCCTGCTTCGGCTCGTACTTCCACATGATCTTCTGCGTGTCGAGATCGATCGCGAAGACCTTGTTGGGGAACGGCGAGTGCAGGTACATCTTGCCGTCGATCACCAGGGGCGAGCCCTCGTGGCCGCGCAGCACGCCGGTGGAGAAGGTCCACGCGACCTGCATCTTGCCGACGTTGCCCTTGTTGATCTGGTCGAGCTTGCTGTAGCGCTGGTTGAACATGTCGCCAGCCTGCATCGCCCAGTTCTTGGGATTGGCGATGTTCTTCTCGACGTCCGCGTTCGCCATCACGGCGGCGGGTACGGCGAGCAGGGCCAATCCGAGGGGGCGCATCAGGCGCCAACCCGAATGCTTAGAAACTTTCATCGTCGTCTCCGTGGTAGGAATGGATGGGTACAGCTTTGGGTTTGCTCCGTAGCGCTCCCCGACGCTTTTTTATTCCTGCGGTTCCCGGGCTGATACCTAGGACAGACCCTGACCACCCTCTGGGACCTCTTGCAGCCTGGCTCAGAATGAGACACGGACTAGGGGTTGCCCGGGTCTGTCCAAGTCTTGCCTAGGCGGATCGGCGCGCCGCCGCGCTGCCAGGCCGTTTGGTGCGACGCACAAGCTCTCGCGCGTCGCCCCGCGAACCGCATCGACGCAGGAGTTCCCATGATTCTCGAGATCGCCGACATCCGCATCGCGCCCGGCCGCCAGGCGGCGTTCGACGAGGCGATCGAGCGCGGCGTGCGCACGGTCATCGCGGGCGCGAAGGGCTTTCGCGGCTACCGCGTCGAGCGTGGCATCGAGTCGCCCGAGCGCTACGTGCTGATGATCTTCTGGGACACGCTGGAGAACCACACGATCGACTTCCGCCAGAGCCCGGCGTTTGCCGAGTGGCGGGCCATCGTCGGGCCGTTCTTCGCGACGCCGCCGCAGGTCGAGCACTTCGTGGGGGTGGCGGCTTCGGGCGCCGAGTGAGCCGGGCCGCCGCCGCTCAGGCCGCCGCCCCGGCCGCGGCCCGGGCCAGGCGCACGCGGCAGCGACCTTCGCGCTTGGCGTCGAGCAGGGCCTCGTCGGCCCGCTTGAGCAGCGACTGGCCCGAGTCGCCGTCGCCCTGGGAGTCGGCCACGCCGGCCGAGAAGGTGGTGCCGGCGGCCTCGGCGCCGCCCATCAGCAGCGCCTCGGCGCGCCAGCGCCTGAGCAGCGACTCGAGCTTGCGCCGGGCCGCGCCGGCCTCGGTGCCGGGCATCAGCACGCAGAACTCCTCGCCGCCGTAGCGGCAGGCGATGTCGCCGCGCCGCAGCCGCGTGGCGAGCAGCTGCCCGAAGGCGGCCAGGAGCCGGTCGCCGACATCGTGGCCGTGGCGGTCGTTGACCTGCTTGAAGTGGTCGAGGTCGATGATCGCGACGGCCAGCGGGCGGCCGTCGCGCCGTGCCGCCGCCCAGAGCGCGGGCAGTGCCTCGTTGAGGTGGCGGCGGTTGAAGAGGCCGGTCAGGGCGTCGCGTGTCGCCTGCTGCTGCAGCGCGGCCTGCAGGGCCTGCACTTCGGCGATCTTCTGCGACAGCTGCCCGTTGATGGCGGCGAGCTCGGCGTGCGCGCGCTCGGTGGCGCGGCGCTGGGCGTCCTTCTCGTCGAGCTTGCGCTGCAGCAGCAGCAGTTCGGTCTGCAGCGCGGCGGCCTGGGCATGCGCCTGCGAAGCCAGCCGGGCGCGTTCGGCGGCCAGGCCCTGCCACAGGCGCAGCGTCGCCAGCGCGTCGGCCGCATCGCCACGCGCCTCGAGCGCCTGCGACAGCACGTGCAGCGCGCTGCAGCGCACCCGCAGGCTCAGACCCTTGTCGCCGCGCTCGAGGGCGGGGCGTTCGGCCTCCAGCCCGGCCACGGCCCGGTCGAGGTCGCCTTCGGCGCGCGCCAGCAGCGCCGCGGCGATGGCGAGTTCGATGCGTTCTTCGGGGATGTCCTCGCGCTCGGCCTCGCGTGCCCGTTCGACGAGCGCGCGGCCGACGGCTCCATCGCCAGCCCGCAGCGCGGCGATCGCCAGGGTCTCGAAATGCGCCGCCAGCCGGCCGCGGCCTCCGGGGCCGGTCGGGATGGCCTGCACGCGCGCGACGTCGGGCAGCGCCTCGGCGGCGCGTTCGAGTTCGGTGAGGCAGATCACGCGGTTGATCAGCAGCACGCTGACGAGGCGCGCGTTGCCGCGCTCGTCGCTGCGCGCCAGCCCGGCGTCGATGTGGCGCAGCGCCTCGTCGTAGTCGCCGAGCTGCAGCAGCTCGTGCGCCAGATTGCAGTGCAGCACGATGTCGAAGCCGTGGCCGCGGGCCGGCCGCGCGTCGCGCAGCGCCTGGTACATGTAGGCGAAGGCCTGCTCGGACTGGTTGCGGGCCGAATAGCAGCCGGCGATCGTGTTCAGCAGCACGCCGCGCTGGTCGTGCCGCAGCACCTGCATGCCCTCGTCGCGCAGCGCCAGCACGGCGTCCAGCGACTCGTCGAAGCGGCCCTCGCGCCACAGGCCGCGCGCCAGACCCGTGCGCGCGAGGACGTGGCCGGCCCGGTCGCCGACCGCGTCGAAGGCCTTCTGCGCGGCGCGCAACTCGGGGGCCGCGTCGCGCGGCCGGGCGAAATAGAGCAGGTGAAAGCCGCGCGCGAGCCGGGCCCAGCCCTCGCCGGCGGCATCGCCATGGGCCTGGGCCACGGCCAGCGCCCGGTCGGCCAGCGTGATCGCGCGCGCCGCATCCAGGTGCAGCAGGCGCCACGCCTGGCGGGCGAGCGATACCGCCTCGCTGGCGCGGGACGCGATCTGCGCGGAGGCCATGCGTCGATTATCGGCGCCGGCCCCGGCGCCTCACATGCTGCGCCGGTATTGCCCGCCGACCTCGAACAGCGCCGTCGTGATCTGCCCGAGGCTGCAGCAGCGCACCGCATCCATCAGCACTTCGAACACGTTGCGGTTCTCGATCACGGCCCGCTGCAGGCGCGTCAGCACGGCCGGCGCCTCGGCCGCGTGACGCGCGTGGAAGTCGGCCAGCCGCGCCAGTTGCGACTGCTTCTCCTCGTCGGTCGAGCGGGCGAGTTCCAGCACCTCGGGCACGGCGTCGCCGTGCGGGTTGCGGAAGGTGTTGACGCCGATGATCGGGTACTCGCCCGTGTGCTTGAGCATCTCGTAGTGCATCGACTCGTCCTGGATGCGGCCGCGCTGGTAGCCGGTCTCCATCGCACCGAGCACGCCCCCGCGCTCGGACAGGCGCTCGAACTCGGTCAGCACCGCCTCTTCCACCAGCTCGGTCAGCTCGTCGATCACGAAGGCGCCCTGGTTCGGGTTCTCGTTCTTCGCCAGGCCCCACTCGCGGTTGATGATCAGCTGGATCGCCATCGCGCGTCGCACCGATTCCTCGGTGGGCGTGGTGATCGCCTCGTCGTAGGCGTTGGTGTGCAGCGAGTTGCAGTTGTCGTAGATCGCGATCAGCGCCTGCAGCGTGGTGCGGATGTCGTTGAAGGCGATCTCCTGCGCGTGCAATGAACGGCCGCTGGTCTGGACGTGGTACTTGAGCTTCTGGCTGCGCTCGTTGGCGCCGTA
>NZ_CADEFR010000115.1 GCF_902826655.1 uncultured Methylibium sp. | reverse complement strand
GGCGTCGGCACCTGCCCGGTGATGATCACCATCGGGATCGAGTCCATGTAGGCCGTCGCGATGCCGGTGATGGCGTTCGTCACGCCCGGTCCGGACGTGACCAGCGCCACGCCGACATCGCCTGTCGCCCGGGCATAGCCGTCGGCTGCATGGATCGCGGCCTGTTCGTGGCGAACCAGCACGTGCTCGATCTTGTCCTGCTTGTACAGCGCGTCGTAGATGTACAGGACGGCGCCACCTGGGTAGCCCCAGAGGTACTTGACCCCTTCGGCCTGCAGGCTGCGGACGAGGATTTCGGAACCGTTGGGCTCCGGCGTTTGGGAGGGATGCGGTTGTGCCGATGCGGCACGCTTGACTTCCGCGGCAGACATGTTCATTTCGAACCTCTTGGAATTTCTCTAACGAAACACCTTCGGTGCCCCTCTTCGCACCCTTGTGAGGTGGATGTGGAGCCTGCGCGGTCTGGCAAATCCGCCCCGGTCGGACGGCACTTGAAGACCCAAAGAGCGTTGTGCGGATCGAGATTATGGCATCGGACGACGCACCGCGAACGCGCGCCACTGCCTTATCGGAGTGCAATGACATAATCGCGCCCCTCCGAGTCACGGCCCCGGCCGAGTCCCTTGGCGTCCGACAAAGAACTCAGCGACTTCCTCAAGAGCGTCGAAAGGCGCGCCTTCAAGCGCGCCTTCTATGGCGTCCGCGACGAGGATGCCGCGCTCGACATCGTGCAGGACACGATGATCCGGCTGTCCCAGAAGTACGCCGACCGGCCGCCCGCCGAGTTGCCGCTGCTGTTCCAGCGCATCCTCTCGAACGCGATGATGGATTGGTTCCGCCGGCAGAAGGTGCGGGATGCAGTCGTGCGCAATTTCTCGGACTTCGAGTCGGCCGGCGAGGACGGCGACTTCGACCTGCTGGAAACTCTGGAGGCTGTCGCCGGGTCGCCGACGGCGGAGAGTGCGGCCGATTCGGTGTCCCGGGCGCAGATCCTGCAGGTGATCGAAGCCGAGGTGGCCCGATTGCCCGGCCGTCAACGAGAGGCCTTTCTGCTTCGTTACTGGGAGGAACTCGATGTCGCCGAGACGGCCGCTGCCATGGGCTGCTCCGAAGGAAGCGTCAAGACGCATTGCTCGCGGGCGGTGCACAGCTTGGCGCAGACCCTGAAGGCAAAGGGGGTGCTGCCATGAACCGATTCGCCAACGAACTCCTCCACAACCGTCCCGACGTCCAGGCGATCGAGGGCCGCTACGCGCTGCGCGTGGCGGCGGCCCTCAGCGCCCGCGCCGAAGCCCTGCCGCACGACGTCACGGAGCGACTCCGTTTTGCCCGCGAGAAAGCGCTCGAGAGCGCCCGGCACACCGGCCGTCAGGTCTCGTCGCACGTCCTGCGCAACGGTGGCAGCACCCTGGTCGTCGGCGGTGAACCTGGGTGGGGTTGGCGGCTGGCCTCGCTGGCCCCGGTGGTCGCCCTGGTTGCAGGCCTGGTCCTGATCCAGATGCAGCACGACGACGACCAGGTCCGCGCGGCCGCCGAGGTCGATGCTGCGCTGCTCGCCGACGACCTGCCGCCGGCCGCCTACACCGATGCAGGCTTCGCCGAGTTCCTGCGCTTGTCGGGCAACTGAGGTGACCGGACCCGCATCCGTTTCGCCCGGCTGCTCAGGCGCAGTGCGCCTTCGGCTCGGCTTGCTGGCGGCGCTGCTGTGGAGCACGCTCGCGTTCGCTCCGACGCTCGCACTGGCCCAGGGCTCCGGACCGGACTGGAGGAACCTGAGCCCCGGTCAGCGCGACGCCCTCAAGCCGCTGGAGCGCGACTGGTCCACCATCGACGCGCAGCGCAAGCAGAAGTGGATCGAGCTGGCGGGCCGCTTCGACCGCATGTCGCCCGACGAGCGCGGGCGCGTGCAGCAGCGCATGACCGACTGGGTGAAGCTGAGTCCGAAGCAGCGCAACGAAGCCCGCCTGAACTACCAGGGGGCCCGCGAACTCAGCCCGCAGGAGCGCCAGGAGCGCTGGGAAGCCTACAAGGCGCTGCCCGAAGAGCAGCGTCGCAGCCTGGCTGCCAGCGCGAAGGCCAATGCGGCCAAGCCGGTCGCGCGTTCGGAGAAGGCCCCGCCCGCCGCGGGCGCGAAAGTCAACACGGTGCCCAATCCGCTGCTCGAGGCGCGCAAGCCCGGTGCCGTGGCTCCGGGGGTGGTTCAGGCCCGGCCCGGTGCCACCACCAACCTGCTGTCCGCTCGTCCCGCCCAGCCGCCGAACCAGCAGACCGGCCTGCCCAAGGTGGCCGCGACGCCGGAGTTCGTCGACAAGACGACGCTGCTGCCGCAGCGCGGCCCGCAAGGCGCCGCCGCAGACCCGCGCCGCCGCCAGTGAGTGCGGCGACCGTGACGCCGGGTGGGACCTTGCCCACGCCGCCGCTGCGGCGGCGACTGGCCTGCCTGCTCTACGAGAGCGTGCTGTTGTTCGCCGTGGTCTTCTTCGCGGCCCTCGTCTACTCCGTCCTGACCGATCAGCGCCACGCGCTGGCTGGCCGCCATGGGCTGTCGGCCATCGCTTTCGTGCTGGCGCCCGGCGCCTACTTCACGTGGTACTGGTCGCAGACCGGCCAGACCCTGCCGATGCAGACCTGGCGCATCCGCGTGCTGACCGCCCAGGGCGAGCGCCTGTCCCGCTGGCGCGCGTTGCTGCGCTTCGCCGCCGCCTGGCTGTGGTTCCTGCCGGCCCTGCTGTTGGCCTGGGGCATCGGCTGGCACAGCAGCGGCGGCCGGCTGAGCGCACTGCTCGTCGCGGGAGCGACGATCTATGCGCTCTCCTCCAAGCTGCATCCGCGCGGCCAGTTCTGGCACGACGTCCTGTGCAGGACGCGCCTGGTCGACACCCGCGCCCTGCCCGCCGCGACGCCTTAACGCCGCCCTCACAAGGGCGACTTACCATCGCCCGCCATGAGCAATCCGTACAAGGGCCGGACCGGTCTCGACCGCATCGTCCGAGCCGCCGGCTATTCGATGGACGGCCTGCGCATCGCCTACCGCGGCGAAAGCGCGTTTCGCCAGGAAGTGTGGGCCGGCGCGCTGCTACTCCCGCTGGCCTTCTGGCTCGGTCGCAGCTGGGTCGAGGTCGCGCTGCTGGCGGGATCTGTGCTGCTGGTGCTGATCGTGGAACTGCTGAACTCGGGCATCGAGGCGGCCATCGACAGGGTCAGCTACGAGCTGCACGACCTGTCCAAGCGCGCCAAGGACCTCGCCAGCGCCGCGGTGCTGCTGACGCTGCTGCTCTGCGCCGGCATCTGGTCGGCTGCCCTGTGGCACCGCTTCGGCGGCTGAGCGCGATGGGCGCGCCGTTCAGCCTTTGCGTCTACTGCGGCTCGCGTGTCGGCCTGGACGATGCGCATGCCGCGGCGGCCCGGGCGCTGGGCCGCATCGTCGGTGGGCGCGGCTGGCGACTCGTCTACGGCGGCGGCAGTGTCGGCCTCATGGGCGTCGCGGCCGACGCCGCGCTGGCGGCCGGCGCCGAGGTCGTCGGTGTGATCCCGCAGTCGCTGGTTGCACGCGAGGTCGAGCACCGCGACCTGACCGAGCTGATCGTCGTGGAGACCATGCACCAGCGCAAGCAGGCGATGGCCGAACGGGCGGACGCTTTCATCGCGCTGCCCGGCGGCATCGGGACGCTGGAAGAACTGTTCGAGGTCTGGACCTGGCGCCAGCTCGGCTACCACGACCAGCCGATCGGCCTGCTCAATACCGCCGGCTATTACGACCCATTGCTGGCTTTCATGCGCCGCTCGGTCGATGCCGGCTTCGTTTCGGCGGAGACCGTGGCGATGCTGGAAGTCGACACCGACCCCGCTGCCTTGCTCGAACGGCTGGCCCAGCTCGCCCGCCGCGCGCGCGGCCGCGACGACTACCGCCGGACCTGAGCGCCCGGCGCGCCGCGGCTCAGACAGCTGCTTCGTCGGTCTCGCCGGTGCGGATGCGCACCACCTGCTCGACCGAGGTGACGAAGATCTTGCCGTCGCCGATCTTGCCGGTCTTGGCCGCCTTGACGATGGCTTCGAGGCAGCGGTCCACGTCGCCGTCCTTCACCACCACCTCGACCTTCACCTTGGGCAGGAAGTCGACCACGTACTCGGCCCCGCGGTACAGCTCGGTGTGGCCCTTCTGCCGGCCGAAGCCCTTGACCTCCGTCACGGTGAGGCCCGACACACCGACCTCGGCGAGCGCCTCGCGCACTTCCTCGAGCTTGAACGGCTTGATGACGGCGGTGATCTGCTTCATGGCG
>NZ_CADEFR010000114.1 GCF_902826655.1 uncultured Methylibium sp. | reverse complement strand
CTGGCGTTCGGGCTCTTTCTTTGGTTACTTTCTTTGAGCCAGCAAAGAAAGTGACTCGCCTGCCGGGGCGAGACCCGGCGCGTCGCCACGCGGCCAGCGGGCACCCTGAACGCAGCATGCAAACCCGCTGAACCCCACCCCGCGCGGCGGGTGATGCAATGTCCCCATGGACACCCTCCCCGCCCTCTTCGTCTCGCACGGCTCGCCGATGCTCGCGCTCGAGCCCGGCGCCACCGGCCCCTTCTTCGAGCGCCTGGGGCCGGCGCTCGCGTCGACCTTCGGCGCGCCGCGCGCGATCGTCGTGGTGTCGCCGCACACCGCCGCGCGTGTGCCGGTGCTGCTGGGCAGCGCGACCCATCATGCGGTGCACGACTTCGGCGGCTTCCCGCCGGCGCTCTACGAGCTGCAGTACGGCCCGCCCGGCGCGCCGGCGCTGGCGCAGCGCGTCGGCGCGCTGTTCGACGCCGCCGGCATCGCACACGACCACAGCGACGACGCCGGACTGGACCACGGCATGTGGTCGGTGCTGCGCTTCGCCTGGCCCGGCGCCGAGATCCCGGTGCTGCCGATCGCGCTGGCACCGCAGCAGGACCCGTCGCGGCAATGGGCGATCGGCGCGGCCCTGGCGCCGCTGCGCGACGAGGGCGTGCTGGTCGTCGGCTCGGGCAGCCTGACGCACAACCTGCGGCTGGTCTTCGGTCGTCGTCGCCCCGATCAGCTCGGCGCCGAGGACGACGCCGAGATCCCCGAGAGCCGTGCCTTCCGCGACTGGGTGCGGGCGCGCGTGGCCGCCGGCGACCGCGCGGCGCTGCTGGACTACCGCGCGCAGGCCCCGCACGCGGCCCTGATGCACCCGACCGACGAGCACTGGCTGCCCTTCTACATCGCCGCCGGCGCCGGCGGCCTGGACGCCCCGGCGCTGCGGCTGCACGAGGCCGTCACCTACGGCTGCCTGGCGATGGATGCCTATGCCTTCGGCAGCGGCGCGGGGCGCCTGGCCGAGACGCTGCGGCACTGACGGCAGGCTGGCAAGCCGGCGGCGACCGGAACCGCGCGCGGATCGCGGCGATCCGACGAGCAGGTTCCACTCGCAAGGAGCGTCCATGAGCGAGTTCCACGTCCTGGCTTGCGTCCCCGCCGGCACGGCCGGTCTGCCGCTGCCCCGCCCGCACGAGCGCTTGTCGGCCGGCCCGGCCGATGCGGCGCTGAAGGTCTACACCGACCTGCGCAGCGGTCCCTGCGTCATCGTGCCGGCCAACGACGGCCTGGACGAGACGTTGCGCCTGATGCTGCGCGCCGGCGTGCGCATGGCCTTCGTCGGCGACGCGACCGAGGGCATCGGCAGCGTGCAGGGCCTGATCACCGCCGGCGACCTGCAGGGCGAGCGGCCGGTGCTGCGCGCCCTCGCGGCCGGTGTGCCGCACGATGACCTGAAGGTCGCCGACGTGATGAGCGCCATCGCCGACTGGCCGCTGGTCGAGCTGGCGGCCGTCTCGAAGGCGCGCGTCGGCGACATCGTCGCGACGCTGCAGTCCCAGGGGCGCGGCTACCTGCTGGTCGGCGAGCGCATCGACGGCCAGTGGCGGCTGCGCGGGCTGTTCTCGGCCAGTCGCGTCGGCCAGGCGCTCGGCACGGCGCTGGGCGAGGACCTGAAGTCGCGCAGCTTCGCGGAGCTGGAAGCGGCGCTCGCACACCGCTGAGCGCTTCGCGGCCCCGCCGTCAGCGCGCGCTGCGCTGGCGCGCCTGCAGCGCCTGCACGGCCGTCACCGGCTCGGCCGCATGGCCCCAGGACGCGCGCAGCAAGCTGGCCAGTGCCGCGATCTCGCGGTCGTCCAGCGTCTGCGCGAACGGCGGCATGCCGTGCGGCCGCGGGTTGCCGGCGGTCGACGGTGCATAGCCGCCGGCCAGGATGCTGCGCAGCAGGTTGACCGGCGAGTCCATCGTCACCGTGCGGTTGCCGGCCAGCGGCGGCGCGATGCCGGGCGCGCCTTCGCCGGCCGCGCCGTGGCAGTCGCTGCAATGCCGGTCGTAGAGCGCGGCGCCCTGCTGCAGCGTCGCGGCCTCGGGCCGGGCGGCATCGGCACGCCGCGCGGTGGTCTGCGGCAGCGACTGCAGGAAGACCGCCATCGCGCGCAGGTCGGCATCGCCGAGGTACTGCGTGCTGCGCGCCACCACCTCGGCCATCGGACCGCTGACCGTGGCCCGCGCGTTGCGGCCGGTCTTCAGCAGCTCGACCACCTCGTCGGCGGACCAGTGCGCGACGCCGGCCTCGTCGGGCGACAGCAGCGAGGGCGCGTACCAGTTCTGAACGGGGATCAGGCCGCCGGCCAGCTCGCTCGCCGCGCGGCTGCCGCCGAGTGCATTGCGCGGGGTGTGGCAGGCGGTGCAGTGGCCCAGGCCGCGCACCAGGTAGGCGCCGCGCTGCCACTCGGGCGAGCGCCCCGCGTCGGGCGGTGGCGCGCCGGGCACGAAGAACAGCGCCCGCCAGACCGCCAGCGCGAGCTGCGTGTCGTAGGGAAAGCGCAGCCCGTGCGGCCGATTCGCCTGCGCCACCGGCGGCAGGCTCTGCAGGTAGGCGTAGAGCGCATCGGCATCGTCGCGCGCGAGCTCGGTGTAGTTGGGATAGGGAAAGGCCGGCACCAGCAAGCGTCCGTCCTTCGAGCGACCGTGGCGCAGCGCGCGCCGGAACTCGTGCGCGCTCCAGCCGCCCAGGCCGGTGGCGTCGGGCGTGAGGTTGGACGAGTAGACGTTGCCGAACGGCGTCTCGATCGCGCGGCCGCCCGCATAGGGCACGCCGCCGCGGGCGGTGTGGCAGCCGATGCAGTTGCCGGCGCGCGCCAGGTAGGCGCCGCGCTCGACCAGCGCCGGCGTGATCGCCAGCGCCGCGGCATCGGGCGGCTCCTCGCCGCGCAGGTTGAGCCAGGCGACCAGCGCGGCCAGCAGCCCGGCAGCCACCAGCAGGATCAGCGCGATGCGTGCCAGGGCCTTCATTCGGCGGCTCCTCGGCGCGCCACGCTGCCGCAGGGCTGCGGCAGCGGTGCAGGCAGCGCCGCGGCGGGCCGGGTGTCGGCCGGCAGGGCCTGCGCGGCGAGCCACGCGGAAACGGCGCCGATGTCCTCGGGCGAGAGCCGCTTCACGATGTCGGCCATGCAGTCCGGCGCCAGCGCCCGGCGGTCACCCAGGCGCCACAGCCCGATCTGGCCGTTGAGGTAGTCGCGTGGCAGGCCCAGCAGGCCGGGGATGGCCGGGGCCACGCCGGTCAGCGCGCTGCCGTGACACTGCGCGCAGGCCGGCAGCCCGCGCGCCGGGTCGCCCTGCAGCGCCAGCGCGCGGCCGCGCTCCAGCTGCGCCGGCGCCGCCTGCGGGGGCTGCGGCGGCGGGTACGGCAACGACAGCGCCGCGAAGTGGTCGGCCATCTCGCGCAGGTAGTCGTCGGACAGGTGCTCGACCAGCGCCGTCATCGGCCCGTACTGCCGGCGCCCGTCGCGGAAACCCAGCAGCTGCTGGTGCAGATAGCCGGCCGGCTTGCCGGCGATGCGCGGGAAGTAGCCGTCGTTGGTGGCGCGGCCCTCGGGGCCGTGGCAGACGGTGCAGGGCTTGACGCGCTGCGCCATGTCGTCGCGCGGCGCGGCCGCGGCCGCCGTTGCCAGCGCGAGGCCGGCCAGGATCAGGAGTCGTCGCATGGCGCCAGTGTGCCCGGCGCGCGCGCTCGTCAGCCCGCGACCCGCGCGCCTCGTTCGACCAGCAGCTCCCGCAGCACCGACCGGTGGCAGCGCGCCTCGTGCTCGCAGTAGCAGCCCAGCGAGAAGTTCGTGTGGTGCGACAGCGCGGCCAGCAGGTCGAGCATCTGACTCGCGTCGGCGACACGCAGCTCGGCGCGAAAGCGCCGGGCGAAGGCAGCCCAGGCGCCGGGGGCGCTGCCGGGCTGCTGCGCGGCCTGGGCCTGCTTCACGAGCTCGGCACTCGGTGACAGCAGCGGCAGCCACAGGTCGTAGAAGTCGCGCCGGGCGATGTCGGCCCTGGGCACGCCGCGCGGCGGCCGGCGCACGCTGCCCAGGCGCAGGCCTTCGTCGGGCTCGCGGGGATCGCCGAGGCGCACGATGCGCGCGGTCATCGCTGCGCGGTCCGATCAGGCCGGGCCGGTCTCGGGCTTGGCTTCGCGCTGCATGAGCCTCTGGACGGCCGAGGCCGGCGTGAGCCGGCCGTCGAGCACGGCCACGACCGCGGCAGTCAGCGGCATGTCCACGCCCAGCGCGCGGGCGCGCGCCAGCACGGTGGCGGCGCTGTAGACGCCCTCGGCCACGTGGCCCAGCGCGCGCAGCACCTCGGGCAGCGCCAGGCCGCGCGCGAGCTGCAGACCGACCTGGCGGTTGCGCGACAGGTCGCCGGTGGCGGTGAGCACCAGGTCACCCAGGCCCGAC
>NZ_CADEFR010000113.1 GCF_902826655.1 uncultured Methylibium sp. | reverse complement strand
GTACGGCGACAGGTAGCCGCGGTCGAACTGCATGCCTTCGACGACTTCGAGTTCGCTCTCGAGCGACTTGCCGTCCTCGACGGTGATCACGCCTTCCTTGCCGACCTTGTCCATCGCGTCGGCAATGATCTTGCCGATGGTGTCGTCGGAGTTGGCCGAGATCGTGCCGACCTGGGCGATTTCCTTGCTGGTCGTCGTCGGCTTGGACTGCTTCTTCAGCTGCTCGACCAGGGCGATGACCGCCTTGTCGATGCCGCGCTTCAGGTCCATCGGGTTCATGCCGGCGGCCACGTACTTCATGCCTTCGCGCACGATGGCCTGGGCCAGCACGGTGGCAGTGGTGGTGCCGTCACCGGCGTTGTCCGAGGTCTTGGAAGCGACTTCCTTGACCATCTGGGCGCCCATGTTCTGGAGCTTGTCCTTGAGCTCGATCTCCTTGGCGACCGAGACACCGTCCTTGGTGACCGTGGGCGCGCCGAACGAGCGCTCCAGGACCACATTCCTGCCCTTCGGGCCGAGCGTGACCTTGACCGCGTTGGCCAGGATGTTCACGCCTTCGACCATGCGCGCGCGGGCGTCGCCGCCGAACACAACATCTTTTGCTGCCATTTGAGTTCTCCGGATCTGGAATTGCTGGGGGGATTACTTGCCTTCGACGACGGCGAAGAGGTCTTCCTCGCGCATCACCAGCAGTTCGTCGCCATCGACCTTGACGGTCTGGCCGCTGTACTTGCCGAACAGCACGCGGTCGCCGACCTTGCAGTTCAGGGCGACGAAATCGCCCTTGTCGTTGCGCTTGCCGGGCCCGACGGCGAGCACTTCGCCCTGGTCCGGCTTCTCGGCGGCGTTGTCGGGGATCACGATGCCCGAGGCGGTCTTGGTTTCCTGTTCGAGGCGCTTGACGATCACGCGATCGTGCAAAGGACGAAGTTTCATCGCATCTCCTTGATGGCTATCGGTAGGGTCGGTGGACTCTGGCTGCGCAGTCAGCGCAAGCTCACAAGCTGCAGCGCCTGGAAACGAACCGCTTCCGGCTCTGTTAGCACTCAGCTTGTTCGAGTGCTAGCACAATTATAGGGGCCGGCGCCGAGCTTTCAATAGCACGCCGGACTCCGTCAGCCCGGCTCGAAGGCAAGGCGCAGCTTGCCGAGGCCGGGGAAGTCGACCAGGACGTGGTCGTCCGGCCCGACCCAGAGCGCCCGGCCCCAGCTGCCGGTGGTGACGACGTCACCGGCCTGCAATGCCGCACCGCGCGCCGCCGCGTGACGCAGCCAGCCGCCCAGCACCCGGCCCGGATCCACGCAGCTGTGCGTGCCGACGCCACGCGCCGCGGGCTCGCCGTTGACGAGGACGCGGCAGGCCTGCGTCGCCCAGTCGATCGGCCGCAGCGGCAACCAGTCTCCCAGCACCAGGGCCGCGTGCGACTGCAGGTCGGCCAGGCGCAGCCGCTCGGTGGCCGCCATGGCCTCGATCCAGCGCGAGTCGACCACCTCGATGGCAACGCACAGGGCGTCGAAGCAAGGCAGGACCTCGTCGTCCGAGGCAGGGCACTCGGGCGGCCGGGCCAGGCGAAAGGCGATCTCGGCCTCGACACCGCGCTGGTGAAACGCCGTGCCGGGCAGCCGCGTCGCCCCATGATGCAGCCCGGCCACCGGCAGCGGACAAGCGCTCACCGGCGCGCCAGGACCGGAGGCCCCGGCCTTCCAGGCGACGGTGCGGACTTCATCGGTGCCGGCCAGCGCCGCACACACCGCATCCTGCACGGCCATCGCCTCGACGTCGTCGCGCAGGGCAAAGGCGGGGTCGAGGCTGCTGCAGCGCCGGCGTTCGCGATGGGCGCGCAGCAGCGCCCGGGTCACGGCATCGACGGCCGGGGAGGCAGAGCGATCGGGGGGCGCCATGAGGTCGAGTGAGCTCGGGAGTAGCCGCTTCTATCATCGGCCATGCCCGCCACCGATGGCATTCGCCCTTCCCCTTGGTCCGTGCGCCTCTTCGGAGGCTGGGTCCGCGAGTTGTCCCCCCCGACCTTGCGCGCCGACCTGCTGGCCGGCCTGCTGGGTGCCGTGCTGGTGCTGCCGCAGGGCATCGCTTTCGCGACGCTGGCCGGCCTGCCGCCGCAGTACGGCCTGGCGACCGCGATCCTGCCCTGCATCGTCGCGGCACTGTTCGGATCGAGCCGGCATGTGATGTCGGGGCCGACGAACGCCAACTCGCTGGCGCTGTTCGCGATGCTGGCCCCGCTGGCCGCGGCTGGCAGTCCGGCCTACATCGAACTGGCGCTCGCGGTGACCTTGCTGGTCGGGGCGATGCAGTGGCTCATCGGGATGCTGAAGCTGGGCTCGGTCGCCAACTTCATCTCGCCGGCGGCGCTGCTGGGTTTCACGACAGGCGCCGCCCTGCTGATCGCGGTGCACGCGCTGAAGGACGGCCTGGGCCTGACCGACATCGCGAGCCACGGTGCCGGCGGCGTGCTGCTGGCGGTCTGGCAGCAACTCGGCAGCGTCCGCCCGGGCGCGCTGCTGATCGCCGCGCTGACACTGGGGGTCGCGGTGGCGGTGCGTCGCATCGCGCCGCGCTGGCCGGCGATGCTGGTCGGCCTGGCGGCCGGCACCGCCGCCGCCTCGGCACTGCCGGCGCTCGGCCTGGACGCGGTCCGGCGCGTCGGAGCGATTCCGGCGCCCTGGCCGACCTGGCACGTGCCCCAGGTCGACCCGGCCGCGCTGCCCGAGCTGCTGGGCCTGGCCTTCGCGCTGACCATCGTCGCGCTGGCGCAGTCGATCTCGATCGCCAAGGTGGTGGCGGCGCGCGCCGGCCAGCGCATCGACGCGAATCGCGAGTTCGTCGGCCAGGGGCTGTCCAACCTGGTCGGTGGCCTGAGCTCCAGCTATGTCTCCTGCGGCTCGCTGAACCGGTCACTGCCCAACCTGGAGGCCGGCGCGCGAACGCCGCTGGCTGCCGTGTTCTCGGCGCTGTGGCTCGCCGCGCTGGTGGTGGCGAGCGCGCCCTTGCTGGCACTGATCCCGCTGGCTGCGATCGCCGGCCTGCTGTGGCTGGTGGCCGCCTCGCTGCTGGAGTTGCCGCGCTGGCGTCAGCTCCGGCTGCTGAGCCGCGGCGAGTTCGGCATCGCCCTGGCCACGCTGGCAGCGACCCTGACGCTGCGGCTCGAGGTCGCGATCCTGCTGGGCAGCCTGCTGTCGCTGGGCGCCTACCTGCAGCGCACGGCCAGGCCGGCGATGCGCACGATGGGCTTCGACTCGACCGCGCCGAACCGGCCTTTCGTGGTGCTGGACGGCCATCCGGCTGCACTGCCCGAGTGTCCGCAGCTCAAGCTGCTGCGGATGGAAGGCGCGGTCTACTTCGGCGCGGCCCAGCATGTGTCGGACACGCTGCATGCGCTGCGCGAACCGGCGCAGGCGCCGAGGCACCTGCTCGTGATGAGCAAGAGCATGAACTTCATCGACCCGGCCGGCGCCCAGGTGTGGGACGAGGAGCTGCGGGCCCGCCGTGCGATCGGCGGCGACCTGCACTTCCACCGGCCGCGGCCGCCGGTGCTGGCGCTGTGGGAACGCTCGGGCTTCCTCGATGCGCTGGGCCGCGATCACATCCACGCCGACAAGCAGCATGCGATCGCGCGCATCGTGCCGCGGCTGGACCCGCAGATCTGCGCGCAATGCCGCGTGCGCGTCTTCGCCGAGTGCGACCGCCAGCCGGGCGCCGCGCTGGCGCCCGACATCTAGGTCGCGCCCGTCAGCTGCGCGGTGCGACCGACTGCGCGCGCGTCACGCGGGTCGTGCCGCCGGTCGAGATCAGCACCACCTGGTCGCCAGGCTGGAAGCTCTCGTTGCCCTGGGCCTGGACGATCGCGCGGCGCTCGCCGTTGCGCATCTGGACCATGATCTCGATCGCCTGTTCGCGCGTCGCGCCGCGCTCGACGGCGTTGCCGACCACGGCACCCGCCACCGCCCCCAGCACGCCGACCACCACCGCTTCGCGGCGGCCACCGACCGAACTGCCGGCCACGCCGCCGGCCACCGCACCGGCGGTCCCGCCGATGCCGGACTGCGAGCCCTCGACGACCACCGGTCGCACGTTGATGACAACGGCATCCTGCACCGTCGACAGGCGCTGCGCGTCACCGCGCTTGATGACGTCGGGACTGGTGGTGGAACAGGCGGCAAGCGCCAGCACCAGGCCGGCGGTCAACAAGGTCTTCATGGCAGCTTCTCCTGGGGCGTCATGACGGCACAACGGTGCCTCGTCCGCGCTCGTTGACGGATTGTCCGTCAGGGGCCCGGGGGTCGGGAGCGAGAGGCTTGGGCAAGCACGGGTAAAGAATCGTGAGTGGGCGGCAGGAGCGCCGATCGTCGGCCCAGACCGCGCGTGCCTTGCTGCGCAACGGCCGGCGCGATTCGAGGCGCCTGTCGCCGCTCAGCCGTGCAAGCGACTCGACCTGGGGACGCTGGCGAGCAGGAACTCCATCTGGTCGACCAGGATGCGGCGGCCGCGCAGGATCATGTCCTCGTGCAGGCTGGGCACGTAGGGCAGGTAGAGCAG
>NZ_CADEFR010000112.1 GCF_902826655.1 uncultured Methylibium sp. | reverse complement strand
AGTACTCCGGGTTGCCCTTGCCGTTGCCCATGCGGACTTCGGCCGGCTTCTGCGAGATGGGCTTGTCCGGGAAGATGCGGATCCAGATGCGACCGCCACGCTTGACGTGACGCGAGATCGCGCGGCGGGCCGCCTCGATCTGGCGTGCCGTCAGGCGGCCGCGCTCGGTGGCCTTGAGACCGAAATCGCCGAAGGACACGTTGGCGCCGCGCGTGGCGATACCGGTGTTACGGCCCTTCTGCTCCTTGCGGAACTTGCGGCGTGCGGGTTGCAGCATGCTTATTCTCCTTTGGCGTCGCCCGGCGCCGGCGTGGCGGCCTTGCGAACGCGCTTCACCGCGGCCTTCGGCGCGTCGGTCGCCGCCGGCGCTGCAGGAGCGTCGGCGGGCTTGTCGGTGGCTTCTGCACGGGCCGCGGGGCGCGACGCACCCGAACGGCCGGCCCCGTCGCGCGACGGCGGACGGCGGTCGCCCGACGGACGATCACCACGCGGGCCACGACGATCACGGCGCTCTTCGCGCTCATCAGTCTTGATCACCGGTGCTTCGCCGTTGGCGAGGCGGTCGCCGCGGTAGACCCAGCACTTGACGCCGATGACGCCGTACGTGGTCTTGGCCTCGGAGAAGCCGTAGTCGATGTCGGCGCGCAGCGTGTGCAGCGGCACGCGACCTTCGCGGTACCACTCGGTGCGTGCGATCTCGATGCCGTTCAGGCGGCCCGAGCTCATGATCTTGATGCCCTGGGCGCCCAGGCGCATCGCGTTCTGCATCGCGCGCTTCATCGCGCGGCGGAACATGATGCGCTTCTCGAGCTGCTGGGTGATCGAGTCCGCGATCAGCTGGGCATCGATCTCGGGCTTGCGCACCTCTTCGATGTTGACCGCGACCGGCACGCCGAGGCGTCGGGTCAGCTCGGCCTTCAGGTTTTCGATGTCCTCGCCCTTCTTGCCGATCACCACGCCCGGACGCGCCGAGTAGATGGTGATGCGCGCGTTCTTGGCGGGGCGCTCGATCAGGATGCGCGAGACCGCGGCGCTCTTGAGCTTGGTCTTCAGGTACTCACGAACCTGCAGATCCTCGGCCAGCATGCCGGCGAAGTTGCGGTTCGACGCATACCAGCGCGACGACCAGTTGCGCGTGACGGGAAGGCGGAAGCCGACCGGATGAATCTTCTGTCCCATGGCGTTCCTTCAGTTCCCGACGGTCACGAAGATGTGGCAGGTGGGCTTGCTGATGCGGTTGCCGCGGCCCTTGGCGCGCGCGGAGAAACGCTTCAGCGTCGCGCCCTGCTCGACGTGGATCGTCTTGACCTTCAGTTCGTCGATGTCGGCGCCGTCGTTGTGCTCGGCATTCGCGATCGCCGACTCCAGCGCCTTCTTGATGATGACGGCGGCCTTCTTCTGCGTGAACTGCAGGATGTTCAGGGCCTGGTCCACCTTCTTGCCGCGCACGAGGTCGGCCACCAGCCGGCCCTTGTCGACCGACAGGCGGACGCCGCGAACGATTGCTCGGGTTTCCATCGTCATCCCCTTACTTCTTCGCCTTCTTGTCCGCCGGGTGACCCTTGAAGGTGCGGGTCAGGGCGAACTCGCCGAGCTTGTGGCCGACCATCTGGTCGGTCACGTACACGGGGACGTGTTGCTTGCCGTTGTGCACGGCGATCGTCAGACCGATGAAGTCCGGCAGGATCGTCGAGCGACGCGACCAGGTCTTGATCGGCTTCTTGTCCTTGATCGCGGCGGCCTTCTCGACCTTGGCGATCAGGTGGTGGTCCACGAAGGGACCCTTCTTCAGTGAGCGAGCCATCTGCGGCGCCCCTTACTTCTTGCGCCGCGAGACGATCATCGTCTGCGTGCGCTTGTTGCTGCGAGTGCGGTAGCCCTTGGTCATCGTGTTCCAAGGCGACACCGGCACCTGGCCTTCGCCGGTACGGCCTTCGCCGCCGCCGTGCGGGTGATCCACCGGGTTCATCGCGACGCCACGCACCGTCGGGCGGATGCCCTTCCAGCGACGCGCACCCGCCTTGCCGTACTGGCGCAGGTTGTGCTCTTCGTTGGCGACCTCACCGATCGTGGCGCGGCACTCGATGTGGATCTTGCGGACCTCGCCGGAACGCATGCGCACCTGCGCGTACGTGCCTTCGCGGGCCAGCAGCGTCACCGACGTTCCCGCCGAGCGCGCGATCTGCGCACCCTTGCCGGCCAGCAGCTCGATGCAATGGATCGTCGAGCCCACGGGGATGTTGCGGATCGGCAGCGTGTTGCCGGCCTTGATCGGCGCCTCGGCCCCGCTCATCACCGTCGCACCGACCTCCAGGCCGCGCGGCGCGATGATGTAGCGACGCTCACCGTCGGCATAGCACAGCAGCGCGATATGGGCCGTGCGATTCGGGTCGTACTCGATCCGCTCGACCTTCGCCGGGATGCCGTCCTTGTTGCGCTTGAAGTCGACGACCCGGTAATGGTGCTTGTGACCACCGCCCTTGTGGCGGATGGTGATGTGGCCGTTGTTGTTGCGGCCGGAGTGCTGGAACTGCGGCTCGAGCAGCGACGCTTCCGGCTTGCCCTTGTGCAGGTGCTTGTGCACCACCTTCACCACGGCACGGCGGCCGGGCGAGGTCGGCTTGACTTTGACGATGGCCATTACGCGGCCTCCCCGGAGAAGTTGAGCTCCTGGCCCGCCTTCAGGCAGACATAGGCCTTGCGCAGGTTGTCGCGCCGACCGACGCCCTTGCCGAAGCGCTTGGTCTTGCCCTTGATGTTGACGACCGAGACCTTGTCGACCTCGACCTTGAACAGCAGCTCCACGGCGGCCTTGATCTCGGGCTTGGTCGCGTCCTGCAGCACCTTGAACAACACCTGGTTGTTCTTCTCGGCAACGGCCGTGGCCTTTTCGGACACGATCGGCGCCACCAGGACCTGCATCAGACGGCCTTCGTCGAACTGCTTTTGCGTCGTTTGGGCGCTCATGCCAGCATCTCCTGCAGCTTGTCGATCGCACCCTTGGTCACCAGGACCTTCTTGTAGAAGACCAGCGACAGCGGATCGGCGTAGCGCGGCTCCACCACCAGCACATTGGCCAGGTTACGCGACGCGAGGAAGAGGTTCTCGTCGACCTCGTCGGAGATCACCAGGACCGAGTCCAGGCCCATGGCCTTGAACTTGGCGGCGAGCTGCTTGGTCTTGGGCGAGTCGACCTTGATCGAATCGACGACGGCCAGACGACCGTCGCGGGCCAGCTGCGAGAAGATCGCGGCCATGCCGGCGCGGTACATCTTCTTGTTGACCTTGTGGCTGAAGTTCTCGTCCGGGCTGTTCGGGAAGATGCGACCGCCCCCCCGCCACAGCGGCGACGAGGTCATGCCGGCGCGCGCGCGGCCGGTGCCCTTCTGGCGGAACGGCTTCTTGGTCGAGTGCTTGACCATCGCGCGATCGAGCTGGGCACGGGTGCCCTGGCGCGCGTTGGCCTGGTAGGCAACGACGATCTGGTGAACCAGCGCTTCGTTGTAGTCGCGGCCGAACACGGTGTCCGGCGCCTCGACCTTGGAAGCGGCCTGGCCCTGGTCGTTCAGGAGTTCGAGCTGCATCAGTTCGCTCCCTTGCTCTTGGCCTTGACGGCCGGCTTGACGGTCACGAAGCCGTTCTTCGCACCCGGCACCGCACCGCGCACCAGCAGCAGCTGGCGCGCTTCGTCGACGCGCACGACATCGAGGTTCTGCGTCGTGACGGTCACGTCACCGAGCTGCCCCGACATCTTCTTGCCCGGAAACACGCGGCCCGGATCCTGCGCCATCGAGATCGAGCCCGGCACGTTGTGCGACCGGCTGTTGCCGTGCGACGCGCGCTGCGAGCTGAAGTTGTGGCGCTTGATCGTGCCGGTGAAGCCCTTGCCGATCGAAGTGCCCTGCACGTCGACCTTCTGGCCGGCCGCGAACAGGTTGACCGGCAGCGTGCCGCCCGCCTTGTAGCCGGCCGCGACTTCCGCCGGGACCGGAAATTCCTTGAGGATCTCGCCCGCCTCGACCCCCGCCTTGGCGAGGTGCCCGGCTTCGGGCTTGGTCACGCGCGAGGCCTTGCGCGCACCGAACACCACCTGGATGGCGCTGTAACCGTCGTTCTCGACGGTCTTGACCTGGGCGACGCGATTGTTGGACACGTCGAGCACCGTCACGGGAACGGCGTCGCCGTCGTCCGTGAAGATGCGCATCATGCCCACCTTGCGGCCCAGCAAACCGAGGCTGTCGCCCGGATTGGCTGTCGTCATGGTTCTGCTCCAATGCCCGACATCGATTGGCCGGGCTGATGAGGTGGGTGGCGACCGTGAGGGCCGCTACCCGGAAAGCCTGAGAGTCTACTGCAGCTTGATCTCGACGTCCACGCCCGCCGGCAGATCCAGCTTCATCAGCGCATCGACCGTCTTGTCGGTCGGGTCGACGATGTCCATCAGGCGCTGGTGGGTGCGGATCTCGAACTGGTCGCGCGAGGACTTGTTCACGTGCGGCGAGCGCAGGATGTCGTAGCGCTGCATGCGCGTCGGCAGGGGCACCGGGCCCTTGACGATGGCGCCGGTGCGCTTGGC
>NZ_CADEFR010000111.1 GCF_902826655.1 uncultured Methylibium sp. | reverse complement strand
TCACGTTCTTGTTGCCGGTGGCCGAGACGAAGATGTCGGCCTTGTCGGCGGCGTATTCCATCGTCACGACCTTGTAGCCTTCCATCGCCGCCTGCAGCGCGTTGATGGGGTCGATCTCGGTCACCCAGACCTGCGCCGACAGCGCGCGCAGCGCCTGCGCCGAGCCCTTGCCCACGTCGCCGTAGCCGGCCACCAGGGCCACCTTGCCGGCGATCATCACGTCGGTCGCGCGCTTGATGCTGTCGACCAGCGACTCGCGGCAGCCGTAGAGGTTGTCGAACTTGCTCTTGGTGACCGAGTCGTTGACGTTGATCGCGCGGAACAGCAGCGTGCCCTTGGCGCTCATCTCGTTCAGGCGGTGCACGCCGGTCGTCGTCTCCTCGGTCACGCCGATGATCTGCGCCGACTTGCGCGTGTACCAGGTCGGGTCCTTGGCGAGCTGCGCCTTGATGGCGGCGAACAGGCAGGTCTCTTCCTCGCTGGTCGGGTTGGCGAGCAGCGACGCATCCTTCTCGGCCTTCTGGCCCAGGTGCATCAGCAGCGTCGCGTCGCCGCCGTCGTCGAGGATCATGTTCGGGCCTTCGCCGGCCGTGCCCTTGGCGCCGAACTCGAAGATCCGGTGCGTGTAGTCCCAGTAGTCGGCCAGCGACTCGCCCTTGTAGGCGAAGACCGGCGTGCCCTGCGCCACCAGCGCGGCAGCCGCGTGGTCCTGGGTCGAGAAGATGTTGCACGAGGCCCAGCGCACCTGGGCGCCCAGCGCCTGCAGCGTCTCGACCAGGACCGCAGTCTGGATCGTCATGTGCAGCGAGCCGGTGATGCGCGCGCCCTTGAGGGGCTGGCTCTTCGCGAATTCCTGGCGGATCGCCATCAGACCGGGCATCTCGGTCTCGGCGATCTTGATTTCCTTGCGACCCCAGTCGGCAAGCGACAGGTCGGCAACGACGTATTGATCGGTGTGCAGCGGCTTCAGGACGGCGCTCATGGGGCTCTCCGGTTCGACGACGGTGAACCGCAGGATGCGCAGGGGAGAGGGGGTGTGCCGACTCACCTCGCGTGTGGAACCTGCGGGTGAGCGCCGTTGCCTGGGTAGGGTTCGAGCCTGGCTGCCGTGGCCCGCGGGGCGGGTCGCTGCGGCAGTTGCAACGCTCCTCGAACCCGCGAAGTATAGCCGGGCTCAGCCCACCGCCGGGATGCGCAGCATCGCGATCACGTGCTCCAGCGTGACAGGTTTGCTGAAGTAGTAGCCCTGGTACTGGTCGCAGCCCATCTGGCGCAGCGCGTTGAGCTGCTCCGGCGTCTCGACCCCCTCGGCCACCACCTTCAGCGACAGCGAGTCGGCCATCGCGACGATCGCGCGCGTGATCGCCAGGTCGCTGGCGTCGCCCGGGATGTCCTTGACGAAGCTGCGGTCCACCTTGACGCACTGCACCGGAAAGCGCTTCAGGTAGGTCAGCGACGAGTAGCCGGTGCCGAAGTCGTCGATCGAGAACTCGAAGCCCATCCCGCGCAGCTCCTCGATCGTCGCGCGGGCCTGCTCGGGCCGGCGCATCAGCACGCTCTCGGTGATCTCGAACTCGATCAGTCGCGGGTCGACCTCGAGGCGCTGCACGAGGCGGCGCACTTCGTCGACGAAGCCGTCGGCCGACAGCTGCAGCGCCGACAGGTTGATCGCGGTGCGGAAGCTCCCGCCGGCCGCCTGCGCCAGGCGCGGCGCGGCAGCGAAGCCCATCTCCATGATCTGCGCGCCCAGGACGCGGATCAGGCCGGTGTCCTCGGCCACCTCGATGAAGTGACCGGGCATCAGCAGGCCGCGCTCGGGGTGCTGCCAGCGCACGAGCGCCTCGACGCCGCAGATGCGCCCGGTCGGCAGGTCGACGCGCGGCTGGAAGTGCAGCACGAACTCGCGCCGCTGCAGCGCGTGCCGCAGCTGCGACTGCAGGGCGAAGCGCTCGCGCCCGTCGACGTCGTCGGACTCGGAGAAGAAGCTGAAGCCGGCGCGACCGCCGTTCTTGGCGCGGTACATCGCGACGTCGGCGCGCTTGAGCAGCTCCTCGCTGCTGTCGCCGTCGCGCGGGAAGACCGCGATGCCGACGCTCGCCGACAGCGCGTGCTCCTGGCCGCCCACCAGCAGCGGCGCGGCCAGCGCGTCCAGCACGCGTTGCGCCATGTGCGCGGCGGACTCCGGCGACTCGATGTCGTCGGCCAGCACGTAGAACTCGTCGCCGCCCATGCGCGCCGCGCGGTCGCCGGCCCGGATGGTCGCGCGCAGCCGGCGCGACACCTCGCGCAGCACCTCGTCGCCGGTGTCGTGACCGAAGCTGTCGTTGATCTGCTTGAAGCCGTCGAGGTCGATGAACAGCGCGGCGAGCTGGCTGCCGCGCCGGGCGCCGCGCGCCACCGCGCCGTCCAGCAGCTCCTTGAAGAGCGCGCGGTTCGGCAGGCCGGTCAGCACGTCGTGCTGCGCCAGATGCCGCACCTGCGCCGCCTGGCGGTCGTTGTCGATGGCGACCGCGGTCAGGTCCGAGTACTCGCCGACGAGCTGCAGCACCTGCGTGCTCGGCGCGCCGACTTCGGGCAGCGTCAGGTAGATCGCGCCCATCACGCTGCCGGTGCGGCTCATCAGCGGCCAGGCCGCCGCCGCGCGGGCGCCGAGCGCCCGGCGCTCGGCCCGCACGCGGCGCGGCACGTCGTCGGCCCGCACGTCCTCGACGACCACCGGCGCGCCGCTGAAGACGGCACGCGCGATGAGCCGCGGGTTGTCGGCGCGGATCGCGTACGCGGCCTCGGGCTGCAGCGGGTCGACGCGCAGGCTGGGCGAGTGGGCGCCCGTGAAGGCGCGGCCGTCCTCGCCGACGACGAACACCGCGCAGTGCGCGCCGGGCGTGTGACGCTCGATGGCCAGCGCCACCTCGAACAGCACCTTGGCCAGCGGCTCGCGCTCGGCGATCAGCGCCAGCACCGCCTGCTGGCTGGCCTGGCGCCGCTCCAGGCGCTTGCGGTCGCCGATGTCGCGGAAGACGACCTGGCGCGCGTCACGCCCCTGGAAGTCGGTGGCGTTGGCCAGGAAGTCGCACTCGACCTTCTGGCCGGTCAGGCTCAGCAGGCTGATCTCGCCCATCTCGCGCACGCTCTCGCCGCCGGCGACCCGGCGCATGCGCCGGTCGTGGCCGGCGTGGCTCTCGGGGTGCACGATCACGCGCAGGTTCAGGCCGTGCAGGCTCTGGCCCGGCGAGCAGGCGAGCATCGCCCGCAGCTTGCCGTTGCACAGCAGGATCTCGCCGTCGACGTGCACCAGCATGCCGTCCGGCGCGTGCTCGATCAGCTGCTCGAAGCGGCGCGCCGAGTCGATCAGCTGCGCGCTCTGCCGCTGCAGCTCGCGGTCGCGCTGCGCCTGGTGCTGCGCCGCCAGCAGGTGGTCCAGCGCCCGCGACAGGTCGGCGCACAGGCCTTCCAGCAGCGACACCATGGCCGCGTCGAAGTGCTGCGCCTGCTGGGCATAGAGCACCAGGCTGCCGACCGGCTCACCCTGCTCGAAGATCGGGAAGCAGCCGATGCCGCGGAAGCCCGCGGCCAGCGCGTAGGCCGCCCAGTCGGGTCGCTCGGGCAGGCCGGCGATGTCGTTCTGGATCACCGCGCGGCGTTCGCGCATCACGCGCCCGCTCAGGCCGGCGCCCTGGATGCGGCCGGCGGCCGTGTGCCGCGTGACGCGCTGCGGATAGTCCTCGGGGGCGCCGGCCTGGGCGACCACCTGCACCGTGCCGCTGCCGGCATCTCCCAGCCCGGCCCAGCACAGCGCGAAGCGCCCGTGCACCACCGCCGCCTGGCAGACCTGCGCCAGCAGCGACGGCCGGTCGCCCGACTGCGAGATCGCGCGGTTGACCGCGCTCAGCATCGCGTACAGGTCGCGCATGCGGATCGCGTCGCGCTTCTCGGTCTCGCGCTCGGTCTCGTCGACCAGCACGCCCGAGACGCGCAGGCCGCGGCCCTGGTCGTCGGCGGCGGTCACGCTGCCGCGCATCGCGATCCAGTGCAGCTGGTGGGCGCTCGAGTGCAGGCGGAACAGCGCCTCGTGGACGCCGCGCCGGGCGACGTCGCCGCCCTTGAGCATCGCGACGATGGCGTCGCGGAAACGCGGGCGGTCCTCGGGATCGACGCGGGCCAGCAGCTCGGCGCCGCTGCGCACGTCGCTCAGCAGGCCGGGTGCCAGGAACTCGTCGACCTCGTCGCCGAACCGCAGGTCGCCGTCGGTCGGCGACCACGAGAAGCTGACCTGGCGCGCGCAGCGCTGCGACAGTTGCAGAAGTTCGGCGGGGCTGGCGCCGAGGTCTCGCGGATTCATCCGTCACCCCTTCGATCCGGAGCGCTTCGCCGACACCGGCGCAGCGATCCGCGGTACCGCGCGAACGCGGCACTCGACACCCTGCCGCTGATATCGGTCGGCAGGCCGCCAGCTTGAGCCGGCCGCCGCGCCGGTCTCGGAGACAATGCGGCACCTCAATCCCGGGCCGTCGTCGACGCCGGTCCGGCGACGGGCGCCCTCCTGCGGCGCCTCCTGGAGCCCCCGCCGTGTCCGAGTCCCTCGTCCCGCCCGCCCTGCCCGGCGAAGTGCGCCGCCGCCGCACCTTCGCGATCATTTCGCACCCCGACGCCGGCAAGACCACGCTGACCGAGAAGCTGCTGCTGTTCTCGGGCGCGATCCACATCGCGGGCTCGGTGAAGGCGCGCAAGGCCTCGCGGCACGCGACCAGCGACTGGATGGAGATCGAGAAGCAGCGCGGCATCTCGGTCGCCAGCTCGGTGATGCAGATGCTCTACCGCGACTGCGTGATCAACCTGCTGGACACGCCGGGCCACAAGGACTTCTCCGAGGACACCTAC
>NZ_CADEFR010000110.1 GCF_902826655.1 uncultured Methylibium sp. | reverse complement strand
TCACGCGGCTCGAGGGGATTCATTCGCTTGACAGACGGGGAAGCCCTTGTAGTTGGAGTTCACCCGCGGGCGGAGGCTGGCGAAGCCAGCCGTAGCACGTCGGGTGCAACGACGGGTTAGGCCTCACTGCGGCTCCTCCGGATGCGCCGCAGGCAACTCACCTGCGGTGACCCAGAACTTGCTACCAGCCGCGAACAGCGTGAACTTGGGTGCCGACTCGTCTTGCGAGAACTGTTCTCCGAAGGTACGCACACGCCGAGTGTGCCCAACACGAACCGGCATAGCAAAAGAGCCTTCCACTGGCACGAGCAAGAAACAGCCCATGTTGCTCTCAACCCTTGCGACCGCCCTGGCGACGAACAGAAAAGCAAGCCACGCACTAAGGCCACAGAGCGCAGAAAACAGGACGAACACTGCGGCGAATACAGCCGTAGTCAGGGATAAACCGAGCCGCTCCCAGGAGGTTGCGACGACGGGAGCGAGGTAGACCACCAGCGCCGCCGAGAGCACTGAATAGACAGCGTAGATGAGGCTCTGACGCTTCAAGAACTCTCCGTGAGGCCTAACTACAAATGGTGGACAGGTGTGAGGTCGGCTGATGTCGCCTATCGCACCTTGATGGCATGAATGCTACGGCCTCGCCCCTCCTCTGGTAAGCCCTCTCTTCCTACCTGCCGCGGGGGTGTCGCGCGGTGCGATAGGCGACCTAAATTTCTGCGGATGGAAGCTGACGCCGCCGACGCAACGCTCGCCGCGGAACGATCCGTCGACACGCGGTCCAATGGCAACATCCTTGGCGCCACCGCCCTCCGCTCGGCCCACCCCATGCCTTCACTTACTCGCGCCGCCGCCCTCTTCGTTCTCCTCACAGTGGCGACGGCCGCGCCCGCCGCCCCCTACGCCTACATCACCAACCAGGCCGACCACACCGTCACCGTGATCGACGTCGCCACGGACCGCGCTGTCGCCACCGTGCCGGTCGACAAGTCGCCGGCCGGCGTGGTGGCCGTCAGTGCGGCCGGCAAGGTCTTCGTCACCGCGCCCGACAGCCATGCGGTGTCGGTGATCGACATGGCCACACAGAGCCGCATCGCCACGCTGCCCGCCGGCCAGGGCGCGGTGGGCATCGACGCCGCGCCGGACGGCCAGCGCGTCTACGTGGCCGACTGGTTCGGCCAGCACCTGCTGGGTTTCGACACCGGCGGCACGCATGCCGAGGTGCTGCGCGTGAAGCTGGGCCGCGCGCCGGCCGGCGTGGCGGTGTCGCCGGACGGCCGCCACGTCTACGTGGCCGAGCGCGACGACAATGTGGTGGCCGTCGTCGACGTGGCCGCGGCCGCGGTGGTGGCGCGCGTCCCCACCGGCGAGCATCCCTTCGCGCTGCTGGTGGACGCGCCGCGCGGGCGGCTCTACGCGCTCAACGTCTACAGCGACGACGTGTCGGTCATCGACGTGCGCGACCCCGCGCGCCCGCAGCGCGCCGGCACGGTGAAGGTGGGAAAAGCTCCCTATGGTGCGGCGCTGGCCGCGGGCGGCCGCCGCCTGTACGTCACCAATCAGCGCGACGACAGCGTGTCGGTGGTCGATCCCGACACACTGGCGCTGGTGCAGACCCTGAGGGGTTTTGGTTATCCCGAGGGCATCGCCTCGGTAGGCGACCGGGTGCTGGTGGTGAACTGGATGGACGAGAATGTGTCGGTGCTGGACGCGGCCAGCGGTCGCGAACTCAAGCGCGTGGACACGGGTCGCAACCCGCGGGGCTTCGGCGCCTTCATCGGCGCACCCGGGCCGCGCTGATCCACAGGCCCGGCCGCCGCCGGCCCTCGTCGTCATCGATCACAGGAGACTCTCGATGCTTTCACGTCGTCTCGCCGTCGCGGCGCTGACCCTCTTGGCTTCCAGCAGCGTCGCGCTGGCGCACGGCCCGACGCGGCAGAAGGTGGTCGAGAAGATCGCCATCGACGCCCCCGCCGACGCGGTGTGGGCTCAGATCAGGAACTTCGACGCGCTGGCCAAGTGGCACCCGGCGGTGGCCGAGAGTCCGGCCGACAAGGGCAATGCCGAGGGCTCGGTGCGGCAGATCAAGCTCAAGGGCGGCGGCGCGCTGACCGAGACGCTGGAGCGCTACAACGACGCCGGCAAGTCCTACACCTACCGCGCCAAGGACGGCGGCGCGCTGCCGGTCACTAACTACACGTCGACCCTCACCGTCAGCGGCGAGGGCGCCAAGTCCACGGTCGAATGGCGCGGCGCCTTCTACCGGGGCTTCCCCAACAACGACCCGCCGCCGGACCAGAACGACGAGGCCGCGGTGAAGGCGATCACCGGCGTGTACCAGGCAGGCCTGGCCAACCTCAAGAAGCTGGCCGAGAAGAAGTAGCGATCCGCTGCGCCGGCCGGCCCCGACCGGCGCAGAATCTCAGCCCCGTGTCGACCCCCGGAGGCCGAGATGCTGACCGACGCCCCGCTGACCACCCTGCTGCCCGTCGTCGACGTGCAGCGCGCCCGCGACTTCTACGAGCGCAAGCTCGGCCTGCAGCACGTGGGCATCAAACCCGACGGCAAGCTGCTGTACCGCTGCGGCGGCGGCGCCTTGCTGGCGCTGTTTCCCAAGGAGGCGGGCACCAAGGCCGAACACACGGCGGTGAGCTTCCAGGTCGCCGACATCGGCCGCGAGATCGCCGCGCTGGAAGCCGCGGGCGTCGTGTTCGAGGACTACGACTTCCCGGGCCTCAAGACGGTGAACCACGTCTGCGTGCTGGGCGCCGAGAAGGCCGCCTGGTTCAAGGACACCGAGGGCAACTACCTCTGCATCCACCAGGACCTGGCCTGAGCGCCGGCCTCGCCAGTCGCCGCCGCCGATGACGACGCCCGACTGGACCGTGCACGACGACCCGGACGGCCACGACCGCGATGCGGCCGGGGTTGTCGACCAGGGCCTGGGCGACTTCAACGAAGCCGCCGCGCCGCTGCACCAGGTGCAGCCGCTCGCCTGCTACGCGCGCGACGCGCAGGGCACGGTGATCGGCGGCGCGGTGGGCCGCACCTGGGGCAGCTGCGTCGAGCTGCAGCAGCTGTGGGTCGACGCCGCCCGGCGCCGGCAGGGCCTGGGCGCGCAGCTGCTGCTGCGCTTCGAGGCGCTGGCGATTCAGCGCGGCTGCCGGCTCGCCTACCTGGACACCTTCAGCTTCCAGGCGCCGTCGCTGTACGCTCGGCTGGGCTACGTGAAGGTCTCGACGATCGCGGGCTTTGCGCCGGGGATCGAGAAGTACGGGATGCAGAAGGTTCTTGCTTGAGCGTTCAGCAAGCGTCGGAGGAGCAAGCCCGGACACAAACCGTCCTGAGGACGGTTTGTGCCTGGCGAGCGCCCGGGGCCTCTGGCCTCGGGCATGAACGGAGCCGGTCGCCCGTCGTCCTTGCCTCGCGCAAGTCAGAACAGCAGCCGGCTCACGCCGTAAGCCGCCGCCGCCATCAAGGCCGACGCCGGGATCGTGAAGATCCAGGCCCAGACGATGGTGCCGGCCACGCCCCAGCGCACGGCCGACATGCGCTGCGTCGAGCCGACGCCGACGATGGCGCCGGTGATGGTGTGGGTGGTGGACACCGGGATGCCCAGGCTGGTGGCGAGAAACAGCGTGATCGCGCCGCCGGTCTCGGCGCAGAAGCCGCCCACCGGCTTGAGCTTGGTGATCTTCTGGCCCATGGTCTTGACGATGCGCCAGCCGCCGAACATCGTGCCCAGGCCGATCGCGATGTAGCAGGACCAGATCACCCACCAGGGCGGCGCCGAGTCGCCGGCCGCGACATAGCCGCTCGCGACCAGCAGCATCCAGATGATGCCGATGGTCTTCTGCGCGTCGTTGCCGCCGTGGCCCAGGCTGTAGAGCGCCGCCGACACCAGCTGGCCGCGGCGGAACAGCCGGTCGATGCGCAGCGGCGACTTCTCGCGGAACACGTGCGCCACCGCCACCATCAGCAGCGAGCCGAGCAGGAAACCCAGCAGCGGCGACACCAGGATGAAGGCCACCGTCTTCATGATGCCGGCGCCGATCAGCGCGGAGCTGCCGGCCTTGGCCAGCGTCGCGCCGACGATGCCGCCGATCAGCGCGTGCGAGCTCGACGACGGGATGCCGAACCACCAGGTGATGACGTTCCACGCGATCGCGCCGACCAGCGCGCCGAAGACCACGTGCGCATCCACCACGCCCGGCTCGACGATGCCCTTGCCGATGGTCTTGGCCACCGACAGGTGGAAGATGAAGATCGCGATGAAGTTGAAGAAGGCCGCGAACACCACCGCCTGCTGCGGCTTCAGCACGCCGGTGGACACGACGGTGGCGATGGAGTTGGCCGCGTCGTGGAAGCCGTTCATGAAGTCGAACAGGATCGCCAGCAGCACCAGCAGCACCACGACCCAGAAGCCGAGCTGGACCGATTCCACGGTTCAGCCCGGTCTACGAGTTTTCGAGGACGATGCCCTCGATCAGGTTGGCGACGTCCTCGCAGCGGTCGGTGACCTGCTCCAGCATCTCGTAGATGGCCTTGAGCTTGATGAGCTCGCGCACGTCGGGCTCGTCGCGGAAGAGCTTGCTCATGGCCGATCGCATCACGCGGTCGGCGTCGCTCTCGAGGTGGTCGATCTCCTCGCAGGTCTTGACGGCCGCCTCGACGGTGCTGGCGTCCTTGAGCTTGGGCAGCAGCGACACGGCGTGCTGCACGCGCTCGCAGCAGCGGGCGCTCAGCTGGCCGAGCTGCAGGGTCTCGTTGGTCATGCGGCGCACGTCGTAGAGACTCATCGTCTCGGTCGTGTCCTGCAGCAGGTCGAGGATGTCGTCCATCGCGTTGATCAGCGAGTGGATCTGCTCGCGGTCCAGCGGCGTGATGAAGGTCTTGTGCAGCAGGCGGTTGACCTCGGCGGTGACGCGGTCG
>NZ_CADEFR010000109.1 GCF_902826655.1 uncultured Methylibium sp. | reverse complement strand
TCCTTCGGAATCGCCGTGACCATCTTGGTGCCGATGTAGCCGGGCGAGATGGTGTTGACGGTCACGCCCTTCTTCGCCACCTCCAGCGCCAGCGCCTTGGTGAAACCGTGCACGCCGGCCTTGGCCGCCGAGTAGTTGGTCTGGCCGAAGGCGCCCTTGCTGCCGTTGACCGACGAGACGTTGATCACCCGGCCCCAGCCCCGGTCGGACATCGCGTCGACGACCTGCTTGCTCATGTTGAACAGGCTGTCGAGGTTGGTTCGCATCACCGCGTCCCAGTTGACCTTGTCCATCTTCTTGAAGGTCATGTCGCGCGTGATGCCGGCGTTGTTGACGAGCACGTCCACCGGCCCGACCTTGGCCGTGACCTCGGCCACCGCCTTCGCGCACGAGTCGAGGTCGGCCACGTCGCAGGGAACCGCGGCGATGTCGTAGCCGCGCTCCTTCATGCCGGCCACCCACTCGGCATGCTTGCTGTTGCCCGGCGAGTAGGTGACCGCGACCTTGTAGCCGGCGTCGGCCATCTTGGTGGAGATCGTTTCGCCCAGGCCGCCCATGCCGCCGGTGACCAGGACCACGCGTGTGTTGCTCATCTCGATGTCTCCTGTGGGGTTGAATGAGTTCCGATCTCAGCGCTCGATCGCGAGCGACACGCCCATGCCGCCGCCGATGCACAGCGCGGCCAGGCCCTTTTTCGCGTCGCGGCGCTGCATCTCGTGCAGCAGCGTGACGAGGATGCGGCAGCCGCTGGCGCCGATCGGGTGACCGATCGCGATGGCGCCGCCATTGACGTTCACCTTTGCCGGGTCGGCCTCGAGCACCTTGTTGACCGCGCAGGCCTGCGCGGCGAAGGCCTCGTTGAGCTCGAACAGATCGACGTCGCCAACCTTCCAACCAGCACGTTCCAGCGCCTTGCGGCTGGCCGGCACCGGGCCCATGCCCATCGTCGCCGGGTCCAGGCCGCTGGTGCCGAACGCGGCGATGCGCGCCAGCGGCGTCAGACCCAGTGCTGCGGCCTTCTTCGCGCTCATCACGACCACCGCGGCGGCGCCGTCGTTCAGGCCCGAGGCGTTGCCGGCGGTCACGCTGCCGGCCTTGTCGAACGCCGGCTTCAAGCCCGCGAGCGCTTCGGCATTCGTCTTCTTGTTGATGAACTCGTCGGACGAGAAGACCAACGGGTCGCCCTTCTTCTGCGGAATCGTCACGCCGACGATTTCGTCCTTGAAGCGGCCCGCGTCCTGCGCCGCCGCCGCCTTCTGCTGGCTGGCGAGTGCGAGCGCGTCCTGCTGCTCGCGCGTGATCGAATGCGCCTTGGCCACGTTCTCGGCCGTGGTGCCCATGTGGTACTGGTTGTAGACGTCCCACAGGCCGTCGACGATCATCGAGTCGAGCATCTTCCAGTCGCCCATGCGCTGGCCCTGCCGCGAACCGAACAGCACGTGCGGCGACAGGCTCATGCTCTCCTGGCCGCCGGCGACGACGACCTCGCTGTCGCCCCAGGCCACGGCCTGCGCCGCCAGCATCACCGCCTTCAGCCCCGAGCCGCAGACGGCGTTGATCGTCAGCGCAGGAGTCTCCTTGGGCACGCCGGACTTCATCGAAGCCTGGCGCGCCGGGTTCTGGCCAGCGCCCGCGGCCAGCACCTGACCCATGATGACTTCGCCGACCTGCGCCGGATCGAGCTTGGCGCGCGCAATGGCCTCGCGGATGACGATCCCACCGAGTTCGGTGGCGGGGATGTTGGCGATCGAGCCGCCGAACTTGCCGACCGCGGTGCGTGCGGCGGAGACGATGACGATGTCTTGCATGGTGAGTGCTCCTGTGAGGCAGGGGTTGGAGATCGGCTTACGGGGCTTTGGTCTTGACGTAGCGGCCAGGCGCCGCTTCGATCGGTTTGTGCTTGCGTGAACCCGCCGACTTGGGTGCGGCCACCAGGCGGCCGGCGTGTTCGTCCAGCCAGTCCATCCAGGCAGGCCACCAACTGCCCGGCACGTCCTCGGCGCGTTCCAGCCAGCGGTCGGCGTCGGCGGCGAGCTTGCCGACCCAGTGGTTGCGCTTCTTCTTGGCCGGCGGGTTGATGACCCCGGCGATGTGGCCGCTGGCGCCGAGCACGAAGCGCACGTCGCCGCCGAGCAGTTGCGTGCCGGCATAGGCGGTCTGCCAGGGCACGATGTGGTCCTCGCGCGAGGCGTAAACGAAGGCGGGCACCGTGATCTGCCCCAGATCCACCGGCAGGCCGCACTGCACCGTGCCGCCCGGCTCGCGCAGCTTGTTCTCGAGGTAGGTGTTGCGCAGGTACCAGCAGTACATCGGCCCCGGCAGGTTGGTGTCGTCGCCGTTCCAGAACAGCAGGTCGAAGGCGGGCGGCGCCTTGCCCTTCAAGTAGCCGTTGACGACATAGGGCCAGATCAGATCGTTGGCGCGCAGCGCGGCGAAGACCTGTGCCAGTTCGCGGCCCTTGAGCAGGCCGCCGTGGCCGATCGTGGCCTCGCGTGCGGCGACGGCCTGCTCGCTGACCATCAGGCCGAGCTCGCCGGTGTCGCTGAAGTCGAGCATCGTCGTCAGCAAGGTCAGGCTCGCCGCCTTCTCGTCGCCGCGCGCGGCCAGCACCGCCAGCGCACTGGCGAGCAGCGTGCCGCCGATGCAGAAGCCCAGCGTGTTGACGCGGTCGGCGCCGCTGATCGCCAGCGCGACGTCGATCGCCTGGACCACGCCCTGCTCGAGGTAGTCGTCCCAGCCGAGCTTGCCCTGCTCGGGCCCGGCGTTGCGCCACGAGACCAGGAACACCGTGTGGCCCTGTGCCACCGCGTGGGCGACCAGCGAGTTGTCGGGCTGCAGGTCGAGGATGTAGTACTTGTTGATGCACGGCGGCACGATCAGCAGCGGCCGCTCGTGCACCTTCGCCGTCGTCGGCGCGTACTGGATCAGCTGGATCAGGTCATTCTCGAACACCACGCTGCCGGGCGTGGTGGCGACGTTGCGCCCGACCTCGAACGCGCTGTCGTCGGTCATCGACACGCGGCCGCGGGCAAAGTCCTGCACGAACAGGCGCATGCCTTCGACGAGGCTCGCGCCGCCGCTGTCAAGCGCGGTCTGCAGTGCCTCGGGGTTGGTGGCCAGGCAGTTGGCCGGGCTCAGCGCATCGACGACCTGGCGCAGCACGAATCCCCACTGCGCCTTGCTGCGGCCTTCCAGCGGCGCGGCGTCCAGGTTCTTTCGCACCATGTCCGACAGGCCGAGGTAGCTTTGCGTCAGCCCTTCGAAGCGCGGATCGTTGCGCCAGGCTTCAGCCGCGAAGCGTCGATCGGCGGCCGGCGATTGCGCACCCATGCCGAGGCCCGGCAGCGCACCTTTCCACCAACTGCTGGCCTGTTGCTGCCAGGCCAGCATCGCCTTGGTGCCTTCCACCCAGGGCGACATGAATGGCAGGGCCGGCGGTGGTGCATCCTCGCCGGACGCCGCCGGGTCGGCACCGCCGCCGAGGATGCGAACCATCTCCTGCTGACCCGCCAGCAGGTCGGCCAGCCATTTCGAGGGATCGGGTGTGTGAGTGGTCATGGTCCCACCTCAATGGAGCTTCACGTGCGGTTCGGTGCGCCGCACGATCAGGCGTGCCAGCGTGTCGAGGGCGACCTTGGCAAAGCCGTGCAGCGCCAGCTCGTGCATCTTGTAGAGCGACAGGTACATCGTGCGCGCGAACAGGCCTTCGACCATCAGGCTGCCGCCGATGAGCCCGCCCATCATGTTGCCCACCGTGCTGAACTCGCCCAGCGACACGAGCGAGCCGAAGTCACGGTATCGGTACGGCCGCAGCGGCTTGCCGGCCAGACGCAGGTTGATCTGCCGGACCATGTGCGACGCCTGCTGGTGCGCGGCCTGGGCCCGCGGCGGCACCATGCCGCCCTTGCCGTGGTCGGCTTCCGGCCAGGCGCAGGCCGCGCAGTCGCCGATGGCGAACACATCGTCGTCGCGGCTGGTCTGCAGCGTCGGCTTCACCACCAGCTGGTGGGTGCGGTTGGTCTCGAGCCCCGCGATGTCCTTCAGGAAATCCGGCGCCTTGACGCCCGCCGCCCACACCACCAGTTCCGCCGGCAGCAGCCGACCATCGGCGAGCTTCACCCCGCTGGGCAGCACCTCGGCCACCTTGGCCTGGGTATGCACCTGGACACCCAGCTTCGCCAGCAGCGATTCGGTGGTCTGCGACAACCTCTCCGGCAGCGCCGGCAGCACGCGCGGCGCGGCTTCGATGACGCTGACGCGGATGTCCTTGTCGGCATCGACACGGTCCAGCCCGAAGGCGACCATCTCGCGCGTCGTGCGGTGCAGTTCGGCGGCCAGCTCGACGCCGGTGGCGCCCGCGCCGATGATCGCCACCTTCAGCTGCTCAGGCCGCAGCGGCGTGCCTTGCGCATGGGCGCGGATGCAGGCATTGATGACGCGGGTGCGGAAGCGCAAAGCGTCGGCGGCCGTTTCGAGCTTCATCGCGTGCTCGGCCACGCCAGGCGTGCCGAAGTCGTTGCTCAGGCTGCCGACCGACACGACCAGCGTGTCGTAGCCGAACACCCGCTGCGGCGTGACCTGCTCGCCCTTCTCGTCGACGTAGGGTGCCACCAGCACCTCGCGCCGCTCGCGGTCGAGCCCGACCATCGCGCCGACGCGGTAGCGGAAGTGGTGCCAGTGCGCCTGCGCCAGGTAGCTGACCTCGTGCGCGCTCATGTCCATGCTGCCGGCGGCAATCTCGTGCAGCTTGGGCTTCCAGACATGCGTGCGGTTGCGGTCGATCAGCGTGATCTCGGCGCGCCCGCGCCGGCCGAGCGTGTCGCCCAGCCGCGTGGCCAGTTCGAGCCCGCCCGCGCCACCGCCGACGATGACGACGCGATGGCGGCCCGCGGGGCGGGTGCGGGTGCCGCTCATGGCGTGGCCCGATCCAGGGCCTGCCGAAGCGCGGTCAGGAAGGCCTCGGGCTTCTCGGCGTGCACCCAGTGCCCCGCATCCTCGACTTGGTGCGCCTGGAACTCGGGGAACAGGCTCCTGAAGGATTCGAGATCCGCCGCGGCCACGTAGTCCGAGGCCCCGCCGTGAATCAGCGACGTGGGACCCGTGAAGCGGCGACCGAGCAGCGCGGACGGAAAGGTGCTGAGCGAGGGCACCGACAGGCCGATCGCCGCGAGGTTGAGCCGCCAGTCGAAGTGGTCGTTGCGGCTGACCAGGTTCTGCAGCAGGAAGGGGGCGGTCGCCGGGTCGGGCAGGCGCTCGGCCAGCCGCCGCTGGGCCTCGGTGCGGCTCGCCATCGCCGCCGCATCGATGCTGCGCATCGCTTCCACGTAGGGCGTGAAGCGGTCGGCGTAGGCCACCGGCGCGATGTCGACCACCACCAGGTTGCCGACCGAGGCCGGGCTCGTCAGCGCCAGCGCCATCGCGGTCTTGCCGCCCATGCTGTGACCCACGACGGTCGGCCGCGACAGGCCCTGACGAGCGATCAGCGCCCGCACGTCGTCCGCCATCTCGAGGTAGTCCATCGAGTCGGTCCACGGCGAGTGGCCATGGTTGCGCAGATCGACGCACAGCACGCGGTGATGCGGTGCCAGGGCCCGCGCCACCGAGCGCCAGTTGGCGCCCGAGCCGAACAGCCCGTGCAGCACCACCACCGGGGGTCCGGTGCCGGTGTCCTCGA
>NZ_CADEFR010000108.1 GCF_902826655.1 uncultured Methylibium sp. | reverse complement strand
TCGAGCGCGCCAAGCGCCTGGTCGAGCTGAAGAAGGACGTGGTGATCCTGCTCGATTCGATCACCCGCCTGGCCCGGGCCTACAACAACGTGCTGCCGTCGTCGGGCAAGGTGCTGACCGGCGGCGTCGACGCCAACGCGCTGCAGCGCCCGAAGCGCTTCTTCGGCGCGGCGCGCAACATCGAGGAAGGTGGGTCGCTCACCATCATCGGCACGGCGCTGATCGACACCGGCTCCAAGATGGACGAGGTGATCTACGAGGAGTTCAAGGGCACCGGCAACTGCGAGATCCACCTCGACCGCCGCATGTCCGAGAAGCGTGTCTACCCGGCGATCCAGATCAACAAGTCGGGCACCCGCCGCGAGGAGCTGCTGCTCAAGCCGGAAATCCTGCAAAAGACCTGGATCCTGCGCAAGCTGCTGTATTCGATGGACGAGATCGAGGCGATGGAGTTCATCCTCGACAAGATGAAGGCCACGAAGAACAACCTCGACTTCTTCGAGATGATGCGTAGGGGCGGCTGAGCCCCCTGCCGTAAGTTGTTGATTTCAGGCATAATCCGCGGCTTTTCCGCCCAACCACTGCCGGAAAGTGCGTTGCAGGTCGCGATGACCGAGCAGCGTGGCTCCCGCAACCGACCCGAGGTCCCGAGATGAAAGAAGGCATTCACCCCAGCTACCGCGAAGTCTGCTTCGTGGACCTGTCCAACGGCTTCAAGTTCGTGACGCGCTCGACCGCGCAGGCGAAGGAGACCGTGAAGATGGACGACGGCCGTGAATTGCCGCTGATCAAGCTCGAGACGACCAGCGAGTCGCATCCGTTCTACACCGGCACGCAGAAGAGCGTCGACTCGCTCGGCGGTCGCGTCGAGAAGTTCCGCAACAAGTTCGCCCACCTCAGCGGCAAGAAGTGACGCGGCTTCGCGCAGTGACGAAAGGCAGCTTCGGCTGCCTTTTTCTTTGGCAAGCGCCCAGGCGCCAGCGCAAGGCATCATCCCGCCCGTGACGCAGCCGACCCCCGCCCTGGTTTCCGAGCGCGCCGCCCAGCGCCTGCCGCGCACGGCCCTGCTGCTGTTCTGCGCCGCCTACGTGCTGCCGGGTCTGTTCGGCCGGGATCCCTGGCGCAACGCCGATCTCACCGCCTTCGGCTACATGCTCAGCCTGGCGACCGGCGGCGCCGATCCGCTGTCGCCGACGATCGCCGGGCAGCCCGCCGATGGCGCCCTGCTGCCCTACTGGATCGGCGCGCTGGCGATCAAGCTGTTCGGCGCCGTGCTCGATCCGGCGCTGGCCGCCCGCTTGCCGTTCGCGCTGCTGCTGGTCGGCGTGCTGGCCCTCACCTGGTACAGCAGCTACCACCTCGCGCGCACCGAGGCCGCGCAGCCGCTGCCGTTCGCCTTCGGCGGAGAGGCCAAGCCGGTCGACTACGCGCGCGCGATCGCCGACGGTGCCCTGCTGGCGCTGGTCGCGACGCTGGGCTTGCTGCAGCTGGGCCACGAGACGACGCCCGAGCTGGTCCAGCTGTTCGGCGCCGCGCTGTTTGTCTACGCGATGGCGGCGAGTGCCTCACGGGCCTGGCCCTCCCGCATCGCCGTGCTGGTGGCCTTGCCGGTGCTGGCGGCCAGCGGTGCGCCGAGCATCGGCGTGGGCTTCGCGCTCGGCGGCTTGCTGGTCAGCCTGCGCTCCAGCTACGCGCTGGCGCGCGGCTTCGCGCTGTGGATCGCCGTCGCCGCATTGCTGGCCGCGGCACTGGCCGGGGCGCTCGGTGCCTGGGGTTGGCGGCTGGGCCGGCCCGGCAGCGTCGGCCAGCTGCTGCAGTTGCTGGTCTGGTTCGCCTGGCCGGCCTGGGCGCTGGCCGGCTGGACGCTGTGGCGCTGGCGCCGCCACCTGGCGCACCGTCACATCGCCGTGCCGCTCGCGGTCGCCACCGCGGCGATCGTCGCCTGCATTGCGATGGGCGGCTCGGACCGGGCGCTGATGCTGTCCTTGCCGGCGCTGGCGGTGCTGGCCGCCTTCGCGCTGCCGACCCTGCAGCGCGGCGTCGCTGCGGCGATCGACTGGTTCTCGGTGTTCTTCTTCAGCCTCGGCGCGATCTCCGTGTGGGTCATCTACGCCTCGCTGCAGCTCGGTGTGCCGGCCAAGCCGGCTGCCAACATCGCACGGCTCGCGCCGGGCTATCCGGGCGGCTTCTCGTGGCCGGCCCTGGTGGCGGCCATCGCCGGCACGATCGCCTGGCTGCTGCTGGTGCGCTGGCGCACTGGCCGGCATCCGCCGGTCTTGTGGAAGAGCCTGGTGCTGCCCGCTGGCGGGGTGGCGCTGTGCTGGCTGCTGGCGATGACGCTTCTGCTGCCGGTGCTGGACTACGCGCGCAGCTATCGGCCGCTGGTCGAGCGCATTGCCCTGCAGGTGCCGCGCGACGCCTGCATCGCCGCCGTCGGGTTGCAGAAGGCACAGCTCGCAGCGCTCGAAGTCCACGGTGGCTGGCGCGTCGAGAACCACGCCGAGCCACCCAGCGTCGGCTGCGAGTTCCTGTTGACGACGGTGCGCATGCGCGCCGAAAGCAGCAGCCTGCAACGACCCGGCTGGCAGCTGTTGTCTCGAGAACGGCGCCCGACCGAGCGCGACGAGCAGACGGCGATCTACCGCCGCGAGCCGCCTAGCGCGCGCTAGACGCTGCCTCGGCGGCCTCGCTGCTGCCGCGGGCCGCGTCAGCCGGGGCCAAGGGCAGCCGCAGCCGCGCCGCCGGAAAGACCAGCCGGAAGGTCGATCCCTTGCCGGGTTCGCTCTGCACGTCGAGCTCGCCGCCGTGGCGCTGCGCGACGTGCTTGACGATCGACAGGCCGAGCCCGGTCCCGCCGGTGTCGCGCGAACGGCTGCCGTCGACGCGGTAGAAGCGCTCGGTCAATCGCGGCAAGTGCTCGCGCTCGATGCCGGGTCCGGTGTCCTTGACCGCGAACTCGCCGCTGCCGTCCCCCAGCACGCGCCAGCTGATGTCGACACGGCCGCCTTCGGGCGTGTATCGCACGGCGTTGTTGGCGAGGTTGGCCAGCGCGCTCAGCAGCTCGCCCTCGGCGCCGGCGATCTGCTGCGCGGTCTCGCCGCTCAGCGTCAGCTGGTGGCGCCCCTGCGACAGCGTGCGTGCGTCCGCCTCCACCTGCCGCAGCAGGCGCGCGACCGGCGTCCACTGGTCGGCCGGCGGACGCGGGCTGCCCTCGAGCTGCGCGAGTGTCAGCAGATCGGTCACCAGCGACTGCATGCGCTGCGTCTGCTGGCCCATCAGCGTCAGGATGCGCTTGCGCTCGACTTCGGTCAGCGGCAGCGTGTTCATCGTCTCGATGAAGCCCGACAGCACGGTCAGCGGCGTGCGGATCTCGTGCGAGACGTTGGCGACGAAGTCGCGGCGCATCGCGTCGGCGCGCTCGCGTTCGGTGATGTCCTGAGACAGCACCAGCTTCATGCCGTCGCCGTAGTCACGCACCAGCACCGACAACGTGCCCAGGCCGTTGGGGCTGGGGAAGCTGACCGGCTCGCGGTAGACGCCGCCCTGCAGGTAGGCGACGAAGGCTGGCGCGCGCACGAGGTTGGTCAGGCGTTGCAGCCGGTCGCGCTGCGGATCGAGGCCGAAATGCGAGGCGGCGACCGAGTTGCACCAGTCGATCTGGCCGTTCACGTCGATCATCAGCACGCCGTTGGGCGAGGCCTCGATCGCGTCGAGGAACTGGCCCAGCCGCGCCTGCTCCTGCAGCGTGCTGCGCTCGCGGGCACGGATGCTGCGCTCGACGCGGTAGCCGATCTCGCCCCAGAAGCCGGCGTCGCGCGGTGCATCGGTCTCCTGCGCACCGCGCAGCCAGGCGATCAGACGCACGCCGCGCAGCGTGTCGAAGACCGCCAGCGCGCCAACGGCGAGTCCGCCGCCGAACAGCACGCTCAGCACCGGCGCCTGCACCGGGCTGCCCAGCACATAGCCGATCACGCCGCCGGCCACCATCGCCAGGAAACCGGCAAAGAGGCGGGGGAAGAGCCAGCTCAAGGCCGCACCTCCCGCAGTGGCGGTGTCAGACCGACACGGCCGCCACCTGCTGGGTCAGCCGGTAGCCGGCGCCGCGCACCGTCTCGATCATCGTGGAGCAAGCCACGGGCGAGAGCGCCTCGCGCAGGCGCTTCACATGCACGTCGACCGTGCGTTCCTCGATGAAGACGTGGTCGCCCCAGACCCGGTCGAGCAACTGCGCGCGGGAATGCACGCGCTCCGGGTGCGTCATCAGGAAATGCAGCAGGCGGAACTCCGTCGGACCGACCTTGACTTCCTGGTCGCCGCGCGACACGCGACGCGTCGCCGGGTCCAGTCGCAGCGGTCCGAGTTCGACCACGCTGTCCAGCGCCTCGGGCGCCTTGCGGCGCAGCACGGCGCGGATGCGTGCCATCAGCTCGTGCGTCGAGAACGGCTTCGTCAGGTAGTCGTCGGCGCCGGCATCGAGCCCGGTGACCTTGTCGCCTTCGTCGGCCCGCGCGGTCAGCATGATGACCGGCAGCTCCTTGGTGCGACTCTCTCCCCGCCAGCGCTTGGCGAGCGCCAGGCCGGACTGCCCCGGCAGCATCCAGTCCAGGATCACCAGGTCCGGCAGCACGCGGTCGATCTCGATCTGGGCCTGGTCGGCGCTGGCCGCGATCGTCACCTCGTAGCCTGCGTGACGCAGGTTGATCGAGATCAGCTCGGCAATCGCCGATTCGTCCTCCACCACCAGCACTCGGCTCATCGATCTGCTCCTTGCACCGTCAGTTGCTGACCATCGACTCGACGGTCTCGACGGGGTTGTGGCGCACGTCGGTGCCCTTGACGATGTAGATGATCTGCTCGGCCAGGTTCTTCGCATGGTCGCCGACGCGCTCGATGGCCTTGGCCACGAAGACCAGATCGATGCTCGCCGAGATCGTGCGCGGATCCTCCATCATGAAGGTGATCAGCTTGCGCATCAAACCCTCGAACTCCTGGTCGAGCTGGTCGTCCTGCTTCAGCACCTCGACGGCCTTGTCGACGTCGAGACGCGCGAAAGCGTCGAGCGCCTTGCGCAGCAGGCTGGTCGCCAGCGTCGCCTCGAAGGACACGTCGGCGACCGGCAGGCGCAGCCGGCTCGACACGCCGGTGTTCACCAGGCGCTGCACCGTGCGGCCGATGCGCGCCGCCTCGTCGCCGACGCGCTCGAGGTTGCCGATGGTCTTGGACACCGCGATCAGCAGTCGCAGGTCACGCGCAGTCGGCTGGCGGCGGGCGATGATGCTGGACAGGTCGCGGTCGATGTCCAGTTCCATCTTGTTGACCTTCTCCTCCATCGCCAGGACCTGTGCCGCCGTCTCGCTGCTGAAGTGCGACAGCGCGTACATCGCCTGCGCCACCTGGGATTCGACCAGGCCGCCCATCTCGAGCACGCGGGTCGAGATCGCGCTGAGCTCGCTGTCGAACTGCGTCGAAAGATGCTTGTCAGTCATTGTCGTGCTCCCTGCCGGATCAGCCGAAGCGTCCGGTGATGTAGTCCTCGGTGTCCTTCTTCTTCGGCTTCATGAAGAGCTCCGACGTGGGCCCGAACTCGATCAGGTCACCCAGGTACATGTACGCGGTGTAGTCCGAGCAGCGCGCCGCCTGCTGCATGTTGTGCGTGACGATCACGACCGTATAGTCGACCTTCAGCTCGTGGATCAGCTCCTCGATCTTGCCGGTGGAGATCGGGTCCAGCGCCGAGCAGGGCTCGTCGAGCAGCAGCACCTCGGGCTTGATCGCGATGCCGCGCGCGATGCACAGCCGCTGCTGCTGGCCGCCGGACAGGCCCGAGCCGCTCTGGTTGAGCTTGTCCTTCACCTCGTTCCACAGCGCCGCCTTCTTCAGCGCCCACTCGACGCGCTCGTCCATCTC
>NZ_CADEFR010000107.1 GCF_902826655.1 uncultured Methylibium sp. | reverse complement strand
GGCCGCGCAGGATCATGTCCTCGTGCAGGCTGGGCACGTAGGGCAGGTAGAGCAGCGTCATGCGCGCCTCCTCGGGCGTGCGGTTGGCCTTGTGGCCATTGCAGCCGCGACAGGCAGTGATGCAGTTCATCCAGCTGTCGGTGCCGCCGCGCGAGGTGGGCTGGATGTGCTCGCGCGTCAGCTCGTCGGCATGGAACTGCCCGCCGCAGTAGGCGCAGACATGACGATCGCGGGAGAACAGCTTGGGGTTGGACAGCGCCGGCGTCTGTCGCCACGCGCGGCTGGGAACGCTGCCGCGGACCGCGATGATGGAGTGGACCTCGATGCGCGACTGCATGCCGGTGCGACGCTGGATGCCCCCGCGCAGCACCAGGCGTGCGTCGCCCAGCGTCCAGGCCACGCCGTCGCTGGCGTACAGCACGGCCGCCTCCTTGGCGCTGATCCACGCCTGGGGCCGGCCCGACACATCGAGTTGCAGCACATCCATGCACAAACTCCTTGACACGGAGTATGGAGCACGGCGGTGTCGCTGCTCAAGCGGGGCAACGCCGGCACCTGTGCGCCCGTGGGCACTCTGCCCCCGGCCCGGCCGTGTCCAGGTCCAGCTCAGTGCCGCGCGAGCGCCAGTCGCACCGCCAGGCCGACGAACACCAGCGCCGCGACGCGGTTCATCCCGACCTGGGCGCCCGGCGAGCGCAGCAGCCAGGCGCGCAGGCTGCCACCCGCCAGCGCGATGGCGCCGAAAACCAGCAGCGTCGCCAGCATGAACAGCGCGCCCAGCAGCACCACCTGCAGCCCCACGCTGCCGCGATCCGGCATGACGAACTGCGGCAGGAACGCGAGGAAGAAGATCGTCACCTTGGGATTGGTCACGTTCATCACGATGCCGCGACGGTAGAGCCGACCGGCGCTCGGCGCAGCACCGCCGCTGCCGTCGGTCTCGGCAGGGCCGGCCCGCCACGCCTGCCAGGCCAGCCACAGCAGGTACAGCGCGCCGGCCAGCTTCAGCACGGTGAAGGCCAGCGCGGACGTCGCGAACAGGGTCGCCAGGCCGAGCGCCACCGCACCGGTGTGCACCAGCAGCCCGCTGCACAGCCCGAGCACGACGAGCAGGCCGGCGCGACGTCCCCGCATCGCCGACTGCAGCAGCACGAACAGGTTGTCGGGCCCCGGGGCCAGCGCCAGCAGCACCGCCGTCGCGAAGAATGCGGCGGCAGTGTCGAGAGAGATCAGGGGCATCGAAGCACTTTCGTGGGCGACATCGCGGCTGGCAGCGCCCGCGCGCCGCCGATGCCGCAATGTACGTCGGCACCTGCCTAGAATTCGGTGCATGACGCGACCCCGAGCCTGGCGGCAGCGTGCTGTGGCGCTGTCGCTCGCCTGGGCGGGCGCCATGGCCTGCGCGCAGCAACCGCCCCCTGCCCTCCCTGCGGCCTCCGCCTCCGCGCCTGCCTCGCCCTCGGCGCAGCGGCTGTATGAACGTGCGCGCAGCCAGCTGCTCCAGGTGCGCACCCTGCTGAAGGGCCAGGACAGCCAGGCTTCGGTCGGCTCGGGCTTCGTGGTCGGCGAGGACGGACTGATCATCACGAACTACCACGTCGTGAGCCAGGTGGCGTTGCAACCCGAGCGCTACCGGCTCACCTATACGCGCGTCGATGGACGCGAGGGCGCGCTGCAGCTGCTGGGCTTCGACGCGGTGCACGACCTGGCGGTGGTGAAGGCGCTGCCGGTCAGCGGACGCGGCAAGGCCGGCGCCGGGCCGGTCGCGGCCGGCACGCCGCTCGAGTTCCGGCCCGCATCGACCCCGCTGTCGCAGGGCGAGCGCATCTACTCGCTCGGCAACCCGCTCGACGTCGGCTTCGCGGTGCTCGAGGGGACCTACAACGGCCTGGTCGAGCGCAGCTTCTATCCCAGCATCTTCTTCGCCGGCTCGCTGAACTCCGGCATGAGCGGCGGCCCGGCGCTCGACGAACAGGGGCGCGTCGTCGGCATCAACGTCGCCACGCGGCGCGACGGCCAGCAGGTCAGCTTCCTGGTACCGGCGGCGTTCGCGCAGGCGCTGCTCGAGCGGTCGCGGCGCGCCGCCCCCATCACCGCGCCGGTCTATCCGGAACTGACGACGCAACTGCTGGCGCACCAGGAGCTCGTCACGCAGCGCTTCGTCGCCCAGCCCTGGCGCAGCGCCGGTCACGCGCGCTACCTGATCCCCGTGCCGCAGGAGGACTTCATGCGCTGCTGGGGCCGCAGCACGCCGGCGGACACCAAGGGCCTGGAGTTCGAGCGCTCCGACTGCGAGATGGACACGCAGGTCTTCGTCAGCGGTGCGCTGCTGACCGGCTCGCTCGGCGTGCGCCACGAGACCTACGACGGCCGCAAGCTCGGCGGGCTGCGCTTCACGCAGCGCCACAGCGCGAGTTTCCGCAACGAGAGCTTCGGGCGCCGCAACCCCAAGGAGTTCACCGCGCCCCAGTGCAGCGAGCGCTTCGTCGAGCAAGGCGGCCTGCCGCTGCGCGCGGTGTTGTGCCTCACCGCCTACCGCCGGCTGACGGGGCTATACGACCTCAGCGTGCTGGCCGCGACGGTCGACCAGGGCAGCATCGGCGCGCAGGGCCGGCTGGACGCGCGCGGCGTGAGCTTCGACAACGCCATGCGCCTGGCCACGCACTACCTGCTGGGCTACGGCCTGAAGGAACAACCGTGAGCAGCGCGCGCCTGGGCCTGGTGGAACTGCTCGACCGCGACGGTGGCGTCGCGCACCGGGTGCCGATCACGCACTGGCCGGTGACGATCGGCCGCGCGATCGACTGCGACGTGCTGCTCGACGATCCGCATGCCGCCGCACATCACGCGACGCTGCGCGCCACCGAGGCGGGCGTCGAGCTGATCGCCGGCGACAGCGCCAACGGCGTGCGGCTGCAGGGCCGCAAGCTCGCCAGCGGAGCGACCACCCCAGTCGACGGCGGGACCGAGTGGCAGATCGGTCGCTCGCGGCTGCGGCTGCGGTTGCCCGGCGAGACGCTGCCGGCCGAGCTGACGCTGTCGGCGCCGTCGCCGGTCAGCGGACGCTGGCTGGTCGCCGGACTCGCACTGCTGCTGCTCTGGGTGCTGGGCAACCACTGGCTGGAGAGCGATCCGGGCGATCCCGTCGGCGGCTACCTGTCGGTGCTGCTCAGCGTGCCGCTCGCCCTGGGGATCTGGTGCTTCCTGTGGGCGCTGGGCTCCAAGCTGTTCACGCGGCACTTCGACTTCCTGGCTCATCTGCGCTGGGCGCTGGGCCTGCTGCTGGCCGGCTTGCTGCTCGACGCGGTGCTGCCGCTGCTGGCCTTCGCGCTGTCGTGGGAGTGGCTGCCGCGCGCCGGCGAACTGCTGGCCCTCGCGCTGGGCTGCGTGCTGCTGTACGGACATCTGGCGCTCATCGTGCCGGGCCGCAGGCGCCTGCTGACGGTCGGCTTCGCGACGCTGCTCGTGGTCGGCGCCGGGCTGAAGCTGGCGCTGCACCACCAGCGCACCGACCGCTGGTTCACGCCGCTCTACCTCAGCAGCCTCGGCCCGCCCGCGACGCGGCTGGCACCCACCGTCACGCCGCAGCAGTTCATCGACGAGGCCCGCAAGCTGCGCGAGCCCCTGGAGCGGCGCGCCCGCGAGGCCGAGGCACCCGGCTGGCTGCCCTGGGACGATGAATGAATGCTTCGTCCGAGTAAACCCTAGGGTCAGCTAGGCGCGCAGCCCTACAAACAGCACGCCGTCGTCACCCGGGATGGCAGGGATTTCTGCAAAATAGAACGATCGTTCGTTTCTTTGCGGAACTCCCTTGAGCAGCAGCCTCGCCCCCGAAGACCTCACAGGCAGCCCCTCGCGCACCGAGGGCCGGACGCCTCAGCGCGGTCAGCAGAAGGGCCAGCAGACGCGCGCCGCGATCCTTGAAGCCGCCCTCGGACTGGCCTCGCAGATCGGCCTGGAAGGCCTGTCGATCGGCGCGCTGGCCGAGGTCACGCAGATGAGCAAATCGGGCGTGTTCGCCCACTTCGGCTCGCGCGAGGAACTGCAGATCTCGGTGGTGCGCGAGTACCACGCGCGCTTCGAGGAGGAAGTGTTCTTCCCGGCTGTGCGCGAGGCCCGCGGCCTGCCGCGCCTGCGCAGCATGTTCGAACGCTGGGTCAAGCGCGTGTCGGTCGAGATCGACTCGGGCTGCATCTACATCAGCGGCGCGGTGGAGTTCGACGACCGGCCGGGGCCTGTGCGCGACGCGCTGGCCAGCATGGTGCGCACCTGGCACCGCGCGCTGGAGCGCGCCATCCGCATGGCGATCGAGGAAGACCACCTCAAGCCCGACACGGACCCGATGCAGATGCTGTTCGAGATCCACGGCCTGATCCTCGCCCTGCACCACGACGCGCGCTTCATGCGCAACCCCGGCGCGATCGAGCGCGCCGGCCGCGGCTTCGAGCGCATCCTGGCCGAGTCGCTGAACCTTCCCGCACCGGCCGCGTCAGCCCGCAAGGGCCGCTGAGCCGCACCCCCTTCCCCTCTCCCGGAGTTGTCCATGCCCACCTACACCCCCCCGATCCGCGACATGCACTTCGTGATGCACGAGCTGCTGAACGTCGGCGACGAGCTGAAGGCCATGCCGCCGCACGCCGAGATGGACGTCGACACGATCAACGCCGTGGTCGAGGAAGCCGGCAAGTTCGCCGCCGAGGTGACCTTCCCGCTCAACGTCAGCGGCGACGAGGAAGGCTGCGTGCTCGACCGTTCGACGCACGAAGTCAGGGCACCGAAGGGCTTCAAGGAGGCCTATGCCAAGTACGTCGAGGGCGGCTGGCCCGCGCTGAGCTGCGATCCGGCCTACGGCGGCCAGGGCTTGCCCATCGTCGTGAACCAGTGTCTCTACGAGATGCTCAACAGCGCCAACCAGGCCTGGACCATGTATCCCGGCCTCACGCACGGCGCCTACGAGGCGCTGCACGCGCACGGCACCGAGGAGCAGAAGCAGACCTACCTGCCCAGGCTCACCAGCGGCCAGTGGACCGGCACCATGTGCCTGACCGAGCCGCACTGCGGCACCGACCTCGGCCTGCTGCGCAGCAAGGCCGAGCCCATCATCGACGGTTCAGCCGACGGCAGCTACAAGATCACCGGCGCCAAGATCTTCATCAGCTCGGGCGAGCACGACCTGGCCGAGAACATCATCCACCTGGTGCTGGCCCGCCTGCCGGACGCGCCCGTCGGCAGCAAGGGAATCTCGCTGTTCGTCGTGCCGAAGTTCCTGGTCCAGGCCGACGGCTCGCCGGGCGAGCGCAATGCCATCTACTGCACGGGCCTCGAGCACAAGATGGGCATCCACGCCAACTCGACCTGCCAGATCAGCCTCGACGGCGCGATCGGCACGCTGGTCGGCCAGCCGCACAAGGGCCTGGCGGCGATGTTCGTGATGATGAACGCGGCCCGCCTGGGCGTGGGCATGCAGTCGCTGGGCCTGACCGAGGTCGCCTACCAGAACGCGGTGGCCTACGCGAAGGACCGCATCCAGATGCGCAGCCTGTCGGGCCCGAAGGCGCCGGACAAGCCCGCCGACCCCATCATCGTCCACCCCGACGTGCGCAAGATGCTGCTGACCGCGCGCGCCTACGCCGAGGGCGGCCGGGCGCTGTCGCTCTACACAGCGCTCCTGATCGACCGCGAGCTGAGCCACGCCGACGAGGACGTGCGCAAGGAGGCCGCCGACCAGGTCGCGCTGCTGACGCCCATCGTCAAGGCCTTCCTGACCGACAACGCCTGGCTCGCGACCTCGCACTGCATGCAGGTCTTCGGCGGCCACGGCTACATCAAGGAATGGGGCATGGAGCAGTTCGTGCGCGATGCCCGCATCAACATGATCTACGAAGGCACCAACACCATCCAGTCGCTGGACCTGCTGG
>NZ_CADEFR010000106.1 GCF_902826655.1 uncultured Methylibium sp. | reverse complement strand
GCCTTGGCGATCTGGGCGTGCTGCTCGTCGAGCAGCGTCACGTTCTCGGCGTGGTGGCACAGCGCTTCGCGGGAGCGCAGCATGTTGATGCGCATCAGGTTGAAGATGCCGCGCATCACATGCACCAGGGCGACGTTGTGCGAGGCCTCGGCGACAGCCATGTGAAAGTCGACGTCGCGATCGGTGTCCTCGAGCGAATCGACCGGGCCGCGCCGGCGCTTCATCGTGCCGACGATGTCGCGCAGCCGCTTGTCGTCGGCCTCGGTGGCGCGCAAGGCGGCGAACTCGGCTGCCACGCACTCCAGCCCGTGGCGCAGTTCGAGGATGTCGTCGACGGTCTCGGGGTGGCGCTGAAGAAGGTGCACCAGCGGATCGGTGATCGTCGGTGCGGTGACGTCGGTGACGCTGAAGCCGCCGCCCCGGCGCGCCTGCAACAGGCCGCGGCTTTCGAGGATCAGCAGCGCCTCGCGCAACGATGGGCGCGACACGTCGAGCTGCTGAGCGAGGTCGCGCTCCGCCGGTAGCCTGTCGCCGGGCTTGAGCTTGCCGGTGGCGATGAGGTCCTCGATCTGGTCCGTGATCGTGTCCGAGAGGCGCGGTCGGCGGACGTGCGGGACGGCGCGGAAAGACGGCTGGCTGGCCACGGCGGGCTCCTGCGTAAACGGCACCTGCCATGCGGGGGAACCCGCATGGAACTGCTGGCGAGGGCTGGATAGTATCCGGTCCGCTTGGTATTACCAAGTAGACCAATAAACCAGTCAGGCCGGCTTGATCACCGTCAATGGTGCCCGCAACTGACTGACCTGTTCCCGATGAATCCACAACACCGCGGCCAGCTGGACCGCGCCTCCTCACCGACCTTCACGGAGCACTTCGATGCGTTCAGGACTCAAGCCCCTCGCGGCCACGGCCGCACTCGCCCTCGCGGCATTCGGCGCTCATGCGCAGGAGAATGTGCGCTGGGGCATCCCGATGGCCTTCGGCGCCAACCTCACCGCGTTGGGCGACACCATGCCGTGGGTGTCCGAGCAACTGAAGAAGGTCTCGGGCGGGACGATCAACCTGCAGGTCTTCGAACCCGGCAAGCTGGTGCCGGCACTCGGCATCTTCGACGCCGTCTCCACAGGCAAGGTCGAAGCCGGCTACAGCTTCATGGGCTACGAGGTGGGCAAGGTGCCCGTCTCCGCCATCTTCGGCGCTCTGCCTTTCGGCATGGAGACGCCGCAGTTCGCCGCGTGGATGTACTTCGGCGGCGGCGACGCGCTGCTGAAGGAAGCCTACAAGCCCCACAACGTCTACCCGATCTTCTGCGGCTCGATCAGCCCCGAGGCCGCCGGCTGGTTCAAGAAGGAGATCAAGACGCCGGAAGACCTGAAGGGCATGAAGTTCCGCGCCGCGGCGCTGGGCGGCAAGATTTATCAGAAGCTCGGCGCCTCGGTGACGATGCTGCCGGGCGGTGAGCTGTTCCAGGCCCTCGAAAAGGGCGTGCTCGACGGCACCGAGTTCTCCCTGCCGACGGTGGACGACCAGCTCGGCTTCCAGAAGATCGCCAAGAACTACTACCTGCCGGGCTGGCATCAGCCTTCGACGAATCAGTTCCTGTACGTCAACATCCCAGCCTGGTCCAAACTGAAGCCGCAGACGCAGGCGCAGATCGAGACCACCTGCACGGCCGGCGTGATCATGTCGCTCGCCAAGGCGGAAGCGCTGCAGGGCGACATCCTCGCCAAGTTCGAGAAGGAAGGCGTGCAGTTGCGCCAGTTCGGCAAGCCGATGCTCGATGCGTTTGCCAAAGCCTCCAAGGAGGTGTTGGCCGAGGAGTCCGCCAAGGACCCGATGTTCAAGAAGGTGTACGACAGCATGTCGGCCTTCCAGAACAAGAACCGCAAGTGGCACGACTTCGGGTACCTGCCGCGCAACTTCAAGTGACCCTGGTCTGAGCACCGGCCGCGGCCCGAAGGCCGCGGGCCGCGAAGGAGACAACATGAACACCGAGAAGAGCGGCGCCCAAGCCGGGCCGTCGGGCATTGCGTTGCCCGTCACAGGGTTCTCGCGCGGCGCCGACCGCGTGATCGGCTGGTTCGGCGAGATCGCCTCGGCGCTGTGGACCGTGCTGGTGGCGGTGATCGTCGTCCAGGTGGTCGCGCGCTACGCCTTCAACAAGGGCTCGATCACGATGGAGGAGCTGCAATGGCACCTCTACGCCATCGGCTTCATGCTCGGCATCTCCTTCACCGAGATCCGGGAGCGCAACGTGCGGATCGACGTGCTCGCCGAGCGCTTCTCGCAGCGCACACGGTTGTGGATCGAGCTCGGCGGCATCGTCACGATGCTGCTGACCTTCTGCGGCTTCGTCATCTGGTTCGCGGTCCCGTACTTCTGGAGTTCGTTTCAGCTCAACGAGACCTCGGCCTCGCCGGGGGGCTTGCCCTATCGCTGGTTCCTGAAGTCGTTCATCGTCACCGCCTTCGTGCTGCTCGCCCTTGCCGGCTTGTCGCGGCTCTCGCGCGTCTGGGTGGCCCTGTTTGGCCGCCGCTGACCGCCGTACCCGCACGCCTCGAGGAGACACGACATGCCGTTCTATGAATACATCGCCATCGGATTGATGGTGGTCTTCATCCTCGCCCTGTTCACGGGCTACCCAGTGGCCTGGCTGCTGGCCGGACTCTCGCTGCTGTTCGCGACGATCGGCATCACGCTCGGCGACATGGGCTACGACACCTTCCTGATGACGAGCTGGGCCAAGTTCTCAGGCGTCATCGACCGCTTCGACTCGATCATGTCGAACTGGGTCCTGGTGTCGCTGCCGATGTTCGTCTACATGGGCCTGATGCTGGACAAGTCCGGCGTCGCCGACACGATGATGCGCAACTTCGTCAAGGTGTTCGGCGGCATCCGCGGCGGGCTCGGGATCACCGTCGTATTCATCGGTATCCTTCTGGCCGCCTCCACCGGCATCGTCGGCGCCTCGGTGGTGCTGCTGGCGGTGCTGTCGATGCCCATCATGCTGGAGCACCGCTACTCGAAGGCCATCGCCTCGGGCACGGTGGCGGCGTCGGGCACGCTGGGCATCCTGATCCCGCCGTCGATCATGCTGGTGCTGATGGCCGACCAGGTGTCCACCTCAGTGGGTGACCTCTTCATGGGGGCCCTGGTCCCGGGCGTCGCGCTGGGCCTGCTGTACATGGCCTACATCATGGTGGTCGGCTTCGTGCGGCCCGACCTCGTGCCACCGCGAGCTCACGATGCCGAGAAGCTGACCGTGGGCCAGGTCGCGAAGGCAGCCCTGTCCACCGTGCCGACGTTCGGCCTGATCCTGCTCGTGCTGGGTACCATCTTCTTCGGCGTCGCCACGCCGACCGAAGCGTCCGGCCTCGGAGCCGCGGGCGCGATGCTGCTGGCGGCGGCCAACGGCAAGCTCAACTGGAAGGTGATCCGCGAGGTCGGTATCGAGACCACGCTGACGACGAGCTTCATCTTCGCGATCTTCATCGGCGCCACCGTGTTCGCCTACGTGCTGCGCCTGGTCGGCGGAGACGAACTGCTGTCGGCCCTCTTCAAGGGCATGAACCTGTCGCCGACCGGACTCGTGCTGGTGGTGCTGGCGATTGTCTTCGTCGCCGGCTTCTTCCTCGACTGGTTCGAGATCGTGCTCATCATCCTGCCGCTGCTCGCGCCGGTGGTGAAGGCGGCCGGGATCGACCTGACCTGGTTCCTGATCCTGATCGCGGTGATGCTGCAGACCTCGTTCCTGACGCCGCCGGTGGGCTTCTCGCTCTTCTACCTGAAGGGCGTGGTGCCCAAGGGCGTGACGATCAAGGACATCTACGTCGGCGTGATCCCCTTCGTGCTGCTGCAGATCGCGATGGTGGCGGCCTGCATCATGTTCCCGCAGATCATCACCTGGCTGCCCAAGCAGATGTACGGGACGCCCGGCGGCTGAGCCGGCCATGCGCACCGAAACCCTGCAATGGGTCTCGGCGATGGTCTTTGCCGTCGCCTTGCTGCACACCTTCGCCGCATCCTTCTTCGAACGGCTGGCGCACCACCAGCCGCGTCATGCCGGCCTGTGGCACCTGCTGGGCGAAGTGGAGATCGTGTTCGGCTTCTGGGCGGCGGTGCTGATCGTGGTCATCTTCGTCGGCCAGGGGGCGCCGCACGCGACGCACTACCTCGCGGAGCGCAACTTCACCGAGCCGATGTTCGTCTTCGCGATCATGGTGGTGGCCGGCAGCCGGGCGGTGCTGTACGCAGCCCGCCGGCTGGTGGAGGCGGTCAGCGCCTTCGTGCCGCTGCGCGGGGGCATGGCGGTGTACTTCGTGACGCTGGCCCTCGTGCCCCTGCTCGGCTCGCTCATCACCGAGCCGGCCGCCATGACCCTGGGGGCGCTGATGCTGCGCGAGCGCGTGTTCTCTGCTGCGGTATCGAACAAGCTCAAGTATGCGACGCTGGGCGTGCTGTTCGTCAACGTCTCCATTGGCGGCACGCTGACCCCGTTTGCCGCGCCTCCGGTGCTGATGGTGGCCAGCAAGTGGAATTGGGATCTCTGGTACATGGTCAGCCACTTCGGCTGGAAGGCGGCGCTGGCGGTCGTGGCCAACGCGCTCGTCACGGCCTTCGTTTTCGCGAGAGAACTTGGCGGCCTGCCGAAGGGCCGCACCGAGGACGGAAGCAAGGCCGAACCACCTGCCATGGTGGTGCTGGTCCACCTCGCGTTCCTGTGCGGCATCGTCCTGGGCGCCCACCACCCGCCCATCTTCATGGGGCTGTTCCTGTTCTTCATGGGCTTCGCTACGGCCTACCCGCAGCACCAGGACCGGTTGATTCTGCGTGAAGGGTTGTTAGTGGCCTTCTTCCTCGCCGGGCTGATCGTGCTCGGCGGACAGCAGCAGTGGTGGATGGAGTCGCTGCTGCGCGGCATGTCGGTGGACACCGTCTACTTCGGCGCCACGGCGCTGACGGCGATCACCGACAACGCGGCGTTGACCTACCTCGGCTCGCAGGTCGAGGGCCTGTCCGAGGAGTTCAAGCGTGCGCTGGTGGCCGGAGCGGTGACCGGTGGCGGCCTGACCGTGATCGCCAACGCGCCGAACCCGGCTGGGTTCTCGATCCTGCGCGGCCAGTTCGAAGACGAGGCCATCAACCCGCTGGGCCTGTTCATCGCTGCGTTGCCGCCGACGCTGACGGCGGTGCTCGCGTTTCGATTGCTCTGAAAGGCTCCCGCCATGCGGGGCAACCCGCATGGCGTGGCAGCAGCACGCGCGTACAGTTTGGCTTGTGTGGTCATACCAAGTTGACCACCCAGACCAAGAAGCCAGGAGTCTCCATGACGATGCACGAAGACGCCGATGCCACCGAAACCGGCGAATGGCTCGATGCCCTGCGGGCGGTGGACCTGCACCGTGGCGCCGACCGCGCGAACGCACTGGTCAACCGGCTGGTCGACGAAGCGCGCCGCAGCGGTTTGTACCTGCCACGGTCGCTGACCACCGCCTACAAGAACACGATCCCGCCTGAGCGCGAGGAGAAGAGCCCGGGGGACCGAGAGATCGAGCACCGCATCCGCTCGGTCATCAGGTGGAACGCGATGGCGATCATCCTGCGCAACAACAAGGACTCGTCGGAGCTGGGTGGCCATATCGCCAGCTTCCAGTCGGCAGCGACGCTCTACGACATCGGTTTCGGCCACTTCTGGCATGCGCCAAACGACACGCACGGCGGCGACCTGCTGTTCATCCAGGGCCACAGCTCGCCCGGCATCTATGCCCGCGCCTTCCTCGAAGGGCGCCTGTCGGAGGAGCAACTGCTCAGGTACCGGCAGGAAACCGGCGGCGGCGGCTTGTCGAGTTATCCGCACCCCTGGCTGATGCCGGATTTCTGGCAGTTCCCGACTGTCTCGATGGGCCTCGGACCGCTGATGGCGATCTACCAGGCGCGCTTCCTGAAGTACCTGCAGGGCCGCGGGCTGGCCAACACCGAAGGCCGCAAGGTCTGGGCCTTCATGGGCGACGGCGAGATGGACGAGCCCGAGTCGCTGG
>NZ_CADEFR010000105.1 GCF_902826655.1 uncultured Methylibium sp. | reverse complement strand
CCGGGCACCGCGTGCCGCGCAAACGCTCCGAGCCGAACAAGAACAACATGAACACGCGCCTCCTCTCGGTCCTGATCGGCCTCGCACTACTCGCCCTGGCCCCCATGGTCGCCACCGGCTTCTACCTCGACCTGGTCGTCAAGATCATGGTGCTGGCGATTTTCGCCTTGAGTCTGGAGCTGCTGGTCGGCCAGACCGGCCTGGTGTGCTTCGGCCATGCGGCCTTCTTCGGGATCGCGGCCTACGCGGCGGCGCTGCTCAGCCCGCAGAGCCAGGGCGCGTCGCTGTGGTGGCTGCTGCCGGTGTCGGTGCTGGCGGCGGCGGCGTACGCGCTGGCGGTGGGGGCGCTGTCGCTGCGCACCAAGGGCATCTACTTCATCATGGTCACGCTGGCCTTCGCGCAGATGGCGTACTACGTCTTCCACGACACGCCCTTCGGCGGCGGCACCGACGGCATCTATCTCTACTTCAAGCCCGAGGCCAAGCTCTTCGGCACCGCCCTGTTCGACCTGGAAGGCAAGCTCACGTTCTACTACTTCGTGCTGGCCTGCCTGGCGGCCAGCTTCGTGCTGCTGGCGCTGCTGCTGCGCAGCCGCTTCGGGCGCACGCTGGCCGGCATCAAGGTGAACGAGCAGCGCCTGCGCGCCGCCGGCTACAAGACCTATCCGTACAAGCTGGCGGCCTTCGTCATCGCGGCCGCTTTCGCGGGACTGGCCGGCTTTTTGTATGCGCTGAAGGACGGCTACGTGAACCCCGAGATCCTGAGCTGGCACCAGAGCGGCGCCGTGCTGCTGATGATCATCCTGGGTGGCCTGGGCCACCTGCGCGGTGCGGTGATCGGCGCGATCGTCTTCACGCTGCTGCAGGAGCTGTACCAGTCGCAGGCGATCTTCGGCGCGTTCGCCAAGCACTGGCAGCTGCTGCTGGGCCTGACCATCATCGCCTTCGTGGCGCTGCTGCCGCACGGCCTGATGGGCATCGGCCGGCAGCTCGCCGCACGTCGCGCGCGCGCGGCCACCACCGCCACGGAGGGCGCCGATGCACGCTGAGCCTTCACGCTCCGATGCCTGGCTGGTCGCCCGCAACGTGTCGCGCCAGTTCGGCGGCCTCAAGGCCGTGGACGACGTCTCGCTGACGCTGGAGCGCGAGGCGGTGCACGCCGTCATCGGCACCAACGGCGCCGGCAAGTCGACGCTGATCAACGTTCTGTCGGGAGAGATCGCGCCCACCGGCGGCAGCGTCACGCTGCTGGGCCAGGACATCACGCGCATGAGCCAGCCGCGCCGCGCGCAGGCCGGCCTGGGCCGCAGCTACCAGCGCAACACCATCTTCCCCAGCTTCAGCGTGCTGGAGAACGCGCGCCTGTGCGCGCAGGCGCGCCTGCAGCGGCCCTGGGACTGGTGGTCGCCGGCCGCGCGCTGCGCCGACAGCACCGCGGCCGCGCACGCCGCGCTGGAGCAGGCGGGCCTGAGCGCGCACGCGCAGCAGCAGGCGGGCGCGCTGTCGCACGGCCAGAAGCGCCAGCTCGAGATCGCGATGTGCCTGGCCACCGCGCCCAAGGTGCTGCTGCTCGACGAGCCGCTGGCCGGCATGGGCGCCGAGGAGACCGAGCGCATGCTCGAACTGCTGGCCCACCTGAAGCCGCGCCACGCCATCCTGCTGGTGGAACACGACATGGACGCGGTGTTCCGCATCGCCGACCGCATCACCGTGATGGTCAACGGGCGGATGCTGGCGAGCGGCAGCCCGGGCGAGGTGCGGGCGAATCCTGAGGTGCAAGCTGCCTACCTGGGAGAGCACGTGTGAGTGCCTTGCTCCTTCAGGTGGTGGACCTGCACACCCACTACGGCGCCAGCCACATCCTGCATGGCGTGAGCCTGCACGTCGCGCCCGGCGAAGCGGTCGGCCTGCTGGGCCGCAACGGCATGGGCAAGACCACGCTGATCCGGTCGGCCCTGGGCCTGGTGCGCCCGACCTCCGGCCGCGTGCACGTGCGCGGCGCGGACTGCAGCGCCGAAGCCAAGGCGCTGCGCGCCGACATCATCGCGCAGCGCGGCATCGGCTACGTGCCCGAGGGGCGCGGCATCTTCCCCAACCTCAGCGTGCACGAGAACCTGCTGGTCGCCGCCCGCCCCGGTGTCGATGGCCGCAGCGAGTGGACGCTGGAGCGCGTGCTGGCGACCTTTCCGCGCCTGGCAGAGCGCATGGACCACGGCGGGCAGCAACTGTCGGGCGGCGAACAGCAGATGCTGTCCATCGGCCGCGCGCTGATGACCAACCCCGAGCTGCTGATCCTGGACGAAGCCACCGAAGGCCTGGCCCCGCTGATCGTCGCCGAGATCTGGCGCATCCTGGCCGACATCCGCGCCACCGGCATGGCCAGCTTGGTCGTCGACCGCAACTACCGCGCGGTGCTGGGGCACACGGACCGGTGCGTGGTGGTCGAGAAGGGACGCGTCGTGCTCGAAGGCGCTTCTTCAGCGCTGGCGGGGGATGAGGGGGCGTTGAAGAGGCACCTCGGTGTCTAGCCCACTCGGCCAAGCTCTGCGGACTTCAACTCGCACCGCCGACTAGAACAATCCCCGCCGGCGTTAGGGAGGTGACAGCCGACAGCGCGGCAAGTAGAGTGCGTAGATTAGTCGCAGCAACCGTAACGGGTGGCTCAAACAGCGGCAGCCGGGGGGGCAGGGGTCAATGTCATGGCGGTTAACGGTTTTCCTGCTGTTCTTCCCCGTGTTCCAGTGGTTACTTGAGCTCGTCATCAAGTGGACCATGGACGATGGGGAGTTGACCTCTTTCCTTGGGCCGACCATGGCATCAGCAGCCCTCGCACTGATAGCGCCTGTTGCGCTACCCAAACACCGCAATGGCACCTTTGCGCGGTCACGAAGCGATCCACATCCGGTGACCTTCTGGGCGTTGATCGGAATGCTGCTAGGTATCTTGGGCTGGAGCATGTGCATCGTCATTGGGCTCAAGAAGAAGGTCCCGGCACAGATGGCGATCTATGCGGACTACGAGATCTGGCAGTTCGCTATCGCGATGGCGCTTTACTGCATTGCTATTTGGCTGGTCGTCTGGAATGAAAGAACGAGTTAAACATGTCTAGTTTTGCTCCAGATTTGTTTGTCGGACTTGCCGCTGCCGTGCTACCAGCGTTGGCGTTCTTGTCTGCTAGGCGTTCAGCTAGCTGGGGTAAGCGTACGCATGCTGTCGAGAGCGATAGCGGCCTAGACACCGGTTGGCCGCCTGTTCGGAGAGAACATTCAGTTCTTCGCGAACGCCGCTCGACGAGTCTGGTATCGCAGCGGATAGCCGAAGCGGAAAGGCTCGCCTCTCACATTGATGAACAAGCACGGGAACTCGTAGACAGACAGCGTGCGCTAGAAAAGCTGGCAGAACGCATCGAGCATGCTGCCGAGGATGTTGCTCAGGCGCAGAGTAGCCATGAGCGGATGACTGGCCCACGCTGACGTGTCACGGTAGCAGGCTCAAAAAGCCGCACGTTGTTCGACACTGCATCGGCGCGAGCTCTGTCCTGCATCATGTTCCAGTCGAGTGACGAGCCAAGGCTGCTCATTCTTCGATTGCGATCATCTCAGCAGTAGCGAAGCGGACTGTGCAGAGTCGGTTCCGTCTATGTACTAGGGCTACAGGCTACTCCCAGTTCCGCCGCCAACCACCCGCTGCTGTCCGTCCAAGCTCTTCCTCAACCCCCCAAACCTCCTCCGATACTGCGCCGGCGTCACCCCCACCTTCCGGCGGAACAGCCGCCCGAAGAAGCTCGCGTCCTGGTAGCCCACCTCGACCGCGATCGCCTCGACCGGGTCGTCGCCGGCCTCGAGCATCTGCTTGGCTTCCTCCAGCCGCACGGTGTGCACGTACTCCAGCGGGCTCATGCCGGTGGCCTGGGTGAAGCGGCGCTTGAAGCTGCGCTCGGGCAGGCCGGAGTGGCGGGCCATCTGCGTCACGGGTGCCTCGCTGGCGTAGTGCTCGGCGGCCCATTCGCGGCAGCGCACGATGGCCGGGTCCTCGTCGGCCTGGCCGGCGCCGCGCGTCAACGACGCATAGACCGTCGGCGCGATGGTGTTCACGTCCAGCAGGTAGATGCGCGCGACCTGCATCGCTTCCTCGGGCGACGCAAAGCGCGCGATCAGCGCCAGCACCAGGCCGTGCCAGGCCATGCCGGTGCCGCCCATCACGATGCGCTGGCCCTCGCCGGCGACGATCAGGCCGCGCTCGGCGTGCCATCGGGTGGTGGGGTGGCGCAGGCTCAGCGCGGGGCAGTAGGCCCAGTGCGAGGTGGCGTCCAGGCCTTCCAGCAGGCCGGTGTGCGCCAGCAGCACCGCGCCCGAGCAGGCGGACGCCAGCGTCGCGCCGGCCGCGTGCGCGCCGCGGATCCAGGCCACCTCGGCGTCGTAGCGGCCGGCCAGCGACTCGTCGGGGCTCACCGTCATGTCGGTGATGCAGACGAGGTCGGGGCGCGGCAGGTCGGCAAAGCTGGCGGTCGGCACGATGCGAACGCCGTTGGCGCCCACCAGCGGCTGGCCGTCGCGGCTGACCACGTGCACCGCGAAGGGCGAGGCCGCCTCGGCCCGGCCGTGCAGCGCCTGCCAGTCGCGCCGCGTGCTGGACAGCACGTCGTAGAAGCCGTATAGCGTGGACGCCGACACCTCGGGCGCGGCCAGCAGGGCGACGTGGATCGTGTCGGAGGGGGCCATGGCATGAATGTCCGGTTGCTTGCACGAATGACTTTAGTGGCGCCGGCCCCGCGGCCACAAGATGCCGGCCATGCCGCAGGGTTGCCTGCGTCCGCCGAGAAGCGTCGTTCCGTATGTCCCGGCAGACCGCAACCCGCACTGGAGCCTTCTGCCATGTCGCCCGTATCGACCCTGAGCCTCGCGATGCTGCTGCCCTACCTGGGCCTGATCGCGTGGCAGCGCCTCGTCGCCGCCCGCCCGCTGCCGCTGGTGCGCGGCTGGGAGCTGCGTGCCGGCGCCGTCCTGGCCGGCTACGTTCACCTGTCGCCCTACCTGCCGCCGCGCTGGAGCCATGTGCTCGCGGTGCTGCCGCTGGAGTCCACCACCGTGATCACCCTCGCCCTCTGAACCCTCCCCCGTCCGCTCCAAGAGATGAACACCATGATGAAGACCCACACCGACTCCCACGGCATCGCGCTGTCCGGCGCCAACCCCGCCGCCCTCGACGCCTACGAGCAGGCCGCGCGCGAGCTGCGCTGCCTGGTCGGCGACCCGGTCGGCAGCGCCGACCGCGCCATCGCCGCCGCGCCGCAGATGCCGATGCCGCACCTGCTGAAGGCCTGGCTGTTCCTGCTGGGCACCGAGCCGGCCGGCCCGGCGATGGCGCACGCCGCCTGCGAGGCCGCCGCCGCGCTGCCGATGAACGACGGCGAGCGCGCCCACCTGCACGCCGCCAGCCTGCTGGCGCAGGGCCACTGGCACGCCGCGGCGCGCGCGCTGGAAGACCGCTCGCTGCAGGAGCCGTGCGACCTGGTCGCGCTGCAGGTCGGCCATCAGGTCGACTTCTTCCTCGGGGACTCGCGCATGCTGCGCGACCGCATCGCGCGTGCACTGCCGCACTGGCAGCGCGGCATGCCGGGCCACCACGCGGTGCTGGGCATGCACGCCTTCGGGCTGGAGGAAACCGGCGACTACGCCCAGGCCGAGCGCCAGGGTCGCCTGTCGGTGGAGCTGGAGCCGCGCGACAGCTGGGGCTGGCATGCGGTGGCCCACGTGCACGAGATGCGCAACGACACGCGCGCCGGCATCGCCTGGCTGGCGCCCCACGCGCCGACCTGGTCGGACGGCAGCTTCCTGGCCGTGCACAACTGGTGGCACCTGGCGCTCTTTCACCTGGAGCAGGACGAGACCTCCGAGGTGCTGCGCCTGTACGACGCCTCGATCGGCGGGCCGGGCTCGAGCATCGTGCTGGAGCTCATCGACCAGAGCGCGCTGCTGTGGCGCCTGATGCTGCGCGGCGTGGACGTCGGCGACCGCTGGGCCTCGCTGGCCGACCGCTGGGGCGGTGTGGGCGGCGCGGGCGGCTACGCCTTCAACGACTTCCACGCGATGATGGCCTTCGTCGGTGCGGGCCGCGTTGACGCGCAGGAGGCGGTGCTGGACGCGCAGCGCGAGACGATGGACGGCCAGAGCGACAACGCCGGCTTCACGCGCGACGTGGGCTTTGCGGCGACGGCCGCGGTGCAGGCCTTCGGCCGCGGCGAGTTCGAGCGCTGCACGGCGCTGCTGCGGCCGATCCGCCATCGGGCGGCGCGCTTCGGCGGCAGCCATGCGCAGCGGGATGTGGTCGATCTGACCTTGATCGAAGCAGCGCTTCGAGGCGGGGATCGGGCGCTGGCGAGTGCGTTGGCTGCTGAACGCTCGGCGGTGCGGCCGCACAGTGCGCCGGTGCAGCGGCTGGTGGCGCGCAGTGGGAGCCTGGCGCGAGTGGCCTGAGCGTCAGCCGTTCGGGCTGAGCTTGTCGAAGCCCTGCGCCGGGTCTCGCCCCGGCAGGCGAGTCACTTTCTTTGCTGGCTCAAAGAAAGT
>NZ_CADEFR010000104.1 GCF_902826655.1 uncultured Methylibium sp. | reverse complement strand
TGGAAGCAGGGCATGCAGAACGGCTACCAGGACGTCGGCTCGTGGACCTTCTTCGCCAACCACGACGCCAACAAGACGGCCGCGGCCTGGCTCTACGCGCAGTTCATCACCGCCAAGAGCACCAGCCTGAAGAAGACCATCGTCGGCCTCACGCCGATCCGCGAGAGCGACATCCAGAGCAAGGCGATGACCGACCTGGCGCCCAAGCTCGGCGGGCTGGTCGAGTTCTATCGCAGCCCGGCGCGCGTCGCGTGGACACCCACCGGCACCAACGTGCCCGACTACCCCAAGCTCGCGCAGCTGTGGTGGAAGAACGTGGCCCAGGCGGTGACCGGCGAGAAGACGCCGCAGGCCGCGATGGACACGCTGGCCGACGAGATGGACGCGGTGATGGCGCGGCTCGAACGCGCCGGCATGGCCAAGTGTCCGCCCAAGCTCAACCCCAAGGGCGACCCGGCGAAGTACCTGACCGACGCCGGCGCACCCTGGAAGAAGCTCGCCAACGAGAAGCCCAAGGGCGAGACGATCGCCTACGACAAGCTGCTGGGCGCGTGGAAGGAAGGCCGCGTGCGCTGAACGCGAGCGTCGGTCCCTGACCGCTGAAGGGCGTGCCCCAGGGCACGCCCTTCTTCGCTTCTGCGCATCCTTCGCCCGAGGCGCCCTCGGGTTCTCGCTTCGTGCGATAACCTGGGAATGAAGCCTCTCGCCGAGTTTCCGATCACCCGCAAGTGGCCCGCGCGCCACCCCGACCGCCTGCAGCTCTACTCGCTGCCCACGCCCAACGGCGTCAAGGTCTCGATCATGCTGGAGGAGACGGGCCTGCCCTACGAGGCGCACCGCGTCGCCTTCGACAGCGACGACCAGCTGTCGCCGGAATTCCTGTCGCTCAACCCGAACAACAAGATCCCCGCGATCATCGATCCGAACGGGCCGGGCGGCCGTCCGCTGCCGCTGTGGGAGTCGGGCGCGATCCTGCTCTACCTGGCCGGGAAGACCGGCCGGCTGCTGCCCGAGGACGTGGCGGCGCGCTACGAGACCCTGCAGTGGCTGATGTTCCAGATGGGCGGCGTCGGCCCGATGTTCGGCCAGGTCGGCTTCTTCCACCGCTTCGCCGGCAAGGCCTACGAGGACAAGCGCCCGCGCGACCGCTACGTGGCCGAGTCGCGCCGGCTGCTGGCCGTGCTGGAAGGGCGGCTCGCCGGCCGCGCCTGGATCATGGGCGAGGCCTACACGATCGCCGACATCGCGACCTGGCCCTGGGTGCGCAACCTGGTCGGCTTCTACGAGGCCGGCGACCTGGTCGGCTTCGCGGACTTCCCGAACGTGGCGCGGGTGCTGGCGGCCTTCGTCGCGCGGCCGGCGGTCGTGCGCGGGCTCGGCATCCCGGCGGCGGCCTAGGCGGCCTGCACCGGCACGGCGCGCAGGGTCGCCACGCCGCTGACCCGGTTGCGGCCGTCGCACTTGGCTTCGTACAGCGCCTTGTCGGCGGCCGCCACCAGGCGCGCCGTTTCGCCGCGGTGCGCCGCGCTGGCCGTACCGATGCTGACCGTCACCACGCGATAGGGGCTGTCGGGGTTCTCGATGCCCAGGCTCTCGACCGCGGCGCGCAGCCGCTCGGCCACGACCAGGGCGCCGGCCGCGTCCGCGTCGTGCAGCAGGGCGATGAACTCCTCGCCGCCGTAGCGCGCCAGCACGTCGTCCGGGCGCACCAGTGCGGCCTGCAGCACGCGCGCCACCTCGCGCAGGCAGGCGTCGCCCGCCGGGTGGCCGTAGCGGTCGTTCAGCGACTTGAAGTGATCGATGTCGATCATCAGCACCGACAGCGGATGGTGGGCGCGCCGCTCGACGTGCCAGTGCCCGGCCAGCGCCTGGTCGAGATAGTGGCGGTTGGGGATGCCGGTCAGCGCGTCGGTCCAGGCGATGGCCTGCAGTTCGGTGCGTTCGCGCTGGAGCTGGTCGCCGCGCTCGATGTGGCCGGCCTGCGCGAAGCTGTTGCGCAGGCCGTAGCCCAGCACCGCGATCAGCACGCCGGCCACGCCGTGCGCATAGTCGACCCGGATCAGGAACAGCGACACGATCAGCAGCACGCCGGCCAGCAGCATCGGGCTGCCGGCGCGGACGACATCCGCCATCCCGGGGCGCGCCGAGCGCTCGACCGCGTCGGTCGACGGTCCGGCCAGCGCCAGGGCCGACAGCAGCGCGAAGCCCAGCGTGATGACGGTGCTGGCCTCGGGTCCGTAGGCCGGGTCGCCGGCCAGGAAATGGTTGTTGCCGAAGATCAGCGCCAGGTAGAGCACGGCATAGGCACTGATCGACCGGAACAGCCTGCGCTCGGCAGGCTCGTCGGCGGCGTACCAGCGCACCAGGGCCCCGGCGACGATGAACAGGTTCTGGGCATCTTCCAGCCAGACCATGGTGGCGATGCTGTCCGCATCCGGCGTGCCGCGGACCATCAGCATGGCCCAGGTCAGCAGGAAGTAGCCGTAGCCCAGCGCCGCGGCCACCATCGCGTCGAGCGCGCGCGCCATCGGCTGCGCGCCGGCCCGCCAGTCGCTGGCCAGCACGAAGGCGATCGGCACCGCCGACAGATTGAAGGCCAGCGTGCTCCAGGGGTACATCTCGTAGGCGCGGCCGACCACCAGCTCCTGCCACAGGTTGCCGAAGGCGCCGCCCGCCCAGATCAGCAGCGACAGCGCCAGCGCCGCCCAGCCGGTGCGCGCCGGCCCGGCCTCGGCGCGGGCGCGCCAGGCGCAGGCCAGCGCCGCGAGCAGCGGCGCAGCCACCATGATCACGTGGGCGCCCGGCGCGCGCAGCGCAGGCAGCAGGAGGAGGAAGGCGCTTTCCAGCAGCAGGAAGGCGACGGGCAGCAGGATCGAGGTCGGCATCGGTCGGCGCATCGCCGACCCGGATGGGCGGCGCGCGTGCGCGAGGCTACACGCCAAATGCCCCGTCCATGCTGACGGCCCCGCAGGCCGGCGGGGCGGCCGTGACGCGTGTCACTGGCTCACGTGGATCAGCTCGCGCACCCGCGGATAGATCTGCTGCTGCCAGCGCCGGCCGCTGAAGACGCCGTAGTGACCGACGCCCAGCTGCACGTGGTGGGTCTTGCGGAACGGCGCCAGGCCGCTGCACAGGTCGTGGGCGGCGACGGTCTGGCCGATGGCGCAGATGTCGTCGCGCTCGCCCTCGACGGTGAAGAGCGCGGTGCGCCGGATCGCCCGGGGCCGGACCGGGCGGCCGCGCACCGTGAGCTCGCCCTTCGCCAGGGCGTAGTCCTGGAACACGAGCTTCACGGTCTCGAGATAGAACTCGGCCGGCAGGTCGTTGACCGCGAAGTACTCGTCGTAGAAGGCCCAGGTGGCGGCGGCCTTCTCGGTCTCGCCGGCCACGATGTGGGCATGCAGGTCGGCGAAGGCCTTTTTGTGGCGCTCGGGGTTCATGCTCATGAAGGCCGTCAGCTGCAGGAAGCCCGGGTAGACGCGCCGGCCGGCGCCGGCAAAGCGCGCCGGCACGCCGTGCACGAGGTGGGTGTCGAACCACTCGATCGGCTTGCTGTTGGCCAGCTCGTTGACGGCCGTCGGGTTGACGCGGGTGTCCACCGGCCCGGCCATCAGCGTCATGCTGGCGGGCTGGGCCGGGTCGTCGTCCTCGGCCATCAGCGCCACCGCGGCCAGCGCCGGCACGCAGGGCTGGCAGATGCCCAGCAGGTGGCTGCCCGGGCCCATGACCTGCAGGAAGCGGATCAGGTGCTCGATGTAGTCGTCCAGGCCGAAGGGACCGTCGGACAGCGGCACGTGGCGGGCGTTGTGCCAGTCGGTGATGTAGACGTCGTGGTCGGCCAGCATCGTGCGGACCGTGTCGCGCAGCAGCGTCGCGAAGTGACCCGACAGCGGCGCGGCGATCAGCACCCGGGGCTGGTCGGCCGGCGCGCCGTCGCGCACGAAGCGCAGCAGGGTCGCGAAGGGGGTGCGGTGCACCACCTCTTCGTGCACCGGCAGGTCCTGCTCGCCGACGCGCACCGTGGTGATGCCGAACTCGGGGCGGTGGTGGGTCAGCCGCGCCCGGGCGAAGACCTCCCAGGTGGCGGCCAGCTTGCGCGTCGTCGGCAGCTGGGCCAGGCCGGCCCAGCCGTGGTTCAGCCAGGACGCGGCATTGCGTGCCGCCGTCTGCAGGGGCGCGAGAAGATCTGCCTGAGCCTGGTAGGCCTCGTACATCATGGGTCGCCCTCGAGCCGCGCCGAAGGGCGCGATCGACGGGTGCAGCAGGCAAGTTGCGCGCCATCGGCCGCGGTGCACCGTGCTGGCACAGCGATTGCGGTGTCCGCCTGCACTTCCGCGAGACCCGGACCATGGCCAAGGCGACGCTCACCCTCAGCAGCAAGAACTACTCGTCCTGGTCGCTGCGCGGCTGGCTGCTGGCGCGCTTCGCCGGGCTGGACTTCGAGGAGAAGATCCTGCCGCCCGACGATCCCGGCGTGCGCGCCGAGATCCTGCTGCTGGCGCCGTCGATCCTGGTGCCCTGCCTGACCCACGACAAGGTCAAGGTCTGGGACACGCTGGCGATCGCCGAGTACCTGCACGAGATCAAGCCCAAAGCCGGGCTGCTGCCGGCCGACCGCGCGGCGCGCGCGCATTGCCGCGCCGTCTGCGGCGAGATGCACTCGGGCTTCACCTCGCTGCGCTCGGCGCTGCCGATGAACCTGAAGGGCCACTTTCCCGGCTACAAGGTCTGGAGCCGGGCGCAGACGGACATCGAGCGCGTCATCGAGATCTGGACCGACTGCCTCGGGCGCTACGGCGGCCCCTGGCTCTTCGGCGAGCGCAGCATGGCCGACGCGATGTACGCGCCGGTGGTCACGCGCTTCAAGACCTACGACGTGCGCATGAGCGACAAGCGCCTGATCGAGTACTGCCTGCGCGCCATGGCCATGCCCGAGATGCAGGAGTGGATCAGCGCGGCCCGCCAGGAGCCGGAGCAGGTCGACGAGCTCGAGGTGGAGTTCTGAGTCAGAGCCAGGCCTTGGGCTCGGGCATCGGGCAGACCGGCTCGACGTCGATGGTCTTGAAGTCGGCCGGGCCGACGATCTCGAGGTACTCCATGTCCGGCGAGTAGTCGAACAGGTAGTGCTGGACCCCTGGCCGCTGATGCACGCAGTCGCCGGCCGAGACCAGCGTCTCCTGGTCCTCGTACATGAACCTGGCCCAGCCGCGCAGCATGATCACGATGTGGAAGTCCGCCTCGTGGCGGTGCCAGCCGGTGCCTTTCTCCGGTGCGTTGTGCGCGATGACGAGCTGCGCCAGCACCTTGCCGTTGGTGGCCTCGGCGACACCGAGATCGCGGTAGAGGAAGAAGTCGCGCAGGCCGTCGCTGCGGAAGCTCGTGTCGGTCGGCTTGACGTGCGAAAACTTCGTGGCGGTGCGGTCGAGCATGGCGGGCCCCTGCGAGGTTTCGATGGCGTGCTGCCATGCACAAAACGTTCCCGTCGCCGGGCCGGGCGGGGACCTCAGCCGCGCAGCACCTCGAGCACCCGGTCCAGCCCGCCGGCCTCGATGCCGAGCATCGCGCGCTCGCGCACCGCCGGCTTGGCGTGGTAGGCGACGCTGAGGCCTGCCTCGCCCATCATCGGCAGGTCGTTGGCGCCGTCGCCGACGGCGATGGCCTGGCGCGGCGCGATGCCCAGCCGATCGCAGGTCTGCAGCAGCATGCGGCGCTTCTCGGCGCCGTCGCAGATGTCGCCCCAGGGCTGGTCGACGAGGCGGCCGTCCAGGCGATCGCCGTCGACGCCCAGCACGTTGCTGCGCGTGTAGTCCAGGCCCAGCCGGTCGCGGATGCGGTCGGTGAAGAAGGTGAAGCCGCCGGACACCAGCAAGGTCTTCAGGCCCGCGGCCTGGCAGGCGCGGACCAGCGTCTCGGCGCCGGGGTTGAGATGCAGCCGTCGTTCGTAGACCTCGTGCAGCGCGGTCAGCGGCACGCCCTTCAGCAGCGCGACGCGCTGGCGCAGGCTGTCCTTGTAGTCGGCGATCTCGCCGCGCATCGCGGCCTCGGTGATCGCCGCGACCTCGGCCTTGCGTCCGGCGGCATCGGCGATCTCGTCGACGCACTCGATGTCGATCAGCGTCGAGTCCATGTCGAAGGCGATCAGCCGGAAGTCGGCCAGCTTCAGCGGCGGCGCGAAGCCGCGGACGAAGAGGCCGGGGGCGAACTCGGGGGGCGTCGTGCTCATGGGGTGGTCGGTGCGGGCGTGCCGAGCGAGCGCAGCACGTCGCGGATGAACTGGGCGCGGTCCTTGGGATCGGGCAGCGCCTTCTCGATGCGCAGCTTGTCGTTGCCGGCCAGCTTGATGTGGCGGTTCTTCTGCACCAGCTCGATGATGCGCATCGCGTCGATCGGCGCCTTGGGCCGGAAGGCGAGGCTCATGGCCTGCGGGCCGGCATCGATCTTCTGCACGCCGTAGGGCCTGGCCTGCACGCGCAGGCGGTGCAGGTCGAACAGGGTCTGGGCCTGCGGCGGCAGCTTGCCGAAGCGGTCGACGATCTCCTCGAGCATCGCGTCGATGCGGTCGAGCTTGTCGGCCGTGGCCAGGCGCTTGTACAGCGAGAGCCGCACGTGCACGTCGCCGCAGTAGGCGTCGGGCAGCAGGGCGGGGGCGTGCAGGTTGATC
>NZ_CADEFR010000103.1 GCF_902826655.1 uncultured Methylibium sp. | reverse complement strand
TGAGCAGCAGCAGCGCGCCGAAGATGATCCACAGCACCTGCACCGTGATGATGATGCCTTCGAGCGTGGCCGCCAGCACGCGGTTGAAGCTCACGCCCCAGGCCGTCAGCGCGATCAGCGCAGTGACCACATAGACCAGCGGCATCGCCTTCTTGGCTGACCAGCCGAGGCCGACCAGCAGCACGCCGGAGAGGGCGATCGGGGTGAATGCCAACAGTGCTTGAAGGCCGAGTTCCATGGTGTCTCCTTGAATACCTTCGATACGAGGTTTGGCCGGCTCAGGCGATCAGCGCAGCCAGCACCTCTTCGAGCGTCTTCTTCGCGTCGCCGAACAGCATGCGGTTGTTGTCCTTGTAGAAGAGCGGGTTGTCGACGCCGGCGTAGCCCGAGGCCATGCTGCGCTTCATCACGATCGAGGTCTTGGCCTTCCAAACTTCGAGCACCGGCATGCCGGCGATCGGGCTGGCTGGGTCTTCCTGCGCCGAGGGGTTCACGATGTCGTTGGCGCCGATGACCATCGACACGTCGGTGCCGGGGAAGTCCTCGTTGATCTCGTCCATCTCGAGCACGATGTCGTAGGGCACCTTGGCCTCGGCGAGCAGCACGTTCATGTGGCCCGGCATGCGGCCTGCGACCGGATGAATGCCGAAGCGCACGTTGACACCCTTGTCGCGCAGAATCTTCGTGATCTCGCACACCATGTGTTGGGCCTGCGCCACCGCCATGCCGTAGCCGGGCACGATGACGACGTTCTTGGCCTCGCGCAGCAGCTCAGCAGTCTCCACGGCGCTGACTGGCACCACCTCGCCGGCCGGTTGCGCGCCACCGTCAGCAGGAGCCGGCGCACCGCCACCGGTGCCGAAGCCGCCGGCGATGACGCTGATGAAGTTGCGGTTCATCGCGCGGCACATGATGTAGCTCAGGATGGCGCCAGAGGAACCCACCAGGGCGCCGACGACGATCAGCAGATCGTTGCCGAGCATGAAGCCGGTCGCTGCCGCGGCCCAGCCCGAGTAGCTATTGAGCATCGACACCACCACCGGCATGTCGGCGCCGCCGATCGCCATCACCATGTGGATGCCGAACAGCAGCGCGATCACCGTCATGACGATCAGCGGGGTCATGCCGGCCTGGATGTCGTGCGCGCGCAGGAACTCGCGCCCGAACCAGACGACCACCACCAGCCCGGCCAAATTGAGCCAGTGACGCCCGGGCAGCAGCAGCGGCTTGCCGCCGATCTTGCCGGACAGCTTGCCGAAAGCGACGATCGATCCCGAGAACGTGACCGCGCCGATCAGGATGCCGACGTAGATCTCGACCTCGTGGATCGCCTTCTCGGCCGGTGTCGGGAACACGGTGGACGTATCGACGTAGCTCGCGAAGCCGACCAGGCAGGCGGCCAGTCCGACGAGGCTGTGCATCAATGCCACCAGTTCGGGCATCTGCGTCATCTGCACCTTCTTGGCGGCGAAGAGGCCGATGGCGCCGCCGACGACGAGGGCGCCGACGATCCACGCGTACCCGGCCGGCGTGACGCGCGGGCCGAGCACGGTGGCCAGCACCGCGAGGGCCATACCGACGATGCCGAATACGTTGCCGCGGCGCGCGGTCTCCGGATTCGACAGCCCGCCCAGGCTGAGGATGAAGAGGATGATGGCGCCGATGTAGGAGACGGTGGCCAGGCCTGCGGTCATGTTCGCTCCTGCTTCTTGTTGTTCACTTGCGGAACATTGCCAGCATGCGCCGCGTGACCGCGAAGCCGCCGAACATGTTGACGGCCGTCAGCACCAGCGCCACGACGGCCAGGCCGAGGATCAGCTGCGACGGCCGATCGGCTCCGGCACCACCTGCCAGCGGCGGCGCCACCTGCACCAGCGCGCCGATGGCGATGATCGACGAGATGGCGTTGGTCACGCTCATCAGCGGCGTGTGCAGCGACGGCGTGACGTTCCACACCACCATGTAGCCGATGAAGCAGGCCAGCACGAACACGGTGAAGTGCGCGAGGAACGAGGCCGGCGCGTAGAGGCCCACGAGCGCGAAGGCCAGCGCACCCGCGCCGAACACCGTCAATAGCGACCGCGCCGACATCGGCTCGCTGGCACCGTGGCCGTGGCCCTTCTTGGCGGACGGCGCGACGATGGACGCCGCTGCGGGTTTGGCCGGTGCCGCGGCCGGCAGTTTGGGCGGCGGAGGCGGCCATGTGATGGCACCTTCCTTGATGACCGTCAGGCCGCGGATCGCGTCGTCTTCCATGTTGACGTCGATGACGCCGTCCTTGGTCTTGCACAGCTCCTCGGTCAGACGCAGGAGGTTGTTCGAGTACAGCGTGGAAGACTGCTTGGCCAGACGGCTGGCGAGGTCGGTGTAGCCGATGATCGTCACGCCGTGTTTCACCACCGACTGGCCGGGCTCGGTGAGTTCGCAGTTGCCGCCCTGCTCGGCCGCCATGTCGACGATCACGCTGCCGGGCTTCATGCTCTTGACCATCTCGGCGGTGATCAGCCGCGGCGCGGGCTTGCCTGGGATCAGCGCGGTGGTGATCACTATGTCGCATTCCTTGGCCTGCTGCGCGTACATCGCACGCTGCGCGGCCTGGAAGCCCTCGCTCATCACCTTGGCGTAGCCGCCGCCACCCGAACCCTCTTCCTCGTAGTCGACCTTGACGAACTCGCCGCCGAGGGAGACCACCTGATCGGCCACCTCGGCGCGGGTGTCGTTGGCGCGCACGATCGCTCCGAGGCCCGCCGCGGTGCCGATCGCCGCCAAGCCCGCCACGCCGGCACCGGCGATGAACACCTTGGCCGGCGGAATCTTGCCGGCGGCCGTGATCTGGCCGTTGAAGTAGCGGCCGAAGGCGTTGGCCGCCTCGATCACCGCGCGGTAGCCGCTGACCCCGGCCATCGAGGTCAGCGCGTCCATCTTCTGCGCGCGCGACAGCTGGCGCGGCAACGAGTCGATGGCGAGCACGGTGGCCATCTTTGCCGCCAGCTGCTTCATCAACTCAGGGTTCTGCGCTGGCCAGATGAACCCGATCAGCGTGCCGCCTTGCCGCAGCAGCGCCACCTCGTCAGGGCTCGGCGCACGCACCTTGAACACGATGTCCGACCGGGCCCAGATGTCGGACGCGGTCTCAACGATGTCGGCCCCGGCCGCTCGGTACGCGTCGTCGGCGAAGTTGGAGGCGTCGCCGGCGCCGCTTTGCACGGCCACCGAGAAGCCCAGCTTGCGCAGCTTCTCCACCACGTCCGGCACGGTCGCGACGCGCTTCTCGGCCGGCGCGGTCTCCGTGGGAACTCCAATCAGCAAGGCCATGGTCTCGACTCCTCAGTGGTACCCATGCCCGGCGCGCACCTTGCCCCGGAACACCCAGTACGACCAGATCACGTACAGCAGGATGATCGGCAGCAGAAACATCGTGCCGACAAGCAGGAAGGCCTGCGAAATCGGATGCGCTGCGGCGTCCCACAAGGTGATCGATGGCCATATCAGGTAGGGCCACAGGCTGATCACCAGGCCGGTAAAAGCCAGGAAGAAGATGCCGAACGAACACAGGAACGGCAGCACGTCGCGCCGTTCGTGGCGCAGACTGGTGTAGAGCAGCGCCGCGACGGCGGCGGTGAGGATGGGCACCGGCGAGAACCAGAGCAGGTTCGGCCAGCTGAACCAGCGCTCGGCGATCCGCTCGGAGGCAAGCGGCGTCCACACGCTCACCGCCGCGACGAACGCGAGCACCCACCACAGGGAGCGCTGTGCGATGCGTCGCGACCACTGCTGCAGCGGGCCTTCGGTCTTCATCACCAGCCAGGTCGCGCCCTGCAGCATGTAGGCGGCGACGACCGCGGCGCCGGTCAGCAGCGTGAACGGCGTGGCCCAGTCCCAGCTGGTGCCGACGAACTGTCGGTTCTGCACCGGAAAGCCCTGCACGATGTTGCCGAGGATCACACCCTGGGCGAAGCTGGCGACGAGCGAGCCCCAGATGAACGCGTTGTCCCACACGCCGCGTCGCGCGCCCTCGACTTCGCGGAACTCGAATGCGACGCCGCGGAACAGCAGGCCCAGCAGCATCAGCAGGATGGGGAAGTACAGCGCGGGCATCAGCACCGCGAACGCGAGCGGAAACACCGCGAGCAGGCCGCCGCCGCCCAGGATCAGCCAGGTCTCGTTGAAGTCCCACACCGGGGCGACGCTGGCCACCATCAGGTCGCGCTCATGCGGGTCGCGACGCAACCCGAACAGCATGCCGACGCCGAGGTCGAAACCGTCGAGCAGCACGTACATGAAGACGGCGAGCGCGAGGATTGCAGTCCACAGCGGCACGAGGTCAAGTTGCATGGTCGCCCCTTGCCGTCGCACCTGCCGTTGTTGCTTCCGTGGCAGCCGACAGCGGTCGTGCCGGGCGCGCCGGCTCGTCCTGCGACGGTTCGCCTTGCGCGGCTTCCGCCGCGACCGCCACCTGCGGGCCGGCGCGCACGATGCGCCGCAGCAGCATGAAGCCGGCGCCGAAGATCACGATGTAGGCGGCGATGTAGAACGCGAACGACAGGGCGACATCGAAGGTGGTCAGGCTTGGACTCACGCCCTGGCTCGTGCGCATCAGGCCATAGACCACCCACGGCTGGCGCCCGACCTCGGTGACGGTCCAGCCGGCAAGCACGGCAATGAAGCCGAGCGGCATCGACCAGTGAGCCAGCCTGAGGAACAGCGGCGACTCGTAGAGCCGCCCCTTGAAGTGCATGACCCAGCCGACGACCACCACGAGCAGCATCAGCAGCCCCATGCCGACCATGATGCGAAACGCGAAGTAGACGATCGCCACCGGCGGCCGGTCCTCGCGCGGCCATTCCTTCAGACCCTTGATCTCTCCGTTCCAGTCGTGCGTGAGGTACCAGCTCGCGAGCTTGGGGATCGCGATCTCGAAGCGGTTGCGCTCGGCCTTCTCGTCAGGGATCGCGAACAGCGACGCCGCGACGCCGCGTTCGGTCTCCCAGATGCCTTCCATCGCCGCCAGCTTGGCCGGCTGGTGCTTGAGCGTGTTCAGGCCGTGCAGGTCGCCGACGACGATCTGCAGCGGCACCATGATGCTCAGGAAAGCGAGCGACATCTTCACCATCACGCGGCTTTCCTCGACGTGCCGGCGCTGGCGCAGGAACCCTGCGGCGACGGCGAGGATCACGAATCCGCTGGTGACGAGGAAGGCGATCACCGTGTGCGAGAGGCGGTATGGAAACGACGGCGTGAACAGCACCGCCAGCATGCTGACCGGCTCGAAACGCCCGTCCACAACGACGTGGCCCTGCGGCGTCTGCATCCAGCTGTTGACGGCGAGGATCCAGAACGACGACATCAGTGTGCCGAACGCCACCATCAAGGCGGAGAACACATGCGCCCACTGCGGCACCAGCTTGCGGCCGAACAGCAGCACGCCGAGGAACGCCGCCTCCAGGTAGAACGCGGTCAGCACCTCGTAGGCCATCAGCGAGCCGATGACGCTGGCGGCGGCGTCGGAGAAGCGGCTCCAGTTGGTGCCGAACTGGAACGGCATAACGATGCCCGAGACCACGCCCATGCCGAACGAGACGGCAAAGATCTTGATCCAGTAGGCCGACAGCCGCCGGTACACGTCATCCTTCTTCCACCACCACAGCACTTCGAGCGTGGCGATGTAGCAGGCCAGCCCGACGGTGAATGCCGGCAGCAGGATGTGCCAAGCGATCACCCACACGAACTGCAGGCGCGACAGCAGCAAGGCGTCCATGGTTCAGGCGGTCAAGGTGTGGCCGTTGTCGGTGAGAGCCGGGGCTCAGCCTTGGCGCGCCCGCCTGGAGGACGACTTGGCGGCCGGGGGCGGCGCCGATGCGTCGAGCCCCTCGGACATGCCGATCAGCACGCCGCGCGCCAGCGCCGTGTAGTGGTCCATCCAGGCGTCCACGGTGCTCTGGGCCTGGGCTCGGCCCCGTCGCACGGCCTCGCGCGACCGCTCGGTCAGCTGCTCCAGCGCAGCCGTGGCGCTGGAGCCGGTCGCGCTGCCCCTGGCCTTCATCCCTTCGAGCACCATGGCCCAGGGTCCTTGCAGGTTCTTCGCCGCGTCGGCCACTGCCTTGTCCAGGCTGCCATACAGGGTGTCCTCCATCTTCTCGATGTCGGCGAGCGCCTTCTTCATCTTGGTCTCTCGCAGCTGGACGCCCTGGTCGACGAATTGTTCGAGCGCCCGGCGATTGGCTTCGACCGCCTTGACCAGTGCGGCATCCATGCCCTCGACGGCCTTCATCAGCAGCGCCTCGACATCGGTTGTCGGCAAGCCGCTCTTCGCGGCGCCGGCCGAGGCGGCCTTGGTCGTCGCCTTGACCGCGTCGCGCACGCTCTTGAGCGTCAGCTCGCGGCCCTGCAGGGCCTTCAGCGTGGCCTGCTGCACGGCCTGGCGCAGCGCGTCGCCCTGGCGGGCCGAGGCCTGAGCGAACCGCTCTACCAAGGCGTCATGGTCGAAACCGGACTTGCTCATCTCGTTGTCTCCTGGAGAGTTGTTGTCGCAACACGCATCACTGCATGTGCTGGCCGCCGTTGATCGCGATGTTGGCGCCGGTCACGAACGCCGCTTCGTCGGATGCGAGGTAGATGATCAGACCCGCCACTTCCTCGGGCTTTCCCAGACGCCCCACCGGGATGTGCGGCAGGATCTTCGAGTCGAGCACGTCCTTCGGAATCGCCGTGACCATCTTGGTGCCGATGTAGCCGGGCGAGATGGTGT
>NZ_CADEFR010000102.1 GCF_902826655.1 uncultured Methylibium sp. | reverse complement strand
CCAGCGCAGCAACCAGAACACCAACATCCACCAGCGCCCGATCGTCAAGCGCGGCGACAAGGTGGGCGCCGGCGACGTGATCGCCGACGGCGCATCGACCGACCTGGGCGAGCTCGCGCTCGGCCAGAACATGCTGGTCGCCTTCATGCCGTGGAACGGCTACAACTTCGAGGACTCGATCCTCATCAGCGAGCGCGTCGTCGCCGACGACCGCTACACCTCGATCCACATCGAGGAACTGGTGGTGATGGCCCGCGACACCAAGCTGGGCTCGGAAGAGATCACACGCGACATCCCGAACTTGTCCGAGCAGCAGCTGGCGCGTCTGGACGAGTCGGGCATCGTCTACATCGGCGCCGAGGTCAACCCGGGCGACGTGCTGGTCGGCAAGGTCACCCCCAAGGGCGAGACCACGCTGACGCCGGAAGAGAAGCTCCTGCGCGCGATCTTCGGCGAGAAGGCGTCCGACGTGAAGGACACCTCGCTGCGCGTCGACCAGGGCACCAACGGCACCGTGATCGACGTCCAGGTCTTCACCCGCGAAGGCATCCAGCGCGACAAGCGCGCCCAGCAGATCATCGACGACGAGCTGAAGCGCTTCCGTCTGGACCTGAACGACCAGCTGCGCATCGTCGAGGCCGACGCCTTCGACCGCATCGAGAAGCTGCTGTCGGGCAAGCCGGCCAATGGCGGCCCGGGCAAGATCGCCAAGGGCACGACGATCGACAAGGCCTACCTGGCCGGGATCGACAAGTACCACTGGTTCGACATCCGCCCGGCCGACGAGGACGTGGCCAACCAGCTCGAGTCGATCAAGAACTCGCTCGAGCAGACGCGCCACAGCTTCGACCTCGCCTTCGAGGAGAAGCGCAAGAAGCTGACGCAGGGCGACGAGCTGCCCGCGGGCGTGCTGAAGATGGTCAAGGTCTACCTCGCCGTCAAGCGTCGCCTGCAACCGGGCGACAAGATGGCCGGCCGCCACGGCAACAAGGGCGTGGTCTCCAAGATCGTGCCGGTCGAGGACATGCCCTATATGTCCGACGGGACGCCGTGCGACATCGTGCTGAACCCGTTGGGCGTGCCCTCGCGGATGAACGTCGGTCAGGTGCTCGAAGTGCACCTGGGCTGGGCCGCCAAGGGCATCGGTCATCGCATCGGCGACATGCTGCAACGCGAGACCAAGCTGGCCGAGCTGCGCAAGTTCCTCGACGAGCTGTACAACAAGTCGGGCGGCAAGACCGAGTCGCTGGCCTCGCTGACCGACGCCGAGGTGACCGAGATGGCCGAGAACCTCGCGCACGGCGTGCCGTTCGCGACGCCGGTGTTCGATGGGGCGGCCGAAAGCGAGATCCGCGCGATGCTGCACCTGGCCTATCCGGACGAGATCGCGGCGGCCAAGGGACTGAATGCGACCCGCACCCAGGCCAAGCTGCACGACGGACGCACCGGCGACGCCTTCGAGCGCGACGTGACGGTGGGCTACATGCACGTGCTGAAGCTGCACCACCTGGTGGACGACAAGATGCACGCCCGCTCGACCGGCCCGTACAGCCTGGTGACCCAGCAGCCGCTGGGCGGCAAGGCGCAGTTCGGCGGCCAGCGCTTCGGCGAGATGGAAGTCTGGGCGCTGGAAGCCTACGGCGCGAGCTACGTGCTGCAGGAGATGCTGACCGTCAAGTCGGACGACGTGAACGGCCGCACCAAGGTCTACGAGTCCATCGTCAAGGGCGAGCACGCGATCGAGGCCGGCATGCCGGAGTCGTTCAATGTGCTGGTGAAGGAAATCCGTTCGCTCGGCATCGACATCGAGCTCGAGCGCAACTAAAGGAGAAAAGGCATGAAGGGACTACTCGACCTTTTCAAGCAGTTCACCCCGGATGAGCATTTCGATGCCATCAAGATCGGCCTGGCTTCCCCGGAGAAGATCCGCAGCTGGTCGTTCGGCGAGGTGAAGAAGCCCGAGACCATCAACTACCGGACCTTCAAGCCGGAACGCGACGGCCTGTTCTGCGCCAAGATCTTCGGCCCGATCAAGGACTACGAGTGCCTGTGCGGCAAGTACAAGCGCCTCAAGCACCGCGGCGTGATCTGCGAGAAGTGCGGCGTCGAGGTCACGCAGACCAAGGTGCGCCGCGAGCGCATGGGTCACATCGACCTGGCCGCGCCCTGCGCGCACATCTGGTTCCTGAAGTCGCTGCCGTCGCGCCTGGGTCTGGTGCTGGACATGACGCTGCGCGACATCGAGCGCGTGCTGTACTTCGAAGCCTACGTCGTCGTCGACCCGGGCATGACGCCGCTGAAGAAGTTCTCGATCATGACCGAGGACGACTACGACGCGAAGAAGCGCGAGTTCGGTGACGAGTTCGTCGCGCTGATGGGCGCCGAGGGCGTGCAGAAGCTGCTCGCCGAGATGGACCTCGACGTCGAGATCGAGAAGCTGCGCGGTGACATGACCGGCTCCGAGCTCAAGGTCAAGAAGAACTCGCGTCGCCTCAAGGTGATGGAGGCCTTCAAGAAGTCGGGCATCAAGCCGCAGTGGATGGTGATGAACGTGCTGCCCGTGCTGCCGCCGGACCTGCGTCCGCTGGTGCCGCTGGACGGCGGGCGCTTCGCCACCTCCGACCTGAACGACCTGTACCGTCGCGTCATCAACCGCAACAACCGCCTCGCGCGCCTGCTGGAGCTGAAGGCGCCCGAGATCATCGTGCGCAACGAGAAGCGCATGCTGCAGGAAGCGGTGGATTCGCTGCTGGACAACGGCCGTCGCGGCAAGGCGATGACCGGCGCCAACAAGCGCGCCCTCAAGTCGCTGGCCGACATGATCAAGGGCAAGAGCGGTCGCTTCCGCCAGAACCTGCTGGGCAAGCGCGTCGACTACTCGGGCCGCTCGGTCATCGTGGTCGGCCCGACGCTCAAGCTGCACCAGTGCGGCCTGCCCAAGCTGATGGCGCTGGAACTCTTCAAGCCCTTCATCTTCTCTCGCCTGGAGGCGATGGGCATCGCCACCACGATCAAGGCGGCGAAGAAGGAAGTCGAATCCGGCACGCCGGTGGTCTGGGACATCCTCGAAGAAGTCATCAAGGAGCACCCGGTTCTGCTGAACCGCGCGCCGACGCTGCACCGCCTGGGCATCCAGGCGTTCGAGCCGGTGCTGATCGAAGGCAAGGCGATCCAGCTGCATCCGCTGGTCTGCGCGGCCTTCAACGCGGACTTCGACGGTGACCAGATGGCCGTCCACGTGCCGCTGTCGATCGAGGCGCAGATGGAAGCCCGCACGCTGATGCTGGCCTCCAACAACGTGCTGTTCCCGGCCAACGGCGAGCCGTCGATCGTGCCGTCGCAGGACGTGGTGCTGGGCCTGTATTACGCCACCCGCGAGCGCATCAACGGCAAGGGCGAGGGCATGGTCTTCTCCGACGTCGTCGAGGTCCAGCGCGCGCTGGACAACGGCCAGGTCGAGATCACCGCGAAGATCGCCGTCCGCCTGACCGAGTGGGTCAAGGGCACGGACGGCGAGTTCGTGTCCGAGACGCGCCTGGTCGACACGACGGTCGGCCGCGCGCTGCTGTCGGAGATCCTGCCGAAGGGGCTGCCGTTCGCCAACATCAACAAGGCGCTCAAGAAGAAGGAGATCTCGCGTCTCATCAACGTGTCCTTCCGCAAGTGCGGCCTGAAGGAAACCGTGGTGCTGGCGGACAAGCTGCTGCAGAGCGGCTTCCGTCTCGCCACGCGCGCCGGCATCTCGATCTCGATCGACGACATGCTGGTGCCCAAGGAGAAGCACGGCCTGATCGAGCGCGCCGAGAAGGAGGTCAAGGAGATCGAGCAGCAGTACGTCTCGGGCCTGGTGACTGCCGGCGAGCGCTACAACAAGGTCGTCGACATCTGGGGCAAGACCGGTGACGAGGTGGGCAAGGTCATGATGGGCCAGCTCGCCAAGCAGAAGGTGCTCGACCGCCACGGCAAGGAAGTCGACCAGGAGTCGTTCAACTCCATCTACATGATGGCGGACTCCGGGGCGCGCGGCTCGGCGGCGCAGATCCGCCAGCTGGCGGGCATGCGCGGCCTGATGGCCAAGCCGGACGGCTCGATCATCGAGACGCCGATCACGGCGAACTTCCGCGAGGGCCTGAACGTTCTGCAGTACTTCATCTCCACCCACGGCGCCCGCAAGGGCCTCGCGGACACGGCCTTGAAGACGGCGAACTCCGGCTACCTGACGCGTCGACTGGTCGACGTGACCCAGGATCTGGTGGTCACCGAGGACGACTGCGGCACCGAGAACGGCATCGCGATGCGCGCGCTGGTCGAGGGCGGCGAGGTCATCGAGTCGCTGCGCGACCGCATCCTCGGCCGCGTGACGGCCATCGAGGTGCTGCATCCCGAGACGCAGCAGGTCGTCGTGCCGGCCGGCCAGATGCTGGACGAGGACACGCTCGACATCGTCGAGAGCGCCAACGTCGACGAAGTCAAGGTCCGCACTCCGCTGACCTGCAACACGCGCTTCGGCCTGTGCGCCAAGTGCTACGGCCGCGACCTCGGCCGCGGCGGCCTGGTCAACTCCGGCGAGGCCGTGGGCGTGATCGCGGCGCAGTCGATCGGCGAACCCGGCACGCAGCTGACGATGCGCACCTTCCACATCGGCGGTGCGGCGTCGCGCGCGGCGGTGGCCTCGAGCGTCGAGGCCAAGAGCGACGGCCACATCGGCTTCAACGCGACGATGCGCTACGTGACCAACGGCAAGGGTGAACTGGTCGTGATCTCGCGCTCCGGCGAGATCGTCATCGCCGACACCCACGGCCGGGAGCGCGAGCGTCACAAGCTGCCCTATGGCGCCACGCTGAACGTGCGGCCCGACCAGCAGGTCAAGGCCGGCACGGTGCTGGCCAACTGGGACCCGCTGACCCGCCCGATCATCACCGAGTTCGCCGGCAAGGCGAAGTTCGAGAACGTCGAGGAGGGCGTGACGGTCGCCAAGCAGGTCGACGAGGTGACGGGCCTGTCGACGCTGGTGGTCATCGATCCGAAGCGTCGTGGCGCGGCCAAGGTCGTGCGTCCGCAGGTCAAGCTGCTCGACGTCGCAGGCAACGAGGTCAAGATCCCCGGCACCGATCACTCGGTGACGATCGGCTTCCCGATCGGCTCGCTGATCCAGGTGCGCGACGGCCAGGACCTGATGCCCGGCGAGGTGCTGGCGCGCATCCCGGTCGAAGGTCAGAAGACGCGCGACATCACCGGCGGTCTGCCGCGGGTGGCCGAACTCTTCGAGGCGCGCACGCCCAAGGACAAGGGCACGCTGGCCGAGATGACCGGCACGGTGTCCTTCGGCAAGGAGACCAAGGGCAAGGTGCGCCTGCAGATCACCGATCCGGATGGCAAGGTCTACGAAGAGCTGGTGCCCAAGGAGAAGAACATCCTGGTGCACGAAGGCCAGGTGGTGAACAAGGGCGAGAGCATCGTCGACGGTCCGGCCGACCCGCAGGACATCCTGCGGCTGCTGGGCATCGAGGAACTGGCGCGCTACATCGTCGACGAAGTGCAGGACGTCTATCGCCTGCAGGGCGTGAAGATCAACGACAAGCACATCGAAGTGATCGTTCGCCAGATGCTGCGGCGCGTGCAGATCGTCAACCCCGGCGACAGCGGCTACATCGCGGGCGAGCAGGTCGAGCGCTCGGAGCTGCTGAATCGCAACGAGAAGCTGCGGGCCGACGGCAAGATGACGGCGACCCATGCCGATGTCCTGCTGGGCATCACCAAGGCTTCGCTGTCGACGGACTCGTTCATCTCGGCGGCCTCGTTCCAGGAGACGACCCGGGTGCTGACCGAGGCGGCGATCATGGGCAAGCGCGACGAACTCCGTGGTCTGAAGGAGAACGTCATCGTCGGCCGTCTGATCCCGGCCGGCACCGGCCTGGCCTTCCACCGCGCCCGCAAGGCGAAGGAAGAAATGGACGACGCCGAGCGCCGCTCGATCGCTTTGCAGGAAGCCGAAGAGCTGGCCTCGCTGACGCCCGCGGGTGCCGACGTGGCCAGTGACGAGACGCCGCAGTGACGGAGCGTCGAGCCGGATGAAGGGCGGCTTCGGCCGCCCTTTTTTCTGATCCCGTCGAGCGGAGAAGCCTCAGGTCCGGGCGTGGGTGACTCTACGAACCCAATCTGCAGGTGTGAGTACCTGCACACCCAGTGGCAGAGCCCGCCGGGCGAGCTTCAGGAGCGCGCGATCCCGGGTCAGCAGCCATTGGACGCCGACCGTGAGCGCCACGTCGATGAACACCTGGTCGTCCGGGTCGGTGCAGCGCAGCGGCCCCGGCCGCGGGGGCTCTGCGGCGATGGTCGCCCAGCGGTCCCAGCTGGTCCCGATGTGCTGCGGATCGGGGCTCCAGTGGGCCAGCTTGGGGCTGGCGGCCACCCTCAGACACTCCAGTCGCATGTTCACGCTGGCGATCCAGCGCAGGGCGCCGCTGCCGACCGCAGCGCCGAGCCCTCGTGTCGGCGGATCGTCGAAGACCAGCCAGTCGAGCACCGTGTTGGTGTCCAGGACCGCGGTTCCCAGAGGCGGAACGGACAAGGCTTCGAGGGTCATCGGAGGCGTGCTGCGGAACCCCTGCGGCTTGCGACTCCGGGGCGACCCGAATATACTCTGCGGCTTTTCGGCAGATTCTGCTGCGCTCGGCGCTGCGCAGAGGGGCCGGAACGCTGATCAGTCCTACCTCTCACGGGAACGAGAACCCATGCCCACCATCAACCAACTCGTGCGCCACGGTCGCCAGACCGAAGTCACGAAGTCGAAGTCGCCGGCGATGCAGGGCGGCCCGCAGCGGCGCGGCGTCTGCACCCGTGTCTACACCACGACGCCGAAGAAGCCGAACTCGGCACTCCGCAAGGTCGCCAAGGTGCGCCTGACGAACGGCTTCGAGGTCATCTCCTACATCGGCGGTGAAGGCCACAACCTGCAAGAGCACAGCGTCGTGCTGGTGCGCGGTGGTCGCGTCAAGGACCTGCCGGGTGTGCGCTACCACATCGTGCGTGGCTCGCTGGACCTGCAGGGCGTCAAGGACCGCA
>NZ_CADEFR010000101.1 GCF_902826655.1 uncultured Methylibium sp. | reverse complement strand
GCGCGCAGGTCGCCGCTGGACTGCAGCAGGTGCGAGGCGTAGCTGTGGCGCAGCATGTGCGGCGAGACATGCGTCGGCAGCCCGGCCTGCAATGCGCGGTCCTTCAGGCGCGTGCGCACCTGCGAAGCCGTGAGTCGCGTGCCGTGCCGCGTGACGAAGAGCGCCGGCTCGTCCGCCCTCGCCAGGGTCCCGCGCTGCGCCAGCCAGGCGTCCAGTGCCGCGAGCGCCGGTTTCCCGACCGGCACGCTGCGGCGCTTGCTGCCCTTGCCCAGCACGTGCGCCTCGGCGTCCGCGCGGTCGATCCAGCCGCGCGCGCTGCCGCCGGCCATCACGTCCAGGCCGGCCAGTTCGGCGACGCGCAGCCCGCAGCCATAGAGCAGCTCGACGATGCAGCGGTCGCGCGCCTCCAGCCGCGGGTCGGCGTCGGGCCGGGCCAGGTCGGCCAGCGCCACCGCGTGGTCGACCGACAGCGCCTTGGGCAGCGGCTTGGGCGCCCTCGGTGCCTTCACGCCCTCGACCGGGTTGACGCGCACCAGGCCCTCGCGACCCAGCCAGCGGTACAGGCCGCGCCAGGCGCTCAGCGCGATCGCGATGCTGCGCGGTGCCAGACCGCTGGCGTGCAGCTGCGCGGCCCAGCGCCGCACCTGGTGCTGCTGCACCGCGCGCAGTTCGATGCCGCCCTGCGCCGCCATGTCCTGCAGGCTCTCGAGCGCGTCGGCATAGCTCTTCAGCGTGGTCGGCGCCAGGCGCCGCTCGACGCGCAGGTGCTCGAGGTGGCGCTCGACGTCGCCGCGCGGCGGGTCGGCGCTCGTCGTCACGGGCTGTTCATCCCACCGGCAGCAGCCGCGCCAGGCCGGCGCTGGCGATCTCGCCGATGCGCGTCAGGAACTCGGTGCCCATGTCGGCGGTGTAGCGGGTCGCGTCGGGCGAGCCCAGCACCAGCATGCCGTAGGCCGGCGTGGCCTGGCCCCAGCGCAGCGGGATCAGCGCGAGCGACAGCACCGACTCCGGCTCGTCGAACCAGCCCGCCGCCTCGAAACCCGAATTGATGCCGCAGTACGGCACGCTGAGGCTGGAGGCGAAGCTCTTGACATCGTCGCTGACCGGCTGCGCGAACGGCAGGCTCTCGAAGGCGTCGGCCGCGCCCCAGACGCGGATGCCGGCCTGCGGGATCAGGAACTGGTGCATCAGCTCGGTCACCAGCACGCCGGGCAGCGCGCCGGCGTTGGTCGTCAGCATGATGGCGCGCGTCCAGCGATGCAGGCGGTCGGCGATGGCGACGTTGTCCTGGCCGTGGCGGATCATCTCGATCAGCCGCAGCTCCAGGCCGCGGATCTTCTCGCGCAGCATCTCCATCTGCCGCTCCTGCAGCGACACCGCGCGGTTGCCGTGCGGACTGGTCAGCTGCACCGAGGCCAGCACTTCGGCGTGGCGCTCGAAGAAGCCCGGCGTGTTCAGCAGGAAGTTGGCGATGTCGTCTTCGGTGATGCCCTGGGTGCTCATGCTGCTCGTCTCTCGTGGTCTTCAGTCCGCTTGTTCCGGCAGCTCGATCTCGCCGTCGAACACGCGCTCGGCGGGGCCGGTCATCATCACCGGCGCGTCCGGGCGGCCCGCCCATTCGATGCCCAGCTCGCCGCCGCGGGTCTCGACCTGGACCGGCGTCGCGGCCTTCAGCCAGCCCGCCCGCACGCCGGCCACGACGGCCGCACAGGCGCCGGTGCCGCAGGCCAGGGTCTCGCCGACACCGCGCTCGTGCACGCGCAGGCGGATGCGCGTGGCCGACAGCACCTGCATGAAGCCGGCGTTCACGCGTTGCGGAAAGCGCGCGTGGCGCTCCAGCGGCGGCCCGAATCCGGCCAGCAGGGCGTCGTTCAGTGCGTCGGTCCCGAACTGCGCGACGTTGACGACGGCGTGCGGGTTGCCCATGGACACGACCGCCAGCTCGACCGCGCGGCCTGCCACGTCGACGCTCCACAGCGGCGCGCCGTTCACCTCGCGCGGCACCAGGCCGGCCGCATCGAAGGGCAGCTCGGCCGGCTCCAGCCGCGGCCGGCCCATGTCGACTTCGACGCAGCCGCCCGTCAGCCAGCGCGGCTCGATCACGCCGCCGGCGGTGCGCACGCGGATCGTCGTCTTCTTCGTCAGGCCGGCTTCTCGCACGTAGCGCACGAAGCAGCGCGCCCCGTTTCCGCATTGCTCGACCTCGCCGCCGTCGGCGTTGACGATGCGATAGCTGAAGTCGATGCCCGGCTCGTCGGCAGGCCCGACGATCAGGATCTGGTCCGCGCCGATCCCGAAGCGGCGGTCCGCCAGGTAGCGGAACTGCGCCGGGCTCAGCGACAGCGGCTCGCGGGTGGCGTCCAGCACGACGAAATCGTTGCCGGCGCCTTGCATCTTGGTGAAGCGCAGCTTCATGATGCAAGGATTATCGACCCGTCGACGACCGATGTCCGACGCGTCCAGGGAACCCGCGATGAAGAAACTGCTGCTGCTCGCCGTCTCCCATGTCACCGCCCTGCTGGTCGGCTTCGCCGCCGGCGTCTACCTGCTGCCGATCCTGATCGCACCCGATGCGCCCACGGCCACCGAAGCCGCGCGCCTGTCCGAAGGGGCGGCGTTCAGCGGCACGTTCCGGCGCGAGCTGAAGGACAGCGACGCGCTGCACTGGGGCGAGGGCCGCGTGTCGATCGGGCGCGAGCACGTCACCCTGGTCGGCCGCATCGCGCCGGGCCCGGACTACAAGCTCTACCTGTCGCCCGAGTTCGTCGAGACCGAGGCCGACTTCAAGCGCCTCAAGCCGACGATGCAGCGCATCGGCGACGTCAAGACCTTCGAGAACTTCGTCGTGCCGCTGCCGGCCGGCGTCGATCCGTCGCGCTACACCACCGTGATCGTCTGGTGCGAGACCTTCTCGGAGTTCATCACGGCGGCCCGCTACCGCTAGGCGGCGGTGCACGCGGGGGCGGACAATCGACGCTTCGTCTTCCCCGCGGCCTGCCTTGTCCTCCCCGACCCCCACCCCGGCCACCGACCCGCGCCGCCGCTTCTTCGACGCGGCCCGTGCCGCCCTGAGCGCGGGCACGGTGACGAAGTTCGTCCTCGCCGGACCGCGCTCGGCGGACGCCGACCTGCAGCGCGTCCAGGCCCGGCCGCTGCTGCTCAAGGGCCGGCCCTGCCTGTCGCTCAATCACCTGCACCGCACGAAGGACGTCACGCGCAACCTGCCGGTCGAGGAAGGCCTCGCCGCGCTGGAGGCCCTGCTCGACAGCGACTTCGACAACGCCCACCTGCTGACGCAGGGCGGCGGCGAATTGCAGCTGGCCATCAGCCGCAAGGGCAAGGCCAGCCTGCGACAGGGCCGCACGCCGGTGCCGCTGCCCGAGGCGGACGCGCCGGGTCCCGCGGAGCCACCATCGCACGACCGCCGCAAGCATCGCCCGGTGGACATCGCCGCGCCCTGGCTGGCCGCACTGGGCGTCACCGACGCCTCGCAACGCCTGGTGCCGGCGATGGCGCGCAAGTGGAAGCAGATCAACAAGTTCGTCGAGGTGCTGGACCATGCACTCGCCGGCGCACCGTCGCTGGCCGCTCCGCGCGACGATCGGCCGTTGCAGGTGCTGGACTTCGGCGCCGGCAAGGGCTACCTGACCTTCGCCGTGCACGCGCACCTGCGCCATCGCGGACTGCCGGCGCGCGTCACCGGCGTCGACCTCAAGGAGGACATGGTCGCGCTCGGCAACCGCAGCGCGCGCGAACTGGGCCTCGACGGCCTGGACTTCGAGCTGGGCGACGTCCGCAGCTACGCCACGCGGCCGGTCGACGTGATGATCGCGCTGCATGCCTGCGACATCGCCACCGATCACGCGATGCACATGGGCATCCGCGCCGGAGCCCGCATCATCATGTGCGCGCCGTGCTGCCACAAGGAACTGCGGCCGCAGATGAGGAGCCCGCTGCTGCTGCTGCCGCTGCTGCGCCACGGCATCCACCTCGGCCAGGAGGCCGAGATGCTGACCGACGGCCTGCGCGCCCTGCTGCTCGAGGCCGAGGGCTACGACACCCAGGTGTTCGAGTTCACTTCGCTCGAGCACACCAGCAAGAACAAGATGGTGCTGGCGGTGAAGCGCGAGCAGGCCGCTGCGCGGTCGCCCGCCGAGCTGCGGGCGCAGGTGCGGGAGATCAAGGCCTACTACGGCGTTGCGGAGCAGCGACTCGAACGCCTGCTCGACGGGCCCGGAGACACCGGCCCAGGCGCCTGAGCAGAGGCCACAAAAGAGAGCGGCGCCCCGCAGGACGCCGCAAGCCACCCACCAAGATGAAACCGGCCCGCCCCGAGGCAGGCCGTCCTGCGATCAGAGGCCGAACAGGCCCAGCAGCCGGCGCAGCACGCCGGGATGGCCGACGCGCAAGGTCGGCAGGCGCGACGGCCTGCCCAGGCGCCTGTAGCTGCTGACCGTCCCCACCAGTTGCCTGCTCATGACTGCGTCTCCCTGCCGTCGTCGATGGGCACCACGGTAGCGCCAAAGGCCCTGCGCCGGTGCACGCCCTCCCCCCGGAGTTGAGGGCACTCGAAAGAGGGCCGCGGGGTTCAGTCCCGCGCCGCGGGTGAGCACGCGCTGCCCGGCCCACGTGACCGAATCCCGCGTCCCTGTGGTGGACCCTGCAGTCGCGGGATGCTGCGCACTGAACGAGTCGCTACCTTCGACCTCCTACCGACAGCATTCGATCCGAGGTCGCGCAGTGCTCACAGTCATACAGCAGGGAATCGCCGGCATCCGGCGCCTCGCCGTCCGGGCGCAACGGCGCCTGGCGCGCCGTCTCGATCCGCAGGCCCTGAGGATCCAGATGGCGCCGTGCTTCACGCGCACCGCGGCGGTGCTGGGCTTCGACCTGGCGGTGTTCGCCGTGCTGGCGATGCTGGGGTGGAGCCTGCTCAGTCCGTGGGACGAGCCGCTGCGCGAGGGGGGCAGCCTGATGCTGCTGGGACTGCTGGCCTTCGGCCTGTTCTGGCTGTCGATCAGCGAGCCCGACTTCTATCGCTACGGCAAGCTGCGGCGCCGCTGGCTGGCAGCCCATCGTCCGCCGGTCGATGCCGAGGACCCGGCAGCACCGGCCAGCCGCCCCGTGGCGCTGTCGCAGTGGCCCGAGGACATGAAGGCGCCGATGCGGGTGCGCTCGGCCTACCGGCCGGCCCGCCCGGCGCAGCCTGCGCCGCGCTGGGCCTGGCGCGCGCCGAGCTAGCGGACCGCGGCCTAGAAGCCCAGGCTCGCCAGCAGGTCGTCGACCTCGCCCTGGTTCTGCACCACGTCGGCCCGCCCCTCGGGGTTGACCACCGGGCCGTTCAGGATCGATTCGACCTTCTGCACGGTCTCGGGCGGCGCCGCCTGGACCAGCAGCTTCACGAGGCTGTCTTCCAGGTCGCTGGCCAGCGTCACGACCTTCGCGACCACCTGGCCGGTCAGGTCGTGGAAGTCCTGCGCCATCATGATGTCGGTCAGGTGCCGGTCGATGCGCGCGGTCGCGGCCTCGACGTCACCGACGAAGTTCATCAGCGCGCCCGAGGCCACGGCCTTCACCGGGTCGGCCACCATGGCCGCCGCGATCCGACGCGTCTCGCTGGCGATGCTGGCGTGCTCGGTCTTGGCCTGGTCGACCGAATTCAGCACCTTGTTGGCGGCCGCGCCGGTCTTCTCGGCGATGTAGTTCAGGCGGCTGCGCGCGTCGGGCAGGCCTTCGGCCGCGTTCTGCAGCTTGGGCATCACGCCCAGTTGCGACAGCGTGTCGTGCAGCTGGCGCGTGATGTGGCCGAGTTGCTGGAACACCTCGGGCGAGGCGCCACCGCTCGCGCCGGGCGCCGGAGCCAGTACCGCCGTGTCGTCCATCTTCATGGGGATGTCCTGGAAGTCGTGAGGGTGGGGCTCAGGCCGGGGCGCCGAGCTTCTGCATGATCTTCTGGACCTTCTCCTCCAGCGTGGCCTTGGTGAACGGCTTGACGATGTAGCCGGCCGCGCCGGTCTGGGCGGCGAGCACGATGTCTTCCTTGCGCGCCTCGGCGGTCACCATCAGCACCGGGATGTGCTTGAGGCTGTCGTCGGCCTTGACCGCCTTCAGCAGGTCGAAGCCGTTCATGTTGGGCATGTTGATGTCGCTGACGACGAAGTCGAACTTCGCGTTCTTCAGCATCTGCAGCGCGACGGCGCCGTCCTCGGCCTCTTCGGCGTTGTTGTAGCCGATCTCCTTGAGCAGGCCGCGCACGATGCGCCGCATGGTCGAGAAGTCGTCGACGATCAGGAACTTGAGGTCGGGGGTGCTCATGGTCGGTGTCCTCGCGCGCTATCGGGGTCCGGCCGCTCGTGCGGCCCTTGCTGGATGGGTTATCGGGTGGCGGGCGCCGCACTTGAGGCGCTCTGTGCGACCGCCTCCACGACTTCGAGCGGCGGCGGCTGCAGCGGCTCGGCCTGGGCGGCACGGTGGAAGCGCTCCTCGGCCTCGCGGTTCATCACGATGATGCTGATGCGCCGGTTGATCGGGTTCAGCGGCTGCTCGCGGTCGAACAGCGAACTCGCCGCCAGGCCCTGCACGCGCAGCACCTGCCCGTCGGCCAGTCCGCCGACCACCAGCTCGCGGCGCGAGGCGTTGGCGCGGTCGGCCGACAGTTCCCAGTTGCTGTAGCCGGCCGCGCCGGCGCTGAACGGCGCCGCGTCGGTGTGGCCTTCGAGCGTCAGCTTGTTGGGCACCTCGGCCAGCACCCGGCCGATGGTGTGCAGCAGCTCGCGCATGTAGGGTTGCAGCGAGGCCACGCCGGACGCGAACATCGGCCGGTTCTGCTCGTCGACGATCTGGATGCGCAGGCCGTCGGGCGTCATGTCGAGGCGGATCTGCGCCTTCAGCTCGGCCAGCCGCGGATCGGCCGCCAGCGTCGCCTCGACGCGGGCGCTCAGCGCCTTCAGGCGCTCGGCCTCGGCGACGACCTGCTGTTCCTTGGCCGCCTTCAGGGCCTGCAGGTTGTAGCTCTTGCGCTGCGCCTCGATGTCGCCCTCGCGCACCTGGCCGGTGCTGCGCGTCAGGTCCTTGCCGCCGCCGCGCACCACGCTCGACGAGTCGCCCGAACCCGAGCCGCCCATCATCGAGACCTTGATCGGGTTGTTGAAGTAGTCCTGGATGCCCTTGCGGTCGCC
>NZ_CADEFR010000100.1 GCF_902826655.1 uncultured Methylibium sp. | reverse complement strand
GGTTCTCGGTGACGCTGAGGTGCGGGAACAGCTCGAAGTGCTGGAACACCATGCCGACGCGCGAGCGCAGCTTGGGCAGGTCGGTCTTGGGGTTGGCGATCGAGATGCCGTCGACCACGATGTCGCCCTTCTGGAAGGGCTCGAGCGCGTTGACGGTCTTGATCAGCGTGGACTTGCCCGACCCGGACGGACCGCAGACCACGACGACCTCGCCCTTCTGGACGTTGGTCGTGCAGTCGGTCAGCACCTGGAAGCTGCCGTACCACTTGGAGACGTTCTGGATGTCGATCACGGGGCGCTCCTGATCAGCGGATGATGGCGATCTTCTTCTGCAGCCGGCGCACGAGCATGCTGAGGCTGAAGCAGATCACGAAGTACACGACCGCGGCGAAGAGATAGGTCTCGACCGGGCGGTTGAAGTTCTTGCCGGCCACCTCGAAGCCCTTGAGCAGGTCGTAGGCGCCGATCGCGTAGACCAGCGAGGTGTCCTGGAACAGGATGATGGTCTGCGTCAGCAGCACCGGCAGCATGTTGCGGAAGGCCTGCGGCAGCACGATCAGCTGCATGGTCTGGCTGTAGTTCATGCCGACCGCGTAGCCGGCGTGGACCTGGCCCTTGGGCACGCTCTGGATGCCGGCCCGCATGATCTCGGAGTAGTAGGCGGCCTCGAACACCGTGAAGGTGATGATGGCCGACAGCTCGGCGCCCATCGGCCGGCCGATCAAGAGCGGGATCAGCAGGAAGAACCACAGGATCACCATCACCAGCGGGATGGAGCGCAGCGTGTTGACGTAGAAGGCGGCCGGTACCACCAGCCACTTCTTGCCCGACAGCCGCATCAGCGCCAGCAGCGTGCCGATGATGATGCCGCCCACCATCGCGATCAGCGTCAGCTGGATCGAGAAGAACAGGCCCTTGAGCACGAAGCCCGAGACGACGTCCCAGGTGAGGAAGGAGAAGTCGAGGTTTCCCATCATTTGCTCCCCATGGTTCCGGGGATGCGGATGCGGTCCTCGACGAAGGCCATCACGCGGTTCACGAAGAAGGCCGACACGAAGTACAGCGCGGTCACGGCCAGGTAGACCTCGACGCCGCGCGAGGTCTCTTCCTGGGCCTGCATCGCGAACATCGTCAGCTCGGCGATCGACACGGCGAAGGCCACCGAGGAGTTCTTGATGATGTTCATGCTCTCGCTCGTCAGCGGCGGGATGACGATGCGGAACGCCATCGGCAGCAGCACGTAGCGGTAGGTCTGCGGCAGCGTCAGGCCCATCGCCAGGCCGGCGTAGCTCTGGCCGCGCGGCAGGCTCTGGATGCCGGCCTTGACCTGCTCGGCGATGCGCGCCGACGTGAAGAAGCCCAGCGCGAAGACCACCAGCAGGAAGCTCGGCACGCTGCGCAGGCTGGTGAAGATCGACGGGATCACGTGGTACCAGAGGAAGATCTGGACCAGCAGCGGGATGTTGCGGAACAGCTCCGTCCAGGCGTTGCCGACGAACTGCAGCCGCTGGTCGGGCACGGTGCGCAGGATGCCCATCAGCGAGCCGACCACCAGCGCCACGACCAGGGCCAGCACCGCGACCGACAGCGTCCAGCCCCAGGCCGACATCATCCATTGCAGGTAGGTGATGTCGCCGCCGCTGCCGAAGCAGCGCGGGATCACCTCCCCGTCGAGCGTGTTCTTGCAGAACACCTGCCAATCGAAGCTGGCCAAGTCCGACCCCCTTACCCGGTTGACCCGCTTGACCCCGTGACGGCCCGCGAGCCCTGTGCAAACGAAGGAGCGCGGCGGGATCCTCCGCCGCGCTCCGAGGGTAAGCAAGCTTTGCGCCGCCCGGCGCTAGGGCTTACCTCAGTGACATCCCGAACCGCCCGCCAATCAGATCTTCTTGGCGTAGTCTTCCATCGGGCGGTTGTTCGGGTTCTTCAGGGTGTCCTTGAGCGTGTCGCTCATCGGCAGGCCGACCTTGGCGCCGGTCGGGGGCGTCGGCTGCAGGAACCACTTGTCGTACAGCTGGTTGATCTCGCCCGACTTCACCATGCCGGCGATGGTCGCGTTGACGATCTTCAGCAGGCCCTCGTCGTCCTTGCGCACCATGATGGCGATCGGCTCGACCGACAGCACCTCGCCGACGATCTTGAAGTCCGCCGGGTTCTTGCTGCGCGCGATCAGGCCGGCCAGCAGGCTGCCGTCCATGACGAAGACGTCGGCGCGGCCGCTGTCGACCAGCAGGAAGCTGTCGGCGTGGTCCTTGCCGAAGACCTCCTTGAACTCGACGCTCTCGGCGCGCTTGTGCTTGCGCAGGGTCTGGACCGAGGTCGTGCCGGTGGTGGTGGCGACGGTCTTGTCCTTCAGGTCGGCGACCGACTTGATCGGCGAGCTGGCCTTGACCGCCATCCGCACCTCTTCGACGAAGGTGGTATTGGCGAAGCTCACGTCCTTCTGGCGCGTGGCGTTGTTGGTGGTCGAGCCGCACTCCAGGTCGACGGTGCCGTTCTGCACCAGCGGAATGCGGTTCTGCGACGTGACCGGCTGGTACTTGACCGTGAGCTTCTTGCCGACGGCCTTCTCGATGTTCTCGATGGCCTTCTCGCAGATCGCGATGTGGTAGCCGACGTACTTGGCGCCGCCCAGGGTGTACGACAGGACGCCCGAGGACTCGCGCACGCCCATCGTGATGGAGCCGGACTCCTTGACCTTGGCGAGGGTGTCTTGGGCCTGGGCCAGGCCGGTCGCGGCCAGGGCAGCGGCCAGAACGAGCAAAGTCTTCTTCATGGGATTCCTTCGTCTGACGATGAGGGTAGAACGAAAACGCAATCTACAGGACTCGGGCATCAGGGTATGCCCGGGAAATACTTAGCTCAGCAGGTGCCGTGCCAGGCCGCGGTCGGCGCGGACTGTAGCCGCTGGCCCGGCGCCGGGCCAATGCCGATCACGGCGCGTAGCCATACCGCCGACGCATCGGCGGCCGGCCCTCAGGGCCGCAGGCCATAACCCGGCACGCCCATCTGCCACAGCGAGAACGCGTAGAGGTCGGCGCGCTCGGCCAGCTGCTGGCGCTTGGTGGCGCCGATGCCGTGACCGCCGTCGTAGTCCAGCCGCACCAGCACCGGCTTGCCGCTCGAGCTGGCGGCCTGCAGGCGTGCCGCCATCTTGGTCGAGTTCCAGACGTCGACCCGCGGGTCGTTCACGCCGTGCGTCAGCAGCACCGCCGGATAGGCCGTGCCGTCCTTCACCTGGTGGAAGCTGCTCATCGCCAGCAGCGCGCGGAACTCGTCGGCCTTGGTGATCGTGCCGAACTCGGGGATGTTGGTCATGCCGTTGGCGGTGTTCTCGCCGTTGATCATGTCCAGCGCACCCACCGCCGGCAGCGCCACCGCAAACAGGTCCGGCCGCTCGGTCAGCGCGCGCCCGACGGTGATGCCGCCGGCGCTGCCGCCGCTGACGGCCAGCCGCGGCGTGCTGGTCCAGCCCTGGCGGATCAGCCATTCGGCGCAGGCGATGAAGTCCTTCCAGGTGTTGGGCTTGTTCGCGCCCTTGCCGGCGCGGTACCAGTCCTCGCCGCGCGCGCCGCTGCCGCGCGGGTTGCCGTAGGCCAGCACGCCGCCGGCCTCCAGCCAGGCCAGCGACAGCGGCGTGAAGCGCGGGTCGATGGTCAGGCCGTAGGACGCGTACGCATTCAGCAGCACCGGGTTGCTGCCGTCGAGCCTGACGCCACGCCGGTGCACGATGGACAGCGGCACCTTCGCGCCGTCGTGGCTGGGCACGTCGACCTCGGTGGCCATCAGCTCGCCCAGGCCCGGCAGGTCGGGCAGCGGTTGCAGGCCGGTGTTGCGCACGCCGCGCGCGCGATCGACGACGTAGATCTGCTTCGGGTTCACCCAGCCCTGCAGCGCGATCACCACGCCGGGCAGCGCCGCGTCGTAGGCCAGGTCCGGCGCCTCGGCGCCCTGCAGCGTGAAGCTGCCCGCCACCGGCAGCGCGATCTCCTGGTAGAAGCGGCTGCCGGTCCAGGTGCGGCGCAGCAGGCGCTTGACGTTGCCGTCGCGCTGCTCGACGTACAGGCCGTCGGCGGCAGCGCCCAGGCCGGTCAGCACGCGGTCGTTCTGCGGCAGCCAGACGGCCGCCCTGGCGATGTCGGGCCGGGCCAGGTCCAGGCGCAGCAGCTTGCCGCGCGACGCGTCCTTCTGGCTCAGCAGGTAGAGCGCGCCGCCGTGCGGCGCGACCAGCGTCACCTCGTCCTCGAAGTCGACGATGCGCCGCCAGCCCGGGCTGCGCGTGCCCGACCGCGCCGCCGGCGCCAGCCACACCGCGATCTCGCGCTGCACGCCGTTGAAGACGCGCGCGATCAGGTGCTTGCCGTCGCCGCTGGGCTGCACCCACGCAAAGTGATCCGCCTCCAGCGTCACGCCCGGCGTGCCCGGGCCGAACACCGGCTCGGGGAAGAGCCCGCGGTCGATGCCCACCACGTAGACCGCGCTCTTCTGGTACTTGGCCGTCTCCGGCATGCCCGGCTTCATCTCCTGCAGCCGGTTGACGAAGAAGTGCCGGTCGTCCTGCCAGTAGATGCCGCCGTAGTCGACGCGGTCCACCGGCGCGATGCGCTCCTTGCCGTCGCGCGTGTCCAGCACGTGCAGCGTCGACGCCTCCGAGCCCGCGGCCGACACCGCATAGGCCACGTAGCGCCCGCTCGGCGACGGGCTGTAGTACGACAGCGCATGCGGCTGGCCGGTGCGCTGCTGCCACTGGTCGGGATCGACGAGCAGCTTCTCGGCGCCCTTCAGGCCGCGCCGCAGGTACAGCTTGTACTGGTTGTCGCCGGTGCCGCGCTTCTCGTAGAACCACAGGTCGCCGGGGCGTCGCGTCACGTCGGCCACCACCGGCCCGGCCTCGCGGTCCAGCGTCTCCAGACGCGACAGCAGCTTCTCGCGGCCGGCGATGCGGTTCAGCACGCCGTCGGCGTAGGCGCCCTGCGCCTTCATCCAGGCGACGGTCTCGGGGCTCTTCAGGTCCTCGAGCCAGCGGTAGGAGTCGGTCAGCGCGATGCCGTGGTGGCGGTCGGTCACCGGGCGCTGCGGGGTCGGCGGCGGCGCGGGGATCGCGCCCGTGCCGGTCGGCGTTGCCGCGGGAGCGGCGGACTGCGCGGGCGCGGTCGGCGTCGGCGCACAGGCGCTGGCGACGACCAGGGCAAAAGCCAGCGCGACAGCCGACACGACGGCGCGCGGCAACGGGAACTGCGGGGACATGCGGAGTCTCCTCTTGGGGGGCTGAGCGATGGAGCCGGGGCGGGATCGCCGCCGCGGCGGGCGAGATGATGCCTTAGGGCCTGTTAACGCTATCGGAGGGCAGCGCCCGGGCCGCGATCACGCCGCCGCTGCGGCCGCAGGCACCGGCCCCGCCGCCTGCAGGTAGGCCCACAGCGCCTGCGCGCCCGGCTTGGCGTGCTGCTTGGCGACCTCGGGTCGCTCGCGGTAGATGCGCACGTCCATCGTCAGCTCGAAGCTGCCCGAGGGCGCGGCCGGCACCAGCTTGCGCGTCTTGAGCTCCTTGCGCACCGAGCTGGCGGGCAGGAAGGCCAGGCCGTGGCCTTCGAGGGCCATCGCCTTCAGGCCCTCGGCCATGTCGGTCTCGTAGATCGGGTCGAGCGGCACCGTGCCGCCGGCCTGCTTGATGATCAGGTCCACCAGCTGGCCCAGGTAGGCGCCCGAGGCATAGCCCAGGAACGGCACCCGGTCGCGCGCCTGGGCCGGCAGCCGGAACATCGGCTCGCCGTCCGGCCCGGCCTTGGCATAGGCCCGCAGCGACTCCTGGCCCAGCGTCAGCATCTCGTAGCGGTCGGGCGACAGCTGCAGCGGCTGCGCCGGGTGGTGGTACGCGATCAGCAGGTCGCAGCTGCCTTCTGCCAGGCGCAACACCGCGTCGTGCACGTTCAGCGCGATCAGGCGGCTCTTCAGCTCGCCGAAGTCGCGCTTCAGGTCCATGACCCAGTGCGGGAAGAAGGCGAAGGCCAGCGTGTGCGGCACCGCGAACTCGATCATGTCCTGCCCGACCGCGCGATGCCCGCGCATCAGGTTGCGCGTGGCCTGCAGCGCGTTGAGGATCTCCAGCGCCTGCGCGTGGAAGGTCTCGCCGGCCGGCGAGAGCCGCGTGGGGTAGGACGAGCGGTCCACCAGGTCCGTCCCGGCCCAGGCCTCGAGCGCCTGGATGCGCCGGCTGAAGGCCGGCTGCGTGACGTGCCGCAACTGCGCCGACCGCGAGAAGCTGCGCGTCTCGGCGAGGCTGACGAAGTCCTCGAGCCACTTGGTTTCCACGGCGGGCAGTGTAGCGACGCACAGGGCATCACTCGGAGCAAGTCATCTACGTTTCGGGCTCATCGTCCTCCCCCGTGACTGCTTGACTAGTCAGCCGAAACTTGGCAAGGACCAGCGATGTCGAGCTGCCCTTGGTGCTCAACTGGCAACGAGCGGTGACATCAACAAACCGACAACTACACTCGTTGGCAGCACGAGCAGCTACATCAAGCCAATGGCAGATCGACCCCCGCGCCGGACCCTGAGGTCACCCGCTCAACGCCATCACAAGGCCAATGAGCCTTCGCAAGAAGAGTCGCAAGCCGGCACAGGTTGGCGCAAGCGAGACCCAGCAATCACGATCGGGCTCATTGCCGCGGTGGCTGCTCTCCTTCAAGCGATGTTTGCCTACTGGCAGTACGACTTCTCCAAAACCTCGTCCGAACGGCAGGAAAAGATTGCTGAGGACTCCGCGCGCGAGACAGCCAAGCAAACCGATCGATTGATTGCAGCGGCAGAGCGCCTTACCGCACTAGGCGCCGAGGCAAATGATGGGCAGCAACGATCTCTACAGCAATCTATCGACAGCGCGAAGCAGTCCTTTGAAGCGGCGATTGACGGCCAGCGGCAAGTCGCGACGCTAGTTGCGTCAGCACAAGAAGCATTTGCTGCTCAGTCGCTGCCAGTAGTCCGGTTCTCTACTTATCAGTGGTTTAGTCAGTCTGCAAACCGACCCATCTCTTGCGACCACGGCGCTTCCGGGATCAACGCCTACTTTGAAAACGTGTCTGCGGTTCCTGTCTACATCAGAGGCATCCAGACTAACCTGCTGCTGGGTAGCCGACCGGTCTTCTCCGAATCCGTGAAAGCCTTAGGGAACGTCTGCACAACGCGCCGCGCGGTGCAGTTTGGAGCGACGTGATGGC
>NZ_CADEFR010000099.1 GCF_902826655.1 uncultured Methylibium sp. | reverse complement strand
GAGCGCTTGCATGGCATGCAAGAGGTCAGCGGTTCGATCCCGCTTACCTCCACCAAAAGCTCAGGCTGCGGTGGCGCTGTTCGAGAGAGGCAGAAGGTTCAGTCCCCTTCGTCTAGAGGCCTAGGACACCACCCTTTCACGGTGATTACAGGGGTTCGAATCCCCTAGGGGACGCCAAGTTTCGGAGGCACTTGTGCAGCGACGCATGTCGACGCAGAAGCCGCCGGCCACGGGGAGTGGTAGTTCAGTTGGTTAGAATACCGGCCTGTCACGCCGGGGGTCGCGGGTTCGAGCCCCGTCCACTCCGCCAGAAAAAAGCAAGGGGTTGGCTTTCACGAGCCAACCCCTTCGTCTTTTGCGGCGTCGGTGGGTGCGATCGCCGATGCCAGCGCGTGCGACCCGACGCGCGCGAAGCGCCGCGCGGCTGCGTCGTGATCCCAGCGCTCGATCACCGCGCGGCGCGGCGTGGCCTCGACGCGGATCACGTTGACCGAGTTGCCCGCCTCCGGTCGCACGCGACGGCTGATCGCCGTGCCTGCCTGCGCCACCCACAGAGTCCGCGGCTCGGCCTTGCCATTCGTCTGCGCAGGCCCCGGCAGCTGCAGCACGTAGGGCAGATGGATGTGGCCGCCGACGACGAGATCGGCACCTGCCTCGCGCCAGCGCCGCAGCGCCGCTTCATGCCCCCGCGCGAGGTTCTTCAGATCCTTGGTCAGCGTCACGGCCAGCGGCTGGTGCACGACGACGATGCGCCATTGCGTGCGTGTCGCCGACGACAGCTGCGTCGCCACGCGCTCGATCTGGGCCGCCGAGACCGCACCGTCCTGGTGGCGGTACCAGCGCGTGGTGTTGACGCCGAGCACGAGCGCGTCGCCGTTCTCGAAGCGGGGCTCGAGGTCGTCGCCGAAGGCCGCGGCGTAGCGCGCGTACGGCCTCAGGCTGCGCGCCACCACGTCGAACAGCGGGATGTCGTGATTGCCCGGGATCGCCACGCACGCCGGAACGCCGAGCCGATCGACGAAGGCCCGCGCGGCGGCGAACTGCGCGCGCGTGGCCCGCTGCGTAATGTCGCCCGACAGCAGCAGCACGTCGGGTCGCAGCTCGGTGGTCAGGCGCTCCAGGGCGACGACCACCGACGCGTCTTCGGTCCCGAAGTGAGGATCCGAGACCTGCAGCAGGACCGTCATGTCGCGGGGCCGTCGGACGTCGCCTCGGAATCGGCCGGGCCGATCAGGTCCAGGCTGACGGGCGACACCGCGAACTCGAGCGGCAGGCGCAGCCACACGATCTCGCCGTCGGTCGCCACCTTGACGCGACGCCGGCGAAAGGGACGCGCCGAGCGCACCGTCAGCCGCCGGAAGCCGATGCTCGTCACCTGTTCGGCTTCGCCCAGGCGACCGAGCGCACCGCGCAGCAGCAGGCCGAGCCAGGCCAGCCGACCCGCCGGGCGCACGGTGATCGCGGCCAGCTGGCCGGCCTCGATCGCGCTGGCCTCCGGCAGTCCCAGCTGCTCGAGCTGCAGCGCGTTGTTGGCGACGAAGAGCGTCGGCGTGCGCACCTCGGTCGCGCGGCCGTGAACCTCCATCTCGACGCGCAGGTTGCGATGAGCTCGCAGCACGGTCATCAGGCCGGCCCAGAACGCGACCAGCCGGCTGCGCCCCCACTGGCGCTTCAGCGCTTCGCGGTCCTCCAGCAGCTTCGGGTAGAGGCCCAGGCTGGCGTTGACAAGGAACACGCGCTCGTTGACCAGTCCGACCTGCGCCGGTCGCACCCGGCCCGACAGCAGCAACTGCATCGCTTCATGCGTGTCGGCGGGAATGCCGGTGGCGCGGCTGAAGTAGTTGAAGGTGCCCTGCGGCAGCACGCCGAAGCGGCAGCCGCTGCCCAGCGTGGCCTGCGCCACGGCGTTGATCGTGCCGTCGCCCCCGGCCGCCACGACGATGCCCTCGTCGGCGCGCGCGCGGCGGACCGCGTCGGCCGCGATCTCGGCGATGCGACGCGGGTCCTCCACCATCAGCAGGTGCAGCGTGCGGCCTGCCTCGGCGCAACGCGCCTCGATGAGGGCTCGTGTCTCGGCCGCGTCGCCGTGGCCGGAGCCGAGGTTGAAGACGATGAACAGCGGCGACGAGGACGGCGGCGTCACGGGGCGGCGGCGTGCGGAGCGCCTCAGCCCTGGCGCAGCGAGGGCAGCAGCCGCTCGGCCGCCGGGATGTCGGCGTCGCCGTCGATCTCGGTGGCGATCTGGGTGCAGACCGCGCGGCACAGCGTGGCGGCGCGCTGGCTCTGCAGCCGGTAGAAGATCTGCGTGCCGTCGCGGCGCTTGCCCAGGATGCCGGCGCGGTACAGCGTGGCGAGGTGCTGCGACATGTTGGGCTGCGTCGCGTCGATCTCGGACAGCAGCTGCGACACGTTCTTCTCGCCGTTGCACAGCGCGCTGATCAGGCGCAGGCGGATCGGCGTGGACAGCAGCGCGAACAGCTCGGCTGCGCTGCTGAAGACCTGCTCCGATTCGTCCTGGCTCACCCTGCGCTCCTGCGTGCTTCGCTGGCCTCGATGGTAGCGGCTGAGGCTTTCACTTGAAGCGGTAGTGGTCGCGCTGCAGCACCGCGGCGATCGCCGTCACCTCGTCGGGAAAGAGACCGAGGTTCATCTCGGTGTTGCAGTGCTCCACCATGCCGCGCAGCAGCCCCGGCGTGCTGATGCGTCCGGCGGGCCGGTAGATGGCCGAGCCGTCGCCACCGACCTTGGCGACATGGCAGGCGGTGCACTTGTGCTCCTGCATCAGCCTGCTGCCCAGCGCCAGATCGGCGTCCTTGAAGATCGCGACGCCCTGCGCGGCGGCCGTGCCGGCGCCGGTCAGCAGCATCAGGCCCAGGGCCGGCAACCACGGCATGCGCATCGTCTTCTCCTCGATGGTGAAGCGACATCCTAGTCGCGCTCCTGCTCCATCAGCAGGTAGGTGTTGTAGGCGTTCATCCGGTTGGCCGGCCCGAAGAGCGGCAGCGTCTCGTAGCGCGACCAGTCGGCCCTGCGGTAGGCCTCGTCGAAGGGCTCCAGGTTGCGGGCCGCCTCGCCCATCGTCGTGCGCAGGTGCGCGAGGTAGTCGCGCGTCAGGCGGATGTCGTCGGCGGGCTGCCGGGACGGTGGCCCGTGGCCCGGCAGCATCACGCGCGCGTCGAAGGCCAGCAGCCGGTCCAGCGCGGCGATCCAGCGACGGCTGTCGGCCTGGCCGACGAAGGGGATGCGGCCGCGGAACACCAGATCGCCGGCGAACAGCACGCGCTCCTGCGGCACGTGGACGACCATGTCCTCCGGCGTGTGCGACGGCCCCACCGCACGCAGCTGGAACTCGACGCCGCCGATGCGCAGGTCGGTGTCGCCGTCCAGCCAGCGGTCGGCCGGGACCAGCCGCGTCGCCTCGTCGATCCACGGGAACAGGTCCTGGCGACTGGCCTCGAGCCGCCGCAGCGCCGTGTCGGACTGCAGGTAGTCCTGCGCCCGGCGCTGCGCGACGATGCTCGCGCCCGCGGCCCTGAAGACCTGCAGGCCGTAGATGTGATCGGCGTGGTAGTGGGTCACCAGCACGTGGCTCACCGGCTTGGGCGTGATGCGCGCGATGCGCTGCAGCAGCAAGGTGGCCAGGGCCGGCGAGCCCAGCGCGTCGATCACGACGACCGAGTCCGCGGTCACGACGAAGCCCGCGTTCGATATGAAGTTCTGGTTCGCCGCCGAGCCGAGCGCCGCCTGCCCCTGCACGAAGTAGCTGTGCGGTGCGACCGGCTCGACCGGCATGTCGACCGTCGCCGCGACGGGCTGGGCCCGTGCCGTCGCGAGCGTCAGCGCGACGACCGTCGCCGCGAGGGCCGGTCTGGCGAGGCAGCGCATCGGCGCTCCGCGCGGCTAGAACTCCAGCGCGTCGGCGATCGTGGCGATGCCGGCTTTCGCGCAGGCATCGTCGGCGTCGCCGCCCGGCGCGCCGGACACCGCGATCGCACCGACCACCGAGCCGGCCGACTCGATCACCAGCCCGCCGCCGGCGGCCACCACCCGCGGCTGGCCGCGCAGGCCGCTCATGGTCTTGCCGGCCTGGGTCTCGGCCGCCAGCGTCGTCGTCGAGAGACGGAAGCTCGCCGCGGTCCAGGCCTTGTCGACCGCGATCTGCACCGTGTGCGCGCCGGCGAAACGGTCGCGCAGGAAGACCTGCGGCAGGCCGGCGCGGTCGACGACCGCGACGCCGACCTGGTAGCCGGCCTTGCGGCAATGCTCGAGCGCGGCGCGCGCGGCGGCCAGTGCCGTCTCGGGCGTCAGCGACCGGGTCGAGAACGTGCCCGCGGCCGGCTGGGCCTGCACCGGCAGCGCCAGCGCGACCAGCGCCGCCAGCACGCCCAGGCGATCAAGGCTTGATGTACGCATAGCCCTGCAGCTGCATCTTCGTCAGCCGCACCACGCCCGAGGGCGTGAACTCGGCCTCCTGGATGAACTGCTCCTTCTTCAGGTTGCGGTTCTTCAGCGTGATCTCGCAGATCTCGAACTTGACGCCGCGGCTGGCCAGCGCCGACACGATGGCCGCGTAGTCGCCGCCGTTCGGATCCTTGGCGCCCTCCATCAGGAAATCGACGCCGTTCGCGTGCGTCACCACCCAGATCTGCGCGGTCGGGTCGGTGTCGAGGTGGTTGCGGATGTTGCGCAGCGTCGCCAGCGCCTGGGTCCTGGCATCGTTGACGTGATAGGCCACCTTGTCCTGGGCCCATGCGGCCGGCGCGGTCACGGCGGCGGTCAGGGCGAGCAGGGCGGCGGCGATCCACTGGCGGGGCTTCATGACGGTCTCCTCGGGATGCGATCGGGTCCGACGCCACTCAGGCGACGCCGGGGTTGCCGGCCATGCCGATCAGCCGCGGCACGTTCGGCCGGCGCGGCGTGACGCGACCCTTGGCGCGGAGCCAGGATTCGACCACGTCCCACACCATCGGGTGGCCGGCGGTGCTGGCCTCCTGTGCCACCGGCGCCCAGCCGGCGACCTTGTAGCGCTTGCCGGCGTCGATCGGCTTGCCGCCGAGACGCAGGTCCTGGATGCGCCGGCCCATCGATGCCGTCGGCTCGATCGCATAGCGCAGCCCGCCGACGCGCACCATGTCGCCGCCCTGCTGGTAGTAGGGGTCGGGGTTGAAGAGGTTGTCGGCCACGTCCTCGAGGATGGTCTTGATCGTCTCGCCGCTCATCTCGGTGACGGTGGCGTACGAATAGGTCGTCGCGACCTGGTCCATCATCAGTTCGCGCGTGATGGCGTCGCCGGGCAGCAGGCTGGTGCCCCAGCGGAAGCCCGGCGAGAACGCGATCTCCGCGCCCTGCGCCTCCATCAGCGCGTCGCACAGCAGCTGGTCCCAGGCGCCGTTGAAGTTGCCGCGGCGGTAGAGCAGCCCGTCGGTGACGGCCAGCTTCTCGGCCAGCCGGTCCTTGTAGGGCGCGCGGATCCTGTCGATCAGCGCCTGCATCTCGGCGTCGGCCGGCAGCTGGTCGGCGAACACCGGCAGCAGCTTGTAGCGGTAGTCGGCCAGCCTGCCGTTCTTCACGTCCAGATCCAGCACGCCCAGGAACTTGGTGTTCGAGCCGGCGTTGGTCACCAGCGTCTTGCCGCCGGCGTTGTCGACGACCACGGGCACCGGCACGCCGTCGTGCGTGTGGCCGCCCAGGATGGCGTCGATGCCGCGCACGCGGCTGGCCATCTTGAGGTCGACATCCATGCCGTTGTGCGACAGCACGACCACGAGCTGCGCGCCTTCGGCCCGCGCTGCGTCGACGGTCTTCTGCATCTGCTCGTCCTGGATGCCGAAGCTCCAGTCGGCGACCAGGTAGCGCGGGTTGGCGATCGGCGTGTAGGGGAAGGCCTGGCCGATGATCGCGAGCTTCACGCCGCCCACCTCGCGCAGTGCATAAGCCTTGAACACCGGGTCGCCGAAGTCGGCGGTCCTGACGTTCTGCGCGACGAAGTCGATGCGGCCCTTGAAGTCCTGGTCGACGACCTGCTGCACGCGCTCCTGGCCGTAGGTGAACTCCCAGTGCCCGGTCATCACGTCCACGCCCAGCAGCTTGCAGGCGTCGACCATGTCCTGGCCCTTCGTCCACAGCGAAGTGGCCGATCCCTGCCAGGTGTCGCCGCCGTCCAGCAGCAGCGCGCCCGGGCGGCTGGCCTTCAGGCGCTTGACCAGCGTGGCCAGGTGCGCGAAGCCGCCGACTCTGCCGTAGCGGCGCGCGGCCTTCTCGAAGTCGAGGTAGGTGTAGGCATGCGCCAGCGCCGTGCCGGGTCGCAGCCCGGCAGCCTTCAGCAGTCGCTCGCCGACCAGGTGCGGCAGCTTGCCGCTCATCGCGCCGACGCCCAGGTTCACGCTCGGCTCGCGAAAGCGCACCGGCAGCAACTGCGCATGGCAGTCCGTCATGTGCAGCAGCGAGACGTTGCCGAAGGGCGGCAGGTCGTAGAGCCCGGCGGCCGCCGTGGCCGCGTCGGCCTCGGCGTGGCGGCCCAGCGCCAGGCCGGCCGTCGCGGCCGCGCCCAGCACCTGCAGGAATTCGCGCTTGCCGAGCGTCACTGGTTCACCGGCGACTTCGGATCCAGCAGCAGCGCCATCACGTGGCGGATCTGGTCCTCGGTCAGCAGGCCGGCGTGACCGAAGCGCGGCATGTTGGAGCAGGCCGCGTAGGCCTTGCTGTTCCACAGCTTGGCCCAGGTGTACTGGACGATGGGTGCACTGGCGGTGCTGGTCGGGTCCGACACGCCGCGCAGCTTGCCGTAGTTGTAGAGGCTGGGGCCGATGGTGCCGAAGGACAGCTCGGCCTTGCCGACCTGATGGCAGTTGTAGCAGCTGCCGCCGTTGGCGCTGCCGGCCGCGTCGGTCCAGGTGCTGCCGCGACCGTTCTGGGCCAGCTTCTCGCCTTCCTTCCAGTCGCCGAGGTACTGTCCGCCGGCCGGCCACTTGATGCTGGCCAGTGCGGCGTCCTGGATGCGCGTGGCGACCTCCGCGCCGGGTGGCTTGTCGGACGAGCAGGCCTGCTGGCCCAGGTCCTGGTTCAGGCGGTCGACCTTGGCGATGCCCTGGTCGCGGAACGAGCCCTTGATGACGGCGAGCGCGCGGGCGTCGAGCTCCTGCGACGACGGCAGGCCGGCGCAGCCGGCGGCCAGCAGTGCCAGACCGGCGGCCACGAGCGAAGTGCGGTGGTTCATCGCGATATCCCTCAGCGCTTGATGGAAGGCGCGATCGACTCGGCGCCCTTGGCGTTGACGCCCATGTACACACCGAGCGCGATCGTCACGTCGGAGGCGTAGCCGGGGAAGGGAAAGCGCTGCTGCCGGTAGCAGTCGTTGAGCCGCCGCTGCATGCTCCACAGCTCGCCGCTCGAGACGCGATAGGCCGGCCAGGCCGCGAAGCCGATGCCGTCGCCCGGGTTCTTCGTCAGGTCGGGCAGGTCCTGCAGGCGCACCCGCTTGCCGGGGCCGTCGTGGCAGGACGCGCACGAGAAGTCCATCGGCCCGCCGCGGTAGAAGAACGCGCGCTTGCCGACCTCGTACATGACCTTCTCTTCGACGTGCGACTGCGGCAGGTTCATCTTCATGCCGCGCGACGCAGCCGACACGTAGGCGGCCAGCGCCTCCATGTTGGCCTGCTCGCCGCGGCCGAAGGGCGTCTTCGCGATCTCGGCGGCGTCCAGCCCCTGCAGCGTCGACATGCACGTCAGCAGCCGCGACTCCAGGTCCTGCACCCGCTGCGTGTCGCCGAACCAGCGCGGCATCTCGACCCACGCGCCCTTGACGACGCCAGGCCCCTTGCCCAGATCGCACCGCTCGAGCGAGGCGTTCTTCGGCCCGCGCTTCT
>NZ_CADEFR010000098.1 GCF_902826655.1 uncultured Methylibium sp. | reverse complement strand
GCGCACTTCCTCGAGCTTGAACGGCTTGATGACGGCGGTGATCTGCTTCATGGCGGGCTCCGGAAGGGGATTCGACTGGCCTGAATTTAAGCACGGTTAAGCGCGGAATTTCGACGTGATCGGGTAGCGCCAATCCTTGCCGAAGCTGCGATGCGTGATGCGGATGCCGACCGGCGCCTGCCGTCGCTTGTATTCGTTGATGCGGATCAGCCGCGTCACGCGCTCCACATCGGTGCGCGGGTAGCCGGCTGCCACGATGTACTCGATGCCCTGGTCCTCTTCCATGTAGCGCTGCAGGATCGCGTCGAGCACCTCGTAGGGCGGCAGGCTGTCCTGGTCGGTCTGGTCGGGGCGCAGTTCGGCCGAGGGCGGACGCGTGATGATGCGCTCGGGGATCACCGGCGCAGTCCCCTGCCCGTTGCGCCACGCCGCCAGGCGGTAGACCAGCGTCTTGGCCACGTCCTTGATGACCGCGAAACCGCCTGCCATGTCGCCGTAGAGCGTGCAGTAGCCGGTCGCCATCTCGCTCTTGTTGCCGGTGGTCAGCACGATGCGGCCGGTCTTGTTGGACAGCGCCATCAACAGCACCCCGCGGCAACGGGCCTGGATGTTCTCTTCGGTCGTGTCCTCGGGCAGGCCGGCGAACTCGGCCGCGAGGCTGGCCTTGAAGGCCTCGAACATCGGCGTGATCGAGATCTCGTCGTACTGCACTCCGAGGCGCCGCGCCATGTCGCGCGCGTCGATCCACGAGATGTCGGCGGTGTAGGGCGACGGCATCATCACCGCGCGCACCTTGTCGGCCCCGAGCGCGTCGACCGCCACGGCCAGCACCAGGGCCGAGTCGATGCCGCCGGACAGACCGATGATCGCGCCGGGAAAGCCGTTCTTGCCCAGATAGTCGCGCACCCCGGTGACCAGCGCGCCCCAGGCCTGTGCCTCGAGCGACGGACCGGGAGCAACGCTTCCGGCCACCGCCCCATCGGCGGTCACGTCGACCAGCAGCAGTTCTTCCGCAAAGCTCGCCGCGCGCGCCTGCACCCGGCCCTGCGCGTCGACGGCGAAGGACGCGCCATCGAAGACCACCTCGTCCTGCCCGCCGACGAGATGGGCATAGACGAGCGGCAGGCCGGTCGCACGCGTCCGCTCGGCCATGCGTGCCTCGCGCTCGCCGGCCTTGCCCAGGTGGAATGGCGAGGCGTTGATCACCGCCAGCGCCTGCGCGCCGGCTGCTTTCGCGGCAGCGGCCGGCTCGTCGAACCAGGCGTCCTCGCAGATCAGCAGGCCGAGCCGCAGCCCGTCGACATCGACGACCACCGGTCCCAGGCCGGCATCGCGGCCCGACACGAAGTAGCGTCGCTCGTCGAACACCTGGTAGTTGGGCAGTTCGCGCTTGGCATAGGTCGCGACGACCCGCCCCTGGCGCAGCACCGACGCGGCATTCACCCGCCGCTGCACGGCCAGCGAGCGCGTGCGAACATCCCCCAGGGCGTCGACGGCCTGCGGATGGCCCACCACCACCTGCAAGCCGGGCAGATCGGCCAGCGACTCGGCGCAGGCTCGCAGGGCTTCGTCGCAGGCCTGCATGAAGGCCGGGCGCAGCAGCAGGTCCTCGGGTGGATAGCCGGTCAGGGACAGCTCGGGGGTGATCACGCAACGAGCACCTCGCGCGTGCGCCTCGCGAGCCAGGTCGGCGATGCGCTTCGCGTTGCCGGCGAGGTCACCAACGGTGGCGTTGAACTGGACAACGGCGAGCCTCGACGAAACAACGGCAGGCATGAAGCAGCAGAGTGATGCGGAGTTCGAGGATGGTAGCGCCGCCACCGGGGGCGCTGTGGCGCTGCAGGCGCACGACGACCCCTCGCGCATCGATGCCGCGGCCTGGGACGCGCTGCTCGAGGCCAGTCCGGCCCCGACGCCCTTCATGCGCCACGCCTACCTGGCCGCGCTGCACGCGTCGGGCAGTGCCGTCCCCGAGACGGGCTGGACGCCGCTCTTCCTGACGCTCGAGCACGACGGCCGACTCGCGGCCGCCTGCCCGCTGTACCTGAAGAGCCATTCCTATGGCGAGTACGTGTTCGACTGGGCCTGGGCCGACGCCTACGAGCGCGCCGGCCAGCGCTACTACCCCAAGCTGCTCGTCGCCGTGCCCTTCACGCCGGTGCCCGGGTCGCGCCTGCTGGCGCACGATGCCGCCTCGCGCCAGGCACTGCTGCTGGCGATGGCAGCCCTCGCGAGGGAGCACCGGTTCTCGTCGGCCCACGCCCTCTTCCTCGACGACGAGGATGCGGCCGCGGCGGAGTCGGCCGGCTGGATGATGCGCGGCACGGTGCAGTTCCACTGGCGCAACCGCGAGCCGGCCCCGTACGCCGACTTCGCCGACTTCCTGGCCGGCCTGCAGCGCGACAAGCGCAAGAAGATCCAGCAGGAGCGCCGCTACGTGCGCGAGGCCGGCATCGAGTTCGACGTCCGCCTCGGGTCGCAGATCGAGCCCTCGGACTGGGACTTCTTCTACCGCTGCTACACCGCCACCTACCGCGCGCACCGCTCGACGCCCTACCTGACGCGCGACTTCTTCGACCGCATGGCCGCCACGATGGCCGGGCACTGGCTGCTGTTCACGGCACGCCGCGACGGCCGTCCGATCGCGACTTCGCTGATCGCCCTCGACCCGTCGCGCGGCCAGGCCTACGGTCGCTACTGGGGCGCACTCGAAGCCGTGAACTGCCTGCACTTCGAGGCCTGCTACTACCAGCCGCTGCAGTGGTGCATCGCGCACGGCTACCGCCGCTTCGAGGGCGGCGCGCAGGGCGAGCACAAGATGGCCCGCGGACTGCTGCCGGTGCGCACGCGCTCGGCGCACTGGCTGCGCGACGGCGCCTTCGCCGGCGCCGTCGGCCGCTTCCTCGAACGCGAAGGCGCCGGTGTCGAGGCCTACGTGAGCGAGCTCGACGAGCGCAACCCGTTCAAGCCCGCCCCGCCCGGCTAGGGCTTGAAGTCGCCGGCCAGCGCCTGCACGAGGCGATCCGGCTGCAGGTACTTGCGCAGCGCGCCGTTGACCTGCTCCAGCGTCGCCGCCGCGATGGCATCGTCGACGCGCTGCGACACCGCAAAGCTGCGCCCGAGCTTCAGGTTCGACGCCAGGCCGGCGGCCAGCCGATCGTCCTGGGCGCGCGACAGCCGCCGCAGTCCCAGCACGCCGCGCCTGGCCTCCTCGAGTTCGGTGGCGGTGAAGCCGTCCTTCAAGGCCCGCGCCACCTCCTCCTTGAAGGCCGCCTCGACCTTGGCGCGGTTCTGCGGCGCGAAGATGGCGACGACGTGCCACACCGAGTTGCGCTCCTGCTGACTCCACGAGACGTAGCTCTGCACCCCGTAGGACAGGCCTTCCTTCTCGCGGATGCGCATCCACAGTCGCGAGCTGCCGCCGCCGCCCAGCATGTGGTTCGCCAGCGTGAAGAGCGGGTAGTCCGGGTCGCTGTCCATCAGCGGCAGGGGCAGCGCCACTTCCATGTGCGCGTTCTGCTTGTCGGGCGTGGGCAGCAGCAGACGCACCGGCGGCGCTTCCACAAGCGGCGTCGGCACGCGCACATAGGCCTCGGTGGTGCGCCAGCTGCCGAAGGCCGTCTCCAGCGCCTGTCGCAAGGCGGCCGGGTCGAAGTCGCCGCTGGCGCCGAACTCGGCGTGCGAGGCGCCATAGAAGCGCCGGTGGAAGTCGCGCAACTGCTCGGCCCTCGCACCGCGGATGTCCTCGACCACCTGGTCGAAGCTCTTGGCCTCCCGGGGGTCGCCGCGCGGGTAGCGGTTCAAGTGACGATCGATGGCGTTCGCCGCCACGGCCTCCGGCTCCTTGCGCTGCTGCTCGATGCCGGCGAGCGCCTGATTGCGCTGCTCTTCCAGCACATCGGGCGGGAACGATGGCTCGCGCAGCAGTTCGCCGACCAGCGCCACGGCAGCAGGCAGCTGGTCGCGCTTGGAGACCAGCCGCACGGACACGCTGCCCAGGCCCGCCGAGACGCTGATCTCGGTCTGCAGCTGGTCGAGACGGTCGCGGATCTGCTGGCGGCCGAGCCGTGCCGTGCCCTCGTCCAGCATCGCCGCCACCAGCGACGGCGTTTCGCCCTGGTTCGCGAGGCTGCGCTCGTCGCCGTAGTGAAGGGTCAAGGCGGCGCTGACGGCCTGGCCGCGCGTCGGCTTGGGCAGCAGCGCGACCTTCATGCCGCTGGCCAGTGTGAAGGTCCGCGTCTTCGCGTCGATGTTGCTCGGTGACGTGTCGAATGCCGCGACGGCGGCGGCGGCGGCCTGCGGCTTGAAGTCCTTGAACTGCGCCGCGACGTCGACCGTCGACGGCAGCGGCGCGCGCTGCGGCTTGTCGGTGGGCAGGTAGGTGGCGAGGGTGCGGTTCGGGGCCAGCAGATGCTCCCGGGCGACGCGCTGCACGTCAGCCAGCGGCACGGCCTTGACGCGGTCGCGCAGCAGGAAAAGCAGGCGCCAGTCGCCTTGCGCGACGGACTCCGACAGCGAGACGCCGACGGTCTCGGGATTCGTGAAGGACTGTTCCCAGGCCTTGAGCCATTGGGTGCGTGCGCGCTCCAGCTCGTCGGCCTGGATCGGCTGGTCGGCCAGCGACTCGAGCGTCGCCAGCAGTTCGGCAGTGGCCGCGCCGGCGTCCTGCCCCGGCGCCACCTCGGCCAGGAAGAGCAGCGCCCCGGGATCTCGCAGGCCCAGCGCATAGGCGCCGACGCTGGCCGCGAGCCGCTTCTCGACCAGGCGCTTGTGCAGCCGGCCGGAGGGCGTGTCGCCCAGCAGCTGGGCCAGCAGTTCGACGGCGGCGTAGTCGGGGTGCGCCGCCGGCATCACGTGATAGGCGCCGATGACCACCGGCGTGCCGCCGTTGCGGCGCAGGGTCACGCTGCGCTCGCCGTCCTGCACGGGGTCGATGGTGTAGAGCGCCGGCAGCTGTCGTTTCGGCTTGGGGATGCGCCCGAAGTACTGCTGCACCCAGCCCAGCACGCGAGCCGGTTCGAACTGCCCGGAGATCACCAGCGTCGCGTTGTCCGGCTGGTAGTACTGCCGGTAGAAGGCCTGCAGGCGCCCGATGTCGACGTTCTCGACGTCGCTGCGCGCGCCGATCGTGCTCTTGCCGTAGTTGTGCCACTGGTACATCGCCGCCAGCGTCTGCTGGTAGAGGATGCGCGTCGGGCTGTTCTCGCCCATCTCCATCTCGTTGCGCACCACCGTCATCTCGGTGTCGAGGTCGCGCTTCGCGATGAAGCTGTGGACCATCGCGTCGGCGTGCCACGACAGGAACCAGCGCAGGTTGTCGTCGCTGGCCGCGAAGCTGGCGAAGTAGTTGGTACGGTCGAAGGACGTGCTGCCGTTGGCGCTGAGGCCGCGCTTCGTGAACTCGCCCCAGACGTTGCGCGTCGTCGGCGTGCCCTTGAAGATCAGGTGCTCCAGCAGGTGGGCCATGCCGGTCTCGCCGTAGTTCTCGTGCCGCGACCCGACCCGGTAGGTCAGGTTGACCGTGGTCGTGGGCTTGGACTCGTCGGGGATCAGCAGCACCTGCAGGCCGTTGGCCAGGCGGTACTCGCCGATGCCCTCGACCGTGCCGATCGCGCTCATGCCCTTCGGCAGGGCCGGCGCCGCCTGCGCCGTCGGCGGCGCCTGCACCAGGGCCAGCGCACAGGCGCCGGCGAACAGCAGCTTCTTGATCATGGGGCGGACCCCGGGCGGGGCCAGGCTGGACGGACCGGCAGTGTATGCAGCCGGTCCGGGGGACCTGCCCCGTCGGGCATTCAGGCCTTGGCGGCCTTGCGATAGCTCTCGATCCCCGAGACGATCTCCTGCCTGGCCGACTCGGGGCCCTCCCAACCCTGCACCTTGACCCACTTGCCCGCCTCGAGGTCCTTGTAGTGCTCGAAGAAGTGCTGGATCGCCTTCAGGCGCATCTGGTTGATGTCCTCCGGCTTCCTCCAGTGTTCGTAGATCGGCAGGATCTTGCTGGTCGGCACCGCCAGCAGCTTGGCGTCACCGCCGGCCTCGTCTTCCATCTTCAGCACGCCGATCGGGCGGCAGGTCACCACCACGCCGGGCGTCAGCGGGAACGGCGTGATCACCAGCACGTCGACCGGGTCGCCATCGTCCGACAGCGTCTGGGGCACGTATCCATAGTTGCAGGGATAGTGCATCGCCGTCGTCATGAAGCGATCGACGAACAGGGCGCCGCTCTGCTTGTCGACTTCGTACTTGATCGGGTCGGCATTCATCGGGATCTCGATGATCACGTTGAACTCTTCGGGCGCCTTGGCGCCAGGGGTCACGAGGTGCAGGCTCATCGCGGCTTTCGGAGGATCAGGGGGAAACCCGAATTCTATGCAGAGCACTGTCGCGGACCTGACCACTTGCCCTCGTTCGCGGCTCGCAGCCCCGGTCACCGAGCATTCCGCACCGCTGGAAAACACCATGCGTTCCGCGTTGCGGCATCGGGGTCCATCCCTTAGCATGCGCCGGCTACCCGGCCGGGCCGCCGGTGCCTGTCACCCGAGCCCCACGAGAACCGCGGAGCGTCCCCTCATCGAGGACCCTTAACGAGGTAGGAGAGCCCCTTCATGTCCAGTTCCATGGCGCTCGTTTTCGCGCTGATCTGCGGCCTCGCGGCCGTCGTCTACGGCTTCGTCCAGCGCAGCTGGATCCTCAAGCAGGATGCGGGCAATGCCCGCATGCAGGAAATCGCGGCCGCCATCCAGCAGGGCGCGGCGGCCTACCTCGCCCGCCAGTACCGGACGATCGCGATCGTCGGCGTGATCCTCACGATCCTGATCGGCTTCTTCATCGACCTGTCGACGGCGGTGGCCTTCGTGGTCGGCGCGGTGCTGTCCGGGGCCTGCGGCTTCATCGGCATGAACGTGTCGGTCAAGGCCAATGTGCGCACCGCGCAGGCGGCGACCCGTGGCATGCGCGAGGCGCTCGACGTGGCGTTCAAGGGCGGCGCGATCACCGGCATGCTGGTGGTCGGCCTGGGCCTGCTGGGCGTCGGCATCGTGTTCTGGTTCCTCACCGCCAACGGCCAGATCACGCCGGTCAGCGGCCTGGCACCGGCACTGAAGCCGCTGCTGGGCTTTGCCTTCGGCGCCTCGCTGATCTCGATCTTCGCGCGGCTGGGCGGCGGCATCTTCACCAAGGGCGCCGACGTCGGCGCCGACCTGGTCGGCAAGGTCGAAGCCGGCATCCCCGAGGACGATCCGCGCAACCCGGCGGTGATCGCCGACAACGTGGGCGACAACGTCGGCGACTGCGCCGGCATGGCGGCCGACCTGTTCGAGACCTACGCGGTGACGCTGATCGCCACGATGGTGCTGGGCGCGCTGCTGGTCACCGCGGCGCCGATGCAGGCGGCGCTGTACCCGCTGGCGCTGGGCGGCTTCTCGATCATCGCGTCGATCATCGGCTGCAGCGCCGTCAAGGCGACGCCGGGCATGAAGAACGTGATGCCGGCGCTCTACAAGGGCCTGATCGTCGCCGGCGTGATCTCGCTGGTCGGCTTCTTCTTCATCACCAAGTGGGTGATGCCCGACAACGGCATCTACGAGAGCGGCACGCAGATGCGCCTCTTCGGCTCGGCGGTCGTCGGCCTGGTGCTGACCGCACTGCTGGTGTGGATCACCGAGTACTACACCGGCACGCAGTACGCGCCGGTCAAGCACGTGGCGCAGGCCTCGACCACCGGCCACGGCACCAACGTGATCGCCGGCCTGGGCGTGTCGATGCGCTCGACGGCCTGGCCCGTCCTCTTCGTCTGCCTGGCGATCCTGGCTTCGTACTGGCTCGCGGGCCTGTACGGCATCGCGATCGCCGCGACGGCGATGCTGAGCCTGGCCGGCATCGTGGTGGCGCTCGACGCCTACGGCCCGATCAC
>NZ_CADEFR010000097.1 GCF_902826655.1 uncultured Methylibium sp. | reverse complement strand
CAGCGCGTAACAGCGCGAGAACCCCGGCAGCTTCAGGTGCGAACCATCGAACTGCTGCGGCCGCGTGGCGTTGAACAGGTCGTTGTAGGTCCGGCACAGCCGCTCGCGGCGCTCGGCTTCGTCGAAGGCCCAGGCCGCGAAGCGCTCCTTGATCAGCGCCAGCTTCTCGCGCGCCGCCAGCGTCTCGTCGGGATTGACGATCATGCGGTCGCTCTCCGGGTCCGGGTCGCGCACCGTCGGCACCTGCACGTTCAGCGCGCACTGCACCAACTCGATCGCGTTCAGCCGCGAGGTGCCGAACTCCTGCGTCACCTTGACGTTCTGGCGCGCGCTCCACTCGGGGTAACGCACCGACCAGGCCCCGGCCTGCGCCGAGTAGCCCACCTCGCAGTCCTTCTGCTCCAGCACCTGCCGGATGAAGTCCTCCACGTCGCCGGCGGGAATCCACACCGCGCCCACGCGCGGCTCGATGGCTGCCGGCGGCAAGTCCTCCGGCTGCACCCGCTCCAGCGCGGTCACGTTGCGTGCGGCCTCCGGGCCGGCGGCCAGCGCCTGCCTGAGCTTGGCCTTGACCTCGCCGGACAGGTACTCGTCGGCGGTCTTCCACAGCCCGTCCGCCGGGTCCAGAAACACCAACCCACGCTCGGCCAGGGCATCGAGCACCGCTTGTGGCGGCGCCGACAGCAACTGGCCCATCCAGGCCGGATCGACCCGGCCGCGCCACTGCACCGAGGCGGCGAGCGCCTCCTCCGGTTCGGCTGCGGCTTCGGGCTCGACAATCCTCGCCAGCGTGCGCCGGCTGAACAGCGCCGCCTTGGTGGCGGTCTCGGTCTCCTCGTCGTAGTGCTCCAGCGACAGCAGCAGCGGGTAGTCGGGGTCGCGCCGGAACGCGAGTGCGTTGGCCCGGTTCGACAGACACCCGAAGCGCGCGACGTAGCGGTCGTAGCTGCCGTTCAGCATGGCACGCTCGTGGCGCTGCCGGCTGTCGTTGGCATCCGCCAACTGCAGATCGAGCAGGGCTCTGGCATGGTCGCGGATTGAACACAGGCCCGAGATGCGGGCGCGCTGCGTGGCGTTCAGGCGCTCGTGGATGTCCACCAGTTCGCCGTCCTCCACGCGATGCACGCGGCCGTGGTGGAGGTGGTGACTCCCCGGCCTTGCTCCGCCGGGCGCGGTTGATGCTCGGCGCTGGGCCGGAATCGCCTCCGGCGCGGCGGCGCTGTACACGCCGCGTGGCAGCAGGTCGACTCGCCGCGGCAGCTCTGCGGCCAGGTCGCCGTCGAACACCGCGGTCGGCACCGGCTCGTGGCCGTTGCTTTCCTGGCGGATACGGCCGATGCAGAACTCGGGTTGCGCCGCATACCACTGATTGATCTGCAGGTAGCGTTCGCCGCAGCGCGGATCGCGCAGCGACTCGGGCACCACGCTCAGGCCCAGCCACGGTTGCTCGTCGGCTTCGCCCGGTATCCGCTTGCGCAGGAACAGGATGTCGGCCTGCACGTCGGTCGACGCGATCTCGGCGAAGGCGCCGCGCGGCAGGCGGATCGCGCCCAGCAGCACCGCCTGCGACGCGAGGTAGCGGCGCACGGTGTCCTCCCAGGCATCCATCGTGTGGCTGCTGGTGATGAAACAGGCCAGCCCACCGGGCCGCAGCAGGTCGAGCGCGCGGCCGAGGAAGTAGTTGTGGATGCTGAAGCGGCTATAAGGCCGGTTGCTCGAATCGGCCACCTTGTAGGCGCCGAAGGGCACGTTGCCGATTGCCAGGTCGTACCAGTTGTCGGCCAGCGGCGTCTTCTCGAACGCGCCGATGCGCACGTCCACGCCGCTGGCGCCGTACAGCGCCCGCAGCATCCGACCCGAAAGCCGGTCGATCTCGATGGCGGTGACCGAGCATTGCTCGGCCAGCGCCGCTGGCATCGCGCCGAGGAAGTGGCCGATGCCGGCGCTCGGTTCGAGCACGCGGCCTCCGTTGAAGCCAAAGCCCTGAACCGCCTGCCACATCGCCGTGATCACCGCGACCGGGGTGTAGTGGCTGTTGTTCACCGACGCGAGCGCCGAGCGGTGATCGTCGGCGTCGAGCGCATCGCGCAGTTGCGCGGCGCGGCCGGCCCAGGCCGGCTCCGTCGCTTCGTGGTTGAAGCTCGCGGGCAGGCCGCCCCAACCGGTGTAGCGCAGGAGCGTGCCACGCTGGGCATCGTCGGGCTCGCTGCCCGACGCGTCGAGCGCGCGCAGGGTCTCGATCGCGGCCAGGTTGGCCTCGAACTTGGCGACGGCGCCACGCGGGATGTCGAGCCCGCCGGCGGGCAGTTGGGGCCAGGGGCACCTCGAGGCGTTCGGCGTCGGCGGCCCGCTCGGCCGCCACAACGGCAGTGGTGAACGAGGCTCGTGTTCCTCTTCACCCGGCTCGTCGTCGAGCGGCGGATCGGGAGGAACGGGAGGGAATGGAGGCGAGGGCGGCGCGAAGGCCGCGGCAGGCTCTGGCTCGAAGCCGGGCAGCCAGGAACAGGGCTCGGGAATGCGGGCCATGGGGTTCTCCGTTGGGGCGACGGAGACGCACCTGCCCCGCGGGGAGATGGCTCCCCGTCAGGGTGGATGGATGGCCCACCGGATGCGCGGACGCAGGGGTGGGTGGCTCTGGTGCCGCGCGAGGCGGCGATCAATCAGTCAGATGCGGTGTCGGTGTGCCGCGGGCATCGGGCTCCTGGCGGAGCACGAAGGGGCGTGCAAGGCGGGTAACGACCGCGGCGCCGACGCAGGTCGGGGCTGGGCAGGCGGATGCCTGCGGGTAGCCCTTGCACTGTGCGCGAAGGCATATTGGTCCGATCGCGTCTCAACCAGTCGCCACTGCCAAGGCCCGATCTGGCAGGGGCCGCGCGGTGGCGGCTGGCGCCCGACGCGCCGACAAACGCTACGTCGTCGAGGCCCGTCCGCCGCAACGGGACTGCTCGGCACCAGTGATTGGAGCGTCGGCGATGTGGCCGGCAACGGACCTTCAGCTTGCGCCGAGCACGGGCAGCACCTGGCCACAAGCTGCCGGTCGGGCCGCGCTCGAAAGATCTCGCCTCGGCACGCACTCGAAGGGCAGGATTTCGGTGAAGAGTCTCAGGTTCCTTTCGGCTCGACCCGGCCGAAACCCGCACCTCGTCGGAGCATCTTGAAGCGCACGCTCGATGGGCGCTGGACAACGGTACGTGTGCGTTCGTCGCTCTACCAGCCCGGCGAGTCATCTGCCTGAAGTGCCGTCGACGCGTGCGCCCGCGGTGACAATGAGGTAGCCCCGAGACCGGCCCGAGTCGAGGTCGACAGTGTTCATGGCCACCCACAGCTTGCTCAGCGGTACCCACGTATGGAGATACTTGTAGGCCGCCACGTCCATGACCAGCAGGCGATCCGTCGCCACGTGGTACGCGCCAACAGGAGAGATGTGCCCGGCGCCGGCTTGCTCCACAGCGCCACGGTCGTAATTGACCACCAGGAAGGTGAGCGGCTCGCTGAGCGTCTCTTGGGCGTCGGCACGAAAGGTGGCGACGTCGCCGAATTTGGCATGAACCGTTCGGACCACGAGACCGTGCGCACGTAGAAGCACGGCAAGTTCCTCGAGCGTCAGACCCGAGAGCGAGACGGCCAGCTCGCTCTTGGTGTCCGGCGTGGCGGTGCCGAAGAGCGAGAACTGGGTGACCGGGTTCGATGGGCGCAGCGCAGCGTTGATGACCGCAGCACTCGTTGCAGGGCCGCAGAAGGCACGTCGGCCCTGGGGGAGGAGAAATGGTTTCAGCTGAGCGAGGTCGGTCTTGTAGACGGACTCCGCCAAGAAGTGCTGGCCTTCCATGGACGCGCCAGAGATCAGCTCGCCCGCGAGCGGCAAGGCTTCGATGGGGGAGGCGCGAAGATGTACCAGGCCAACCCGGCCGAGGTCGCCAGCAGAGGCGCGACGGCGAGAGTCGCCGCGATGTTCATCGCACGGTTCATCGGCATGCTCAAGCGACGATCGCCGCGCTACGGGATTCTGTGTGCCATTCGATCCGTGGCCTCACATCCGCAGTGCGAGGATCAGCACCAGCGTCGCAAAGCACATCATTGCATTGCAGGCATTGACCGCGACTGCGCGCGTCCAACGCTGCGCATCCTCGTACAACCAAGCCGCCATGGTCACATTGGCGCCCACCCACGTCAGCCAGGTGAACCAGGAGTGCTGCTGCGAGTCGCCACTCGTGTAGATCGCCCAGATGGTGGGAAGGTATGCCAGCAATCGAAGGGCGTTGAACAGCGCGAACGACCACGCCAGCACGGCCAGGTAGCGGCAGCGCGCCGGCACGCGCGGCGGGTGGCAGGTGGCCAGGCGAACTTGCATGCTCCTCGACTCCTATCCGAGCGCCGGCTCGCCGTGGGCTTCCAGCACGGACCATGCACCCGTCGTCTCGCACGCCGACGACAGCGCCAGGCCCGCGTCGGCGAGGAGGCGGGCGTACTCGCTTCGGCTGCGTTCCCGTCCGCTCAGACTCACCAGCATGTTCAGGTCCGTGCGGGCAACCTCCCGGTCGCGCGGGCCGTGCCCGGCAGATTCGGGACGCAGGCGTTCGATCACCACCAGCCGTGCCCGGGGGGGCATGGCGTCGACGCATCGCGCCAGGATCCGCCGGCAGGACTCGTCGTCCCAGTTGTGGAGAACGCTCTTCAGCAGGTAGAGATCGGCCCCGGCTGGAACGCCGACGAAGAAGTCCCCCGCCTCGATCCGGCAGCGTGCCGCCACGCCGCAGCGGTCCAGCACGGCTGCCGCGCCTTCCAACGCCGCGCTCTGGTCGCACAGCACACCGCACGCCGACGGTACGCGTTGCAGCACGGCAGCCAGTAGTTCGCCCCGACCGCCGCCGACATCCACGACGCAGCGGGTCGAACTCAGCTCGAGATGCGACACGATGGCGGGAGCGACTTGCCGGGTCAGCTCGACCATCGCCCGATGGAATACGTGGCCCGCGTGCGCGTCCGTGGCCAGCCGTTCGTAGCCTCCGACGCCGTGATGCCGTTCGGACCAGCTCGCGCCGCTGCGAACCGCCTCTGGCAGTTCGCCCAAGCGCTGCCACAGACCTCCACCGGCGTGACGGGCCCAGTGGTGCAGTGACAGCGGCGCATCACGACACAACAACTGACCCCTGGGCGAGAGCCGCCAGCAATCGGTGGGCACAGGCTCGCACAGTTCAAGGGAGGCCATCGCAAGCAACAGACGCCGCAGCGCGTTGACGTCGCTGCCGCTCGCCGTCGCCAGCGACGCCGTATCGGCGACCTGTTGCGACAGGCGGTCGGGTAAATCGAGCTCGCAGGCCGTCCGGATGACCTGCGTGACCCAGGCGCCATTGATCATGGCAAGAAGATCGGCTGCATCGCAGGAAGAGCCGCGAGCGTCGACTGCCGGTGTTGAAGCCTGCATGGCCTTGGCTTCCTATTCGGCCTTCAAGCCTGCTTCGCGGATCAGCCGCCCGAACCGTGTGTGTTCGGCTCGAACGAAATCGGCGAAATCGGCGGGCGAAAGTCCACCGCCTTCGGCGCCGGCCTTCGCGAAGAACCGCTGGCCTTCGTCGCTCGTCGCGGCCCGATTGATCTCCGCGTTCAGGCGGTCCACGATGGGTTTCGGCGTGCCAGCAGGCGCGCTGACGCCCGTCCAGCCGATGTACTCATAGCCCGGCACGCCGGCCTCGGCGAGCGTTGGCACGTCCGGCCAGTCCGGCACCCGGCGGCCACCTGTGACCGCCAGTGCGCGCAACGCGCCCGATTTGGCATGCGGCAGCAGCGGCGTCAGCCCTTCGATGGCCCAGTCCACCTGCGACCCCAGCAGCGCTGTCAGAAGCGCACCGCCGCCCTTGTAAGGCACGTGCACCGCTTCGATGCCGGTCATGCGCTTGAGCTGTTCGGCGGCCAGATGTGGCGGCGTGCCGTTGCCGTTGGAGCCGTAGTTCATTGCCCCCGGCCTGGCCCTGGCGCGCGCCAGCAGATCGGCTACCGAGCGGATCGGCGAAGCCGCCAGCACCACGAGCGCCAGCTGGCCAATGCCGAAGCGAGCCACCGGCACGAAGTCGGCCAGCGCGTCGTAGCCGAGCCTGGCGAACAGGTGCGGATTGATCGCCGCGATGCCCTGGTGCGTGAGCAGCAGGGTGTAGCCGTCGGGCGCAGCACGCGCCACCTGCTCCGCAGCCAGGTTCCCGCCGGCGGCGGCATTGTTCTCTACGATGACGGGCTGGCCGAGTGCCGAGCCGAGACGCTCTGCCAGCCAGCGTGCGCGAATGTCGGTAACGCTGCCGGCGCCGCCGGCGATCAGGCGGATTGGCCGGCTGGGCCACTCGGCGGCAAGCGCGGGCCAGGCCAGGGCCGCACAGCCGGCAACGCTGAGGTTCAGGAACTGGCGACGATGCAGCTTCATGGTGACTCCTTTGCCATCGGTCGAGTCCACTCTAGGCGCCGGTCCGATGCATGGGAATACTCTGCTTGTTGCAGCCGCCTTCAACTGCTGGTTGAAGCGCCTCGAAACGCGTGGCGCATCTTCTGCAGGAGCACACCATGGACAGACTCCGCGCGATCCGCTACTTCGTCTCCTCCGTCGAGGGTGCCAGCTTCTCCGCCGCGGCACGCCAGCACGGCGTGAGTGCGGCAGCCGTCGCCAAGCAGGTGGGCGCGCTCGAATCTGACATGAACGTGCAGTTGCTGGTGCGAAGTGCCCATGGCATCACGCCGACGGTTCCGGGGCGCGCGTTCCTGGAGACGTGTCGGCCCGCCCTGGCACAGCTCGACGACGCGGTCGAACAGGCCGCTGCCTCGGCCACGCGGGTGCAAGGCACCGTGGTCGTGGGCGTGCAACCGGTCATCGCCCAGGAGGTCCTGACTGCGGCGCTTCCCAGGTTTTGCGCCCTGTTCCCCGACATCCAGCTCGACATGCGCTACTTCATGAACATGTCCGAGCTGCAGGACCGCAGCCTCGACGCCATCCTCGTGATGGGCTGGCCGCAGCAAGTGGGCAATCTGGTCGCTCGGCCCTTGGGGGCCACGACCTTCATGGTCGTGGCCTCGCCAGCCTACTGGGCTGCGCATGGCACACCGCAGCATCCCCTCGACCTGGAGCAGCACAACTGCCTGTGCATCCGCTCGAACACCGGGTCGGTGATGGACCTGTGGCACTTCAGGCGAGGCAACGAGCATGTGCCAGTGGCGGCACGTGGCTCGGTCATCGTCGACAACGTGCACCGCGACATGGTGCGCGATCTGGTCGTGTCGGGCGTCGGCGTGGCTCGCCTGCTGGACTGGCACCAACGCCCCGGGCGTGAGGTGGCGAGCGGCTTGCTCGTTCCGGCGCTGACGGAGTGGGTTGTCGACGAAGTGCCGCCCGTCAATCTGCTGTACGCCCCGAGCGTGCGGCGCACGCCCCGCGTGCGGGCGTTTCTCGACTGGGTGGTGCAGTTGTTCGCAGAGGTCGAGCGCGAGCGCCTGCGGCCGCTTCCGGCCACCGCGATGCCCCATTGGGCGAAGAGGAAGCGCCGGCGCGCGTCCGAGACGCGCTGAGGGAAGAGTACGTGCCGCCGAGCGGCATCAATGTCTGCGATGGCGGCAAACAGGCCTTTGCCAAGGACGGTCGCTTTCGGGATGCCTTCTGATGGCCGACCGCCGGAGTCCATGAGCGACCGCTCCGTACACGCGAAATGCGAGGAAACCGTACTCGCCGTCGGGCGGATTTGGAGCGAGCCGATGGGCCGGTATGGGTCGACGGCTGCCGACCGATCCCGCGCTGCGAGCGACCGGCGTCAGCCAGGTTGCCGACGGCCACTCCGCGTTGGTCGACGGTATCTTGATGGCCGGGAAGGAGCCACCACGGAAGCCTGTTACTTCGGCGCCCATCCCTTGCCAGTTGACGACGCGATCCCTCGTGGGAACCTGAATCCACGGGCCGATGTCGCGCCCGCCCTCATTCAGGAGCCCCCATGAAACTCTCCAAGCAGGAGCTGGAAGCCG
>NZ_CADEFR010000096.1 GCF_902826655.1 uncultured Methylibium sp. | reverse complement strand
CAAACCGTTGCTCTTCTAGAAAAAGGGCGGCGTACGTTTGTGCATGCTCGCTTTGGAGAAGGAACTGCAGATCGCCTGCCTGAAATCGATGTTCGCCGACAGGAAGCGCCGGACTTGCAGCGAGGTTGAGCCAAGAATCAGGGCGACCTCGGTACGGCTCCAGAACTTCCTTGCGGTACTGCTCAAGCGTGTTCCAGATGTTGAAGATCGTGTAGAGAGCACGGCTCCCGGCCCCCACGTTGCGATCACGAGTTTCGCGCTCGCGCCGCTTACTTTCTAGGAGGAAGGCTCCCCATGCCCCGGCGAAGGCGGCTACCAGGGTGGCCAGAATCGCGACTACATCCTTGTACTCGGGCATTCGAACCCCGTGACGCGAAACTACAGATAGACATGATGTGACGCTCTGCCCGATGCGGCCTGTCGCGCCGTGACCGAACCGATGCTACGACCTCGGCTCTCCTCGAGAAACCCCCTCGTCAAGCCCCGGCGATGCGAGCCTCGTCGGTGCAACAGGCCGCCTGAAAGTCCACGGAACGGAGCTGACACGCTGACCGCCGCCATTCACTCCCCCCACCCCTCACGCCTTCTCTCCTCCCGCTCCTGCCGCTCCTGCGCGAACAGTTCTTCCAGTTGCTGCCGCCCGGCCTTGGCCATCGACACCAGCAGCGCCTGGTCCTTGCGGTGCGGCCACATTTCCTCCAGCTGCTGCAGGTTGTGGCGCCGGAAGCGTAGCGCCAGGGACCGGGCGTGGTGGGGCTGCCAGCCCATCGCCTCCAGCACGCTGCGCGCGCTCATCAAGGACGCGTCCAGCGTCTCGCGCTCGATGTGCGTCACGCCGCGGTCGCGCAGCGAATACCAGTGCTGCACGTTGCGGGCGCGCGCCACGACGGTGAGGTGCGGAAAGTGCTCGCGCGCCAGGTCGGCGACCTTGAGGCTCTGCTCCACGTCGTCGATCGCGATGACCAGCACCCTGGCCTGGGCCGCGCCCGCGGTGCGCAGCAGGTCCAGGCGCGTCGCGTCGCCGTAATAGACCTGGAAGTCGAAGCGGCGCAGCACCTCGATCTGCTCGGCGTCGTGGTCCAGCACCGTGGCCTTCAGGCCGTTGGCGTACAGCAGCCGCGAGACGATCTGCCCGTAGCGGCCGAAGCCGGCGATGATGATCGGCGCCTCCTGCGGCTCGCTCAGTTCTTCCATGTCGGGGCCGCTGCGCAGCGCATAGCGCGGCATCACCCAGCGGTCGAAGGCGACCAGCAGCAGCGGCGTCACCAGCATCGACAGCGCCACCGCGCCGATCAGCACCGACGCCGTCTCGTTGGAGAACACCTTCGCGTTGGCCGCGGCCTGGAACACGACGAAGGCGAACTCGCCGCCCTGGGCCAGCAGCAGGGTGAAGACGGGCCGTTCCTGCCAGGGGATGCCCATGCCCTTGGCCAGGCCCCACAGCACCGCGGCCTTGATCGCCAGAAAGCCCGCCAGCAGGCCCAGCACGATGCCGGGGTGCGCCAGCAGCGCGTCGAAGTCGACCGACATGCCGACCGCGATGAAGAACAGGCCCAGCAGCAGGCCCTTGAAGGGCTCGACGTCGGTCTCGAGCTCGCGCTTGTATTCGCTCTCGGCCAGCAGCACACCGGCCAGAAAGGCGCCCAGCGCCATCGACAGGCCCACCACCTGCATCAGCGCCGCGATGCCGACCACCAGGCCCAGCGACGCGGCGGTAAAGATCTCGGGCGTGTTGCTCCTGGCGATCCAGCGGAACAGCGGGCGCAGCAGCAGCCGGCCGCCCAGCACGATGGCGCCGATGACTGCGAGCGCGCGCAGGCCCTCCCACCAGGCGTGGCCTTCCACCGCCTCGCCGGCGCCCAGCAGCGGGATCAGCGCCAGGATCGGGATCGCCGCGACGTCCTGGAACAGCAGGATGGAAAACCCGGCCTGGCCCGAGGTGGTGGGCATCAGGTTGCGTTCGCCCATCACCTGCAGCGCGATCGCGGTGGAGCTGAGCGCCAGGCCGAGCGCAGCCACGACCGCCAGCTTCCACGGCGCGCCCAGCGCCCAGCCGGCCAGGCCCAGCACCGCGGCGCAGCCGACGACCTGGGCCGTGCCCCAGCCGAAGATCGGCCGCCGCAGCGCCCACAGGCGCTTGGGCTCCAGCTCCAGCCCGACGAGAAACAGCATCAGCACCACGCCGAACTCGGCGAAGTGGAGGATGGTCTCGGGGTCGCTGACCAGCCCCAGGCCGAAGGGCCCGATAAGCAGCCCGGCGGCCAGGTAGCCGATGATCGACCCGAGCCCCAGCGCCTGGGCCAGCGGCACGATGACGACGGCCGCGCCCAGGAACACCAGGCTGCTCGACAGCCAGGGGGTCACCGCGCTCACGACGCCGGCTCCTCGACGGCCGCCGCGGATTGGGCGGGCGACTGAGCGGGCGTCGTGGGCTCCGGCCGGTCGCCCTCCGGCAGCACGCAGGACGGGCAGGCGTCCATGTCGGCCAGCTCGGGCCAGTCGGGGTAGCTGGCCAGGCGCTCGCGGTAGGTGTCCACGTGCTCGGCCAGGCCGGCGCGGCCCAGCTGGTGGGCGCCGTGCATCAGCAGCGGCGGCAGGAAGCGCATGCCGCACAGCGTGGCCGTCTGCTCGTAGGGCGGCAGGAAGGCGTCGAAGAAGTAGCGGTTGTAGCCCTCGGGCCGGTAGGCGGCCTCGGTGCCGCCGGTCGACGCGACCAGCCACACGTCCTTGCCGCGCAGCGCCGTGCCGTCGCGCCCGCCGGCCCGGCCGTAGGCCCAGCCCAGGGCCAGCACGTCGTCGAACCACAGCTTCATCAGCGGCGGCGGCCCGTACCAGTGCACCGGGTGCTGCCAGACCACCAGGTCGGCGCGCTGCAGCGCGGCCTGCTCGGCCGGCACGTCGATCAGGTAGTCGGGGTACAGGGCGTAGAGGTCGCGCACGTCCAGCGTCGCGCCCTCGGCGGCGGCCAGCGCGCGCGCCGCCTCCAGCAGGGCCTTGTTGACGCGCGACAGCCGCAGGTCGGGGTGGGCGGACAGCACCAGCACATGGGCCATGGGGGCGGCTCCGTGATCGAATCGCACAGGACGAGGGTTCGCCGGGAGGGCGGCGGCACGAAAGCTGCCGCTAACATCGGCCTGCATTCTCCAGCGTCCTTCCCGCCCTACCCCTGACAGGAGCGAACGATGCCCGTGATCGTGGTGGCCAATCCCAAGGGCGGCGTCGGCAAGTCGACGCTGTCCACCAACCTCGCCGGCTGGCTGGCGCGACAGGGTCATGCGGTGATGCTGGGCGACGCCGATCGCCAGCAGTCGGCCCGCACCTGGCTGGGCCTGCGTCCCGGCGGGCTGCCGGTCATCACCGGCTGGGAGGTGGCGCCCGACCACCTGGTGAAACCGCCCAAGGGCACCAGCCACGTGGTGCTGGACACCCCGGCCGGCCTGCACGGCAAGAAGCTCGACGACGTGATGAAGATCGCCGACAAGGTGCTGGTGCCGCTGCAGCCCAGCATCTTCGACATCTACGCGACGCGCGCCTTCCTCAGCGAGCTGATGGCGCGCCGCAAGAGCGGCGACGTGCAGGTGGCCGTGATCGGCAACCGCGTGCGCGAGGGCACGATCTCGGCCGACCAGCTGGCCGCCTTCCTCGGCACGCTGGGGGTGCCGCTGCTGGGCCAGCTGCGCGACACGCAGAACTACATCCACCTGGCCGCGCGCGGCCTGAGCCTGTGGGACGTGGCGCCGAGCCGCGTCGAGAAGGACCTCGAGCAATGGGGCCCCGTCACGCGCTGGGCGGCGAGGGACTGAATGAAGACCTTCGAACGATTGGCCGACCTGCAGGCCCTGGTGGGGCAGGACCTCGGCGAGAGCGACTGGGTGCTGGTCGACCAGGCGCGCGTCGACCGCTTCGCCGACGCCACCGGCGACCACCAGTGGATCCACCTCGACGCCGCACGCGCCGCGGCCGGGCCCTACGGCACGACCATCGCGCACGGCTTCCTCACGCTGAGCCTGCTGCCGATGCTCTTCGAAACAGCCTATGCCGTCGCCGACACGCGCATGGGCGTCAACTACGGCCTCAACCGCGTGCGCTTCCCGGCGCCGGTGCCGGTCGGCAGCCGCGTGCGCGGACGCTTCAGGCTGCTGAGCTACGAGCCCATCGACGGCGGCGCGCAGCTGGTCGTCGAGGCCACGATCGAACGCGAAGGCTCGACCAAGCCGGTGTGCGTGGCCGAGTCGGTGACGCGGCGCTTCACCTAGGCCTGCTCGCGCGATCGGAGGGCACGCACCCGGGCTGCGATACTCGCAGCCAAGGGGGCAGAGCCTTGACCACGGATCAGGCCAACCAGGGCCCGTCGGACGACGGGTCGCGGCGCGAGCATGTCGCCGACGAGCAGCTGCGCATGGTGCTGTCGCACACGCAGTCGGCCACGCTGATCGCGACCGGCTTCGCGCTGGTGATGGCGGCCTACGCGCACGGCAGCACGCCGCGCCACCTGGTCACCGCGTGGGTCGTGGCCAAGCTCGCGATCGCGCTGCTGCGCATGAGCGTCGCCTGGGTCTACCAGCGTCGCGGCCAGCCCCCCGGCGCGCCCTGGCGCCGCGCGATCTACGCCCTGCTGGCCGTCGACGGCGCCGTCTGGGGCATCGCCGGCCTGGCACTGATGTCCGAACCCGAGCCGCTGGCCGCGCTGGTGGCCGCGGCCCTGGCCTGCGTGACCTGCATCGCGACCTTCGGCCTGCAGGTGCGGCTGGCCGCGACCATGGCCTACGCCCTGCCCATCCTGCTGCCCACCGCCGCCGGGCTGGCACTGCGTGGCGACGAGTTCGGCCTGCTGGGCGCCGGCGGCCTGGTGCTGGTGCAGGTGGTGCAGGTCGTCACCGCGCGGCGCGCCGAGCGGCGCTTCGCGGCCGGCGTGCAGCTGCGGCTGCAGGCCGAGGCGCTGGCGCAGGAGAAGGACTCGGCCCTGCAGCTGGCGCGCCAGCAGAGCGCAGCCAAGGCGCAGTTCCTCGCCAACATCAGCCACGAGCTGCGCACGCCGCTGCACGGCATCCTGGGCCTGGCGCGGCTGCTGCACATCGATGCGCGCGAGCCCGAGGTGCTGCACCGGCTGCAGCTGATCGAGGCCTCGGGCACGCACCTGCTGACGCTGATCAACGACCTGCTCGACGTGTCGCGCAGCGAGACCGGCCGCTTCGTGCTGCGCGACGAGCGCTTCGACCTGTCGGTGCAGGCCGCCTTCGTGGCCGACGTGTTCGCGGTGCGCGCCACGGACAAGGGCCTGGCCTTCCGGCTGACCGACCGGCTGCCCGTGCCCTGCTGGGTCACCGGCGACGCGGCGCGGCTGCGCCAGGTGCTGCACAACCTGCTGGGCAACGCGCTCAAGTTCACGACCGCCGGCCGCATCGAGCTGCTGCTGGAGCGTCCGCGGCCCGACGGCCCGGTGCGCATCGAGGTGCGCGACACCGGCCTCGGCATCCCGCGGGCCGAGCAGGCGCGCATCTTCCAGGCCTTCCACCAGGTCGGCGGCGGCGATGCCGAACCCAGCAGCGGTGCCGGCCTGGGCCTGACGATCACGCGCGAGATCGCGCATGCGATGGGCGGCGAGATCACGCTCGAGAGCCGGCCCGGCGAAGGCTCGTGCTTCGTCTTCACGGCGCCGCTGCCGCCCGCGCCAGTGCACCCCGAGCCGCCGGCCGAGGCGCCGCCGGCCGGCGCGGTGGCGCTGCGGCGCGTGCTGGTGGCCGAGGACGACGACGTCAACGCGCTGATCATCGGCGCCTACCTCGCGCAGCTGGGCATCGTCTGCGAGCGCGTGCACAACGGCCGCGAGGCGGTCGGCCATGCGCTGCGCGAGACCGAGCGGCCCGAGCTCGTGCTGATGGACTGGCGCATGCCGGTGATGGACGGCATCAGCGCCACGCGCGAGATCCGCGTGCAGGAACGCGCGCTCGGCCTGCCGCGCCTGCCGGTGATCGCGCTGACCGCCACCGCCTCGCCCGACGACCGGCGGCTGTGCATCGACAGCGGCATGGACGACTTCCTCGCCAAGCCCTTCACCGAGGACGCGCTGAAGGACGTGCTGCAGCGCTGGAGCGGCGTCAACCGCTAGCGTGAACCTGCCCTAGGGAAGGTCTGCAAAACAGGCCCGCAGTTTGCATGATCTGAGCGCATGACCGTCAACCGGAAGACTGCCATGAAGCAACTGGGACTGGGGCTGAACCTGTCGACCAAGAAGACCCGCAAGCGCGAGTTCCTGGAGGACATGGAACGTGTGGTGCCGTGGGCGGTGCTGGTGCAGATCGTCGAGCCGTACTACCCGAAGGCCAGGACCGGACGGCCGCCCTTCGGCATCGAGACCATGCTGCGCATCCACTACCTGCAGCAGTGGTTCGGGCTGTCGGATCCGGCGATGGAAGAGGCGCTGCACGACGTGCCCCTGTACCGCGAGTTCGCCAAGCTCGACGGCGTCACGGCCCGGCTGCCCGACGAGACCACCATCCTGCGGTTCCGCCACCTGCTGGAGCGTCACGACCTGGCGGTGGACATGCTGCGGGTCGTCAACGACCTGCTGCAGCACAAGGGCCTGATGCTGCGCAGCGGCACGGCGGTGGATGCCACGCTGATCTCGGCGCCGAGTTCGACCAAGAACATCGAGGGCGAGCGCGATCCGGAGATGAAGCAGACCAGGAAGGGCAACAACTGGTACTTCGGCATGAAGTGCCACATCGGCGTGGATGCCCAGTCTGGGCTGGTACACACCGTGGTGGGCACCGCGGCCAACGTCAACGACTTGAACGTCGCCGGGCAGCTGCTGCACGGCCAGGAGCACGCCGCCTTCGGCGACGCCGGCTACCAGGGCGTTCACAAGCGGCCCGAGGCAGCGGGGCCGACCTGGCATGTGGCCATGCGCCCGGGCCTGCGCAGGCAGCTCAATCCCTTCATCGAGCCCGACTACCTGGCCGAGCGCATCGAGAAGATGAAGGCCAGCGTGCGGGCCAAGGTCGAGCACCCGTTCCGGGTCCTGAAGCGGCAGTTCGGCTACACGAAGGTGAGGTACCGGGGCCTGAGGAAGAACACCGCGCAGATCGTCACGCTGTTCGCGCTGAGCAACCTGTGGATGACGCGCAGGCAGCTGATGGGAGCGCCGGGATGAGTGCGTCCCAAAGGCCTGCAGCGGGCGCGCGAGGCGTCCAACGCGCCTGCGACGCAGTGCCAAAGGGCCGCGCGACAGGCCGGATCGACGGCTTCGGCGCGTCATCGCGATTACTTCACTTCAAACCGCACCGCGCGTCGCGTTGTGCAGACCTTCCCTAGGCCGCGATGCGCTGCGGCAGCGCGTCGGCCTGCTCTTCCTCGGCGTGCTCGAAGAGCTGCAGGTCGGGGTGGAAGGTCTCGATCATGAAGGGGTAGAGGCCATGACGCGCCGCGAGCCAGGTGCGCTCGGCCGCGGTCACGTCGAAGGCCAGGATGCGGTGCGGCAGGCCGCCGGCATGCGCCAGCGGCACGCGGTCGTCGGGGCCCAGCGCGTCGCGGAAGCCCAGCTTGCGGTAGATGCGGATCAGCGCCTCGCTGCGCGCGCCGATCACCATCCAGCGCACCTGGCTGGCCAGGCAGTACAGGTAGCCGGCCTTCATCAGCGCCAGCCGCGTCAGCGGGTCGGCGCCGGGCGCGACGGCCAGGCGCGTGATCTCGGCGCGCGGCTGCTCGGCCAGGTCGCGCGGCAGGATCACGCTGTGTTCCAGCTGCAGCAGGCCGTGCGTCGCGCGCTGGATGCGCGCGGTGCCGACCGGCGCGCCGCCAGCCTTGTCGCGGCCCAGCAGCACCGCGGTGCCGCGCTGGCGGTCCAGCGCGTCGGGTTCGCCGAGCTGGGGGCCCAGCGTCGGCAGGTGGTGGCCGTAGCCCTGCGCACGCACGGCGCAGGCTGCGCGCAACGCGGTCTCGCCGCGCGCCAGGCCGATCGTGAAACTGAGTTCGCTGCTCGCCATCGCCGCCCTCCGCGCACGCGACGCGCGTGCGTGAAGGGCAAGGTAGCGAGGCCAGGCGTCGCCGAAGCCCGGAACAAGGGGGCGTTGCAGCCCCCTAGTCACTGGACCGGCGTCAGAGCTTCTGAGCTTGCATGAAGCGGTCGAAGGTCCCTTCGGTGAAGCGGAACCAGACGTTCTGCTCGGCGCGGAACTTGGCGTAGTCCTCGTAGACCTTCTTCCAGTCCGGGTTCCGGTCGGAGATCTCGTCGTACATCTTCATCGCCGACTTGAAGGCGGCGTTCATCACGTCCGTCGGGAAGGGCCGGAGCTTGGTGCCGGCGCCGACCAGCTGCTTCAGCGCGATCGGGTTCTTGGCGTCGTA
>NZ_CADEFR010000095.1 GCF_902826655.1 uncultured Methylibium sp. | reverse complement strand
TCGCCATCGATCCCGACGCGCCGCCGCCCGGCCGCGCGCGCTGGTTCGGGCTCGACGATCCGGCGGTGCGCGCGGCGCTGCGCCGCTCGCCGCGGCTGCTGCATGCGGTGGCGAGCCCGGCGGACATCGATGCCGCCTGCGCCGCGCTGCGGGCGATCGGCCAGGACGCCGGCGAGCCGACGGCGGCCCGGCGCATGACGCCGCAGGGCGAGCTGCGCTGGCGCATCACGCTGCGCGCCGACGGCATGCCGCAGCTGGACGGCGCGCTGCCGACGCTGATCGAGTGGCTGGGCGTCCATCCGGCCGAAGCGATGCCGGCGAGCGGCGTGCGGCTGCTCGACCTGACGCTGCATTGCGCGGATCCGCGGCCGGTCGAGGCCGCGTATGCGGCCCTGGGGCTCGGCTGGGCGGTGCGACAGCAGGCGCGCGCAGGGCGCACGCGTCTGGAGGCGCGCTTCGACACGCCGCGCGGCCCGGTGACGCTGCACGGCGGGCTGCCCGAGGACGGGCACGATGAGTAGCGTGATGACCGAAGCCCTGTTCCGCGACGACGCCTACCTGCGCGAGTGCGAGGCCACGATCGTCGAGGTCGGCGAGGCCGGCCTCGTGCTGGACCGCAGCGTCTTCTATCCGCTGGGCGGCGGCCAGGCCGGCGACGCCGGCGCGCTGCGGCTGGCGCCGGGCACGGCGGTCAGCATCGTCGACACGCGCAAGGGCGAGGCCGGGCGCATCGTGCATGTGCCGGCGCCGGGCCAGGACCTGTCGGCGCTGCAGCCCGGCATGCGCGTCACCGCCGCGATCGACTGGGCGCGCCGCCACCGGCTGATGCGCCTGCACACGACGACGCACCTGCTGTGCGCGCTGCTGCCCTATCCGGTCAACGGCTGCTCGATCACGCCCGAGCAGGCGCGCATGGACTTCGACACCTCGGAGCCCTTCGACGCCGCGGCGATCGAGGCCGGTCTGGCGCGACTGGTGGCCGGTGCGCACGCGGTCGGCACGCAGTGGATCAGCGACGAGGAACTGACGCCAACCCGCAGCTGGTGCGCACGATGTCCGTGGCGCCGCCGCGCGGCAGCGGCCGCGTGCGGCTGCTGCGCATCGAGGGCGTCGACCTGCAGCCCTGCGGCGGCACCCATGTCGTCAGCACCGCCGAGATCGGCGGCGTGCGCGTGCTGAAGATCGAGAAGAAGGGCGCCCGCGCGCGGCGGATCGTGCTGGGTCTGGCCGAGACGGCCGCGCTCAGCGCCTGAGGCGCCAGGCGCTGCGCAGGCCGGCCCAGGCGGCGCCCCGCTGCGGGTCCGCGTCGCTGGCCAGCGCGACGTAGCGGCGCGCCACCACGAAGCCACCGACCGCGACGAAGCCCAGCAGCGTGCTCACGAGCACGATCACGGCGCGCGCCGGCTTGCTCTTGCGGTCGGGCGGCTGGGCGATGTCGATCTGCTGCAGGGTCTGGCCTTCCTTGGCCTCGTCGAGCTTGGCCACCTCGTACTGGCGCAGCATGCTCTCCAGCAGGGTTTCCTGGAACTTCACTTCGCGACGCGCGCGGATGAAGTCGCCGGCAGCCTCGGGGATCTTGCCGGCCGGCAGGTCGATGAAACTGCCGCCGCCGGGTGACGATTCCATGCGCTGCATCTCGGCACGCAAGGCACGCAGCTCCGAGCCGAGGCGGATCACGTCCGGGTTCTCGGCCGTGGCGCCGGTGCGCAGCACCTTGAGCTGCACCTCGCGTTCGGCGATCTCGGCGCGCAGCCGCGCCATGCTGTTGAGGATGGCCTCGGCCTGCTTGTCCAGCACGATCATCCCGGACTTCTCCTGGACGCGCTGCTGGTCCAGGTCGGCCTTCACCAGGTTGTCCTTGGTCGCCTTGAGCTGCGATTCGTAGAACACGCGGCGCTGCTGCGCCTCGGTGATCGCCAGCCGGCCCATGACCTTGCGCAGTTCCTCGGCATAGCCGTTGGCCAGACCCGCGGCGAACTTGGGATCCTCGTCGTCGACCTCGACCGAGATGACGCCGGACTTCTTGTCCGCCGAGACGCGCACCTGCCGGGGCATCTCGCGGCGCAGGACCTCGAAGGTCTCGACGTCGTAGCGCTCGCGCAGCTTGAAGCGTTCGTCGAGCGCGCGCAGCACCGAATCGCTCTTCAGGAGGTTGACGTAGAGCTCGTCGGGCGTCTTGGCGGCCAGGCCGCCCGCCGCACCCCCCAGCGCACCCAGCGCTGCCAGCGCAGCGGCTGCCCCGCTGGGCTGCTGCTGGCCGGGCGGCAGCAGCGTCGTGCGGGCGGTGTAGATGTTGCCGAGCAGCAGGGCCACGACCAGCGACGCCACCGCCGCGATGCCGGTGACGAGACCGATCAGGCGCTTGTCTTCGCCCAGCCAGGTCAGCAGGTCCAGCAAACCGACCTGCGGGCCTTCGTCGTCGACCGGGTCGAGATCCGGCCCCTGCGCATGCACGGCGCTCATCGGCAGCTCAATCCTTGAAGGTGTTGATCGCGGCCGCGCCGAGGCCGAACTGGTAGAAGATCTGCGACCAGTCCTTCAGGCCGCGCACGAAGGCCCGGCCCCAGGTCTCGAAGTCGAGCTGGGTCGGCACGAAGACCGCGTCGCCGGGCCGCAGCGGCTGCGAGTTGATGCCGCCGCCGACGCCGAAGAAGCCGCGCCGGTCGGCGGCAGCGATGACGGTGCCGTCGGCACGCAGCACGAAGGTGTTGCTCGGGTCGGCGCTCTCTTCGACACCGGCCAGCTTGAGGTACTCGCCGACGGTGCGGCCGGAGCGCCACAGGAAGGCGTTGTTGTTGGCCACCGCGCCGGCCACCGTCACGAAGCCCGGTCGGGCCGGCACGTGGATGCGGTCGCCGGCCTCCAGCGGCACGTCGGGCAGGGCGTCGAAGCCGACCCGGTCGTCGGGCAACTCGAGCGCGATGCGACCGTTGGGCTGCAGGTTGCGCAGGCGCTGCAGCTGGGCCTGGGTCGCCGCGGCGCTGATCTGCGCCGACTGCGCGGTGGTCTCGACGCTGGCGTTGGCGGCCTGGCGCGCCGCCTGCGTCGCGGCCTGCGACTCGAGCCGCGCGATGGCCTGCTGCAGGTTCTCGAGCTGCCGGCGGCGGGTTTCCTCGCGCGAGAACTCCAGGCCGTAGACGTAAGCGCCGGGCGTCACGCCGCCGGCGCGCTGCAGCACCTGCTTGAGCGTTTCGCCGCCCTGCAGCTGGTAGACGCCGGGCGAGCCGACCTCGCCTTCGACCGAAACCAGCCGCGTCTGCTTGGACACCGAGACGCGGATGTCCTTCTGGCTGTAGATGGTGACGACGTCGCCGGCCTGGAGCTCGACGTTGGCGGCCGCGTCGCCGTCGAGCACCGCCTTGCCCAGGTTGAACGGGATCAGCTGCGTGCTGAGGTCGCGGGTCGACTGCCGCTCGATGACGGCGTAGTCCCAGTTGATGTCATCGAACAGCGGGGTCGGGTTCAGCGCCTCGCGGGCCGGCAGCGGCGCCGGATCGCGCAGCTCGCGCGCGTCCTGTCGCGGTGCCGCCGGATCGAGCGGCTCGCGCGCGGTGCCGGCCGTCGCGCGCGGCCGGGTGCGCGACAGCGCCGGGTCGGGCTGGTCGAGGCCGTTGCTCGCGTTGCGCTCGCGCGACCGGGTCGGGTCGTCGGCGTAGGCCGGATCGGTCGAGCGGCGGTCCGTCCGCGGCTCGAGCCGGCGCGGGTCGCGCCAGGGCTCCTGCGGCAGCGGCTCGATCTGCACGAGCTGGTTCTTGCGGCGGTAGAAGTCGGGCGAGACCAGCGCTTCCTTGTCGGGGATCAGGTCGCGGATGCGCATGCCGGGCTTGTAGGCGTAGCGCAGCGGCTGGGCCACATGGCCCTTGAGCGTCACCGCGTTGGCGACCTGGGGCGAGATGGCCAGCAGCGTCAGCACGTCGCCGTCGCGCATCGGCTTGCCGAGACCGGCCGCGTCGAGCGCGAGTTCCTCGACGTAGCGCGCGGTGCGGCCGCGCTGCGGGTCGATGCGCTCGAGCTGGGCGCGCTGCGGATTGCTCAGCACCGACGCGCCGCCGGCATAGCGCAGCACCTCGCGCAGCGGCTCCTCGCGACCCTTCAGTTCGAAGATCGCGGCCGTGTCGATCGCGCCGGTCAGCGCGACGCGCGCGCCGGCCGGCTGGAACACGACGACGTCGCCGGGCAGCAACTGCACGTCCTTGGACTTGTCGCCCAGCACCAGGAAGTCGTAGACGTCGAGCTCGGACACCAGCGCGCCATCGCGCTTCAGGCCGATGCGGCGCATCGAGCCGTTGGGCCCCGGGCCGCCCGCCGCCACCACGGCCGACAGCAGGCTCGACTGGCTGGACAGCGTGTAGACCCCGGGCTGGCGCGCCGGGCCGACCACGAAGACCTTGACGCCGCGCAGCTGACCGAGCGTGACGTTCAGGTTGAAGTTCGTGTACAGGCGGCCGATCTGCGCGCGCAGGTGCTTCTCGAGCTCGGAGGCCTTGACCCCCGCCACGGGGAAGGTGCCGACACGCGGCAGATTGATCAGGCCGTTGCGATCGACCGTCGCGCGGTAGTCGACATCGATCGAACCCCAGGCGCGGATGACCAGCTCGTCGCCGACGCCGACCGCATAGTCGCTCGGCACCGGCACGCTGTCGACCGGCGCGAAGCTGTCGGCCGCGTCCTCGAAGAAGCGCGAGCCGAAGACCGGCAGCATGCGGCCGGTCGCGTCCTCGACGAAGCGCTGGAACTCGCTGGGCACCGGCGGGAGCTTGTCGCGGGCCGTTCTTGAAGGGTCGATCGCGTCCTCGGGTCGGCGCTCCGACGCGCCAGGCACGCGCGGGGTCGTGCCGCGCAGCACCGGCGTCGTGCTGCCTTCGCGCGTCGCGTCGCGATCACGCTCGCGGCTGCGATTGCCGCTGGTGCCCGCGGCCGGGTAACCCGGGGCGTTGAACACGCCGTTGCCGGTCGTGCTGGTCGGCTCGGTCGGCGTCGTCTGGGAGTGCGTGTCGGTGGGTCCGAGAGCCAGACCCAGAAGCAGCGTCGCACCGAAGAGCGTCGAATGCCAGGCCCGGGTCGGTTGGACGGGCGATCGGTCGGGAGTCATGGATGGCGAGCGAGTCGGAGGCGCTGTGCCCGGGCGCCTTGGAGGCCAACGGAGCGGCGATGGTACTGGAAGCGTTTCGGACCTCCGGCGGGGTGCGATGTAAATTGACGGCCCATGCGCACGCCCCCGAGCCAGGACCCCGAGATCGCCGTGCTGACCCCGGAGACGCCCGAGCAACTCGAGGCGACCCGCGAGATCTTCCGGGAGTACGCGGCGGCGCTCGGCGTGGACCTGTGCTTCCAGAACTTCGAGGCCGAGTTGCGCGACCTGCCGGGCGACTATGCGGCGCCGGGCGGGGCCCTGCTGCTGGCCTACTGCGACGGCGAACTGGCGGCCTGCGGAGCGTTGCGGCCGCTGCCCGAGGCGGACGAACCCAATGCCTGCGAGATGAAGCGCCTGTACGTGCGGCGCGCCTTCCGGCGCTTCGGGCTGGGGCGCCAGCTGGCCGAGAGCCTGATCGCGATGGCGCGCGCGGCCGGCTACTCCGCGATGCTGCTCGACACGCTCGACGACATGGAGGCGGCCCGCGAGCTGTACGCGTCGCTCGGCTTCGAGGAGATCCCGCCCTATTACTACAACCCGATCCCGGGCGCACACTACCTGCGCGTCGGGCTCGACGGGCCGGGCTCGCGCTACTAGCGACTGGACGCAGACCCCGGCGCGGCCGCGCGCCCAGGAGACCGCGATGAACGCCTTCAAGCAACTGCTGCAGCATCGTCAACGCGGGCCGGACGCCCAGCCGCGCGCCAGTCACCAGCGGGTGCCGCTCGGCACCTGGCTGATGTCGGCCAGCCCGATGGTGGCCGAGGCGATCGGGCAGGCCGGCTTCGACTGGGCGGTGCTCGACATGGAGCATTCGCCGCTGGACCTGCCGGGGGTCGTGGCCCTGCTGCAGGCGGTGACCTCGACCAAGCTGGTGCCGATCGTGCGCCTGCCCTGGAACGACACGGTGCTGTGCAAGCGGGTGCTGGACGCCGGCGCGACGACGGTGATCGTGCCCTTCGTGCAGGGCGTCGACGAGGCGCAGCGCGCCGTCGCGGCGATGCGCTACCCGCCGCAGGGCGTGCGCGGGGCCGCCGGCATGAGCCGCGCCACGCGCTACGGCACCCAGCGGCTCGACACCCAGGCGGCCAATGCGCAGGTCGCGCTGATCCTGCAGCTGGAGACGCCCCAGGCGCTGGCCGCGCTGGAGGCGATCGCTGCCATCGAGGGCGTCGACGCGCTGTTCGTCGGTCCGGCCGATCTGTCCGTCGCGATGGGCCTGGGCTGCGACCCGCGCCACCCCTCGGTGCTGGCCGTGATGGCGCAGGCGGCTGAGCGCGCGCATGCGGTCGGCATGCCGATCGGCACCCTGGCCGGCACGCCCGAGATGGCCGCGCAGGTGCGGGCCGCCGGCTTCGACTTCGTGGGCCTGGGCACCGATCTCGGATTGCTGGTGCATGCCGCGCAGGCCTCGCTGGCCGCGCTCCGCACGCCGGACTCCGACCAGGTGCACTCGATCCACGTCGGCACCCACGCGTACTGAGGCCGGCCGGCCCTCCGCCGCCTCGTCGCGCGCAAACGGCGACGCCGGACATAAAGGAACCCACGGGTTATCACGTACAATCCCGCGGCTTTGCCGGAGTCAGCTGTGCCTTCCAAGATCCTGCGTTCCTCACAAGGCGAACGCGTCGGCTGGAACGACGACGACACGGCGGACGAAGCCGACGATGCGCCCTTCAGGCGCCTGAGCCCCGACGAGGCCCGGGCGCTGCGACTGCAGCAACCGTCCCTCTCGCCCTGGCGGGTGGTGGCGGCCCAGGCGGTCGCCGGTGTCCTGTGTGCCCTGGTGGCCTGGGCGCTGGCGGGGGGTGTCGCGGCGCTGTGGTCGGCGCTCTACGGAGCGGCGGCCACCGTCATCCCGAGTGCGCTGCTGGCACGCGGGATGGCTCGCAGGATGTCGAGTCCGGTGGCCGCGGCGGCCGGCTTCATGTTCTGGGAGATGCTGAAGATCGGGGTGGCGATCGCGATGCTCGTGATCGCCGCGAAGGTGGTGCCCCAGCTGAGCTGGCCGGTGTTGCTGGTCACGATGGTGGTGTGCATGAAGGTGAACTGGCTCGCGCTGCTGTGGCGCGGCCGTTGAACGACGACGAGGCTTCGAGAAGACGACCATGGCAGCAGAAAGCCACGCCCCGACCGCCGGTGAATACATCGTTCACCACCTGACCCATCTGCAGAACGCCAAGCCGAACGGTCCGTTCGACCTCTCGGTTCTCAATTTCGACTCGCTGTTCTTCGGCATCGTGCTCGGCGCGATCGGCTGCTGGCTGCTGTGGCGCGCGGCGCGCAAGGCGACGTCGGGCGTTCCCGGCCGCTTCCAGGCCGCCGTGGAGATCCTGGTCGAGATGGTGGACGCGCAGGCCAAGGGCATCGTCCACAGCGCCGCCAGCCGCAAGTTCGTCGCGCCGCTCGCGCTGACCGTGTTCGTCTGGATCTTCCTGATGAATGCGATGGACCTGCTGCCGCTGGACCTGCTGCCCGAGCTGTGGGCCTGGGCCTTCGGGGTCGCCGGCCACGACCCGCACCACGCCTACCTGCGGGTCGTGCCGACGGCCGACCTGTCGATGACGATGGGCCTGTCGGTCAGCGTGCTGCTGATCTGCATCTACTACAACATCAAGATCAAGGGCGCCGGCGGCTGGGTGCACGAGCTCTTCACCGCGCCTTTCGGTGCCCATCCGGTGCTGTGGCCGTTCAACTTCCTGATGCAGGTGATCGAGTTCGTCGCGAAGACGGTCTCGCACGGCATGCGTCTGTTCGGCAACATGTATGCCGGCGAACTGATCTTCATGCTGATCGCGCTGCTGGGCGGCGCGTTCACGCTGTCGGCCACCGGGCTGGGCCTGGCGCTGCTGCACATCATCGCGGGCAGCGCGTGGGCCATCTTCCACATCCTGATCATCACCCTGCAGGCCTTCGTGTTCATGATGCTGACGCTCGTGTACGTCGGCCAGGCCCACGACGCCCACTGATCCCCACCCGCAGCAGTTCCGCCGATCAGCGATCTCCGATCGACGATCATTTTTCTCATCTCTCGTTTCTCTATCTCACTAGGAGTCACCATGGAAGTCATCAGCTTTGTCGCCCTCGCCGCCGGCCTGATCATCGGTCTGGGTGCCATCGGCGCCTGCATCGGCATCGGCATCATGGGCAGCAAGTACCTCGAGTCGGCCGCGCGCCAGCCCGAGCTGATGGGCGAACTGCAGACCAAGATGTTCCTGCTGGCCGGCCTGATCGACGCGGC
>NZ_CADEFR010000094.1 GCF_902826655.1 uncultured Methylibium sp. | reverse complement strand
ACGCCATCGTCTACGACCCGACGCGCTTCGTGCAGACCTCGATCGAGAAGGTCGTCGAGACGCTGTTCGAGGCCGTGCTGCTGGTGGTGCTGGTCGTCATCATCTTCCTGCAGACCTGGCGCGCCTCCATCATCCCGCTGCTGGCCGTGCCGGTGTCCATCGTCGGCACCTTCGCGGTGCTGCTGCTGCTGGGCTACTCGATCAACACGCTGACGCTGTTCGGCCTGGTGCTGGCGATCGGCATCGTGGTCGACGACGCGATCGTCGTGGTCGAGAACGTCGAGCGCAACATCGAGAGCGGGCTGAACCCCTACGACGCCACCGTCAAGGCGATGCGCGAGGTCTCGGGCCCGATCATCGCGATCGCGCTGGTGCTGTGCGCGGTGTTCGTGCCGCTGGCCTTCGTGCCGGGCCTGTCGGGGCAGTTCTACAAGCAGTTCGCGGTGACGATCGCCATCTCGACCGTCATCTCGGCCTTCAACTCGCTGACCCTGAGTCCGGCGCTCAGCGCCCTCCTGCTGCGCAGCCACGATGCGCCGAAGGATCCGCTGACCCGGGGCATGGACAAGCTCTTCGGCGGCTTCTTCCGCTGGTTCAACGGCTGGTTCCACCGCCGCAGCGAAGGCTACGGTCGCGGCGTGACCGGGGTCGTCAAGCGCAAGTCCGTGTCGATGATCGTCTACGCGGTGCTGCTGGTACTGACCGCGCTGGTCTTCACGCGCGTGCCGGCCGGTTTCGTGCCGGCGCCCGACAAGCAGTACCTGATCGGCATCGCCCAGCTGCCGGCCGGCGCCTCGCTCGACCGCACCGACAAGGTCATCCGCGAGATGAGCGAGATCGCGCTCAAGGTGCCGGGCATCGTCGACTCGGTCGCCTTCCCGGGCCTGTCGATCGCCGGCTTCTCGGCGGCGCCCAACGAGGGCATCGTGTTCTTCGGCCTGAAGTCCTTCGACGAGCGCACCACGCCCGACCTCAGCAAGGACGCGATCCTGGGCCAGGTCAACGGCGCGATCCAGCAGATCCAGGGCGCGCGCATGTTCGTCGTGCCGCCGCCCGGCGTCGACGGCGTGGGCACGGCGGGCGGCTTCAAGCTGCAGCTGCAGGACCGCGGCGGCCTGGGCGAGCAGGCGCTGTTCGGCGCGGCCTGGGGCACGCTGGGCCAGATCTACGGCAACCCCAAGTCGCCGATCGGCACGCCCTACTCCACCTACGACATCAACGTGCCGCAGCTCTACGCCAACGTCGACCGCACGCGCGCCAAGCAGATGGGCGTGGCGCTGGGCGACATCTACGACACGATGCAGATCAACCTCGGGTCGCTGTACGTCAACGACTTCACCAAGTTCGGCAAGACCTACCAGGTGATCGTGCAGGCCGACGCGCCCTACCGCGCCGACGCCGAGGCCATCACCAACCTGAAGACGCGCAACGCCGCCGGCGAGATGGTGCCGCTGGGCGCGCTGATGAAGGTCGAGCCGACCTTCGGCCCGACGCGCGTCACGCGCTACAACGGCTTCCCGTCGGCCGACATCAACGGCTCGCCGGCCTTCGGTTTCTCGTCGGGCGAGGCCGAGGCCGAGATGGAGAAGCTGCTGAAGGGCCTGCCGCGCGGCATCAGCTACGAGTGGACCGAGCTGTCGTACCAGGACCGGCTCACGCGCGACATCACGCTGCCCGGCGTCAACAAGACCGTGCCGATCCTCGCGGCGGTGCTGGCGATCTCGGTGCTGCTGGTGATCCTGGTGCTGGCGGCGCAGTACGAGAGCTGGAGCCTGCCGATGGTGATCGTGATGATCGTGCCGATGGGCATCCTGTCGGCGCTGACCGGCGTGTGGATCTCGAGCTTCCCGCCCTTCATGCAGCCCGGGGACCTGAACATATTCACCCAGGTGGCGCTGGTGGTGCTGGTGGGGCTGGCGTGCAAGAACGCGATCCTGATCGTCGAGTTCGCGAAGGAGCTCGAGGAGCGCGGCGAGGCCCTGCTCGACGCCATCATCCACGCCTGCCGCATGCGGCTGCGGCCGATCCTGATGACCTCGATCGCGTTCTGCGCCGGCGTGCTGCCGCTGATCTTCGGCAGCGGCGCCGGCAGCGAGATGCGGCGCGCGATGGGCATCGCGGTGTTCTCGGGGATGGTCGGCGTGACGCTGTTCGGCATCTTCCTGACGCCGGTGTTCTACATGCTGCTGCGCAGCGGCAAGGCGAAGAAGGCGAAGCCGCTGGCGCCGCACGGCGGCGGCGGGAGCCTGAGCCATGCGCCGCGCCAGAAGGTCGACGGGGACGGCGATGCCTGAGCGGAGCAGCCTGATGACGACGAGGAACCTCATGACGAAGACCACGCCCCTGCTCGCCGCGCTGCTGCTGGCCGGCTGCGCCGTCGGTCCCGACTACCAGCGACCCGCGAGCACGCTCGACGCCGGCTTCATCGCGGCCGGTGCGGCGAGCGCGAACGCGCAGCCGACCGCCGCCGACATCGCGAGCTTCTGGCGCGGCTTCAACGACGCCACACTGAGCGCGCTGGTCGATCGCGCGCTCGCCGCCAACGGCGACGTGCGCATCGCCCAGGCGCGGCTGCAGGAGGCGCGCGCCAACCAGGGCGAGGCCGACGCCCTGTCGCGTCCCGGCCTGGGCCTGAGCAGCGACGTCACGCGCTCGGTGCGGCCGATCACGCAGCAGCCCGGCGCGTCGCGCAGCGAGCGCACCGGCACCGTCTACGACGCCAGCTTCATCGCCAACTGGGAGCTCGACTTCTTCGGGCGCTACCGGCGCGGCAGCGAGGCAGCGGCGGCGCTCGTCGCGGCCGGCGAGGCCGGCATCGGCGCGGCGCACACGGCGGTCGCGGCCGAGGTGGCGCGCAACTACCTCGAGCTGCGCGGCCTGCAGCAGCGCCTGCAGGTCACCGAGGCCTCGCTGGTCAACCAGCGCGAGGCGCTGAAGATCACGCAGGCGCGCCTGGACGCCGGCCGCGGCACCCAGCTCGACCTGGCGCGCGCGACCTCGCTGGTCGCGGGCACCGAGGCCGCGCTGCCGGCGCTGCAGGCGGCGATCGAGCGCACGGTGTTCCGGCTCGCGACGCTGACCGCGCGGCCGCCGCGCGCGCTGCTGGCCGAACTGCAGGCGCCGGCGCCGCTGCCGGGTCTGCCGGTGACCGACCTCTCGACCCTGCCGCTGGGCACGCCCGAACAGTGGCTGCAGCGTCGCCCGGACCTGATCGCGGCCGAGCGCCAGCTCGCCGCGGCCACGGCCAACATCGGCGTCGCCAGGTCCGAGCTGTTCCCGCGCGTCTCGCTGTCGGGCCTGCTGGGCCTGAACGCGGCGACCTTGAGCAACCTCGGCAAGAGCGAGTCGGGCGTCTATTCGCTCGGCGTCGGCCTGACCTGGACGCCGTTCGACCTGGGGCAGATCCGCTCGCGCATCGCCGCGACCGAAGCGCGCGCCCAGGCCAGCCTGGCGAGCTACGAGCAGACCGTGGCGACCGCGCTGGAGGAAACCGAAGGCGCCTTCAGCAGCTACACCCGCAACGCGCAGCGCGCCGAGCGCCTGGACGTGGCGGCGCGCAGCGCCGAGGAAGCGGCCCAGCTGGCGCGCCAGCGCTACGACGCCGGCGTCACCGACTTCCTGGCGGTGCTGGATGCCGAGCGCGAGGTGCTGTCCAACCGCGACCAGTGGGTGCAGGCGCAGGTCGGTACCGCAACGGCACTGGTCAGCGTCTACCGCGCACTCGGCGGCGGCTGGGCCGCGCCGGCGACGGCCGTCAGCAGCTCACGCTGAGGGCGCAAAGAGAAAGGCCGGCTGTGAAGCCGGCCTTCTCCGTTCGACACCTGAGACCGCGCGTGCCTGGCTCCGCGGCGGCCAGCGCGATCCGGGGCGCCTGTCGCCGCCCTAAGCCCGCTTTCTTTCCTGGTCGTACGCCAGCGACATCAGCGGCATCGGCTGCGACACGATCTCCTGCGCGTCCATGCAGTGGTCCAGCGTGAGGCGCATGTACTCGTAGCTGGTCGTCACGCGCGAGCGGATCAGCGACACGCCGCGCTGCGTCGGGTTGGTGCCCATCACGTGGCAGATGATCTCGAGCGCTTCCCAGGGATGGGTGTCGTCGTACTTGGCGTGCAGCCTCAGCCACTTCATGGCCTTGGCGCGCACGTCCTCGTCGAAGCACTGCTCGTACAGGTCCTTCGAGCACACCAGCGCCGACCAGTCGCCGGTCACGCCCTCGATCGCGTAGTTGGTCGCAGCCATGCCGGCGGCCAGCGAGTCGCGCTCGCAGGTGTGCCAGCACCAGTGCGCCAGCGCGTGGGTCTCGGGCGGCACCTCGCCGTGCAGCAGGTCACCGGCGCTGACGCCGCTGGCCAGCGCCCAGTTCAGCCAGTGGTCGGCGTGGTTCTGCTCGACGCGGATGTTGCGGATCAGGTAGCGGCGCGCCTCGTCGTGGCCGCGCGCCCGGCCGTACTGCACCTTCAGCAGGTTCTGCGCCATGTACTGCGGAAACTGCTCGATCACCGGCCACACGCCGACCAGAAAGGTGCTGATCTGGCTGTCGTTGAGCGCGGCGTCGCGCATGTGGTGGAACAGCTCGTGCTCGGCCACCTTGGCGCGCACCTCGGCACAACTTTCCACCATGTCCTGGGCCCAGCGGGGATAGCTGCGGATGTCGGTCAGCTCGCCCTCGCGGATGAATGTGTCGCTCACGAAAATTCCTCCTGATTGCCGGTGATGGATCCGGCCGCCCCTCACGGCCCACCCTCGAAGACACCTTACCTAAGGGGTTGACTTTGAGCAATCTGTCATTTCTTACAGAGGGGATTGGCGCGAAAGCCCTTGCGCCGGTAAGCAGTTGTGTGCTTGACGCCGCGGCGTCGGCCGCGGCTCAGGGCAGGCGCTGCGCCAGCCAGTCGGTCAGCAGCGCCAGGACCTCGGCCTTCTCCGGCTCGTTGAAGAGCTCATGGGACAGCCCCGCGAACTCGCGGTGCTGCACGACAGCCGCCGGTGCCGCCGCCGCGAAGCGCGCACTGCCGGCGGGGGCCACGCAGCGATCGGCGCCGGCCCACATCAGCAGCGTCGGCGTGGTCCAGCGCGAAGCCGTGCGTTCGACGAACGCGCCGCCGTCGACGATGAACTGCACCAGCGCCGCGGTCACGCGGTCGTGCACCAGCGGGTCGGCCCGGTAGGCGGCCACCACGGCCGGGTCGCGCGAGATCCAGGCCGGGTCCAGGCCGTTGCCCAGCGCGACGTGCGGCGCCAGCCGGCCGGCGACGGCCAGCAGCAGCTTCTGCAGCGCGCTCATGCCCGGGTCCAGCGCCGGCGACGACAGCAGCAGCGCATCGACCTCGCGCGCCCAGGCCGGCCGCGGCGACTCCAGCCCTCCGGCGACGAAGCGCGCCGCCACCAGGCCACCCAGGCTGTGGCCCAGCAGCACCAGCGGTCCGGCCCAGCCCGCGCGTGCCGCATCGATGGCCAGGGCCACGTCCTGCAGCCGCGCCTGCGCGTCCGGCACGTCGCCGCGCGGCCCGCCCGACAGGCCGTGGCCGCGCTGGTCGAAAGCCAGGACGTCGTAGCCGGCCGCGTTGAGGTGCGCCGCCACATGGGCGTAGCGACCTGCGTGCTCGCCCAGGCCGTGGACGATCAGCACGCGGCCGTGCGCACCGGCGCGCGGCCAGCGGTGCCAGTGCAGGGCGATGCCGTCGGCGGCGGTCAGCGTGTCGGTGGGCGCGGGCATGCGAGCAGTCTAGGGTGGGCGAGTGGCCGCTAGCATCCTCGCAAGCCCCTCATTGCCCAAGCACGGACGAGTCCCTTCGATGCAGCGTCGCCACTTCATCCATCACCTGGCCGGCGGCATCGCCCTGCCGACCGCCGCCGCTGCCACCACGGCCGCCGCCGCCACGCGGCCCGGCGGCAACGACGAGCTCGCCTACGCGAGCGTCGCCGACCTGCAGGCCCAGATGCAGGCCGGCTCGCTGAACGTGCTGAGCCTGGCGCGCGCCTGCATCGCCCGCATCGAGGCCATCGACCGCAACGGCCCGATGCTGCGCTCGGTGATCGAGCTCAACCCCGAGGCCCTGGACCTGGCGGCCGCGCTGGACGCCGAGCGCCGCGACCGCGGGCCGCGCGGGCCGCTGCACGGCATCCCGGTGCTGCTGAAGGACAACGTCGCCACCGCCGACGCGATGCAGACCACCGCCGGCTCGCTGGCGCTGGTCGGCGCGAAGGCGCCGCGCGACGCGCACCTGGTGACGCGGCTGCGTGCGGCCGGCGCGCTGATCCTGGGCAAGACCAACCTCAGCGAGTGGGCCAATATCCGCTCGACCCGGTCGACCAGCGGCTGGAGCGCGCGCGGCGGCCTGACGCGCAACCCGCACGCGCTGGACCGCAACACCAGCGGCTCGAGTTCCGGCTCGGGCGCCGCCGTCGCGGCCGGCCTCGTGCCTTTGGCGGTGGGCACCGAGACCGACGGCTCCATCGTCTCGCCGGCGTCGACCTGCGGCCTGGTCGGCTTCAAGCCGACGCTCGGGCTGGTCAGCCGCGACGGCATCGTGCCGATCTCGCACAGCCAGGACACCGCCGGGCCGATGACGCGCAGCGTCGCCGACGCCGCGCTGCTGCTGAGCGCGATGGCCGGCCCCGACCCGCGCGACGCCGCCAGCGGCAAGGCGCCGCTGCGCGTCGACTACACGCGCCACCTCGACGTCGACGGCCTGAAGGGCGCGCGCCTGGGCATCGTGCGCAGCGCCTTCAGCGGCAACGACCGCGTCGACCCGCTCTACGAGCAGGCGCTGCGGGTGCTGCGCGAGCGCGGCGCGGTGCTGGTCGACGACGTGCAGCTGCCGCCGGCCGACCGCTACGGCGAGACCGAGCTCACGGTGCTGCTGTACGAACTGAAGGCCGACCTCGACGCCTACCTCGCCGAGTTCGGCCAGGGCGCGCCGGTACGCTCGCTGGCCGACGTGATCGCCTTCAACGAAGCCAACCGCACCGCGGAGATGCCGCACTTCTCGCAGGAGCTGCTGGTGCGCGCGCAGGCGCTGGGCGGCCTGAAGAGCCGCGCCTACCGCGAAGCGCTGGCCAACAACCGGCGCTGGTCGCGCACCGAGGGCATCGATGCCGCGCTGCGCCGCCACAAGCTCGATGCACTGGTCGCACCGACCGGCGGCCCGGCCTGGCTCACCGACTTCGTCAACGGCGACCACTACGGTGGCAGCTTCTCGACCCCGGCCGCGGTGGCCGGCTACCCGCACCTCACGGTGCCGGCGGGCTTCGTCGGCGGCCTGCCGGTAGGCCTGAGCTTCGTCGGTCCGGCCTGGAGCGAAGCGAAGCTGTTCGAGCTGGGCTATGCCTACGAGCAGGCGACGAAGGCGTGGCGGGCGCCGGCGTTCGCTGCGAGCGTTTCGCCGCGGGCCTGAGGTTCCGAGCGGGGCAGCGAAGCCGCGGCGGGCATCGGACGACAGAACCAAACGGTGAATAGCCGAGGGCGAGGCGTGATCGGCGGAGTGAAGTGAAGGAGGAGACGCGAGCGTTCAGCAAGCGTCGGGGGACATGAACGAAGCCGGTCACGCCTCGCCCTCGGCCCGCTCAAGCGCTCAAGCCCTTTCCACTCTGAACACCGCCGTACTCGCCCGCACATTGGGCCAGCGCCGCACCACGCGCCCGTCCTGCAGGCCGAAGCTGTCGAGCACGCGCAGGCCGGTCTTGCGCGCCAGCACCTCGAAGTCCGCGTGGGTGCCGAAACGCACGTTCGGCGTGTCGTACCACTGGTAGGGCAGGGCCTTGGTCACCGGCATGCGGCCTCGCAGGATGGCCAGGCGGTTCGGCCAGTGCGCGAAGTTCGGGAAGCTGACGATGCCGATGCGGCCGACGCGCACCGTCTCGCGCAGCAGGTCTTCGGTGCGGTGCAGGTTGGTCAGCGTGTCGAGCTGCAGTACCACGTCGAAGCTGGCGTCGCCGAAGATCGCCAGCCCCTCGTCGAGGTTGCGCTGGATGACGTTGACGCCGCGCTTCACGCAGTGCTGCAGCTGCGCATCGTCGAGCTCGACGCCGTAGCCGCTGCAGCCGCGGGTGTCGCGCAGCAGCGCCAGCAGCGCGCCATCGCCGCAGCCGAGGTCCAGCACGCGCGAGCCGGGCGGCACCAGGCTCGCGATCACCTCGAGGTCCTTCCGCTCGCTCATGTCGTGATCCGCTCGAAGTAGCTGCGCAGCAGCCCGTGGTAGCGCGGGTCGTCCATCAGGAAGGCGTCGTGCCCGTGCGGGGCGTCGATCTCGGCGCTGCTCACGTCGCACCGGTTCGCGACCAGCGCCTTGACGATCTCGCGCGAGCGTTCCGGCGAGAAGCGCCAGTCGGTCGTGAAGCTGATGACCAGGAACTTCGCGGTCGCGTCCGCGAGCGCGCGGCTCAGGTCGCCGCCGTGCTCGCGCGCCGGGTCGAAATAGTCGAGCGCGCGCGTGATCAGCAGGTAGGTGTT
>NZ_CADEFR010000093.1 GCF_902826655.1 uncultured Methylibium sp. | reverse complement strand
TCGCAGAAGCCGGCCGAAGTCCGCATGGGCAACGGCAAGGGCAACCCGGAGTACTACGTGGCCGAGATCCAGCCCGGCAAGGTGCTCTACGAGATCAACGGCGTGCCCGAGGCCCTGGCTCGTGAGGCCTTCACGCTGGCTGCGGCCAAGCTGCCGCTGCGCTGCACGTTCGTGGCGCGCCAGGTCGGCGCCTGAGTCGGACGGAGAAACTGATATGAAAGCATCCGAACTTCGCACCAAGGACGTGGCTGCGCTGGAGCAGGAGGTCAAGGACCTGCTGAAGGCGCACTTCGGGCTGCGCATGCAGAAGGGCACGCAGCAGCTGACCAACACCTCCACTCTGCGTCGGACGCGCCGCGACATCGCGCGCGCCAAGACCGTGCTGACCGAGAAGAAGAAGGGGGCCGCGCAATGACGTCCACCGATAACACCGCCAAGAACACGCGCACGCTGGTCGGGCGCGTCGTCAGCGACCAACGCGCCAAGACGATCACGGTGCTGGTCGAGCGTCGCACCAAGCACGAGCTGTACGGCAAGATCGTCGGCCGCTCGCGCAAGTACCACGCGCACGACGAGAACAACGAGTACAAGCTCGGCGACGTCGTCGAGATCGCTGAAGGCCGGCCGATCTCGAAGACCAAGGCCTGGGTCGTGACCCGGCTGGTCGAGAAGGCCCGAGCGGTCTGAAGCCCACCTGCGTCGAGGGGCTTGTGCGGCCCTCGACACCGACGACCGGAGCGCTGGCAAGCTGGCGCCCGGTCGTTCCCGTTTTCGCGGCCCCATTTTCTGGAGAGACACCATGATCAAGGTTGGCGACAAGCTGCCCGCGGGCACGCTGCAGGAGTTCATCGAGGTCGAGGGCGAAGGGTGCTCGCTCGGCCCCAACGCCTTCGAGGTCGACAAGCTGACCGCGGGCAAGACCATCGCCCTCTTTGCGCTGCCGGGGGCCTTTACCCCGACCTGCTCGGCGCAGCATGTGCCGGGCTTCGTGAAGAATGCCGACGCCTTCAAGGCGGCCGGGGTCGACGAGATCTGGTGTGTGGCGGTCAACGATGCCTTCGTGATGGGCGCCTGGGGCCGTGACCAGAAGACGGCCGGCAAGGTGCGCATGATGGCCGACGGCAGTGCTGCCTTCGCCCAGGCGACGGGCCTGACGCTGGACCTGACGGCGCGGGGCATGGGGTTGCGGTCGCAGCGCTATTCGATGCTGGTGGTGGACGGTAAGGTCAAGACGCTCAATGTCGAGGCGCCGGGCAAGTTCGAGGTCAGCAACGCCGAGACGCTGCTGGCCCAGGCCCAGTCGGCATGAATCGCTGGATCGCCCGGTAGTGTCTCAGTTTGATTGCAACCGCCCTTGACCAGAGCGGAGAGCCTGCTAGCCTCGAAGCATGCCCAAGAAGGATCTCAACCAGCTTGCCAAGAGCATCGTGGACCAGGCGGTCGGTGACGCACCAAAGTTCATGACCGCTAAGCGCGAGGCTTCCCGCAAGGGTGGGCAGATCGGCGGTAAGAAGCGTATGGCGTCGATGACGGACGAGCAGCGCACAGCGCTCGCCATGAAGGGCGTGGCAGCACGAAAGAAGGCCCCGGCTGGTAAGGCCGGGGCCGGGTTGGTCAAGAAGTGATCAGTGGAAGAGTTCCATCTGATCCGGATACGAGCGGCAGTGTTCGCAGACGTTCTCCCACCGGCCGAACCGGAAGCGGACGTAAGCTCGCACATGGACGCCCTTGGGATGCATGCAGAAGTGCATGATTTGTCCTCAAGGATCGAGGGCAAATTTCGTCCCATCACCTCTCCAGAACGCTTAAAATCTGGGGTGTTCTAGTCGAACTGGTGGTGGGTGGCGCGAGCCCTGACCAACGCCAAAAACGCCTCAGCCCTAGCCGGCCGGGGCGTTTTACTTTGAGCCCTACTCGTCGGGCTTCGCACCCCCCTTCGCGTCGCTGCCGCTGATCGCGATCGTTGCGGGCGCGCCCTTGTAGATCATGGTGAAGATGCTGTTGGCCATCGTGAGCCAATTCGCTCGGTCTGCACCCTCCCATTGGGTTCCTGGGGCTGGAAGCGTCAGAAGGAGTCCCTGGATCAGCGGATGCTCGTGCCCACCGCCGCCGCCACCGCCCCCATTGCCGTTCTGCTTCTGCTTCTGCGGATCAGGTGGCGGCGGCGACGCCGGAGGCGCTTCTTGCCGCACAGAGGGCTTTACCAATCGGTCGGCCGCGGCGTCGAAGAATCCCGCTTGCTTCGCGCTGCGCATGAGCACTTGACGAGCCTTCTCTTTGACCTTGGCCCCGACTCCCATGGACTCGATGGCTCGCTCTAGGCCTGCCTGTGGCGGCAGGGGGCCGCCCTTGAACTGCTCGAACACCCGCTGATAAAGCGGGACAGCGAGGAAGGCAGCGACGCGAGCTGATCGCTCTAGCTGCGGGTCGGTCAACTGACGGCCTAGGTCGGTCAGACTGATACGCCCGCCGCGCTCGTAGCTGATCACGCCGAAGGTCTGTGCCGCTCCTATGCGCAACCGAAAGCCACCGCCCTTCGCCTCCATCTTCAACTCAGCCGCGAGCTGGTCGTAATCGCAGGCCGTGCCGCCAGCGCTGTGCACGCCCTTCACCACTTCGACGATTGAGTCCAGGTCTGCGTAGGGAAACGCGATCGTCGAGCGCTCACGCTCGTTCGATCCATCCCCCTCCTGTTTCAAGTCCGTGACGCTTTCCATGGGCACCTCCTGCCCATCGTGGGCTAGCACCGCAAGTCTAGCCGACAACTTACTCCGCCCGCAACTTTTCGGAGGCTATTTCTGCCTCAACTATTGCGGGTTTCTTTACTTTGGTTTATAGTTCAATTCAAGCGAGGACTTGAACGTGAACCGACTCCCCATCGAGAAGCGCGCCCAGATCATCGGTCTGCTGGTCGAAGGCATGTCGATGCGGGCCGTCACCCGGATCACCGGCGTCAGCATCAACACCGTCAGCAAGCTGCTGGAGGACGTTGGCCTGGCTGCCAACCTGTACCAAGCGCAGGCGCTGGGGAACTTGCCCTGCAAGCGCGTGCAGTGCGATGAGATTTGGGCCTTCTGCTACTCCAAGGAGAAGAACGTCGCGCCGGCCGAGAAGGGCGTTCTTGGCTTCGGCGACGTTTGGACGTGGACCGCCATCTGCGCTGACACCAAGCTGATCGCGTCGTATATGGTCGGCAAGCGGACTGCCGAGTACGCGCACGCGTTCATGAACGACCTGTCGCACCGTCTCGTCAGTCGGATCCAACTGACGACCGATGGCAACAAGGCCTACCTTGACGCGGTGCCCGAGGCCTTCCGCGAGATCGACTACGCGATGCTGGTGAAGATCTACGGTGAGGGCCCGAAGGAAGATCGGCGCCGCTACAGCCCGTCTGACTTCGTCCGTGCCGAGAAGCGCGTCGTCTCTGGCTCGCCTGATCTCACGCAGGCTTCCACCAGCTACGTGGAGCGGCAGAACCTGACGATGCGGATGGGCATGCGCCGCTTCACGCGGCTGACGAACGGCTTCTCGAAGAAGGTCGAGAACCTAGAGCACGCTGTCTCGCTGCACTTCCTGCACTACAACTTCGCTCGCATCCACAAGACGCTGCGTGTGACGCCGGCGATGGCCGCAGGCATCAGCGATCACGTTTGGTCGCTCGAAGAGATTGCCAACTTGGCGGCCTAGCTCTCAAGAAGCTGTGAATCGTGAGTCGGACTCTGCTTCTTGTTGGAGTCAGGCTGATGAGTGACGAAAGCAGTTACGGCAGACAGCACGGCCATGACGATCGCGCACGCGAGCCTAAAGCTTCCATAGAAGCCATCCGCGGCGGCAGCTACAAGTCTCGGTTCTCGTCCCATCGTCTGTCCTCCATCAGTTCCTTGCAGAACCTCAAAGCGCCGGCCATCAGCACGACACCACAGAGTAGTCCATCAGCATAAATCACAACCACTTCGATCTTGGTGATGATTCGAAAGATCTCGTCTGGGAAGGGGTGGATGCTGTGCAGCCAGTGCAACAGATATGACACCGCCCAACCGATAGTGAAGAAGGTTACGAAAATGATCGCTGTGCCGCACAAGTGAGCGATGAGGCCAACGACTGATTCGGAAAAGGTTCTTCGCTTTCGTCGGTCGTAAAACGCCATGCCCGCCCCGTGCTTTGCTTCTTGTTGGGCGATCATAGCGTTACACATCAGACTGAGGCACTACCGATCGCCCGGGTTCGTTGACAAGCGAACCTGGGCCGTAGATAATCCGCAGCTTCGCCGAAGGCCTGCTCGAGATCGCGGTGCCGCCAGTCCCAGCGCTGGCGGGCCGAACGCTCCGGAAGGCTCCGGTTTCGCCCCAAGCAAAGGCGCCCGCGATGCGGGGGTCGATGACGGGCCCAAGACTGACCGAGGCTCGCCGATGCGGGCTGCGGGACAAGTTGGGGACAGACAATGATTCAAATGCAATCGCGGCTCGATGTCGCGGACAACACGGGCGCAAAAAGCGTCATGTGCATCAAGGTGCTCGGCGGCTCCAAGCGTCGCTACGCCGGCATCGGCGACATCATCAAGGTCTCCATCAAGGAGGCCGCGCCGCGTGGTCGCGTGAAGAAGGGCGAGGTCTACAGTGCCGTCGTCGTTCGCACCGCCAAGGGCGTTCGCCGCCAGGACGGCTCGCTGGTCAAGTTCGATGGCAACGCGGCCGTCCTGCTGAACGCCAAGCTCGAGCCGATCGGCACCCGCATCTTCGGCCCGGTGACGCGCGAGTTGCGCACCGAGCGCTTCATGAAGATCGTGTCGCTGGCGCCTGAAGTCCTCTGATCGTCGGCGAGGAACCCATCATGAAGAAGATTCGCAAGGGCGACCAGGTCATCGTGCTGACCGGCCGCGACAAAGGCAAGCGCGGCGCCGTGTCGTCGCGCGTTGATGTCGACCACCTGCTGGTCGAGGGCATCAACGTCGTCAAGAAGCACGTCAAGCCGAACCCGCTGAAGGGCACGACTGGCGGCATCGTCGACAAGACCATGCCGATCCACCAGTCCAACGTGGCGATCTACAACCCGACGAGCGGCAAGGCCGACCGCGTCGGCATCAAGCTCCTGGAAGACGGCAAGAAGGTGCGCGTCTACAAGTCCAGCGGCGCAGAGATCAAGGCGTAAAGATCATGGCCAAACAGCAAGCCCCACAAGCCGCGGTCGCAGGTGCCCGCCTGCAGAAGATCTATCGCGAGGCGATCACGCCGGAACTCGTCAAGAAGTTCGGCTACAAGTCGGTGATGCAGGTCCCGCGCCTGACCAAGATCACGCTCAACATGGGCGTGAGCGAGGCGGTGTCGGACAAGAAGGTCATGGACAACGCCGTCGGCGACCTGACCAAGATCGCCGGTCAGAAGCCGGTGGTCACCAAGTCCAAGAAGGCGATCGCGGGCTTCAAGATCCGTGACGGCGTGCCCATCGGCTGCATGGTCACGCTGCGCGGTGTGCGCATGTACGAGTTCCTCGATCGCTTCGTCACGATCGCGCTGCCGCGCGTGCGCGACTTTCGCGGGATCTCCGGCCGGGCCTTCGATGGCCGCGGCAACTACAACATCGGGGTCAAGGAGCAGATCATCTTCCCCGAGATCGAGTACGACAAGATCGACGCGCTGCGCGGGATGAACATCAGCTTCACCACGACCGCCAAGACCGACGACGAATGCAAGGCGCTTCTCGCTGCATTCAAGTTCCCGTTCAAGAACTGAGGTGACCCGTGGCCAAGAAGTCCATCAAGCAGCGTGAGATGAAGCGCGAGGAGCTGGTCGCCAAGTTCGCGAAGAAGTACGCGGAGCTGAAGGCGATCATCGACGACGCGGGCAAGTCCGACGAGGAGCGTTACGTGGCGCGCCTCGCGCTGCAGAAGCTGCCGCGCAATGCCTACCCGAGCCGTCTTCGCAACCGCTGCGGCCTGACGGGCCGTCCGCGTGGCACGTTCCGGACCTTCGGCCTGGCGCGCAACAAGATTCGTGAACTGGCGTTCAAGGGCGACATCCCCGGTGTCGTCAAGGCCAGCTGGTAAGCCGGCACGCGAACGTACAGGAGAAAACCCATGAGCATGAGTGATCCCATCGCCGACATGCTGACCCGCATCCGCAACGCGCAGATGGTGGAGAAGTCGGTCGTCGTGATGCCCTCGTCGAAGCTGAAGGTCGCGATCGCCCAGGTCCTGAAGGACGAGGGCTACATCGACGCCTACGCCGTCAAGGGCGAAGCCGGCAAGCCGGAACTCGAGATCGGTCTGAAGTACTACGCCGGTCGCCCCGTCATCGAGCGGATCGAGCGCGTCAGCCGTCCGGGCCTGCGCATCTACAAGGGCCGCCACGAGATCCCGCAGGTCATGAACGGCCTGGGCGTGGCGATCGTGACGACGCCCAAGGGCGTCATGACGGACCGCAAGGCCCGCGCTGCCGGTATCGGCGGCGAGGTTCTTTGCTACGTCGCCTGACGCGAAGGAGCTGAACGATGTCTCGCGTTGGAAAAATGCCGATCGCCGTGCCCAAGGGGGTCGAAGTGGCCGTCACGGCCGAGCAGATCAGCGTCAAGGGCTCGCTGGGCACGCTGGTGCGACCGGTGAGCGGGCTGGTTGCGGTCAAGAATGATGACGGCCAGGTGAGTTTCGCGCCGGTCGATGAGTCGGTCGCGGCGAACGCCATGAGCGGCACGATGCGCGCGCTGGTGGCCAACATGGTCAATGGCGTCAGCAAGGGCTTCGAGCGCAAGCTGACGCTGGTCGGCGTGGGCTTCCGTGCCCAGGCGCAGGGCACGAAGCTGAACCTCCAGGTCGGCTATTCGCACCCGGTCGTGAAGGACATGCCGGCCGGCATCAAGGTCGAGTGCCCGACGCAGACCGAGATCCTCATCAAGGGTGCGGATCGCCAGGCGGTCGGCCAGATCGCTGCCGAGGTCCGCGCGATCCGTCCGCCCGAGCCCTACAAGGGCAAGGGCATCCGTTATGCCGACGAGAAGGTCTCTCTCAAAGAGACCAAGAAGAAGTAAGGAGCCGCACGATGTTGAACAAGCGAGATCAGCGCCTGCGCCGCTCCAGGCAGACCCGGACCCGCATCGCGCTGCAGAGCGTGGCGCGCCTGACGGTGTTCCGCTCGAACCTGCACATCTACGCCAGCGTCATTTCCGACGACGGCGAGAAGGTGCTCGTGAGCGCCTCGACGGCCGAGAAGGACGTGCGCACGCAACTCGGCGCCGCCGGTGGCAAGGGTGGCAATGCGGCCGCCGCCGCGATCGTCGGCAAGCGGATCGCCGAGAAGGCCAGGGCCGCCGGCATCGAGAAGGTCGCTTTCGACCGCGCGGGGTTTGCGTATCACGGCCGCGTCAAGGCGCTGGCCGAGGCCGCCCGCGAAGCCGGCCTGCAGTTCTGAGCCCGCTGAACGGCTCGGCAACGCTGCTGCACATCGAAGGAATCTGACATGGCCAAGTTCCAACCCCGCATCGCCGACGAAGGTCGCGACGACGGTCTGAAAGAAAAGATGATCCAGGTGAACCGCGTGACCAAGGTGGTCAAGGGCGGTCGCACCATGAGCTTCGCGGCGCTGACGGTGGTCGGCGATGGCGATGGCCGGGTCGGCATGGGCAAGGGCAAGGCCAAGGAAGTGCCGGTGGCCGTGACGAAGGCGATGGACGCCGCCCGCCGGGACATGATCAAGGTCAGCCTCAAGAACGGCACGGTCCATCACAACGTGACCGGCGAGCACGGCGCAGCCAAGGTGCTGCTGGCACCGGCAGTGGCCGGGACCGGCATCATCGCCGGCGGTCCGATGCGCGCGGTCTTCGAGGTCATGGGCGTCACCGATATCGTCGCCAAGAGCCTCGGCTCGTCGAACCCGTACAACATGGTGCGCGCGACCTTCGACGCGCTGCGTCGCTCGACCACGCCGTCCGAGGTGGCCAACAAGCGCGGCAAGTCGGTCGAAGAGATCCTGAACTGAGCCGCTGCCGGAGATCATCATGACGGATAAGAAGACGCTCAAGGTCAAGCTCGTGCGCAGCCCGATCGGCACGAAGACCTCGCATCGCGCGACCGTGCGCGGCCTCGGCCTGCGCCGGCTCAACAGCGAGTCGGTGCTCGAGGACACGCCGGCCGTGCGCGGCATGATCAACAAGATCAGCTATCTGGTGCAGGTGCTCTGAGGCGCCACGCCTCGCATCGAACCTGGAGAACATGACGATGGAACTCAACACGATCAAGCCGGCCGCAGGCGCCAAGAAGGCGCGTCGCCGCGTCGGTCGCGGCATCGGCTCGGGCCTGGGCAAGACGGCCGGCCGCGGCCACAAGGGCCAGAAGTCGCGCTCCGGCGGCTACCACAAGGTCGGCTTCGAGGGCGGCCAGATGCCGCTGCAGCGCCGGCTGCCCAAGCGCGGCTTCAAGTCGCTGACGCTCAAGTACAACGCCGAGATCTCGTTGTCCGACCTGCAAGGGCTGGCGGTGGACGAGATCGACATGCTGACGCTCAAGCAAGTGGGCCTGGTGGGTGAACTCGCCAAGGTCGTCAAGGTCATCAAGTCCGGCGAGCTGAGCCGCAAGGTGACACTCAAGGGCATCGGCGCGACGGCCGGCGCCAAGGCGGCGATCGAGGCGGCTGGCGGCTCGGTCGCCTGACGCAGACCGACGCTCGCGCCTTCACGGAATCCCTGCGTGGCAACCAACGCGAATCAACTGGCCAAGAGCGGCAAGTTCGGCGACCTGCGTCGCCGACTCGTCTTCTTGTTGCTGGCGCTCGTCGTCTATCGC
>NZ_CADEFR010000092.1 GCF_902826655.1 uncultured Methylibium sp. | reverse complement strand
GAGCCAGTCGGAGCCCTTGACGGTGTCGTAGAAGTGGTAGTGCCAGTTGTCCTCGGACATGTTGCCGAGCGAGGCGCCGATGCCGCCCTGCGCCGCCACCGTGTGCGACCGGGTCGGGAACACCTTGGACAGCACGGCCACGTTCAGTCCGGCACGTGCCAGCTGCAGCGAGGCCCGCATGCCGGAGCCGCCGGCCCCGACGATGACCACGTCGAACTTGCGGGTCGGAAGTTTCGCGCTCATGAACTCACAGCCTCCAAAGCACCTGGACCGCCCAGCCGCTGCAGCCCACCAGCCACGCGATCGTGGCCACCTGCAGCAGCAGCCGCACGCCGACCGGCTTGACGTAGTCCATCCAGATGTCGCGCACGCCGACCCAGGCATGCCACGCCAGCGAAACGATGACGACGAAGCTCAGCACCTTCATCCACTGGGACGAGAAGATCGCGGCCCAGCGCTCGTAGCCGAGCGGGCCGCCGAACAGCACCTGCACCAGCAGCACGATCGTGAACAGCGCCATCAGGCCGGCGGTGACGCGCTGGCTGAGCCAGTCGCGCAGGCCGTAGTGGGCGCCGACGACGACACGCTTGGATCCATAGGTCGGGGTCATCGCCGCTCCTCAGAAGAAAAGCCGGACAGCCAGCGCCAGCGTGAGCAGCGTGCTCAGGCCCAGCGTCACCAGGGCCGACACATGGCCGACCTCCCTGCTGACTGAATGCGACATGTCCATCCACAGGTGGCGCAGGCCGGCGATGAAATGCAGCAGGTAGGCCCAGATCAAGGCCAGCGCGACCAGCTTCATCACGAAGCCCGGCAGGAAGCCGACCCCCGCCGAAAAGGCGCTGGTGAAGCGCTCGTAGCTGATCTCGGAGCTCAGGCTCACGTCGAACAACCACACCACGAAGGGCAGCAGCACGAACATCAGCGCGCCGCTGATGCGATGCAGGATCGACACGATCCCGGCCGGCGGCAGCCGGTAGCCGAGGATCTGCGTCACGTGGATGTTGCGGTAGACCGGACGGGGCCGGCTGGCGGTGCTGTCTGTCATGCCCGGGACCTTGTCGTCATGCGTAGAACTCGGCGATGTTATTGCATTGCAGCAGATCATTCGGCGGTGTCGCCGACGACGAGTGCGCTCAGTTCAGTTCGTTGCGGTAGTGATGATTGCTCGTGTCGTACAGGCCGCGGCGCAGTTCCACCGGCTTGTCGCCATACGTCAGCGTTCGACGCTCGACGCTCAGCAGAGGGGCGCCTTCGGTCACGCCCAGCAGCGGCGCGTCGGCGGTGCTCGCGGCCACCGCGCGCACCTTTTCCTCGGCGCGGATCATGCGCACGCCGAACTCGGTCTCGAACAGCGCGTACATCGGCCCGCGGTAGTCGCTCAGGCGCTCGGCCGTCAGCCCCTTGAATAGAAGGCCGGGCAGCCACAGGTCGTCGAGCACCACCGGCCGGCCGCCGAAGAACAGCAGCCGGCGCACCTGGATCACCGGGTCGCCGGCCTTCAGGTCGAGCAGGCGCGCCACCTCGGCCGGCGCGCGCAGGCGCTTGCAGTCGATGAAGCGGCGCTCGACCGGGCCGGGTTTCTGGTCGGGTTCGGGGACGAGGCGAAGGAAGCGGTACTGCACCTGCTCCTCGGCATGGGTCGCGACGAAGGTGCCCTTGCCCTGGCGCCGCACCACGAGGTTCTCGGTCGCCAGCTCGTCGATCGCCTTGCGCACCGTGCCCTGGCTGACCTTGTAGCGGGCCGCCAGGTCCATCTCGCTCGGGATGGCCTCGCCGGGGCGCCACTCGCCGGCCTGCAGGCTGCGCGTGATCAGGGCCTTGATCTGCTGGTAGAGCGGGCTGAAGGCAGGCCCGGCGGCGTCGAGCGCAGCGTCGTCGAGCGCGGAGGTCGGGGGCAGCGCGGCAGCCATCGCCCGATTGCATCACAGCCGGCCGCCGTGACGCCCATAACCCATGAAAGATGTCTTATATAAGACACAAGATTGGGGCAGACTGACCGGGGTGGCTGGCGACTGCTCCTACACTTGGCGCACGTCCCCGGCCGCGCACCGGCGCACGGCCGCCTTCCCCGCCCGACCCCTCTTCCGGAGCCTCACCATGAGCAAGAAACCCGTCCGCGTGGCCGTCACCGGAGCCGCTGGCCAGATCGGCTACGCGCTGCTGTTCCGCATCGCCTCCGGCGAGATGCTGGGCAAGGACCAGCCCGTGATCCTGCAGTTGCTCGAGATCCCGGACGAGAAGGCCCAGAAGGCGCTGAAGGGCGTGATGATGGAACTCGAGGATTGCGCCTTCCCGCTGCTGGCCGGCATGGAAGCGCACGGCGACGCCAACGCTGCCTTCAAGGACACCGACTACGCGCTGCTGGTCGGCGCGCGTCCCCGCGGCCCCGGCATGGAGCGCAAGGACCTGCTGGCCGCCAACGCGCAGATCTTCACGGCCCAGGGCAAGGCGCTCAATGCCGCCGCCTCGCGCAACGTCCGCGTGCTGGTGGTCGGCAACCCGGCCAACACCAACGCCTACATCGCGATGAAGAGCGCCCCGGACCTGCCGCGCAAGAACTTCACCGCGATGCTGCGCCTGGACCACAACCGCGCGCTGAGCCAGGTTGCCGCGAAGACGGGCACGGCCGTCAAGGACATCGAGAAGATGGCCGTATGGGGCAACCACTCGCCGACGATGTACGCCGACTACCGCTTCGCCACCGTGGGCGGCAAGAACGTCAAGGACCTGATCAACGACCAGGTCTGGAACAAGGACGTGTTCCTGCCGACGGTCGGCAAGCGCGGCGCCGCCATCATCGAGGCGCGCGGCCTGTCGTCGGCGGCGTCGGCCGCCAACGCCGCGATCGACCACATGCGCGACTGGGCGCTGGGCTCGAACGGCGCCTGGGTCACGATGGGCATCCCGAGCAACGGCGAGTACGGCATCCCGAAGGACGTGATGTTCGGCTTCCCCGTGACCACCGCCGGCGGCGAGTACAAGATCGTCGAGGGCCTGGCGATCGACGCCTTCTCGCAGGAGCGCATCAACCTGACGCTGAAGGAACTGCAGGAAGAACAGGACGGCGTGAAGCATCTGCTCTGAGCGCACCGATCCTCCGACGGGAAGGCCGGCGTCCGGGAGGGCGCCGGCCTTTCCTCTTGGAGTCGCGAAGCGTGAATTGCGCCGCGCCGCACAGGCACCGCAGATGCAACTTGCAACGACTGCCGGTCGATGCCGCTTCGACAATGCCCCATCTCATTTCGATTGGAGCGTTTCCATGAGCCGCATCTGCACCCTGACCCTGTCGGTCCTCGCCGCGGGCATGTTTGCCACGAGCCCTGCGGTCATCGCGCAGACCGCCGGCCAGCCTGCGGCCAAGCCTGCCGCGAAGCCCGCGCCGGCCAAGAAGCCGGTGTCGCAGTCGCGCAAGGAGATCAAGTCCGAAGCCAAGGGCCTGGCGCTGGCCACCGAGGTCACCGAGGAGATCAACAACAACCAGCTCGAGATCGCGAACCGCGTGCTGACCGGCACCGCGCAGTGCGAGTTCAACCAGAAGGTCCAGGTCGATCCGCTGCAGGGCAAGCCGGGCCACTTCAAGGTTGCGTTCAACAAGGCCTCGTACACGATGGTGCCCCAGGAGACGACGACCGGCGCCGTGCGCCTCGAGGACAAGAAGAACGGCATCGTCTGGCTGCAGATCCCCAGCAAGTCGATGATGATGAATCACAAGATCGGCCAGCGCATGGTCGACGGCTGCATGCACGCCGAGCAGCGTGCCGCGGTCGAGGCCGTGAAGGCGGCGTCGCCGCAGTAAGCCGCCGTAGAGCGCCGCCGAGGCGCCGCGTCCCCCGTCGACCCGGCTGAGGGAGCTTCCCCGGCCGGGCTTGTCGTTCTCGGCGGTTGAATATGCCGGCGTCGGTATGTAGAATCAATGCATACCGAAACCCGCATGGATGCCATGGAAGCCACCGTTGCCGAACGCGGGCAGATCACGCTGCCCAAGGCCGTGCGCGACGCCCTCGGCCTGACCAAGGGCAGCACGCTCAAGGTCGAGCTCGACGGCGGCCGCATCATCCTGCGCAAGAACGTCGACGACGCGATCTCGCGCGCCCGCGGCCGCTTCAAGCTGCCCGAAGGCGTGACGACCGACGACATCATGCGCGAGCTGCGCGGCCGCGCGCCCGGCGACCCCGTCGATCTGTGATCGCCATCGATTCGTCGGTGCTGATCGACCTGCTGGGCGACGATGCCCGCGCAGACGCTGCCGAAGCCTGTCTGCGGCTGGCGCTCGGCGGCGGGCCGGTCGTCGTCTGCGACGTCGTCGTCAGCGAAGTCACCAGCGGACTGGGCCACGGCTCCGAAGTGATGGACGTCGTCGAGGACATGGGCATCCGCTACTCGGCCATCGACCAGCGCGCCGCCATCCGCGCCGGCGAGATGCAGCGCAAGTACAAGCAGCGCGTGCGATCCGCCGGCCGCACGCCCGCTTCGCCCCGCACCATCCCGGACTTCCTGGTCGGCGCCCATGCCATGCTGCAATGCGCCGCGCTGATCACCCGCGATGCCGGCTTCTACCGCGACTACTTCAAGGGCCTGAAAGTCATCGAACCGAAGGTTCCCTGAGCGCACAGTCCTTGCTTTCCTTCCGCTGCTCCTCTCTCCTCCACTCCAAGACACCGAGGTTCGCCATGGCCACCGCCAAAGCTCCTGCCCACGCCTTCCCCAAGACGCTCAAGACCTTCAAGACCGCTTCCGGCAAGGAGGGCAAGTTCTTCTCGCTGCCCGAACTGGCCAGGCAGTTTCCGAGCGTCAGCCGCCTGCCGGTGTCGATCCGCATCGTGCTGGAGAGCGTGCTGCGCAACTGCGACGGCAAGAAGGTCACGGCCGACCACGTCGAGCAGCTCGCCCGGTGGAAGCCGACCGCCGAGCGCAGCGACGAGATCCCCTTCGTCGTCGCGCGCGTCGTGCTGCAGGACTTCACCGGCGTGCCGCTGCTGGCCGACCTGGCCGCGATGCGCAACGTCGCCGCCAAGATGGGCAAGAACCCCAAGGCGATCGAGCCGCTGGTGCCGGTCGACTTGGTGGTCGACCACTCGGTGATGATCGACCACTTCGGTTCGCCGAAGGCCCTGGACCTGAACATGAAGCTCGAGTTCAGCCGCAACCAGGAGCGCTACCAGTTCATGAAGTGGGGCATGGATGCCTTCGACACCTTCGGCGTCGTGCCGCCGGGCTTCGGCATCGTGCACCAGGTCAACCTCGAGTACCTGGCGCGCGGTGTGCACAAGGCCAAGGACGGCGTGCACTATCCGGACACCCTGGTCGGCACCGACAGCCACACGACGATGATCAACGGCATCGGCGTGGTGGGCTGGGGCGTGGGCGGCATCGAGGCCGAGGCCGGCATGCTGGGCCAGCCGGTCTACTTCCTGACGCCCGACGTGGTCGGCTTCGAACTGACCGGCAAGCTGCGCGAGGGCGTGACCGCCACCGACCTGGTGCTGACGGTCACCGAGATCCTGCGCAAGGCCAAGGTGGTCGGCAAGTTCGTCGAGTTCTTCGGTGAAGGCACCAAGACCCTGGCCCTGCCCGACCGCGCCACCATCGCCAACATGGCGCCCGAGTACGGCGCGACCATGGGCTTCTTCCCGGTCGACGAGAAGACCATCGACTACTTCGAGGGCACCGGCCGCAGCAAGGCCGAGATCGAGGCCTTCGAGGCCTACTTCAAGGCGCAGAAGCTGTTCGGCGTGCCGAAGACCGGCGACATCGACTACAGCTCGGTCGTCAAGCTCGACCTCGGGACCGTGGCGCCCAGCCTGTCGGGTCCCAAGCGCCCCCAGGACCGCATCGAGCTCGGCAACGTGAAGACGCAGTTCGGCTCGCTGTTCAGTAAGGCGCCGGCCGACAACGGCTTCAACCAGCCGGCCGAGAAGCTCACCCAGAGCTTCACCACGAGCGACGGCCTGGAGATCAGGAACGGCGACGTGCTGATCGCCGCGATCACCTCGTGCACCAACACCAGCAACCCCGGCGTGCTGCTCGCCGCCGGCCTCGTGGCCAAGAAGGCCGTGGAGGCCGGGCTCACCGTCAAGAAGCACGTCAAGACCTCGCTGGCCCCCGGCTCGCGCATCGTCACCGAGTACCTGACCAAGGCCGGCCTGCTGCCCTACCTCGAGAAGCTGGGCTTCAGCGTCGCCGCCTACGGTTGCACCACCTGCATCGGCAACGCCGGCGACCTGACGCCCGAGATCAACGAGGTGATCACGAAGAACGACCTGGTCTGCGCTGCGGTGTTGTCGGGCAACCGCAACTTCGAGGCGCGCATCCACCCGAACCTCAAGGCCAACTTCCTCGCTTCGCCGCCGCTGGTGGTGGCCTACGCGATCGCCGGCAACGTGCAGAAGGACCTGATGACCGAGCCGGTCGGCAAGGGCAAGAATGGCAAGGACATCTTCCTCGGCGACATCTGGCCGACCAGCGAGGAGGTCCACGCGCTGATGAAGCACGCGATGGACGGCAAGGCCTTCAAGAAGAACTACGACAAGGTCAAGAACGATCCGGGCAAGCTCTGGGAGCGGATCAAGGGCGTGAAGGGCAACGTCTACAGCTGGCCCAAGAGCACCTATATCGCCGAGCCGCCGTTCTTCGCCGACTTCGCGATGCAGCCGAAGCAGCTGGTGGCCGGCGTGCAGGGCGCCCGCATCATGGGCCTGTTCGGCGACTCCATCACCACCGACCACATCTCGCCCGCCGGCTCCTTCAAGGACACCACGCCGGCCGGCAAGTACCTGCTCGAGAACGGCGTGCTGAAGGCCGACTTCAACAGCTACGGCTCGCGCCGCGGCAACCACGAGGTGATGATGCGCGGCACCTTCGCCAACGTGCGCATCAAGAACCTGATGCTGCCGGCGCGGCCGGACGGATCGCGCGAGGAAGGCGGCTACACCCTGATGCAGCCGACCGGCGAGAAGCTGGCGATCTACGACGCTGCGATGAAGTACATCGACGCCGGCGTGCCGACGGTGATCTTCGGCGGCGAGGAGTACGGCACGGGCTCGTCGCGCGACTGGGCGGCCAAGGGCACGCAGCTGCTGGGCATCAAGGCCGTGGTCGCCAAGAGCTTCGAGCGCATCCACCGCAGCAACCTGGTCGGCATGGGCGTGCTGCCGCTGCAGTTCAAGGCCGGTGATTCGTGGGAGAGCCTGGGCCTGAAGGGCGACGAGCAGATCGACATCGTGCTTGGCGCCGAGATCAAGCCGCAGAGCGATGCGACGCTCGTGATCAGCCGCGCCGATGGCTCGAAGAAGTCGGTCTCTCTGATCCTGCGCATCGACACCCCGATCGAGGTCGACTACTACAAGCACGGCGGCATCCTGCCGTTCGTGCTGCGGCAGCTGCTGGCGGCCTGACGGACCGGCCCTTCGACAGGCTCAGGGCGAACGGAAGCTTCCGTTCGGGCTGAGCTTGTCGAAGCCCTGCTCGCCTACCAGCTCACCTCGCGATCGGGCGTCGCGCCGATGCGGTGGATCGAGAGGTCGGCGCCGATGTGCTCTTCCTCCTGCGACAGCCGCAGCCCCATCACCGCGCGGATCACGCCGTAGACCGTGAAGCCGCCCGTCAGCGCCCAGGCGACGCCCGCCAAGGTGCCGATCAACTGCGCGCCGAGGTTCACGCCGCCGAGGCCACCGAGCGCCGTGCTGCCGAAGATCCCGCAGGCGATGCCGCCCCACACGCCGCACAGGCCGTGCAGCGGCCAGACGCCGAGCACGTCGTCGATCTTCCAGCGGTTCTGCGTCAGCGTGAACATGAAGACGAAGATCGCGCCGGCCACGCCACCGACCACCAGGGCGCCGGCCGGATGCATCACGTCGGAGCCGGCGCACACGGCGACCAGCCCGGCGAGCGGGCCGTTGTAGGCGAAGCCCGGGTCGTTGCGACCGACCAGCACGGCGACGACGGTGCCGCCGGCCATCGCCATCAGGGAGTTGACGGCGACCAGGCCGGAGATCTTGTCGATCGTCTGCGCACTCATCACGTTGAAGCCGAACCAGCCGACCGCGAGGACCCAGGCCCCGAGCGACAGGAAGGGGATGCTCGACGGCGGGTGCGCGCTGATCGCGCCGTCCTTGCGGTAGCGGTTGCTGCGCGGCCCCAGCAGCAGCACGGCAGCCAGGCCGATCCAGCCACCCACGGCGTGAACCACGACGCTGCCGGCGAAATCGTGGAAAGCGGCCCCGGTCGTCGCCTCGATCCAGGCCTGGAGGCCGAAGCGGCCGCCCCACACGGCGCCCTCGAACAACGGGTAGACGACGCCGACCAGAACGGCCGTGGCCAGCAGCTGCGGGCCGAAGCGGGCCCGCTCGGCGATGCCGCCCGACACGATCGCGGGAATCGCCGCGGCGAAGGTCAGCAGGAAGAAGAACTTGACGAGCTCGTAGCCGTTCTTGTCGGCCAGCACGCCGGCGCCGCTGTAGAAGTCGACGCCGTAGGCGACCGTGTAGCCGACGAAGAAGTAGGCGATGGTCGAGACCGCGAAGTCCACCAGGATCTTGACCAGCGCATTGACCTGGTTCTTCTGCCGGACCGTGCCGAGCTCGAGGAACGCGAAGCCCGCATGCATGGCCAGGACCATGATGGCCCCGAGCAGGATGAACAGGGCATCGGTGCCCTGCTTGACTTGATCCATGTCGCCTCCGATGCCCGCGGACGGTCAGAAAAAAGGATGCCGACCGCACCATGCGGGACCGACGTGCACCGCCATAGCAATTTGAATGCCTTGTTTGGTGCGGCCAGGATCGACGCAAGCCAGGGCAAGTGCGACAACGATGCCCAATTTATGGGCGTTATGCCCTATACAAGGGCTTAAGGAACGTCTGCATAACTCGCCCGAATCTTGCATGACGTGAAGCCATGAACAG
>NZ_CADEFR010000091.1 GCF_902826655.1 uncultured Methylibium sp. | reverse complement strand
CATCGTCACCATCCTCAACATGCGCGCGCCCGGCATGACGCTGATGAAGATGCCGATGTTCGCCTGGACCTGGCTGATCACCGCCTACCTGCTGATCGCGGTGATGCCGGTGCTCGCGGGGGCGATCACCATGACGCTGACCGACCGCCACTTCGGCACGTCGTTCTTCAATCCGGCCGGCGGCGGCGACCCGGTGATGTACCAGCACATCTTCTGGTTCTTCGGGCACCCCGAGGTCTACATCATGATCCTGCCGGCCTTCGGCATCATCAGCCAGGTCGTGCCGGCCTTCGCGCGCAAGCGCCTGTTCGGCTACACCTCGATGGTCTACGCGACCTCGTCGATCGCCATCCTGTCGTTCATCGTGTGGGCACACCACATGTTCACGACCGGCATGCCGGTGACCGGCCAGCTGTTCTTCATGTACGCCACGATGCTGATCGCCGTGCCGACGGCGGTGAAGATCTTCAACTGGATCGCGACGATGTGGCGCGGCTCGATGACCTTCGAGACGCCGATGCTGTTCGCGGTCGGCTTCATTTTCGTGTTCACGATGGGTGGCTTCACCGGCCTGATCCTCGCGATCGCGCCGGTCGACATCCAGCTGCAGGACACCTACTACGTCGTCGCCCACTTCCACTACGTGCTGGTGGCCGGCTCGCTGTACGCGATGTTCAGCGGCTACTACTACTGGGCGCCCAAGTGGACCGGCGTGATGTACTCCGAGACGCGCGGCAAGATCCACTTCTGGGGTTCGCTGATCTTCTTCAACGTGACCTTCTTCCCGATGCACTTCCTGGGTCTCGCGGGCATGCCACGCCGCTATGCCGACTACCCGATGCAGTTCGCCGACTTCAACATGCTGGCCTCGGTGGGCGCCTTCGGCTTCGGGCTGATGCAGGTCTACTTCGTGTTCTTCGTCGTGTTGCCCGGCATGCTGGGCAAGGGCGAGAAGGCGCCGCAGAAGCCGTGGGACGGCGCGGAAGGCCTCGAGTGGGAAGTGCCGTCGCCGGCGCCCTTCCACACCTTCGAGAACCCGCCGAAGCTCAACGCCGCGGCGACCAAGATCGTCGGCTGACGGCCGCACGCACAGCGAGGTCGAGGCAGAGATGGCCCTCACCCCCGAGCAACGCAAGGGCAACCTGCGACTGGGCCTGATCCTGGTCTCGGTGGCGGCGGCCTTCGCGATCGGCTTCGCGGTGAAGATCGTGCTGCTGGGTGGCTGAGGGCGGATGGCATGAGCACTCCTCCTCGCCGCGAGCGTCGCACCGCCGCCAGCCTGCTGAACGGCGACAACCGCCGGCTGCTCGTCAAGCTGACGGTGGTCGCGGGGATGATGTTCGCCTTCGGCTATGCGCTGATCCCGATCTACCGCCACATCTGCGAGGCGCTGGGCATCAACGTGCTGTCGCGCTCCGAGCAGGTGGTCAACGGGACGGGCGGGCGCCTGCCGGCCAACAGCCAGGTCGACCGCAGCCGCAGCATCACCGTCGAGTTCGATGCGAACGCGCGCGGGCCCTGGGACTTCAAGCCGGCGGTGCGCTCGCTCGAGGTCCACCCCGGTGAGCTGACGACGGTGATGTACGAGTTCCGCAACGTGCAGAACCGGTCGATGGCCGCGCAGGCGATCCCCAGCTATGCGCCGCAGCAGGCGTCGCCGCACTTCAACAAGCTGGAGTGCTTCTGCTTCAACGAGTACCAGTTGCAGCCCGGCGAGGCCAAGCAGTGGCCGGTCGTGTTCTACATCGACCCCAAGCTGCCGCGCGACGTCAAGACGATCACGCTGAGCTACACCTTCTTCGAGGTCGGCGGCAAGACGCCGGCGGCGCCGCTGGCCAGCGTGGCCCCCACCGGGAGGGCGGGCTCGTGAGCGGCGCCGACTTCAAGGCCGCGGTGCAGCGCAAGGGTTCGTTCGGGCAGACGATGAAGGCCGTCGCATGGTCCTTCTTCGGCGTGCGCCGCAGCAGCGACTACGAGCACGACGTGAGCCGGATCAACCCGCTGCACGTGGTGGTGGCCGGCGTGCTGGGCGTGCTGGTGTTCATCGGCGTGCTGCTGGCCCTGGTGCGCTGGGTGATCGGCAGCGGGGTGGCTGCCTAGGCGGGACGAGGGATCGAGGGGCGGCGGCGCTTCGGCGTCGTTGCGGAGCAGGACATCAGGACAGCGGAGCATTCAGGAGCAAAACATGTCGGCAGCAACCCCGCACGGGCACCAGCCCTACTATTTCGTGCCCGCGCCGTCGCGGCACCCGGTGATGGCCTCGATCGGCCTCTTCTTCGTGATCCTCGGCGCCGGCCAGTGGATCAACGGCCACGGCTGGGGCGCGTACTCGCTGCTGTTCGGCTTCCTGTGGTTCGCCTTCGTGCTGCAGGCGTGGTTCCGCGACGCGATCCACGAGAGCGAGAGCGGCCTCTACGGCAGCCGGATCGACGTGTCCTTCCGCTGGAGCATGAGCTGGTTCATCTTCTCGGAGGTGATGTTCTTCGGCGCCTTCTTCGGTGCGCTGTACTGGCTGCGGCTGCACTCGGTGCCCAATCTCGGCGACCTCGAGCACGCGCTGTTGTGGCCCGACTTTAAGGCGCAGTGGCCCAGCGCCGGCGCCGGCATCACGGCCTCGCCGGCCGGCATCGTCGAGCCCTTCACGACGATGGGCCCGTTCTGGCTGCCGACGATCAACACCGCGCTGCTGCTGACCTCGGGCGTCACGCTGACGATCGCCCACCACGCGCTGCGCGAGAACCATCGCGCCAAGACCATCGCCTGGATGTGGATCACCGTGCTGCTGGGCGCGACCTTCGTCGGCGTCCAGGGCTACGAGTACGCCCACGCCTACAACGACCTGAACCTCAAGCTCAGCAGCGGCGTCTACGGCTCGACCTTCTTCATGCTGACCGGCTTCCACGGCTTCCACGTGCTGGTCGGCATGCTGATGCTGCTGTTCATCACGATCCGGCTGATGAAGGGCCACTTCACGCCCGAGCGCCACTTCGGCTTCGAGGGCGCGGCGTGGTACTGGCACTTCGTCGACGTGGTGTGGCTCGGCCTGTACCTGATGGTCTACTGGACCTGAAGACGCCGGCTGCGCCCTGCGGAAAGAGCGCCTCCGGCGCTCTTTTCATTTGGGCTGCAGCGGCAGCCCGGTCGGCGCGATCCAGCCCAGCTTGTAGGCCACCAGGATGAACGTGAACAAGGCCACCGACAGCCCGATCCGCCAGGCCAGCGCGCGCACCATGCGGTTGGTCTTGGGCGCGCCGTCGCGGCCGTCCTGCAGCATCGCCCGTCCGGCGCCGGCGAGGGCGACGAGGATGCCGATGAAGGCCAGTCCCATGATCCACTTCATGGCTGCAATGTATGGCATCGCCGGCGGGGGCGCGGCGTGAAGGGTCGTCGGCGCCCGATCATCGTGCTGCTCGCGGCGCTGGCCGGTGTGGCGCTGACGGCGCGGCTGGGCGTCTGGCAACTGGACCGCGCGGCGCAGAAGCTGGCCTTGCAGGCCGCGATCGACACGCGCGGCGCGCAGCCGCCGCTGCCGGCCGGCGCGCTGGCGCGCGACGCGACCGAGGCGGCGTCGCAGCACCAGCGGCGCATCGTGCTGCAGGGACGCTGGCGGCCGGAGTTCAGCGTCTTCCTCGACAACCGGCAGATGGACGGCCGGCCTGGCTTCTACCTGCTGACGCCGCTGGAGCTCGGGTCGGGCGACGCCGTGCTGGTGCAGCGCGGCTGGGCGCCGCGCGACTTGCGCGACCGTGCGCGCGTGCCGGTCGTGCCCACGCCGGCGGGCGAGGTCCGCATCGTCGGCCGGATCGCCCCACCGCCCGCTTCGCTTTATGCCTTCGACGGCCCCGACACGGGCCCGCTCCGGCAGAATCTCGACCTCGGTGCCTATGCGCGCGAGACGGGGCTGGCACTGCGGCCGTTGTCGGTGCTGCAGATTGACGCCGGCGACGACGGCAATGTCGGTGCTGCCGGCCATGACGGCCTGCAGCGTCGCTGGCCCGCACCGGCCGTCGACGTGCACAAGCACTACGGCTATGCCTTCCAGTGGTTCGCGCTGACCCTCCTGCTGATCGGTCTGTATGTCTGGTTCCAAGTCCTCCAACCCTGGCTACGGCGGCGACGGACGCGCGCTTGAGGCCGCGGCCGAGCAGCCGCTGAGCTTCGCCGTCCACAGCCTGCCGACACCGGCACTGGCCGACGGACGGGTGCGCAGCGGCCGGCTGAAGATGCTGCTGGTGCTGCTGGTCTGCGCGGCGCCGGTGGTGGCGTCCTACCTCACCTACTACGTGATCCGGCCGCAGGGCCGCACCAACCACGGCGAGCTGATCCAGCCACAGCGAGCCTTGCCCGATGCCACGGCGCTGCCGCTCACCGACCTGGCGGGCCAGGCTGTCGCGCCGGCGAGCCTGCACGGCCAGTGGCTGCTGGTCACCGTCGGCGGCGGCGCCTGCGACGCCCTGTGCGAGCGCCAGCTCTACCTGCAGCGGCAGCTGCGCGAGGCGCTGGGCCGCGAGAAGGACCGCGTCGACCGCGTCTGGCTGGTCGACGACGCGGCGCCAGTGCGGACCGAGCTCGCCGCGGCGCTGCAGGGTGCGACCGTGCTGCGCGTGCCGCGCCAGGCGCTCGAGCGCTGGCTCCAGGCCGCGCCCGGCCAGATGCTGTCGGCGCACCTGCACGTCGTCGACCCGCTGGGCAACTACATGATGCGTTTCCCGGCGCCGAGCGAACCCGCGCGGATCAAGCGCGACCTCGACAAGCTGCTGCGCGCCTCGGCCAGCTGGGACCAGCCCGGACGCTGAGCACCGACCATGGACGGCAGCGGCATCGACCTCGCCCCCCTGGCCCAGCTTGCGCTGCTGGGTCTCGTGATCGCGCTCGGCCCGCTGGCCTGGGTGTGGGCGCGCACGCGCGGCGGCGACGCTTCGCAGCGCCTGCGCGTGCTGACGCTGCTGACGCTGTTCCTGACTTTCGACCTGGTGCTGTTCGGTGCCTTCACGCGCCTCACCGACTCGGGCCTCGGCTGTCCCGACTGGCCGGGCTGCTACGGCAGCGCCAGCCCGCTGGGCGCGCGCGACGAGATCCACGCCGCGCAGACCGCGCAGCCGACCGGCCCGGTGACGCACGGCAAGGCCTGGGTCGAGATGGTCCACCGCTATCTCGCCACCGGCGTCGGCGTGCTGATCATCGCGATGACGGTGCTGAGCTGGCAGGCGTGGCGGCGCGACCGCTCGGCCGCATCACCCGCCTTGGCGACGGCGACGCTCGTCTGGGTCTGTCTGCAAGGGGCCTTCGGCGCATGGACCGTGACGCTCAAGCTGTACCCGGCGATCGTCACCGCCCACCTGCTGGGCGGGCTGGGTCTGCTGGCGCTGCTCGCGGTGCAGGCCTGGGGCGGGCGCGGCGACCGCGTCGCCGTCGGCGCCGGCCTGCGGCGCGGCCTCGTCGCGGTCGCGGGACTGGCGCTGCTGCAGATCGCGCTCGGCGCCTGGGTCAGCACCAACTACGCCGTGCTGGCCTGCACCGACTTCCCGACCTGCCAGGGCCGCTGGTGGCCGGCGATGGATTTCGAGCACGGCTTCGCGATCCTGCGACCGCTGGGTACCGGCAAGGGCGGCGCGGGCTGGTTGCCCTTCGAGGCGCTGACCGCGATCCACATGTCGCACCGCGCGGTCGCGCTGCTGCTGCTGACGTCGATGGCCGTTCTGTCCTGGCGCCTGGCGCGGCATCCACGCCTGCGGCGCCTGGCCTTCGGCCTGGCCTTCATCGGCCTGTGGCAGCTGGCCACCGGCATCAGCAACGTCGTGCTCGGCTGGCCGCTGCTGGCGGCCGTCAGCCACACCGGCGGAGCCGCGGCGCTGGTGCTGGTGATGACGGCGCTGTGGCTGCGCACGCGCTCGAGCGCGGTCGCACCGCGTGCGGCCGGTGCGCGACTGGCGCACGGTGCTCCCTAGAATCCGCCGGCCCATGGCTCAAACCCTCGCCCCCTCGACCACTCCTGCCCACGGCTGGCTGGCGCGCTGGCGCCAGTTCAGCGCGCTGACCAAGCCGCGCGTGGTGCAGCTGATCGTGTTCTGCGCGGCGATCGGCATGCTGCTGGCCGTGCCGGGCTGGCCTTCGCTGGCGGCATGGGGCGTGGCGCTGGCCGCGACCGTCGGCATCTGGCTCGTGGCCAGCGCGGCGGCAGCCTTCAACTGCTTGGTCGAACAGCACATCGACGCCCGCATGAAGCGCACCGCCTGGCGGCCGACCGCGAAGGGCGAGTTGACCAATGCGCAGACGCTCAGCTTCGCGATCGCGCTGTGCGCGGCCGGCATGGCGGTGCTGTGGGTCTGGGTCAACGCGCTGACGATGTGGCTGACCTTCGGCACTTTCGTCGGCTACGCGATCGTCTACACCGTGTTCCTGAAGCCGGCGACACCGCAGAACATCGTGATCGGCGGCGCCTCGGGCGCGATGCCGCCGGTGCTGGGCTGGGCCGCGATGCGTGGCGATCTCGGCGCCGAGCCCTGGATCCTGTGCCTGATCATCTTCCTGTGGACGCCGCCGCACTTCTGGGCGCTCGCGCTGTACCGCGCCGAGGACTACGCGCGCGCCGGCCTGCCGATGCTGCCGGTGACGCACGGCAACGAGTTCACGCGGCTGCAGATCCTGCTCTACACCTTCGTGCTGTTCGCGGCGACGCTGCTGCCCTTCGTCTACGGCATGAGTGGCTGGCTCTACCTGGCCGGCGCCGTGGCACTCGGCCTGGGTTTCTGCGGCTACGCCTTCAAGCTGTGGCGCGCCTACAGCGAGGCGCTGGCACGGCGCACCTTCCGCTTCTCGATCTGGCACCTGTCGCTGCTGTTCGCCGCGCTGCTGCTCGATCACTACCTGGACCCGCTGCTGCGCGGCTGAGACCCCATGATCCGACGTCGCGTCCTGACGATGCTCTGTGCGGCCGCCTCGCTGGCCTTGGTGGGTGCCTGCGACAAGCCGGGCGGCCCGTCCGCGCCCTCGGCCGGCTTCAAGGGCATCGACATCACCGGCGCCGAATACGCGCGCGACTTCGCGCTGCCCGATGTCGAGGGGCGGACCCGGACGCTGGCCGACTTCAAGGGCCGCGCGGTCGTCGTCTTCTTCGGCTACACGCAGTGCCCCGACGTCTGCCCGACGACGATGGCCGAGCTGGCGCAGATCAAGAAGCTGCTCGGCGCCGACGGCGAGCGCCTGCAGGCGGTCTTCATCACTGTCGATCCCGAACGCGACACGCCCGAGCTGCTGAAGGCCTACATGGCCAGCTTCGACCCGGGCTTCATCGCCTTGCGTGGCGACCTCGCGCAGACCACCGCGCTGGCCAAGAGCTACAAGGCCTTCTTCCAGAAGGTGCCGGGCAAGGAGCCGGGTAGCTACTCGATGGACCACACGGCTGGCGCCTGGGTCTACGACCCGCAGGGCCGCATCCGGCTGTTCGTGCGCTACGGCCAGCCGGTCGAGGCCTGGGCGTCGGACCTGCGGCAGTTGCTGGGCTGAAACAGCCGCCGCGATCAGGCGTTCCAGCCGCTCAGCGCCTTCTTCATCTTCTTCATCGCCGCCACCTCGATCTGGCGGATGCGCTCGGCGCTCACGCCGTACTCGGTCGCCAGGTCGTGCAGCGTCATGCCGCCCGAGCCGTTGTCGTTGACCTTGAGCCAGCGCTCCTCGACGATGCGGCGGCTGCGCGCGTCCAGCACCTCCAGCGCCTGCAGGATGCCGTCGCCGGCCAGCGCGTCGCGATGCTGGGCGTCGAGCACGCGGGTCGGCTCGGTGCTCTCGTCGGCCAGGTAGGCGATCGGCGCGTAGCTCTCCTCGCCGTCGTCGGTCTGCGGCTCGAGCGCGACGTCACCACCGGACAGCCGGGTCTCCATCTCGATCACTTCCTCGCGTTTGACCTTGAGGTCGCGCGCGACGATGTCGATCTCGGCGTCGGTGAGCGTGCTGCGATGCAGGTCCGTGTCGGCGGCCTCGCCCTTGAAGCCCTGCTTCATCGAGCGCAGGTTGAAGAACAGCTTGCGCTGGGCCTTGGTCGTGGCCAGCTTCACCATGCGCCAGTTCTTCAGCACGTACTCGTGGATCTCGGCCTTGATCCAGTGCAGCGCGTAGCTGACCAGGCGCACGCCCTGGTCGGGGTCGAAGCGCTTCACCGCCTTCATCAGGCCGACGTTGCCTTCCTGGATCAGGTCGCCGTGCGGCAGTCCGTAGCCCAGGTACTGGCGCGACACCGACACCACCAGGCGCAGGTGCGACAACACCAGGCGACCGGCGGCCTCGAGGTCCTGCTCTTCGCGCAGGCGGCGGCCGAGCGACTGTTCTTCCTCGAGCGTCAACATCGGCAGCCGGTTGACGGCCGAGATGTAGGCGTTCAGGTCGCCCAGCGAGGGCACCAGCGCCCAGGGGTCGCGCACCGCCAGCGCCTGCGACGGCGCGGCGGCAGGGATCAGGTTCAGAGCGGTGTTCATGGAAGCGGTGCTCATCCAGAACCTCCTTTCATTGCAACGATATTAGCACTCAGCCAAACGGAGTGCTAAAGGCGTTTCGAAGGCCACGATCCAGAAAATTGATCGATCGCACATCATGTCGATCAATACTTGCAAAAGAAGCGAGCGAACACTGACTTTTTTGATCGAGTGCTCGGCAACTGGCCTGCCACCGGCGCGACAAGCAGGCGGGAAGTGGCCCGCTAAACTCGATGGACTCACCGGAGACAAGCATGGCCGCTGCCGCATTCCATTGGGACGACCCCCTGCTGCTGGAACAGCAGTTGACCGCCGACGAGCGCGCCGTGCGGGATGCGGCCCGCGCCTATTGCCAGGAGCGCCTGGCGCCGCGGGTGCTCGAGGCCTTCCGCCACGAGAAGACCGACCCGGCGATCTTCCGCGAGATGGGTGAACTGGGCCTGCTGGGTCCGACCATCGCCGAAACCTACGGCGGCGCCGGCCTCAACTACGTCTGCTACGGCGTCGTGGCGCGCGAGGTCGAGCGCGTGGACTCCGGCTATCGCTCGATGATGAGCGTGCAGTCCTCGCTGGTCATGGTGCCGATCGAGACCTTCGGCAGCGAGGCGCAGAAGCAGAAGTACCTGCCCAAGCTCGCGCGCGGCGAATGGATCGGCTGCTTCGGCCTGACCGAGCCCAACCACGGTTCCGACCCGGGCAGCATGGTTACGCGGGCGCGCAGCGTGCCGGGCGGCTTCGAGCTGACCGGCTCCAAGATGTGGATCACCAACTCGCCGATCGCCGACGTCTTCGTGGTCTGGGCCAAGGACGACGAGGGCTCGATCCGCGGCTTCATCCTCGACAAGGGCGCCAAGGGCCTGTCGGCGCCGGCGATCCACAGCAAGGTCGGCCTGCGCGCCAGCGTCACCGGCGAGATCGTGATGGACAAGGTGTTCTGCCCGGCCGAGAACGCCTTCCCCGAGGTGCGCGGCCTGAAGGGCCCGTTCACCTGCCTCAACAGCGCGCGCTACGGCATCGCCTGGGGTGCGCTCGGCGCGGCCGAGGATTGCT
>NZ_CADEFR010000090.1 GCF_902826655.1 uncultured Methylibium sp. | reverse complement strand
TGCGCAAGGTCTACGACCAGATGGCCGAGCCGCGCTGGGTGCTGAGCATGGGCTCCTGCGCCAACGGCGGCGGCTACTACCACTACAGCTATTCGGTGGTGCGTGGCTGCGACCGCATCGTGCCGGTCGACGTCTACGTGCCCGGCTGCCCGCCGACCGCGGAGGCGCTGCTCTACGGCGTGCTGCAGCTGCAGGCCAAGATCCGGCGCGAGAACACGATCGCGCGGTAACGCGCGATCTCTCGTACCTACCCGCACGCTGACGCATGGACCACAAGCTCGATATCCTGCAACCGGTTCTCGAGGCCGCGCTGACCGGCAAGCTGCAGTCGCTCAAGCGCGAGCGCGGCGAGCTGACGCTGACGGTCCGGGCCGCAGACTACCTCGCGGTCTGCACGACGCTGCGCGACCACGCCGAGCTGAAGTTCGAGCAGCTGATCGATGTCTGCGGCCTCGACTACTCGACCTACCGCGACGGCAACGGCTCGTCCTACGACGGCGGTCCGCGCTACTGCGTGGTGCTGCACCTGCTGTCGGTCGCGAACAACTGGCGGCTGCGCGTCAAGGTGTTCTGCCCCGACGACGACCTGCCGGTCGTGCCCTCGGTCAACGAGGTCTGGTCGTCCGCCAACTGGTTCGAGCGCGAGGCCTTCGACCTCTACGGCATCGTCTTCGACGGCCATGCCGACCTGCGCCGCATCCTGACCGACTACGGCTTCATCGGCCACCCCTTCCGCAAGGACTTCCCGACCACCGGCCACGTCGAGATGCGCTACGACGCCGAGCAGAAGCGCGTGATCTATCAGCCGGTGACGATCGAGCCGCGCGAGATCACGCCGCGGATCATCCGCGAAGACAACTACGGCGGCTTGCACTGACATGGCCGAGATCAAGAACTACACGCTCAACTTCGGGCCGCAGCACCCGGCGGCGCACGGCGTGCTGCGCCTGATCCTGGAGCTGGACGGCGAGGTCATCCAGCGCGCCGACCCGCACATCGGCCTGCTGCACCGCGCGACCGAGAAGCTCGCCGAGAGCAAGACCTACATCCAGTCGCTGCCCTACATGGACCGTCTCGACTACGTGTCCATGATGTGCAACGAGCACGCCTACTGCCTCGCGATCGAGAAGCTGCTCGGCGTCGACGTGCCGATCCGCGCCCAGTACATCCGCGTGATGTTCTCGGAGATCACGCGCATCCTGAACCATCTGCTGTGGATCGGCGCGCACGGCCTGGACTGCGGCGCGATGAACATCCTCATCTACGCCTTCCGTGAGCGCGAGGACCTGTTCGACCTGTACGAAGCGGTGTCGGGCGCGCGCATGCACGCGGCCTACTTCCGCCCGGGCGGCGTCTACCGCGACCTGCCGGACGCGATGCCGCAGTACCAGGCCAGCCGCATCCGCAATGCCAAGGCGATCGCCAAGCTCAACGAGAACCGCCAGGGCTCGATGCTCGATTTCATCGACGACTTCTGCGCGCGCTTCCCGAAGAACGTCGACGACTACGAGACCCTGCTGACCGACAACCGCATCTGGAAGCAGCGCACCGTCGGCATCGGCGTCGTGACGCCGGAGCGGGCGCTGAATCTCGGCTTCACCGGCCCGATGCTGCGCGGCTCCGGCATCGCCTGGGACCTGCGCAAGAAGCAGCCCTACGATGTCTACGACCAGGTCGACTTCGACGTGCCGGTCGGCACCCAGGGCGACTGCTACGACCGCTACCTGGTGCGCGTCGAGGAGATGCGCCAGGCCAACCGCATCATCCAGCAGTGCTCGGCCTGGCTGCGTGCCAATCCAGGCCCGGTGATCACCGACAACCACAAGGTCGCAGCGCCGGGGCGCGTCGACATGAAGGCCAACATGGAGGAGCTGATCCACCACTTCAAGCTCTTCACCGAAGGCTTCCACGTGCCTGAAGGCGAGGCCTATGCGGCGGTCGAGCACCCGAAGGGCGAATTCGGCATCTACCTGGTCAGCGACGGTGCCAACAAGCCCTACCGGCTGAAGATCCGCGCGCCCGGTTTTGCGCATCTCGCGGCGATGGATGAGATGAGCCGCGGCCACATGATCGCCGACGCGGTCGCGGTGATCGGCACCATGGACATCGTTTTCGGCGAGATTGATCGATGACGTTCTCGGAAGCCACGCTCGCGCGCTTTGCCCGCGAAGTCGCCAAGTACCCTGCCGACCAGAAGGCGTCGGCCGTGATGGCCTGCCTGGCGATCGTGCAGCAGGAGCAGGGCCACGTGTCGGCCGAGGCCGAGAAGGGCGTCGCCGACGTCCTCGGCATGCCGCCGATCGCGGTGCACGAGGTCACGACCTTCTACAACATGTACAACCAGGAGCCGGTCGGGCAGTTCAAGCTCAACGTCTGCACCAACCTGCCTTGCCAGCTGCGAGACGGCGAGACGGCGCTGCAGCATGTCTGCAAGAAGCTCGGCGTCGAGCCCTATGGCAGCACCGCCGACGGCGTGTTCACCGTGCAGCCCAGCGAATGCCTGGGCGCCTGCGCCGACGCGCCGGTGCTGCTGGTCAACGACCGGCAGATGCTCAGCTACATGACCGAGGCGCGGCTCGACGACCTGCTGGCCACGCTCAAGGCGAACGCGAAGTGAAGGCGCAGCCGATGCTCGACCTCTCGAAGTTCCAGGCCAGCGGTCGCGAGACCTGCTTCCACGATCGCCACCTCGGCGCGCAGATCGTCGCGGGCCTCGACGGCCGCAACTGGCGCTTGAAGGACTACGTGGCGCGGGGCGGCTACCAGGCGCTGAAGATGATCCTGACCGGCGAAGGCCGCAGCGGCGAAGGTGCCGGCGTGCCGATGACGCCTGACCAGGTCATCGCCGAGGTCAAGGCCTCGGGCCTGCGCGGCCGCGGCGGCGCAGGCTTCCCGACCGGCCTGAAGTGGAGCTTCATGCCGCGCCAGTTCCCGGGGCAGAAGTACCTCGTCTGCAATTCCGACGAAGGCGAGCCGGGCACCTGCAAGGACCGCGACATCCTCGCCTACAACCCGCACATCGTGATCGAGGGCATGTGCATCGCGGCCTACGCGATGGGCATCACGGTCGGCTACAACTACATCCACGGCGAGATCTTCGAGATCTACGAGCGCTTCGAGGAGGCGCTCGACGAAGCCCGCGCCGCCGGCTACCTGGGCGCGAACATCCTCGGGTCGAACCACAGCTTCCAGCTGCACGCCTTCCATGGCTTCGGTGCCTACATCTGCGGTGAAGAGACCGCGCTGCTCGAGTCGCTCGAGGGCAAGAAGGGCCAGCCGCGCTTCAAGCCGCCGTTCCCGGCGAGCTACGGCCTCTACGGCAAGCCGACGACGATCAACAACACCGAGACCTTCGCGGCGGTGCCCTGGATCATCCGCAATGGCGGCGACGCCTACCTCGCGGTCGGCAAGCCGAACAACGGCGGCACGAAGCTGTTCTCGATGGTCGGCGACGTCGAGCGCCCGGGCAACTACGAGGTGCCGCTGGGCACGCCGTTCTCCAGGCTGCTGGAGCTGGCCGGCGGCGTGAAGGGCGGCCGCAGACTCAAGGCCGTGATCCCCGGGGGCTCGTCGGCCCCGGTGCTGCCGGCGTCCGTCATGATGGACTGCACGATGGACTACGACTCCATCGCCAAGGCTGGCTCGATGCTGGGGTCCGGTGCGGTGATCGTGATGGACGAGACGCGCTGCATGGTCAAGAGCCTGCTGCGCCTGAGCTACTTCTACCAGCACGAGAGCTGCGGCCAGTGCACGCCCTGCCGCGAGGGCACCGGCTGGCTGTGGCGCATGGTCGACCGCATCGAGCACGGCAAGGGCCGTCCGGAAGACCTGGACCTGCTGGACTCGGTGGCCGACAACATCAAGGGCCGCACGATCTGCGCGCTGGGCGATGCGGCGGCGATGCCGGTGCAGGGCATGCTGAAGCACTTCCGCGACGAGTTCGTGCATCACGTCGAGCACAAGTCGTGCATCGTCCCCGCCTACGTCTGACGCGCGAGACACGACGACATGGTTGAAATCGAACTCGACGGCAAGAAGGTCGAAGTGCCCGAAGGCAGCGTGGTGATGCACGCCGCCGACAAGGCCGGCACCTACATCCCGCACTTCTGCTATCACAAGAAGCTCAGCATCGCGGCCAACTGCCGCATGTGCCTGGTCGACATCGAGAAGGCGCCCAAGCCGATGCCGGCCTGTGCCACACCGGTGACGCAGGGCATGATCGTGCGGACCAAGAGCGACAAGGCGCTCAAGGCCCAGCAGTCGGTGATGGAGTTCCTGCTCATCAACCACCCGCTGGACTGCCCCATCTGCGACCAGGGCGGCGAATGCCAGCTGCAGGACCTGGCGGTCGGCTACGGCAAGTCCGCCTCGCGCTACGAGGAAGAGAAGCGCGTCGTCCTGCACAAGGACGTCGGTCCGCTCATCAGCATGGAGGAGATGAGCCGCTGCATCCACTGCACCCGCTGCGTGCGCTTCGGCCAGGAGGTCGCGGGCGTGATGGAGCTGGGCATGATCCACCGCGGCGAGCACTCCGAGATCACCACGGTGGCCGGCGAGACGGTGGACTCCGAGCTGTCGGGCAACATGATCGACATCTGCCCGGTCGGGGCGCTGACCAGCAAGCCCTTCCGCTACAGCGCCCGCACCTGGGAGCTCAGTCGCCGCAAGTCGGTCTCCCCGCACGACAGCACGGGCGCCAACCTGATCGTGCAGGTCAAGGGCGGCCAGGTGATGCGTGTCGTGCCGCTCGAGAACGAGGCCGTCAACGAGTGCTGGATCGCCGACCGCGACCGCTTCGCCTACGAAGCGCTGAACGGCGACGACCGCCTGACCGCGCCGATGATCAAGCAGGGCGGTCAGTGGCAGACCGTCGACTGGAGCGTCGCGCTGGAGTACGTCGCCACCGGGCTGAAGCAGATCGTGGCCGATCACGGACCAGCCGGCATCGGCGCGCTGGCCTCGCCGGCGGCGACGGTCGAGGAGCTCCACCTGCTGGGCCGCGTGGTCCGCGGCCTGGGCTCGGACAACATCGACCACCGGCTGCGTCATGCAGCCCCCGAGGCCACCGACCAGGTCCGCTGGCTCGGGGCACCCATCGCCTCGCTGTCGACGCTGGACCGCGCCTTCGTCGTCGGGTCCTTCCTGCGCAAGGACCATCCGCTGTTCGCGCTGCGCTTGCGCGAGGCCGCGAAGCGCGGTGCCAAGGTGAGCGCCCTGCATGCGCTCGCCGACGACTGGCTGCTGCCGGTCGCCGCGCGCGTCACGGCGGCGCCTGGGGACTGGGTCGCGGCGCTGGGTGGCGTGGCGGCGGCGGTGGCCGCCGCGAAGGGCGTCGTGGCGCCGCTCGCCGTGACACCGACGGCCGAGGCACAGGCCGTCGCCGCGTCCCTGCTGGGCGGTCAGCGCAAGGCGGTGCTGCTGGGCAACGCGGCCGCGCAGCATCCGCAGGCCGCCGAACTGCTCGCACTGGCGAACTTCATCGCGGCGCAGACGGGTGCCAGCTGCGGTTATCTCGGCGACGGCGGCAATGCGGTCGGTGCCCAGCTGGTCGGTGCGCAACCGCGTCAAGGCGGCCTGAACGCTGCACAGATGCTGGCCCGTCCGCTGCAGGCCTACGTGCTGCTGCATGCCGAGCCGGCGATCGAGGCGGCCGATCCGTCCCGGGCCGCTGCGGCGCTGGCCGGTGCGCAGATGGTCGTCTCGCTCAGCGCCTTCCGCAGCGCGAATCTCGAGCATGCCGACGTGCTGCTGCCGATCGCGCCCTTCACGGAAACCTCGGGGACCTTCGTCAACGCCGAGGGTCGCGTGCAGAGCTTCCACGGCGTCGTCAAGCCGCGCGGCGAGGCCCGCCCGGCGTGGAAGCTGCTGCGCGTGCTGGGCTCGATGCTGGGACTCGAGGGCTTCGACTTCGAGACCTCCGAGGAAGTCAGGGCACAGGCGCTGGGTGACCCGGCCGCGCTGGGAGCCCGGCTCGACAACGGATCGTCGGTCGCCGTGCCGCGCCCCGACCCCGCGTCCGGCTCGCTGGAGCGCATTGCCGACGTGCCGATCTACGGCGTCGACGCCATCGTGCGACGCGCGCCCTCGCTGCAGGCCACCGCCGACGCGCGCGCCCCGCGCGCCGGCCTGCCGACCGCGCTGTGGCAGCGTCTCGGGCTGACCGACGGGGCCGAGGTCCACGTGCAGCAGGGCAGCGTCTCGGTGCGGCTGCCGGCCTACCACGACGCCACGCTGGCGCCGACCGCCGTGCGCGTCGCCGCCGGCCATCCGGCGACCGCCGCGCTGGGCGCGATGTTCGGCCCGATCGCGGTGGAGAAGGCCTGAGCATGATCGAGTCCTTCAACCAGTTCGGCGCGGGGCTCTTCGGCGGCTTCTGGCCCGTCGTCTGGAACGTCATCAAGATCGTCGCGCTGATCCTGCCGCTGATGGGCTGCGTCGCCTACCTCACGCTGTGGGAGCGCAAGGCCATCGGCTGGACGCAGATCCGCCCCGGCCCCAATCGCGTCGGGCCCTGGGGCCTGCTGACGCCGATCGCCGATGCGGTCAAGCTGATGTTCAAGGAGATCATCCTCCCGACCGCGGCGAACAAGGGCCTGTTCCTGCTCGGGCCGGTGATGACCATCATGCCGGCGCTGGCCGCCTGGGTGGTCGTGCCCTTCGGCCCCGAGATCGCGCTGGCCAACATCAACGCCGGCCTGCTGTTCCTGATGGCGATCACCTCGATGGAGGTCTATGGCGTCATCATCGCCGGCTGGGCCAGCAACTCGAAGTACGCCTTCCTCGGCGCGCTGCGCGCATCGGCGCAGATGGTCAGCTACGAGATCGCGATGGGCTTCGCGCTGGTGGTGGTGCTGATGGTCAGCGGCTCGCTCAACATGACCGAGATCGTGCTGGCCCAGGACCGCGGCCAGTTCGCCGACATGGGGCTCAACTTCCTCAGCTGGAACTGGCTGCCGCTGTTCCCCATCTTCATCGTCTACTTCGTGTCGGGCCTGGCCGAGACCAACCGCCACCCCTTCGACGTCGTCGAGGGCGAGTCCGAGATCGTCGCCGGCCACATGATCGAGTACTCGGGCATGGCCTTCGCGATGTTCTTCCTGGCCGAGTACGCCAACATGATCCTGGTGTCGGTGCTGGCGGTGACGCTGTTCCTCGGTGGCTGGCTGCCGCCGGTGGACAGCGCGGTGTTCAACTGGATCCCGGGCTGGATCTGGCTGGGCCTCAAGACCTTCGCCGTCGTGACCGTGTTCCTTTGGGTGCGTGCGACCTTCCCGCGCTTCCGCTACGACCAGATCATGCGGCTGGGCTGGAAGATCTTCATCCCCATCACGCTGGTCTGGCTGGTCGTCGTGGGCCTGTGGATCCAGTCGCCCTGGAACATCTGGAACTGAGGAGGGCCAACCGATGTCCGCCGTGGCCTCCATCAAGGAATTCTTCAACACCTTCTTCCTGCTCGAGCTGCTGAAGGGGCTGGCGCTCACCGGTCGGCATTTCCTGTCGCCGGCGATCACCGTGCAGTTCCCGGAGGAGAAGACGCCGCAGTCGCCGCGCTTCCGCGGCCTGCATGCGCTGCGCCGCTACGAGAACGGCGAGGAACGCTGCATCGCCTGCAAGCTGTGCGAGGCGGTCTGCCCGGCGCTGGCGATCACGATCGAATCCGAAGTGCGCGACGACGGTTCACGCCGCACCACGCGCTACGACATCGACCTGACCAAGTGCATCTTCTGCGGCTTCTGCGAGGAGAGCTGCCCGGTCGACTCGATCGTCGAGACCCACATCTTCGAGTACCACGGCGAGAAGCGCGGCGACCTCTACTTCACCAAGGACATGCTGCTGGCGGTCGGCGACCGCTACGAGCGGGAGATCGCCGCCAACCGCCGGGCCGACGCGGCCTACCGCTGAACGACGCACGTCATGACCACGGATTCCGCTCTTTTCTACGTCTTCTCGGCGATCCTGCTGTTCGCCGCCTTCCGCGTCATCACCGCGCGCAGCGCCGTGCATGCGGCACTGTTCCTGGTGCTCGCCTTCTTCAACGCGGCCTGCGTGTGGATGCTGCTGAAGGCCGAGTTCCTCGCGATCTCGCTCGTGCTGGTCTACGTCGGTGCGGTGATGGTGCTGTTCCTGTTCGTCGTGATGATGCTCGACGCCAACATGCAGCAGGTGCGTGAAGGCTTCTGGCGCCTGTTCCCGCTGGCCGGCAGCGTCGGCGCGGTGATCGCGGCCGAGATGATCTGGGTGCTGCGCCGGGGCTTCGACCTGCCGGTGGCACCGGTGCCGGATGCCGCCGCAGCGAAGCTCGGCAACAGCAAGCTGCTGGGCATCGAGATCTACACGCAATACCTCTACCCGCTGCAGATCGCCGCCGTGCTGCTGCTGGTGGCGATCATCGCGGCGATCGCGCTGACGCTGCGCAGGCGCAAGGACAGCAAGTACGTCGACCCGTCCGAGCAGGTCAAGGTCCGCAAGGCCGACCGCGTGCGCGTGCTGCAGATGGAGCCCGAGCGCGCCCCGGCGCCCGCGCCCGCCGCGCCGACCGGAGGACAGCCATGAGCGTCGGCCTCGGCCACTACCTGTCGCTGGGTGCGATCCTGTTCGCGCTGTCGGTGATCGGCATCTTCCTCAACCGCAAGAATCTGATCGTGCTGCTGATGGCGATCGAGCTGATGCTGCTGGCGGTCAACCTCAACTTCGTCGCCTTCTCCTACTACCTCGGCGACATGGCGGGCCAGGTGTTCGTCTTCTTCATCCTCACCGTGGCCGCCGCCGAGTCGGCGATCGGCCTCGCGATCCTGGTGGTGCTGTTCCGCAACCGGTCGACCATCAGCGTCGACGAACTCGACGCACTCAAGGGCTGACCTGACGAGCGGGGCGAGGGCCCTGCCGAAAGAACAACAAGATGGCTGCTGGACTCTCGCAATCGATGCTCGTCGCCGTGCCACTGGCGCCACTGGCGGGTGCCATCGTCGCCGGCCTGTTCGGCAAGGCCGTGGGGCGCCGCGGCGCGCACGCGATCACCATCCTCGGCGTGCTGATCGCCTTCATCCTGTCGGTGAAGACGCTGATGGCGGTGGGCGAGGGCGCGCGCTTCAACGCCACCGTCTACGAGTGGATGGTCATCGGCGGCCTGAAGATGGAGATCGGCTTCCTGGTCGACGGCCTGACCGCGATGATGATGACGGTCGTGACCTTCGTGTCGCTGATGGTGCACGTCTACACCATCGGCTACATGGAAGAGGACCCGGGCTACCAGCGCTTCTTCGCCTACATCTCGCTGTTCACCTTCAGCATGTTGATGCTCGTGATGAGCAACAACATGCTGCAGCTGTTCTTCGGCTGGGAGGCCGTCGGCCTGGTGTCCTACCTGCTGATCGGCTTCTGGTACACCAAGCCGACCGCGATCTTCGCCAACATGAAGGCCTTCCTGGTCAACCGGGTCGGCGACTTCGGCTTCATCCTGGGCATCGGGCTGCTGCTGGCCTACGGCGGCACGCTGAACTACACCGAGCTCTTCGCCAAGGCGCCCGAGATCGCCAAGCTGGGCTTCCCCAATCCGTTGGGAGGAAGCGACTGGCTGGTCATCACCGTTGCCTGCATCTGCCTCTTCATCGGCGCGATGGGCAAGAGCGCGCAGTTCCCGCTGCACGTCTGGCTTCCCGATTCGATGGAAGGCCCGACGCCGATCTCGGCGCTGATCCACGCCGCCACGATGGTGACGGCCGGCATCTTCATGGTGGCGCGGATGTCGCCGCTGTTCGAGCTGTCCGACACCGCGCTGTCCTTCGTCATGATCATCGGCGCGATCACGGCGCTGTTCATGGGCTTCCTGGGCATCATCCAGAACGACATCAAGCGCGTCGTCGCCTATTCCACGCTCAGCCAGCTGGGCTACATGACGGTGGCGCTGGGGGCGTCGGCCTACTCGGTCGCGGTCTTCCACCTGATGACGCACGCCTTCTTCAAGGCGCTGCTGTTCCTGGCGGCGGGCAGTGTGATCATCGGCATGCACCACGACCAGGACATCCGCAACATGGGTGGCCTGCGCAAGTACATGCCCATCACGTGGATCACCTCGCTGCTGGGCTCGCTGGCGCTGATCGGCACGCCGCTGTTCGCCG
>NZ_CADEFR010000089.1 GCF_902826655.1 uncultured Methylibium sp. | reverse complement strand
GTCGAGGACCCGATCGAATACGAACTGCCCGGCATCGGCCAGACCCAGGTCAACCCGAAGATCGAGCTGACCTTCGCCAAGGCGCTGCGCGCCATCCTGCGCCAGGACCCGGACGTGATCATGATCGGCGAGATCCGCGACTTCGAGACCGCGCAGATCGCCATCCAGGCCTCGCTGACCGGCCACCTGGTGCTGGCCACCCTGCACACCAACGACGCGCCGAGCGCCGTCACGCGGCTCACCGACATGGGCGTCGAGCCCTTCCTGCTGAGCAGCTCGCTGCTGGGCGTGCTGGCGCAGCGCCTGGTGCGCAAGCTCTGCCCGGACTGCAAGAAGCAGGACGACCGGGGCCGCTGGCATCCGGTCGGTTGCCCGACGTGCGGCACGACCGGCTACAAGGGCCGCACCGGCGTCTACGAGCTGATGGTCGCCGACTCGACGCTGCAGGGCCTGATCCACAACCGCGCCGCCGAGTCGCAACTCTTCGTCGCGGCCGAGAAGGCCGGCATGAAGACCATGCGCGAGGACGGCGAGCGCCTGGTGGCCTCGGGCACCACGTCGCTCGAAGAACTCCTGCGCGTGACGCGCGAGTAAGCGGAGTTCCCCGCCGTGCCCGCGTACAAGTTCGAAGCCCTCGACGCCGCCGGCAAGCCCAAGAGCGGTCTGCTCGAGGCCGACAACGCCCGGGCGGCGCGCGCGCAGCTGAGGCTGCAGCAGCTGGTCCCGCTGGACGTCACGCAGGTGATGTCGCAGGCCGCCAACACCGGGAGCTTCCGCTTCGGTCGCCGCGTCTTCACCAGCACCAGCCTCGCGATCTGGACGCGGCAGCTGGCCGGTCTGGTCGGCTCCAGCCTGCCGCTCGAACGCGCGCTGACCGCGCTGACCGACGAGGCCGAGGACCCGCGCCAGCGCGAGCTGCTGGCCCACCTGCGCGCCGAGGTCAATGCCGGCTCGCCGTTCGCGCGGGCGCTGGCCAGCGCGCCGCGCGAGTTCGACGACGTGTACCGCGCCGTGGTCGGCGCCGGCGAGCAGAGCGGCCAGCTCGGCGTCGTGCTCGACCGCCTGGCCGACGACCTGGAAGAGCGCCAGGAGCTCAAGAGCAAGCTGATCGGCGCGGCGCTCTACCCGGCGATCGTCTCGCTGGTGGCGATCGTGATCGTGGTCTTCCTGGTCACCTACGTCGTGCCCCAGGTCGCCAGCGTGTTCGCCGGCGGCAAGCGCGCCCTGCCCTTCCTGACCAGCGCGATGCTGGCCATCAGCGCCTTCCTGCGCAGCTGGGGCTGGCTGCTGGCGCTGGCGATCGGCGGTGCCGTCGGCACGCTGCTGTGGATGCGCCGCAACGAGGCCTTCCGCGAACGCTTCGACGCGTTCTGGCTGACGCTGCCGCTGGTCGGCCGGCTCTCGCGCGGCTACAACGCGGCGCGCTTCGCCGGCACGCTGGCCATGCTGGCCGGTGCCGGCGTGCCCATCCTCAAGGCCCTGCAGGCGGCGGCCGAGACGCTGTCGAACCGCGCGATGCGGGCCGATGCGATGGCCGCGCTGGTGCAGGTGCGCGAAGGCGCGCCGCTCGCGTCGGCACTGTCGGGCAAGCGGCGCTTCCCGGGGCTGCTGGCGATGTTCGCGCGGCTGGGCGAGCAGACCGGCCAGCTGCCGGTGATGCTGCAGCGCGCCGCCAACCAGCTGGGCACCGAGGTGCAGCGCCGGGCGCTGGCGCTGGCGACCATCCTCGAGCCGCTGCTGATCGTCGTGATGGGTGCCGTGGTCATGCTGATCGTGCTGGCCGTGCTGCTGCCCATCATCCAGCTCAACACCTGGGTCAAGTAGTTCACGCCCGCCGGCGCCTGCACGCGGCCGGGGGGTGCAGCAATGGCACGCCGCGTGCTACACAGACCGTCAACAGCCGTGGGTTTGCCGCGTTGATCCGACATTGACCGGCCTGCCCATCTGCTGCAATGGGTCTCAGTGGGTTGTTGCTTGGGGGTTTGCATGACGTCCACCGCCACCGATCTGGTCACCGTGCCTCAGGCGCCCCGCATGGGCCTGCCGATCGCCCACATGCGCAACGTCTACCGGCTGCACGACGTCGAGCGCCGCCTGGAGAAGCTGCCCGCCAAGGAGCACGAGACCCTGCGCGCGACCTACGAGCGCATGCTCGAGAAGGGGCCCGAGCGCTTCCAGGTCAAGCCCTCGGGCATCCCCGCGATGGACCAGCTCTACGACGACCTGCCCAACTTCCACGAGGTGCTCGACGACGTGAAGCGCCAGCTCGCGCTGTGCGCCGACAGCCGTGACGCGCTCGAGATCACGCCGATGCTGCTGCTGGGCCCGCCCGGTGTCGGCAAGACCCACTTCGCGCGCGAGATGGCCCAGCTGCTGGGCACCGGCATGGGCTTCCTCAGCATGAGCTCGCTGACCGCCGGCTGGGTGCTGAGCGGTGCCAGCAGCCAATGGAAGGGCGCCCGTCCCGGCAAGGTCTTCGAGACCCTGGTCGACGGCCAGTACGCCAACCCGGTCATGGTGGTCGACGAGATCGACAAGACCGGCGGCGAGCATGCCTACGACCCGCTGGGCGCCTTGTACAGCCTGCTCGAGCACGACACCGCCGGCGCCTTCACCGACGAATACGCCGAAGTGCCGATCGATGCCAGCCAGGTGATCTGGGTCGCCACCGCCAACGACGCGCGCGCGATTCCCGATCCCATCCTCAACCGCATGAACGTGTTCGAGGTGCAGATGCCCGACCGCGACGCGGCGCGCAGGATCGCCGGCAAGCTCTACGCCGGCATCCGCGCCTCGCACGACTGGGGCAAGCGCTTCGCCCCCGAGGCGCCGTCCGACGTGCTGGACGCGATGGCCGACCTGGCGCCGCGCGAGATGCGCCGCGCCTGGATGACGGCCTTCGGCAACGCCAAGCTCGCGGCCCGCGACGAGGTGCAGGTGCGCGACCTGCCGGAACAGCACGCGCGACGCTCGCCGATCGGGTTCGTGCAGTAGCGCGGCGCCGGCGCCCGGCCGGCTAGCATCTGCGCATGCCCGTCTCCCTCGCCGGCCAGCTGGTCGTGGCCATCTCCTCGCGCGCGCTGTTCGACTTCGAAGAGGAGAACAAGCTCTTCGAGTCCAGCGACGACCGCGCGTACATGCAGCTGCAGCTCGCCCGGCTGGACGCGCCGGCCCAGCCGGGCGTGGCCTTCTCGCTGGTGAAGAAGCTGCTCGCCTTCAACGACGCCACGACGCAGCGCGTCGAGGTCGTGATCCTGTCGCGCAACGACCCGGTCTCGGGCATGCGCGTGTTCCGCTCCTGCCAGCACTTCGGCCTGCCGATCGAGCGCGGGGTGTTCACGCGCGGCGCCGCGCCCTGGCGCTACCTGCGGCCGCTCGCGGCCAATCTCTTCCTCAGCGCCAACGAGAGCGACGTGCGCGGCGCGCTCGAGGCCGGCGTGCCGGCGGCGCGCGTCGCCACGCATTCGGCGCGTGCGTCCGACGCGCACCCGCACGAGGTGCGCATCGCCTTCGACGGCGACGCGGTGCTGTTCTCCGACGAGGCCGAGCAGGTGTTCCAGAGCGCGGGGCTCGACGCCTTCCAGGCCCACGAGCGCGAGCGCGCCGAGAGCCCGCTGCCGGCCGGGCCCTTCAAGCCGTTGCTCGAGGCGCTGCAGCGCCTGCAGCGCGAAGGCACCGACGCGATGCGGCTGCGCACGGCGCTCGTCACCGCACGCAGCGCGCCGGCCCACGAGCGCGCCATCCGCACGCTGATGGGCTGGCAGATCGAGGTCGACGAGGCGATGTTCCTCGGCGGCCTGCCCAAGGGCCAGTTCCTGCGCGAGTTCGAGCCCGACTTCTTCTTCGACGACCAGACCCGCCACGTCGACGCCGCCGCACCGCACGTGCCGGCGGGGCATGTGGCGTCGGGCATCACCAACCTTTGAGGCGGCGGCCGGCGCGCCGCCACAATCCGCCCCGACGCGCTCACGAGGCGCTTGCCGAGGATGTCCATGCCACGCTTTCCGCACCCCTTCCTGGCCGCGCTGTGCCTGGCGCTGACGGCGCCGCTCGCCGCGGCACAGTCCACCGGCTTCTACCGCTTTCCGGCGCTGCACGGCGCGCAGGTCTGGTTCACTGCGGAGGGCGATCTGTGGCGGGTCGGCGCGGCCGGCGGTCCGGCCGAGCGCGTGACCACGCACCCGGGCTACGAGACCCACGCGGCGGTGTCGCCCGACGGCCGGCAGCTCGCCTTCGTCGCCGCCTACGAAGGCCCGGGCGAGGTCCACGTGATGCCGGTCGCCGGCGGGCTGCCGAAGCGACTCACGTGGGACGGCCAGCGCCCGCTGGTCTGGGGCTGGACTCCGGCCGGCGAGGTGCTGGCGACCGTGCCCTCGCTGACCGGCCAGCCCGAGCGCCAGCTCGTCGCGATCGACCCGGCGACGCTGCGGCGACGCCCGCTGCCGGTGGCGCAGGCCAGCGACGGGGCGGTGTCGGCCGACGGCCGCACGCTCTACTTCACCCGCAGCGGCCTGCGCGGCGACAACGCGCGCGGCTACCGCGGCGGCGCGATGGCGCAGCTGTGGGCGATGGACCTGACCGGCAACGCCGAGGCCCGGCCGCTGCTGCGCGAGCCCGTCGCCGCCAACCTGCAGCGCCCCCTGCCCTACGCCACGCCACGCGGCCCGCGCATCGCCTACCTGTCCGACCAGGACGGCACGGTCAACCTGTGGTCGGTCGACGCGAACGGCGGCGACGCGCGCCAGCACACGCGCCACCGCGGCTGGGACATCCGGCATGCATCGATCTCGGGCACGCGCGTGGTCTATGCGATCGGCGCCGACCTGCGCCTCGCCGACCTGGTCAGCGACACCGACGCGCCGCTCGCCGTCACCCTGGGCGGCGACTTCGACCAGCAGCGCACGCGCTGGATCAAGCGGCCGCAGCCCTACCTCGACAGCGCCGCACTGGCGCCTGGCGGCGAGCGCGTCGCACTCACCGTGCGCGGCCGCGTCGCGACGCAGGGCACCGGCCCGCTGCGCCGCGCCGAGCTGCCGATCCCGGCCGACGCGCGCTGCCGCCACGCGGTGTTCGGCCACGACAGCCGCCACGTCTACGCGCTGTGCGACATGAGCGGCGAGGTCGAGATCTGGCGCTTCGCCGCCGACGGCAGCGGCAGCCCGCTGCAGATCACGCGCGACGCCGGCGCGCTGCGGCAGGCGATCTTTCCGTCGCCCGACGGCCAGTGGCTGGCCCACGCCGACAAGGAGGGCCGGCTGACGCTGACCGCCATCACCGCGGCGGGCGGCGGGGCGAGCCGCGTGATCGACGCATCGCGCTTCAGCTCCGCCGAGCCTGCGGTGCAGTGGTCGCCGGACAGCCGCGCGCTGGCGATCGTGCGTCCGCAGGTGCACGCCTACCGCGACCAGCTGCTGCTCTACACGCTGGACGACGGCCGGCTGCACACGCTCAGCAGCGACCGCTACGAGAGCGGCTCACCCGCCTTCACGCCCGACGGCAAGTGGCTCTACTTCCTGTCGAACCGGCATTTCGCGTCGCTGAGCCGCAGCCCCTGGGGCGACCGCAACATGGGGCCCTACTTCGACCGCCGCGGGCGCGTCTATGCGCTGGCGCTGCAGCCCGGGCTGCGCTTCCCCTTCCAGCCGCGCGACGAGCTCGAGACACCGGTGCCGCCGATGACGGCAGCGGCCGCGGCGGCGTCGGCCCCGGCCGCCCCGGCCGCACCCGCGCGCGCCGCGAGCGCAGCGCCCGCCCCCAAGCTCCCGCCGATCGCCAGCGCCGGCCTCGCGGCGCGGCTGCACGAGGTGCCGCTGCCGCCCGGCAACTACGAGAAGCTGCGCACCGACGGCAAGCGCCTCTACCTGCTGGAAGCCGACAGCACGCCCGAGCGCCGCGCCAGCCTGCGCACCCTGGCGATCGACAACGCCGATCCCAAGCCCGAGCTCTTCAGCGCCGACGTGCGCGACTTCGAGCTCACGCCCGACGGCAGGAAGCTGATGCTGGTCAAGCGCGGCGAGGGCGATAACGCCGGCGACATCCTGCTGACGGAGGCCGCGGCCAAGCTGCCGCCCGAGACCGCGAAGCTGCAGGTGCGCTGGGGCGACTGGCAGCTCGCCGTGGACCCGCGCGCCGAATGGCGGCAGATGTTCGCCGACGCCTGGCGCCTGCAGCGCGACCACTTCTACGACCCGGGCATGGTCGGCGTCGACTGGGCGGCGGTGCGCCGCAAGTACGAGCCGCTGCTGCCGCGCGTGACCGACCGCGCCGAGCTGAACGAGCTGCTGGCGCAGATGGTCGCCGAGCTGGGCACGCTGCACAGCCAGGTCTTCACGCCCGACCTGCGCGCCGGGCCGGACGAGGTGGCGGTCGCCGGGCTCGGCGCACGGCTGGCCCCGGTGGCGGGCGGCTTCCGGGTCGAGCACGTCTACCGCAGCGACCCGGAACTGCCGTCCGAGGCCGGCCCGCTGGCCGCGGCGCGCGTGGTACGCGGCGAGCTGATCGTCGCCGTCAACGGCCGGCCGCTCGACGGCGTGCCGGACCTCGCCGAGCGGCTGCGCGGCCAGGCCGGCCGCCAGGTGCTGCTGGCGATCAAGGCCGCCGACGGCCAGGAGCGCGCGGTCATCGTGACGCCGGTCGGCGCCGCCCGCGAGACCGCGCTGCGCACCGGCGACTGGGAGCGCGGCCGCGCCGAGCGCGTGCAGGCGCGCAGCGAGGGCCGCGTCGGCTACCTGCGCCTGCGCGCGATGGGCGCCGACGACATCGCCGGCTTCGCGCGCGAGTTCTACGCGCAGATCGAGCGCGACGGCCTGGTGATCGACGTGCGCGGCAACAACGGCGGCAGCATCGACAGCTGGGTCATCGAGAAGCTGATGCGCCGCACCTGGGCCTGGTGGCAGACACGCTCGCCGGCCGGCACGCCGCCGTTCTCGAACATGCAGCAGACCTTCCGCGGCCACGTCGCGGTGCTGATCGACGAGAACACCTACTCCGACGGCGAGACCTTCGCCGAAGGCATCCGGCGGCTGCAGCTCGGCACGGTGATCGGCAAGCGCACGGCCGGCGCCGGCGTCTGGCTGTCGGACCGCAACCGCCTGCTGGACAACGGCCTGGTGCGCGCCGCCGAGTCTGCGCAGTTCACGCTGGACCGCGGCTGGCTGATCGAGGGCACCGGCGTGGCGCCCGACATCGAGGTCGACAACCCGCCGCGCGCCACCTTCGACGGCGGCGACGCCCAGCTCGACACCGCCGTCGAGCTGCTGCTCAGGCGCCTGGCGGAGCAGCCGGTGCCGAAGGCGCAGCCGCCGGCCTACCCGCGGCCTGCGGCGCGCTGACCAGCCGTCGCTGCAGGCCGGCCAGGTCCAGCACCCGCACGCCGCCGTATTCGATGCGGATCAGCTGCTGCGCCTGCAGCGCGCCGAGCGCCTGGTTGACGCGCTGCCGGGACAGGCCGACCAGGTAGCCCAGTTCGTTCTGGGTGATGCGCAGCAGCGAGCCCACGCCGGGATACAGCACCGGGTGGAACAGCGACGCGAGGCTGCGCGCGACGCGCGTGTCGGGATCGGTCATCCGGTCGATCTCGCGCGCGGCGATGAACTGGCCGAGCCGCTCGTTGATCTGGTTGAGCACGTAGCGGTTGAAGCTCAGGCTCGTCTCCAGCAGCTCGTGGAAGCTCTCGATCGGCAGGCCGGCGACCAGGCTCTTGCGCAGGGCCTCGATGTTGTAGCGGTAGCTCTCGCGCTTGAGCAGCGTGCCCTCGCCGAACCAGGCGCCGGGCGGCACGCCCGTGAAGGTGATCGGCGCGCCGTGCTCGGTGTCGCTGCTCATCTTCAGCAGGCCGTCGATCACGCCGAACCAGAAGGTCGCCGGGCGGCCGATGCGGCACAGCAGGTCCCCGACCTCGGCCTCGGCCACCACCACCATGGCCGCGGCGTGCGCCCGTTGCGGCGGGTCCAGCACCGCCAGCCAGGGGATGCCGGCCAGCTCGGCGGCCTGGGCGGGGCGGGCGCGATCCCGCAAGGTGGCTGGTGCACTCACGATGGGCACGACAAGGGAAAGTCCGGGAGGGGCTGTCCCTAGGATTGTCGTCATAACGACAAGTTGGCGTCAAACCAACCCCTAGCATCTCGACTCCGAGAGCGGCTGAGTCACCCAGGCGACAGCCGCCACGAAGGAGACCCTGTGTTGGAGACGACTTTCCCCCGCCTTCTGGCCGAGCATGCCGCGCGTCGCCCCGATGCGCCGGCGCTGCGCGAGAAGGAGTACGGCATCTGGCAGACCACCAGCTGGGGCGGCCTGGCAGCGCTGGTGCGCGACCTCGCCGGCGGCCTGGCGGCGGCCGGCCTGCAGCGCGGACAGCACCTCATCGTCATCGGCGAGAACCGGCCGCGGCTGTACGCATCGATGCTGGCGGCGCAGTCGCTGGGCGCGATCCCGGTGCCGCTGTACCAGGACGCGGTCGGGGGCGAGTTCGTCTTCCCGATCAACAACGCCGAGGTCGCGTTCGCGGTGGTCGAGGACCAGGAGCAGGTCGACAAGCTGCTCGAGATCCGCGAGCAGTGCCCGCAGCTGGCGCGCATCTGGTTCGACGATCCGCGCGGCCTGCGCCACTACGACCAGCCGGGACTGGCCGCGCTGGACGCCCTGGTCGAGGCCGGACGCGCCTTCAACGCGCAGCACCGGGGTCATGTCGAGGCCGAGGCCGCGAAGGCGGCGCCGCACGACGTGGCGGCGATGTTCTTCACCTCGGGCACCACCGGCAATCCAAAGGGCGTGGTGCACAGCCACCACACGCTGCTCGACCGCGCGCGCGCCGGCGCCGACTTCGACAGGCTGGGTTCGTCCGAGGAAGTGCTGGCCTACATGCCGCCGGCCTGGATCGGGCAGAACATCTTCAGCTACGCGCAGTGGCTGGTGTGCGGCTACGTCGTCAACTGCCCCGAGTCGGCCGCGACGGTGACGATCGACCTCAAGGAGATCGGCCCGACCTACTACTTCGCGCCGCCGCGGATCTTCGAGGGCCTGCTGACCAGCGTGATGATCCGCATGGAAGACGCCGGCCGGCTGAAGAAGGCGCTGTTCCATCACTTCATGGCGCTGGCGCGCCGCGTCGGCCCGGACCGCATGGACGGCCGGCCGCTGTCGGTGGCCGACCGGCTGCACTACGCGCTGGGCAACCTGTGCGTCTACGGCCCGCTGCGCAACACGCTGGGCTTCAGCCGCGTGCGCGTGGCCTACACCGCCGGCGAGGCGATCGGGCCGGACCTCTTCACCTTCTACCGCTCGATCGGCATCAACCTCAAGCAGCTCTACGGCTCGACGGAGACCGCGGTGTTCGTGTGCCTGCAGCCCGACCACGAGGTCAAGGCCGACACGGTCGGCGTGCCGATCGCGGGCGTCGAGATCAAGGTCACCGACAGCGGCGAGATCCTCGTCAAGTCGCCCGGGCTGCTGAAGGGCTACTACAAGAACGACGCGGCCACCGCCGAGGTGCTGAGCGCCGACGGCTGGTACCGCACCGGCGACGCCGGCTTCCTGGACGCCGGCGGGCACCTGAAGATCATCGACCGGGCCAAGGACGTCGGCCGCTTGATGGGGGGCGGCAACGACGGCGCGATGTTCGCGCCCAAGTACGTGGAGAACAAGCTGAAGTTCTTTCCGTACGTCAAGGAGGCCGTGGCCTTCGGCGACCGGCGCGAACAGGTCTGCGCCTTCGTCAACATCGACATGGAAGCGGTCGGCAACTGGGCCGAGAAGCGCAACCTGCCCTACGGCGGCTACGCCGACCTGGCGGCCAAGCCCGAGGTCTACGAACTGATCCGCGAGTGCGTCGAGAAGGTCAACGCCGACCTCGCCGCCGATCCGATGCTCGCCGGCGGCCAGGTCAGCCGCTTCCTGATCCTGCACAAGGAGCTGGACGCCGACGACGGCGAGCTGACGCGCACCCGCAAGGTCAAGCGCGGCACGATCGGCGAGCGCTACCAGGTGCTGGTCGACGCGATGTACGCGGGCAAGTCCTCGCAGTTCATCGAGACCGTGGTGCGCTTCGAGGACGGGCGCAGCGGCTCGGTGTCGGCCGACCTGAAGATCGCCGACGTCAAGCGCTTCCCCGCCGTGAAGAGGGCCGCGTGATGACGCAATCCCGCAAGACCGGCGACGTGATCCTCGAGGTCAAGAACATCAGCCTGCGCTTCGGCGGCGTGAAGGCGCTGACCGACATCAGCTTCGACGTCCGCGAGCACGAGGTGCGCGCCATCATCGGCCCCAACGGCGCCGGCAAGAGCTCGATGCTCAACTGCATCAACGGCGT
>NZ_CADEFR010000088.1 GCF_902826655.1 uncultured Methylibium sp. | reverse complement strand
CGTGATCAACCTGCTGGACACGCCGGGCCACAAGGACTTCTCCGAGGACACCTACCGCGTGCTGACCGCGGTGGACTCGGCGCTGATGGTGATCGACGCGGCCAACGGCGTGGAGCCGCAGACGCGGCGGCTGATCGAGGTCTGCCGCCAGCGCGACACGCCCATCATCACCTTCGTCAACAAGATGGACCGCGAGGGCAAGGAGCCGCTGGCGCTGCTCGACGAGATCGAGCAGGAGCTGGGCATGCCCTGCGTGCCCATGACCTGGCCGGTGGGGCAGGGCAAGGCCTTCACCGGCATCGTCGACCTGCGCAAGCAGCAGATGCGGCTCTTCAAGGCGGGCTCGGACAAGCGGGTCGAGGACAACGACGAGATCGTGCCCCTGGCCGAGCGCGACACGCTGCGTGCGCGCTTCGGCCACGACTACGAGCAGGCCGAGGGCCACATCGAGCTGCTGACCGAGGCCGCGCCGGCCTTCGACGCGGCCGCCTTCGTCGGCGCGAAGCAGACGCCGGTGTTCTTCGGCTCCGGCGTCAACAACTTCGGCGTGCAGGAGGTGCTGGACGCGCTGGTCGACCTGGCGCCGCCGCCGGCCTCGCGCCACGTCACCCAGGCCGACGGCAGCGATGTCGAGATCCCGCCGGCCTCGGCCGGCTTCTCGGGCGTGGTGTTCAAGGTGCAGGCCAACATGGACCCCTCGCACCGCGACCGCATCGCCTTCGTGCGCGTCAACTCCGGCCGCTACGAGTCGGGCATGAAGCTGCGCGTGCAGCGCACCTCCAAGGAGCTGCGGCCGACCTCGGTGGTCACCTTCCTGTCGCAGCGCCGCGAGGCGGTCGAGGAGGCCTACGCCGGCGACATCATCGGCTTCACCACGCACGGCGGCGTGCAGCTCGGCGACACCATCACCGACGCCGACGCGCCGACGAGCTTCGGCACCTACACCGGCCTGCCGTTCTTCGCGCCGGAGCTCTTCCAGACCGTCGAGCTGGCCAATCCGATGAAGAGCAAGCAGCTGCAGCAGGGCCTGATGCAGCTGGGCGAGGAGGGCGCGATCCAGGTCTTCCGCCCGACGGTGGGCGGCGCGATGCTGCTGGGCGCCGTCGGGCAGCTGCAGTTCGAGGTGGTGCAGCACCGCCTGAAGGCCGAGTACAGCGTCGACGTGCGCCTGACCGGCAGCCGCTTCCACGGCGCGCGCTGGGTCACCTGCGACGACGACGCGGCGATGCGCAAGTTCACCGACGAGGCGGCCAGCAAGCTGGCGCTCGACGCGGCCGACACGCTGGCCTACCTGATGACCTCGCCCTACGACCTGCGGCTCACGCAGGAGCGGCATCCCAGGGTGGTGTTCCACCCGCTGCGCGAGCACGCCGGCCTGGCGCTGCAGCCTTCGGCCTAGGCCCTAGGGCGTGTCGGGGGCCAGGAAGGCGCGCAGCCGATCGAGCTCGGCCTCCAGCTCGCGCTTGAACACGGCTTCTCGCGGCGCGCGCCCGGCCACGTAGCCGAAGCTTGCCTGCGGCCCGCGCGGCGTGTTGGCGACATTGGCCCAGCCGACCACCCGGTCGCGCCACAGCAGCGGCAGCGCGTAGTAGCCGAGCTGGCGCTTCGGCGCCGGCGTGTAGGCCTCGAAGCGGTAGGCCCAGCCCCAGAAGAGCTCGAAACGGCGGCGATCCCAGACCGTGGGGTCGAAGGGCGCCAGCAGGCGCACCTGATCGTCGACCCGCCAGCGGCTCGAGGCCGGCTTCTCGTCCGCGGGCCAGGCCCAGTCGATGCCGTCCACCGTGGCGCGCGCCAGCCGCTGCTTCGCGCGCGCCAGCGCGGACGCGCGGTCGGCGCGCCACTGCGGTGTGCCGCCGAGGCTCAGGCCGCTGAGCAGGAAGCCGATGCGTGCGGTCGGCAGCGGCGCGTAGTGCGCGATGGCGACGTCGAGCAGCGCATCGAGTGCCGCCTGCGGGTCGGCGGCGGCCGGTGTCGCCTCGCGCGGCGCGTACAGCCGCGTGCCGCTCTCGCGCCGCGCCACGCGCAGCAGGCCGCGGTAGTGCATGCCGTCGAGCAGCTCGGTGCTGGCGTTCGACGAGCCGCCGAACCAGTTGAGCGTCTTGCCGTGCGCGAAGGCCGCGTCGACCTCGCGCGGATGCACCACGCCGCGCTCGCGCACGAAGTCCAGCACCGCGTGCGCCTGCTTCCAGCGTGCGGGGGTCCAGGTGCGTCGTGCGGTGCGCGGGTGCATCAGGTGATGCGTCGCGCGCGGCACGAAACCGTAGTTGACGAAGAAGTCCTCCTCGATCGCCAGCCGCGCATAGCGCCGCTCCAGGTCGCCGGCGCGGTAGTCGCGCACCCGGTGGCGCAGCATCAGGTCCTGGGCGCGCGCCGGCGCGCGGATCGGATCGGCCTGCACGAAGCCCAGGCGGTCGATGGCGCGCGGCAGCGTGGTGGGGGCGAACAGGCTGCGTGCGACGGCGTGGCGCCGCAGGTCGTCGAGGGTCGGGGCCGGCATGCCGTCGATGATGCCGCAGCGCGTCGATCAAGCTGGGGAGGCGCGATGTCGCCGCGCTCGCTATAACCGGGGCCGCAGCAGGAGACTCCGATGAGCAACTTCGCCCTGACCACCGATGGCCGCTCCACCGCCGAGGTCGAGCGGCGCCTGCGCCGCTACCTGCCCGGCCTGGACGTGCGGCTCACGCCCTTCGGCGCACGCCAGGCGCTGATCCGCGGGCCGCTGGTGCGCGCGCTCGAGATCGAGTACCCGCACATCGGCGCCGGCCCGCTGCTGCAGGTGCTGGGCGTCGCGGACATCAAGCCGCTGACCGACGAGGAGACGATCGCCGTGCTGCGCCAGCGCGACGAGTGGCTGCTGCCCGAGCGCCCGGTGCTGCGCCCGGCCTCGGCGGCGCCGGGTGTCGACTGGCACCTCGCGATGGTCCGGGCCCCGCAGGCCTGGGCGCGGCTGGGTGGGGCCGGCGCGATCGACTGGGGCGGCGTGCTCGTCGGCCAGATCGACACCGGCTACACGCGCCACCCGGCCTTCGGCTTCGGCGGCACGAGCTGGGTCGACACGGCGCGCGCCGCGAGCTTCTTCCCGTCGCCGCCGCAGGGCGAGGTGTCGATGTTCCCGGCCGAGCTGGGCCCCGGCCAGGACAACCTGCAGGGGCCCAACGCCGGCCACGGCACGCGCATCGGCGCGACGATCTGCGGCCACGCCCCGGGCGCGCCCGGCGGGGCCTTCCACGGTGCGGCGCCGTGCGTGCCGCTGCTGCCGGTGCGCATCACCGATTCGGTGATCATCAACCACGCGCAGCGCGAGTTCGCGCAGGCGCTGGACCACCTGGTCGCGGCCGGCGCCGGCGTCGTCAACGTCAGCCTGGGCATCGCGCTCGCGGTGGTGGTCGGCGAGCTCAAGCGCGCGATCGACCGCGCCTACGAGGCCGGTGTCATCGTCGTCTGCGCGGCCGGCAACTACGTCGATCCGGTGGTCGCGCCGGCGCGGCTGAACCGCGCGCTGGCGATCGCCGGCGTGACGGACGCCGGGCGCCCGTGGACCAACAGCAGCTTCGGCCCCGAGGTGGACTTCAGCGCGCCGGCCGCCGATCTGCGCCGCGCCAACACCTCGGCCGGCGGCGGCTTCGGCTACGGCGGCGGCGGGGACGGCACGTCCTACGCGTCGGCGCTGGTCAGCGGCGCGGCGGCGCTGTGGCTGCGGCAGCACCGCGACGCGCTGGCCGCGGCCTGCCCGCAGCCCTGGCAGCGTGTCGAGGCCTTCGCGACGCTGGCGCGCGCCACGGCCAGGCTGCCGCCGGGCGTTCCCTGGCAGCCCGGCGCCTTCGGCAGCGGCATCCTCGACATCGAGGCGCTGCTGGCGGCACCGCTGCCGGCCGCCGCCGGCCTGCAGCGGCAGCCTCCGGCCTGACCGCGGAGGCGCGCAAAAAAACGCCCGGGGCCATTGGCGTGGCACCGGGCGAGATGACGATGACCGTTCCGGGTGGACCGGCTTTGTCCGAGGGACGGAATCGATCCTAGGCCCGCGGGCCGTGCCGCGGTGCGGGAAGCGCTCCCTACTTGGGTGTCACCGGGGCGACGCGTCCAGCGCCCGCAGCTGCCGGTCGTGCCAGCGCGCCAGCAGCCCTTGCGCGGCCATCGCGCCGAGCCAGGCGCAGAACATGTCCTTCTGCGTGTCGAAGGGGTCACCCTGGGTGCCGAGGAAGTCGTCGGCACCCGCGCCGAGCGCGGCCGCGGCGCCCCATTCGATCAGCTCGTACAGCGCGCTGATCGCCAGCGCGACCGCGGTGACCAGCGTGAACAGCCAGCCGCCCCGCTGCAGCGGCGTCAGCCGCAGCAGGATCTCGCGCGCGATCATCGCCGGCACGAAACCCTGCATCAGGTGGCCGATGCGGTCGTAGTGGTTGCGCTCGAAGCCGAACATGTCCTGCATCCAGAAGCCCAGCGGCACGCGCGCGTAGGTGTAGTGGCCGCCCAGCGCCAGCACCGCGCAGTGCAGCGCGATCAGCACGTAGACCAGCATCGTCAGCGGGAAGCGCCGGCGCGTCGCCAGCAGCAGCGGCAGCGCGATCAGCACCGGCGCCACTTCCATGAGCCAGGTGCCGGTCTCGTGGGGCCGGATGCCCGACACCGCCACCAGCGCCAGCACGGCGGCGGCGTAGATCCACAGGCCCCGGGCCGACAGCGTCGCGGTCGTCATGCACCGATGCTGCCAGACCCCACGACTTCGACGCGCGGGTTCATGCTCAGCATGCGGCCGGGACCGAACAGCGTCGCGAAGGCCACGTCCTTGGCGTCGCGGCCGCTGGCGATGCGGATCAGCTCGTCGGCCGGCGTGAGCCGCGTCGGGTCGAACAGCACCCAGCGACGGCCCAGCCAGGCCTCGAACATCGCGTGGAAGTCGGGCGGCGGTTCCTCGAAGCGCGCATAGCCGACCGCCAGCCGTGCCGGGATGTTGAGCGCGCGGCAGAAGGTCACGCCCAGGTGCGCGAAGTCGCGGCACACGCCGGCGCGCTGCACGAAGACCTCGCGCGCCGTCGTGGTGGGGCCGGTCGAGCCGATGGCGTACTCCACGTTGTCGTGGATCCAGTCGGCGATCGCCTGGACCCGGCCGTGGCCGGGCGGCAGCTCGCCGAACAGCTTGTACGCCGCGCGGCCCAGCAGGTCGGACTCGCAGTAGCGCGTGGGCGCCAGGTTGTGCAGCACATGGTCGGGCAGCTCGTGGATCGGATGCTCCGGGGCATGGAGGTCGCGCGCCGGCAGTCGCTTCCTGACCAGCGCGCGGTACAGCAGCCGCAGCGAGCCCGACTCGACATGCACGCGCGTGAAGCGATGGCCCTGGGTCGGGTCGGCGAAGACGTGGAAGGGCGTGCGGGTGTGGAAGTCGATCGACTCGCCGGCGACGCGCTGCTCGCCCTTGTCGAGCGCGTGCAGCAGGAACACGAAGTCGGTCGGGCCGGTGACCTCGTAGACGAGTTCGCAGTCGACGCGGAACGCGCACTCGTGCGGCAGGTCCCGCGCGACGCTGGCGGGCGAGGCGGGGGCGGTGACAGCGGTGAACTGGGCAGTCATCGGACGATTGGGCCCGGGGCGCGGCCTGCGCGCCATCGGAACCGCGGCCGATGCGACGTAGGACGACGCCGCGTTCAGGCGGGACGCGCGCCGCCGGCTTCCAGCTCGCGCAGCACGGCGCCCACCGTGGCGAAGGAGCCGAACACCAGCACGCGATCGTCGGCGCCGGCGGCGGCCAGCGCCTGGTGCCAGGCGTCGAGCGGCGTCGCGCACAGGCGCACGCCGACGGGGACCCGGGCCGCATCGAGCGCGGCGGCCATCTCGGCGGCGGTGCTGCCGCGCTTCTCGGCGAGGCCGGCGACGAACCAGGCGTCGACGCGGCCCTCGAGCGCGCGCGCCGTGCCGGGGATGTCCTTGTCGCGCAGCATCGCGAAGACGGCCAGCGTGCGTCCGCGCGGCGGGCCATCGGCCAGCGTGGCGGCCAGGCGCTCGGCGGCGTGCGGGTTGTGGGCGACGTCGAGCACGACTTCCGGACCGTCGGCCGCCGGCCGCCAGCGCTGGAAGCGCGCCGCCAGGCGCACCTGCTGCAGGCCGAGCCGGCACTCGGCTTCGCTCACCGGCAGGCGCGCGGACAGCGCGTCCAGCGCCATCAGGCAGGCCGCGGCGTTGTCGATCTGCACCGCGCCGGCCAGCGCCGGGCGCGGCAGGTCGCGCCATTCGCGACCGGGCCGCGTCAGGGTCCAGTGCGCGGCGTGGCGCGCGATGCGGTAGTCGCGGCCGCTCTGCAGCAGGCGCGCGCCGACGCGCAGCGCCTCCTGCGCGATCGTGACCGGCGGGTCCGGGTCGGCACAGACGGCGGGCCGCTGGGCGCGGAAGACCCCGGCCTTCTCGCGCCCGATCAGCTCTCGCGTCGGGCCCAGGTAGTCGACGTGATCGATGCCGATGCTGGTGACGATGCTGCAGTCGGCGTCGAAGGCATTGACCGCGTCGAGCCGCCCGCCCAGCCCCACCTCGAGCACCGCGACGTCGAGATCGGCCTCGGTGAACACGCACATCGCCGCCAGCGTGCCGAACTCGAAGGGCGTCAGCGGGATGTCGCCGCGCGCACCGTCGACCTGGGCGAAGCCCGCGCTCAGCAACGCGTCGCTGGCCGGCGCGCCGGCGATGCGCACGCGCTCGTTGTAGCGCACCAGGTGGGGCGAGGTGTAGACGCCGACGCGGTAGCCGGCTTCGGCCAGCATCGCCTCGAGCATCGCGCAGGTCGAACCCTTGCCGTTGGTGCCGGCCACGGTGATGACCGGGAAGGCCGGCTTCAGGGCGAGCGCGTCGCGCACCGCGACCACCCGGTCCAGCCCCATGTCGATGGTCTGCGCGTGCAGGCCGTCGGCGAAGGCCAGCCAGCCGGCCAGGTCGACGCTGCGCACCGGGCGGCGCGCGCGCGGCGTCGCCGCCGCGCCGCTGCCGGCCGCAGGCACCAGCGTCAGCGGCGTGCGCGCCGCGGCCAGCAGGCTCTTCACCGTGGCGCTCATGGCAGGCGTTCCAGCGCGGTGGCTCAGAACAGGCCGACCACCTTGCCGTCGTCGTCGAGGTCGATCTTCTCGGCCGACGGAACCTTGGGCAGGCCCGGCATGGTCATGATGTCGCCGCAGACCATCACGATGAACTCGGCGCCGGCCGCGAGCCGCACCTCGCGGATGTCCAGCGTGTGGCCGCTGGGCGCGCCCTTGGCGTTGGCGTCGGTCGAGAACGAGTACTGCGTCTTGGCCACGCACACCGGGTAGTGGCCGTAGCCGGCCTCCTGCAGCTTCTTGATCTCGCCGGCGACCTTGCTGCTGGCGGTGACGCGTGCGGCGCCGTAGATCTTGGTCGCGATCGCGGTGATCTTGTCCATCAGCGGCAGCGACTCGTCGTAGACGAACTGGAAGCCCTTGGTCTTCTGGCCGCGGCCCTCGACGATGTCCACCACCGCGCGGGCCACGTCCTCGGCGCCCTTGCCGCCTTCGGCCCAGTGGCGGGCCACGATGACGGGCACCTCGTGCTTCGCCATCTTGTCCTGCAGCAGCTTCAGCTCGGCCGGCGTGTCGAAGGTGAAGTTGTTGATCGAGACCACGCAGGGCAGGCCGTAGTGCTCGCGGATGTTCTGCACGTGGCGCTCGATGTTGGCGATGCCCTTCTCCAGCGCGTCGAGGTTCTCGGTGTTGAGCGACTTCACGTCGACGCCGCCGTGGAACTTGAGCGCGCGGATGGTCGCCACCAGCACCACCGCGTCGGGGCGCAGGCCCGACTTGCGGCACTTGATGTCGATGAACTTCTCGGCGCCCAGGTCAGCGCCGAAGCCGGCCTCGGTGACGACGTAGTCGGCGAGCTTGAGACTGGTCTGCGTCGCGATCACCGAGTTGCAGCCGTGGGCGATGTTGGCGAACGGGCCGCCGTGCAGGATCGCTGGATTGTTCTCAAGGGTTTGCACGAGGTTGGGCTTGAGCGCGTCCTTCAGCAGCACCGTCATCGCGCCGTGCGCCTTGAGGTCGCGCGCCGTCACCGGCTTCTGGTCCTTGGTGTAGCCGACGACGATGTTGCCCAGGCGCTCCTTCAGGTCCTTGATCGAGGTCGCCAGGCAGAAGATCGCCATCACCTCGGAGGCCACGACGATGTCGAAGCCGTCTTCGCGCGGGTAGCCGTTGCCGGGGCCGCCGAGCGAGCAGGTGATGTCGCGCAGCGCGCGGTCGTTCATGTCGAGCACGCGCTTCCAAGCGATGCGCCGCACGTCGATGTTCAGCTCGTTGCCGTGGTGGATGTGGTTGTCCAGCATCGCGGCCAGCAGGTTGTTGGCCAGCTGGATGGCGTTGAAGTCGCCGGTGAAGTGGAGGTTGATGTCCTCCATCGGCACCACCTGGGCGTGGCCGCCGCCGGCCGCGCCGCCCTTCATGCCGAACACCGGGCCCAGCGAGGGCTCGCGCAGGCACACCAGGGTCTTCTTGCCGATGCGGTTGAGCGCGTCGCCCAGGCCCACCGTGGTGGTCGTCTTGCCTTCGCCGGCCGGCGTCGGGCTGATCGCGGTGACGAGGATCAGCTTGCCGTTGGGCTTGTCCTTCAGCGAGTCGATGTAGTCGAGCGAGATCTTGGCCTTGGTGTGGCCGTAGGGCTCCAGGTGCTCGTCGCCGATGCCGAGCTTGTCGGCCGCGACCTGGGTGATGCGCTGCAGGGTGGCGGCTTGGGCGATTTCGATGTCGGAGGCCATGGCTTGTCTCTGCTGTGTGTAGTGGGTGAAGGGCCCGGCTTCAGCGGATCAGGATCGCGCGGAAGTCGTTGACGTTGGTCATCGTCGGGCCGGTGACGACCAGGTCGCCCAGCGCCGAGAAGTAGGAATAGCCGTCGTTGTTGGCCAGGAAGGCCGGCGCATGCAGGCCCTGGACGCGGGCGCGGGCCAGCGTGTCGGGGCCGAGCAGCGCGCCGGCGTTGTCCTCGGTGCCGTCGATGCCGTCGGTGTCGCAGGCGATCGCGTGGATGCGCGGCTCGCCGTCCAGTGCCACGGCCAGCGCCAGCAGGAACTCGGCGTTGCGCCCGCCGCGGCCCTGGCCGCGCACGGTGACCGTGCCTTCGCCGCCCGACAGCAGCACGCAGGGCGCGGCCGCCGGCTGGCCGTGGCGCAGCACCTGGCGGGCGATGCCGGCATGGACCATCGCCATCTCGCGTGCCTCGCCTTCCAGCGCGTTGCCCAGGATCAGCGGCGTCACGCCGGCGGCGCGCGCCACGTCGGCGGCCGCTTCCAGCGACATCTGGGGCGTGGCGATCATCACCTGGCGGGCCCGAGCGAGCCGCGGATCGCCGGGTTTCGGGGTCTCGTCGTGGCTGCGGCGGATGTAATCGATCGCGGCTTTCGGCTCTGTGATTGCATATTTGGCCAGGATGGCCAGCGCGTCGGCGCAGGTCGTCGCGTCGGCCACCGTGGGACCCGAGGCGATGACGGAGGGGTCGTCGCCGGGCACGTCGGAGATGGTGAGCGTCAGCACCTGGGCCGGCGCGCAGGCCGCGGCCAGGCGGCCGCCCTTGATGGCCGACAGGTGCTTGCGCACGCAGTTCATCTCGGTGATGTTGGCGCCGCTCTTGAGCAGCGCGCGGTTGACCTGCTGCTTGTCCTCGAGCGTCAGGCCCTCGGCCGGCAGCGCCAGCAGCGAGGAGCCGCCGCCGGAGATCAGGCAGATCACGAGGTCGTCCTCGTGCAGGCCCTGCACCATCTTGAGCATGCGCGCGGCCGCAGCGCGGCCGGCGGCGTCGGGCACCGGGTGCGCGGCCTCGACGACCTCGATGCGCGCCGTCGGCACGCGGTGGCCGTAGCGGGTGACGACCATGCCCTCCAGGTCCTCGGGCCACAGGGCCTCGAGCGCCTGCGCCATCGAGGCCGCAGCCTTGCCGGCGCCGATGACCAGGGTGCGGCCGCGCGGCGGCGGGGGCAGGTGCGGGGCCATGCACAGCGCCGGCGCGGCCGCGGCGACGGCGGCGTCGAACATCTGGCGGAGCAGGGAGAAACCGTTCGCGGAGGACATCGGGGGTGGCCGAGAGGGTCGTCGGGATGCCGGGCAGGCCGGCGCGGTCAGGCGATGTTAGGCGCGGCCGCCGTGGCGCTTATTGGTCTTTCTGTGGGACCGGCCTAAAAAGACTAATGAGTCATTTCCGGCCCTCGCTCCTAGACTGATTTCACGGTTCGCGGCGCTGCAAGCACGGCATCGCGAAGCTTCCGAATCAACCGCTGGAGACCACCGTGTTCGACCTTGACCTGCGACTCGCCGACGCCGACCCCGAGCTGGCCCGCGCCATGGCCCAGGAGCTGCACCGCCAGGAGGATCACGTCGAGCTGATCGCGTCCGAGAACTACGTCAGCCCGAACGTGATGCGCATCCAGGGCTCGGTGCTGACCAACAAGTACGCCGAGGGTTACCCGGGCAAGCGCTACTACGGCGGCTGCGAGCACGTCGACGTCGCCGAGCAGCTGG
>NZ_CADEFR010000087.1 GCF_902826655.1 uncultured Methylibium sp. | reverse complement strand
TTGCTGTTCATGGCTTCACGTCATGCAAGATTCGGGCGAGTTATGCAGACGTTCCCAAAGGGCCCGAACGCCAGACATTTGGCTTGAGCGGCCCGGTCGCTGCGCTCCGGACTTCTGCACACCCCGGCTCGCCCGCGAGGGGCTCGAACATGACCACTTGGTGGCGCCGAGTGGGCTCGGTCCTCGGTGCGCTCAGCGCTGGCCTGTTGGATTGGGCTGGCGTAGCTTACGGCACTTCTAGAACACCCCGCTGACTGGTCAAGGCGGAGCTTCTCTTGAGTCATCGCCCAAGAACCGCTCGCGCCGCGTGCGCTTTTTCTTCATCGCGTACTCGGCGCTGGCAAAGCTGCGTTGGCTCATGGTCCTTCCTGGCTGCAGTTCGATGCCCTCACGCAGGCACGCGGCGTGCCGGGTGAGGGGATTTGATCAGCGTCTCCCTAGTTGACGTTGACCGTGAATCTGCTTTCATTCATATAGATCAGCAAACTTGCAGGAATTGGAATCCATCCTGCTGAGCACCTCTCCCTTCGAGCGGCCTCAAAGTTACCCTCAAGTCTTCGCTCGAATCTCTTAAAATTTCCGCACAACCATATATTAGTCACACCAGAACTGGCGGAGTAGCCCAAACCGCTGTCTCGCTCAAATCGCGGATTCAGCTCATAGCTGACGAAACTTTCGTAGGATCCGCCGGAGTCCTCCGGATGCCCTACAGATACTGATACATAGGCGTCGTATCCATCTTGCATGTCAACCCGCGCACATCGACCACCCTTCAATAAGTACCACCCACTCCCATCGACGTAACACCCTTCCTTCTTTATTCTTGTGCAGGAGAACCCGTATTCCTTGTGAAGCGCGTAGACGGCGTAGTACAGAGTTCTCTTCCCAGTGTTACAGAGCTTCACCCATTCGCTGTCGCTCTCATCATCGCCAGCATGGGCCGAAGTAATGCAGAACAGCAGAGTCATCGAAAAAAAACTCATGAGCTTCATAGTCCACCTCCGCGAAAACGAATGAAGTGCCACGTAGACCCGACTCACTGGGAGCCCTTGGGCAAAGCGGTGAAGTACTGATAGAAACGTGTCGGCCAACCAGAAATAGATGTATCGGTGTGGTGCGTCCAATGTGGCCTAAGGAGGGTTTGCACCGCGCAGCGAGTTGGGCAGACCTTCCTTAGGTGTCATTTCTACGATCGCCAACATTCAACCGGGGTAGGAGCGCGGACGGCGTTTCAATCTCCTGTTCGACCTGCGAAAAGATCCTTTCGGGGATTACTGGACTGCTTCCCGTAAGTCTGCTCCAGTCATCCCTAAACTCTGAGACCTTTACAGCCATCTCCTCTGCGGAAGGCATGATTGCGATGAGCAATTCCAAGTCAGCCTCGAGCTTCGCAAAGCTGGATCCCGCTACGCGATGCTTTTCGGCTCGCTCGGAGTCACGATCGAACACTTGGAGACTGCCTATGGCTCCCACAATCGCCGCTATCACCCCAACAGCAAGAACGATATACGGAAGCCCAGTGAGGATTTCTCGCGTATCTGGCGTCCCCAACAGCACGAGCACAGGAGGTATCAGCGTGGACAATGCAATAGTGATGCGTCCATACCGACGATGGCGCAGTTCAAAGTGCCAAGCGGCTCGAAAGTGAGCGCGCTTCAAGTTGTGAAACCGGCGTAGCCAATCAGAGAGCAGCGGCCCAAACTGGGTTGCTGACGGCGGGCTCGCTAACGCGACTGGTTCAGCGGTCACAGCATCTCCAAATGACGCCCAACTACAAATAGTCATGTTGGGGTTGGGCGGTCGATGCGGCCTAATGCACCACGCTGCCGCGGATGCTAAACCGCTTGCCCGCCTCTAGAAATCCCCTCATCCGATCGACCCTCGAGAGAATTCCAGCGGCGCGATAGGTCGCTCAAAGCTGAGCAGACCCGCCCGATGCGGCCTATCGCGCCACGCTGCCGCGGATGCTAAACCGCTCGCCCTCCTTTAGAAATCCCCTCGCCCGGTCGATCGCCGCGGGGGCCGCGTCGGCGCGATAGGCCGTCTGAATCCGAGCAGACGGGAGCCGACAGCAACGGTGGCCGAGCGCGCCGAGGACCGAGCCCACTCAGCCTCTACAAGTGGCCATGTTCGAGCCCCTCGCGGGCGAGCCGGGGTGTGCAGAAGTCCGGAGCGCAGCGACCGGGCCGCTCAAGCCAAATGTCTGGCGTTCGGGCCCTTTGCTTTGGTTACTTTCATTTGGGCCAGCAAATGAAAGTGACTCGCCTGCCGGGCGAGACCGGCGCGGCCTCCGCGGGCAGCGGGACAGTGGGCGTCAGCCCAGGCCAGGCTTCGACAAGCTCAGCCCGAACGGATGGGGGGTCGGCCCGAACGGGGCGGAGGTGATCGGTCCGAACAGGCACCGGCCCGTCAAGCCGTCTTGACATCCACCAACCCCAACTCCGCCTTCATCTGCTCCCGCATCAGGAACTTCTGGATCTTCCCCGTCACCGTCATCGGGAACCCTTCCACGAAGCGGATGTGCCGCGGCACCTTGTGCCGCGCGATCTGGCCGTCGCAGAAGGCGCGCAGTTCGTCGGCGGTGAGCTGCTCGCCGGCACGCACGATGACGCAGGCGCACAGTTCCTCGCCGTACTTGGCGTCGGGCACGCCGACCACCTGCACGTCCTGCACCTTGGGGTGGCGATAGAGAAACTCCTCGATCTCGCGCGGGTAGAGGTTCTCGCCGCCGCGGATCACCATGTCCTTCAGGCGGCCGACGATGTTGCAGTAGCCCTCGGCGTCGATCGTCGCCAGGTCGCCGGTGTGCATCCAGCCGGCCTCGTCGATGGCGTCGCGGGTCCGGGCCTCGTCGTTCCAGTAGCCCAGCATCACCGAATAGGCGCGGGTGCACAGCTCGCCGGGCGTGCCGCGCGGGACGATGCAGCCCTGCTCGTCCACGATCTTGACCTCGCAGTGCGGCTGGACGCGGCCGACGGTGGACACGCGACGCTCCAGCGGGTCGGTCGTCGCGCTCTGAAAGCTCACCGGCGAGGTCTCGGTCATGCCGTAGGCGATGGTGACCTCGGGCATGTGCATCCTGTCGACCACGCGCTTCATCACCTCGATCGGGCAGGGGCTGCCGGCCATGATGCCGGTGCGCAGGCTGCTCAGGTCGTGCTTCGGGAAGTCCGCATGGTCCAGCTGCGCGATGAACATCGTCGGCACGCCGTAGAGCGCGGTGCAGCGCTCCTCGGACAGCGCCGTCAGCGTGGCCGCGGCGTCGAAGGCCTCGGACGGATAGACCATCGTCGCGCCGTGCGTCAGCGCGCCCAGGTTGCCCATCACCATGCCGAAGCAGTGGTACAGCGGCACGGGGATGCACAGCCGGTCGCCGGGCTGCAGGCGGATCGCTTCGCCGACGAAGTGGCCGTTGTTCAGGATGTTGTGGTGCGACAGCGTCGCGCCCTTGGGGTTGCCGGTGGTGCCCGAGGTGAACTGGATGTTCACCGCGTCGTCGAACTGCAGCGCCGCGCCGATGGCGGCGAGCTGGGCGCGCTCTTCGTCGGTCGGCGGCTCGCGCGTCAGGGCGTCGAAGTTGAGCATGCCGGGCGTCGCCTCGGCGCCCAGGCGGATGACGATCTCCAGCGACGGCAGCTGCCGCGCCTTCAGCGCGCCGGGCCGGCAGCCGGCGAGTTCCGGCGCCAGGTCGGCCAGCATCTCGAGGTAGCTCGCGCCCTTGAAGGACGGCGCCGCCACCAGCGCGCGGCAGCCCACCTTGTCGAGCGCGTACTCGAGCTCGCTGCGCCGGTAGGCCGGGTTGATGTTGACCAGCACCAGCCCGAGCTTGGCGGTCGCGAACTGCGTCAGCGCCCACTCGGCGTTGTTGGGCGACCAGATGCCGATGCGCTCGCCGCGCTGCAGGCCCAGGCGCATCAGGCCGCAGGCCAGCGCGTCGACGCGCTCGCGCAGTTGCGCATACGTGAGTCGCAGGCGCTGGTGGCAGACCACCAGGGCCTCGCGCTCGGCGTGCTGCGCGCAGGCCGCGTCGAAGTAGCGGCCGATGGTCTCGCCGATCAGGCCCTGCGCCGAAGCGCCGTGCACATAGCTGGCTGCGCTGTCCATGAGCGCCCTCCCTTCGTCGTCCCGGTGGCGATCAGGCGTCCTGCCTGAGCCCGGGAAAGTCGTCCTCGAAATGCTCGTCCGCGGTGCGCGTGCCGGCGGCGCGGCGCTCCACCTCCTGCGCGCGCAGCTGCACGCGGCGGATCTTTCCGGAGATGGTCTTGGGCAGCTCGCTGACGAACTCGAGCCGCCGCACGCGCTTGTAGGGCGCGAGCTGCTGGCGTGCGAAGGCGAAGATCGCCTCGGCCAGCTCGCGGCCCGGCGTGTGGCCCGGCGCCAGGATCAGGTAGGCCTTGGGCACCGCCAGGCGCAGCGGGTCGGGGCTGGGCACGACGGCCACCTCGGCCACGGCCTCGTGCTCGATGAGCGCGCTCTCCAGCTCGAAGGGGCTGATGCGGTAGTCCGAGGCCTTGAACACGTCGTCGGCGCGGCCGACGAAGGTGATGTAGCCGTCGGCGTCGCGCGCCGCGACGTCGCCGGTGTGGTAGTAGCCGTCGCGCATGGCCTCGGCGGTCTTCTCGGCGCTGTCCTGGTAGCCGGCCATCAGGCCGAGCGGTCGCGCCTTCAGGTCGATGCAGACCTCGCCCTCGTCGGCCTCCTTGCCGTCGGCGTCGATCAGCGCGATGCGATAGCCGGGCAGCGGCCGGCCCATCGACCCGGGCTTGAGCGGCTGGCCGGGCGCGTTGCCGACCTGCGCGGTGGTCTCGGTCTGGCCGTAGCCGTCGCGCAGGGTCAGGCCCCAGGCGGCCTTCACCTGCTCGATGATCTCGGGGTTGAGCGGCTCGCCGGCACCGATCAGCTCGCGCAGGCTCAGCTTGCCGCGCCAGGCGGCCAGGTCCTGCTGGATCAGCATGCGCCACACGGTCGGCGGCGCGCACAGGCTGGTGACGCCGTGCCGCGCCAGCGCGCCCAGCAAGCCCTGCGCGTCGAAGCGCGCGCTGTTGTAGATGAAGATGCAGGCGCCGGCGATCCACGGCGCGAAGAAGCAGCTCCACGCATGCTTGGCCCAGCCCGGCGAGGAGATGTTGAGGTGCACGTCGCCGGGCCGCAGGCCCAGCCAGTACATCGTCGACAGGTGACCGACGGGATAGCTCTGGTGCGTGTGCAGCACCAGCTTGGGCTTGGAGGTGGTGCCCGAGGTGAAGTACAGCAGCAGCGGGTCGCCGGCTGGTGTCGGGGCGTCGGGCACGAAGTCGGGCGCGGCCTCGGCGCTGTCGTCGTAGCGCAGCCAGCCCGGCACCGGCGCACCGACCGCGATGCGCGTGTAGCCGCCCGCGATGGGCGCGAACTTGGCCGCCTGCGCGCTGGCGACGACGACATGCTTCACGCCGCCGCGGTCGAAGCGGTCGCGCAGGTCCTCGGTGGTCAGCAGCGCGGTCGCGGGGATCAGCACCGCGCCCAGCTTGATGGCCGCGAGCATGGTCTCCCACAGCGCCAGCTCGTTGCCCAGCATCAGCAGCACGCGGTCGCCGCGCTGTACGCCCAGCGTGCGCAGGTGATTGGCCAGCTGGGCCGAACGCCACGACAGCTCGGCGAAGCTGCGCTTCACCTCGCTGCCGTCCTCGCCGACGATCCACAGCGCGGTGGCGTCGGCGTGGCGCTCGTCGCGCGCCAGCGCATCGAAGTGATCGAGCGCCCAGTTGAACTGCTGCAGCTCGGGCCAGCGGAACTCGCGCGCGGCCGCGGGCTGGTCGTCGCGCAGGCGCAGCAGCAGGTCGCGCGCCTGCAGGAAGGGGGTGGCAGTGCTCATGGTCGAAGCTCCCGTGAAGAAAGGTCGTGCCGGGGCCGATCATCGTCGCCGATGACCGGCCCCGGCCCGCAAGCCTCGACCGGAGGCACACCATCCATCGCGGGGATCGAGCCCGGCCTGCGCGGCTCAGAAGATCTTCAGCAGCCGCAGGTGCAGCTCGTTGTCGATCTTGAAGCCCTCGCGCGCCTTGATGTCGCGGCCCCAGGTCGCCAGCAGCTGCACCGTCGGCGCGGCGAACCACGCGGTGCCGACGTTGAACTTGGTCGTCGCCGTGCGGTTGTCCTGGTTGACGCCGCCGACCTTGGTCTCGCCGCCGAAGGTGTGGAACAGGCCGCCGCGCAGGTCCAGCGTCGGGCTGAGCTGGTAGCGCAGGTGGGTCTGCAGCTCGTAGAGCGGCTTCTGCTTGAGCGTGGTCACGCCGCCGAGGCCGTCGTTGACGTCGTCGTTCTTCCCGAAGATCGTGAAGTCGCCGACGATGTCGAGGTTCCAGCCCGGTGCCAGCTCGGTGATGTAGCCGGCGCCGAGGATGAACTTCCAGCGGTTCTCGCCGAGGTTGAGCGCACGGTTGCGGTCGTAGTCGCCGACCGGCACCGACACGAAGGGCGTGATGCCGAAGTGGGTCTTGGCGCCGGGCTTGGTGAGCCAGACGGTGGCGGCCAGCAGCAGGTCGCCCACGCCGCTCTCTGAGCCGAGCCCGGCGGTGTCGTTCTTGCCCTTGAGCTTGCCGAAGGGCAGCAGGAACTGCGGGTCGACGATGTAGCCGCCGATGTCCATGAAGTGCACGCCGCGGATGATGCCGACGGTCGAGTCCAGGCCGGCGTTGATCGGCACCTGGTTGCCCTGGCTGTAGAGCTTGTCGCGCGAGGCCTGCTGGCCGTAGACCAGCAGCAGGTTGGTGCCGGCGGGCAGCGCGGTGTAGTCGCCGGCGTCGACGTCGATCGCCTGCGCGGCGGGCGACATCAGGGTGGCCGCCGCGACGGTGGCGAGCGCGGCGAGTGATGGGGTCTTGAACTGCATGGGATCTCCTCGTTGGCCGTGTGTGTCTGTTGATTTCGGCACGACCCCGCCCCTGCCGGGGCCGCACGGTGGCGCCCGGCATCGACGGAAAGGGGTCGCGGTGGAACAGGGCCGCGGGTCGGGGCCGGCCTTCGTCAGCTGCTGCCGCTGCTGCCGACGTACAGCCACAGCGATTCCAGCTCTTCCGGCTTGAAGGTCGTGCCCCAGGCCGGCATCGCGCGCAGCCCCTGGGTCACCGAGCGCTCGAAGCGCTCGCGCTGATCCCGGGGGAAGCTGCGCAGGTCGAAGCTCACGCCGGTGGTGACCATGTTCATGCCGTGACAGCGCGCGCAGAAGCTCGTGTAGAGCGACTTGCCCTGCGCGGCGCTCGGCACCGGCACCGCCGCCTGCTGCGCCGGCGCGAGGGCCGGCGACGCGAGCAGCAGCGCGGCAGCCAGCGCGCGGACCTGAACCTGGATCGTCACCGGTCGTCCTTTCAATTCAGTGGCGCCCGGCCGCCCGAAGACACTGAGCGCCCCCTCGGGGGGCAGCGAGCGACAGCGAGCGTGGGGGCTTCATTTCAGTCGATGATCTTGAAGGTCCAGACCGACGAGCCGGCCGGCATCTGGGCCAGCCTGGCGTCGCCGCCCAGGAAGCCGTAGACCGTGGCCGCGCCGCTGGTGACGGTGACGTACTGCTGGCCCTTGTGCTCCCAGGTGACCGGCAGGCCGGTGATGCCGGAGCCGGTCTGGAACTGCCACAGCTTGCCGCCGGTGTCGGCGTCGAAGGCCATGAACTCGCCGGTCTGCGCGCCGGTGAAGACCAGGCCGCCGGCGGTCGACAGCACGCCGGCCCAGAACGGCGTCGGCGTCGGCACGTCCCACACGCGCTTGCCGGTGACCGGGTCCCAGGCGGTCAGCGCGCCGCGCATGCCGTCCTCGGGCTCGGCCCAGCCGCCGAGGTCCAGGCCCAGGTACCAGGCGCCCTGCTTGTAGGCCGGGGTGTTGTACTTGACCTTCATGCCGAAGTTCAGCGTGTTCATGTAGACGCGCCGCTTCGTCGGGTCGAAGCTCATCGGCATCCAGTTCTTGGCGCCGAAGGCGCTGGGCCAGGCCTCGATGAAGTCCTTGCTCTCGACGTTGGCGCGCACCGAAGCCGTCATCGGCGTGTCGATCGGGCGGCCGGTCTTCATGTCGATGCCGGTGGCCCAGTTGACCTTCTTGCCGAACTGCGTGGCCGACAGCAGCTTGCCGTTGGCGCGGTCGAGCACGTAGAAGAAGCCGTTGCGGCTGGCCTGCATCAACACCTTGCGGCTGCTGCCGTCGACCGGCAGGTCGCCCAGCACCAGCTCGTTGGTGCCGTCGTGGTCGTAGGGGTCGCCGGGCGAGGTCTGGTAGTGCCAGACGATCTTGCCGGTGGCCGGGTCGAGCGCGAGGATCGAGCAGATGTACAGCGAGTCCTTGCCGCGCCAGGCGGCGTTCCACGGGCCGCCGTTGCCGGTGCCCCAGTAGACGAGGTTCAGCTCGGGGTCGTAGGTGCCGGTCAGCCAGGTGGGCGCGCCGCCCTTGTCGTAGCGGTCGGCGTTCCAGGTCTCCGAGCCCTTCTCGCCGGGGCCGGGGATGGTCCAGGTGCGCCACTTCTTGTCGCCGGTCTTCAGGTCCCAGCCGTCGAGGAAGCCGCGCGTGCCGTACTCGCCGCCCGAGATGCCGGTGATCAGCGTGCCGCCCGCGATCAGCGGCGCGTGCGTCATGCTGTAGCCCTGCTTGTAGTCGGCGGCCTGCTTCTTCCAGAGCGTCTTGCCGTCGGCCATCGAGATCGCCATGACATGCGCGTCGATGGTCGTGCGGTAGAGCACGCCGTCCAGCACCGCGGCGCCGCGGCTGTGGATGCCGCAGCACAGGTAGCCGTTGACGTCGGCCGGCAGCTCGATCGGCGTCTTCCACTTCTGCTTGCCGGTCTCGGCGTCGATCGCGAGCGTGGCGTTGTGCGTCGTCACGTACATCACGCCGTTCACCAGCAGCGGCTGGGTCGAGGCGTTGCTCGAGTTGTCCAGGCTCAGGTTCCAGGCCGGCACCAGGCGCTTGACGTTGCCCTTGTTGATCTTGGCCAGGGCCGAGTAGCGCTGCTGGCCCCAGCCCATGCCGTAGGTGGTGACGTCGCCGGCGGTGGCGGCATCGTTGCGCAGGTCAGCGAGCGACTGCGCGCCGGCCAGCGGAGCGGCGAGTGCGAGCGCGAGTCCGAGCGCCGTGGTGGTCTTCATCCGTGTCTCCTCGTTGTCGTGGCGCGCGACTGCGGCGAGGCAGCGCACGGGTCGATGAACGAGGCGAACCTTAGGTTTCGGGCAGGGGTCGGCCCAATCAAGTAGTTTCCCTAGGGCGCTTTTGTTCCGCCGCGGTACAGATTCGGGCTCCCGAAAAAGGGTCTTCATGCCAGCCAGAACGCCAGCGCATCGATCGACGGACCGCAGCACCGCGCTGCCGGCCGCCCCGTTCTTCTCCACGCCCGAGCAGCGCGTCGCGCTGGCGCGCGAACGCTTCTTCGAGGACGGCGTGCGCCCGTCGGGCCTGGTGCCCGAGACGGTGATCCAGTCGTGGACGCGCTGCATCGGCGCGCGCCGCGAGCCCGGCGAGCGACTCAGCTTCGACCCGATCACCAAGGCGCGCATCGCCAGCACGCTGGCACGCAACCGGCAGTTGCTGGAGGCGGCCAAGGAAGACCTGTCGCAGCTGGATGCGGCGCTGGCCGGCACGCGCTGCAAGGCCATGCTGACCAGCCACGACGGCGTGATCGTCCATGCCACGCCGACCGCGCCGGGCGACGGCGGCCTGATGCCCATCGTCGCGCGGGTCGGCGTCGACATCGGCGAAGCCACGATCGGTACGGGCGCCCCGGGCGTCGCGGCGCGCACCGGCGAGGTCTGCATGGTGCATGGCGCCGAGCACTTCTTCACCGGCATCAGCGTGATGTACTGCGCCGCCGCGCCGATCCGCGACACGCGCGGCGACATCGCCGCGGTGCTGGACCTGTCGTCGGAGGCGGAGATGTTCCGCTTCGACGCGGCGTCGATGGTGCGGCTGTACGCGACCGGCATCGAGAACCGCCTGCTCGAGGCGCAGTCGCGCGAGCACGTGCTGCTGCGCTTCCAGGCCAGCCCGACGCTGCTGGCCACGCCGCTGGAAGGCCTGGCCGCGGTGGCCGGCGACGGCCGCGTCGCGTGGATCAACGGCAGCGGCGCGAGCCTGCTGGGCTGCCCGCGCCTGCTGGGCTGGGACGCCTACTGCGAAACGCTGTTCGGCCTGGACATCGAGGCGCTGCTGGTGCTGGCGCACGGCGGCCGCCCGCTGGCGCACCGGCTGCCCAACGGCCTGGTGCTGTGGCTGCAGGCGCGCCTGCCGCTGCGCGGCAGCGAGCGCACGCTGGAGCCGGTGGTCGAGGCGACACCCACCATCGCGGACGAGCCCGATGTCGACCCGGCATCGCCGACGCGACTGGAAGACGCGAACCGCTCGCTGATCGAGCGCACGCTCGCCGAGTGCAAGGGCAACGTGTCGCGGGCGGCACGGCGGCTGGGCGTTTCGCGCGGCCTGCTGTATCGGCGGCTGGCCGAGTGGGGGCACGGAGAGGCCGAGACGCCTTGATTCTTTGGCCCGCTGGCCGCGTGGCGACGCGCCGGGTCTCGCCCCGGCGGGCGAGTCACTTTCATTTGCTGGCCCAAATGAAAGTAACCAAAGCAAAGGGC
>NZ_CADEFR010000086.1 GCF_902826655.1 uncultured Methylibium sp. | reverse complement strand
ACGACCTTCTCGATCGAGGTCTGCACGAAGCGCGTCGGGTCGTAGACGATGGCGTAGTCCATGCCCTGCGGGAACGAGGGCTTCAACCGTTCCATCGTCTTGCGCACGTTGTTCGACAGCGCCAGCGCATTGGAGCCCGGCGCCTGGAACACCGCGATCGCCGCCGCCTCCTTGTTGTTGAGCAGGCTGCGCAGCGCGTAGGTGTTGCCGGACAGCTCGACGCGGCCGAGGTCGCGAATGCGGATCAGGCCGCCGGTCGCCGGCTCGGTGCGCACGATGATGTCGGCGAACTCCTCCTCGCTCGTCAGGCGCCCCTGCGTGTTGACGGCGAGCTGGAACTCGGTGCCCGGCGGCGAGGGCGGCGCGCCCACGGTGCCGGCGGCGACCTGGGCGTTCTGCTCGCGGATCGCGGCGATCACCTCGCTGCTCGTGATGCCGCGCGCGGCCAGCTTGCCCGGATCGAGCCAGATGCGCATCGCGTAGTCGCCGGCACCGAACAGCAGCACCGAGCCCATGCCGGGGATGCGCAGCATCTCGTCGCGCACGTTGAGCTGACCGTAGTTGCGCAGGTAGAGCGCGTCGCGGCTGTTGTCCGGGCTGACGAGGTGGACCACCATCGTCAGGTTGGGGCTGGACTTCTCGGTCGTCACGCCGATCTGGCGCGTGATCTCGGGCAGTCGCGGCAGCGCGCGGTTGATGCGGTTCTGCACCGCGGTCTCGGCGGCCTCGGGGTCGGTGCCGATCTTGAAGGTGACGGTCAGCGTCATCGCGCCGTCGGCCGTGCCCTGCGAGTCGAAGTACAGCAGGTTCTCGATGCCGCTGATCTGCTCTTCCAGCGGCGTCGCCACCGTCTCGGAGATCACGCGCGGGTTGGCGCCCGGGTACTGGGCCCGCACCACGATCTGCGGCGGCGCGACCTCGGGGTACTCCGAGATCGGCAGGTTGAAGATCGCCAGCAGGCCGACGAGGAAGACGAAGATCGACAGCACCCCGGCAAAGCGCGGGCGGTCGATGAAGAAGCGGGAGATGTCCATCGGGACCTCACTAAACGATCAGTCGCGGTAGCCGTTGCGCAGCAAGGCACCCGCGGTCAAAGTCCTGGCAGATCGGGTCCCGATGCCAGGGCTTCACGCTTTCTCAGCCTTTGGGGCCGGCCGCCGGCGCCGGAAAGATCGGCATGCCCTTCTCGTCGACCTTCAGCACCTGCGGCGCCACCGGCATGCCGGGAATCACGCGCTGCAGGCCGTCGACGATGACGTTCTCGCCCGGCTTGACGCTGCCGTTCTGCACGACGCGCATGCCCTCGACCAGCGCGCCCGGCTTGATCTCGCGGAACTGCGGCTGGCCGCCTTCGCCGACGACGTAGACGAACTTCTTGCTCTGGTCGGTGCCGATGGCGCGCTCGGGCACCATCACCGCGGTGTACGGCGCGCTGGTGGCCATCGTCAGCTTGGCCGCGAGGCCCGGCGTGAACTGGCCCTTGGCGTTGTCGAAGCTGGCGCGCATGCGGATCGCGCCGGTCTGCGGGTTGAGGCGGTTGTCGACGAAGTCGACCTTGCCGGCGTGCGGGAAGCCGGCCTCGTTGGCCAGGCCCATGCGCACCGCCGGCGCCTTCTCGCCCGCCGCCTTGATGCGCAGGTAGGTCTGCTCGCTGCCGTCGAAGTAGGCGTAGACCCTGGACACGCCGGCGATCGAGGTCAGCACGACCTGCTCGTTGACCAGGTTGCCGGCCGTCACGTTGGCGCGCGAGACGCGGCCGGCGATCGGCGCGCGCACCGCGGCGTACTCGATGTTGAGGCGCGAGGCGCGCAAGGCCGCCTCGGCCGCCTTGATGTCGGCTTCGCTGGTGCGCGAGCCCGAGCTGAGCTGGTCGAACTCCTGGCGCGACACGGCCTTCGAGTCGAGCAGCTTCTGCGCGCGCGCCAGCTCGCTGCTGGCCAGGTCGGCACGCGCCCGGGCGGCGACGAGTTGCGACTCGGCCTGCGCGGCCGCCGCGGCGAAGGGCCGCGGGTCGATCGTGAACAGCAGCTGGCCCTTGGTGACCAGCGCGCCGTCGACGAAGTGCACGCGATCGATCGTGCCGGCCACGCGCGGACGCAGCTCGACGAACTCGGTGGCCTCGAGCCGGCCGCTGAACTCCTCGTTGTCGGACACCGAGCGCTGGACCGCGGGCGCGACGCTCACCGGCATCGCCGGCGGCGGGCCGCCCTGGGCTTCGGCCGACTTGCCGCATGCGGCCAGCCAGGACGCGATGCCGAGCGCGAGACCCAGCAGGGCCAGCCGCGTCGGTGTGAAAGCCCGGGGAAGGACGGCAAAGAGAGACGAGGCAGCCGGTTCGCGCATGGAACACCCTTGTGTCGACGATGTGGACGGGTGACGGTGGCGGGAGATTCGCCGCTTGCGACCGCGAGACCTCCCTGCCGCGTGCGTTCGGTGGATGACCGACGCGCCGTCTTGTTGCAAGGCAGCATGTTAATGACTCTCGGGTCATCAAGCGATGACTTGCGAAGTAATCCCCTTGCGTGGCGCAAGCCCTTGTTGCAGCACCTGTCAGCAGTCGCGACGGCCATCGCAAATGCTTGCCGTGCGAAGCATCGGAGGCTGCCTTCGCCACCCGTCTTCCTATACTCGTCGCAGCTTCACCGACGCGCCACGAGCGCCGCTGCCATGAATGCGCCCGAACGCCTGCCCGGCCTCGATGCCGCCGCCCTGCAAGCCGCCGTCGACGGCGCCTGGGACCGCGAGATCGTCCCCGAACTCACCGACTACATCGCCGTCCCGGCCAAGAGCCCGCTGTTCGACGCCGACTGGGCCGCGCACGGCCACATCGAACGCGTCGTGCAGCGCGCCGCGGCCTGGGTCGAGGCGCGCAAGCTGCCCGGCCTGAAGCTCGAGGTGATCCGGCTCACCGACACCGACGGCTCACCGCGCACGCCGGTGATCTTCTTCGAGCTGCCCGCCACCGTGCCCGGCGGCAACGAGGCCGGCGCGCCGACCGTGCTGCTCTACGGCCATCTCGACAAGCAGCCCGAGTTCAGCGGCTGGCGCGGCGACCTCGGGCCCTGGACGCCGAAGTACGAGAACGGCCTGCTCTACGGCCGCGGTGGTGCCGACGACGGCTACGCGGTCTACGCGGCGGTCACGGCGCTGCAGGCGCTGGACGCGCAGGGCCGGGATCGTGGCGTCGTACGCCCGCGCTGCGTCGGCCTGATCGAGACCTGCGAGGAATCGGGCTCGGGCGACCTGCCGGCCTACATCGATGCGCTGAAGTCGCGGCTCGGCGACGTCGCGCTGGTGGTGTGCCTCGACTCCGGCGCCGGCAACTACGACCAGCTCTGGCTCACCAGCAGTCTGCGCGGCAACGTCACCGGCAAGCTGCGGGTCGAGGTGCTGACCGAAGGCGTGCACTCGGGCGATTCCAGCGGCGTCGTGCCGTCGAGCCTGCGCATCCTGCGCCAGCTGCTCGACCGCCTGGAGGACAGTGCCACCGGCCGCCTGCTGCCGCAGAGCCTGCACTGCGAGATCCCGGCCGAGCGCATCGCGCAGGCACGCGAGACCGCGCGCGTGCTGGGCGACGAGGTGTGGAAGCGCTTCCCCTGGGCCTGCGGCGCCGACGGCGGCCCGGTGCTGCCGACCACCACCGACGCGACCGAGGCGCTGATCAACCGCACCTGGCGGCCCACGCTCAGCGTCACCGGTGCCGAGGGCCTGCCCGCCATCGGCGACGCCGGCAACGTGCTGCGCCCCTTCACCGCCTTCAAGCTGAGCCTGCGCCTGCCGCCGCTGGTCGACGGCCACGAGGCGGCCGTGAAGCTGAAGGCGCTGCTCGAGGACAACGCGCCCTACAACGCCAAGGTCACCTTCGCGCCCGACGGCCGCGTCGGCGCCTGGGGCGCGACCGGCTGGAACGCGCCGCCCATCGCGCCCTGGCTCGAGTCCGCGCTGCAGCGCGCCTCGCAGACCCACTACGGCGCGCCCTGCGGCACCATCGGCCAGGGCGGCACGATCCCGCTGATGAGCCTGCTGCAGAAGGGCTTCCCGAAGGCGCAGATGATGGTCTGCGGCGTGCTCGGCCCCAAGAGCAACGCCCACGGGCCGAACGAATTCCTGCACGTGCCCTACGGCAAGAAGCTGACCGCCGCGGTGGCGCAGGTGGTCGCGGCGATGGCCGACGTGCAGGCCGCTGCCTGAGCCCGGCGTGGTCCAGGGCCTGGCGCTGCTGCTGCTGTTCCAGTCGCTCGGCGAGGCGATCGCCCAGCTGACGCACGCGCCGGTGCCGGGGCCGGTGATCGGCCTCGTGGCGCTGCTGGCGGTGCTGGTCTGGCGCCAGCGCCGCAGCGCGGCGATCTGGGCCCCGCTGGCCGAGGCCGCCGACGGCCTGCTGGCCCACCTGTCGATCTTCTTCATCCCGGCCGCGGTCGGCGTGATGCTGTACTGGGAGCCGCTGGCGCGCGAGGGCCTGGCGTGGATCATCGCCATCGTCGCCAGCACCGTCGCGGCGATCGCGGTCACGGCCTGGTTCCTGAAGACCCGCCTCGGCCCGCCGCCCGGCCCGCGGGAACCGGAGCCGCGCGATGGCTGACGCGCCGCTGCGCCTGCCGACCGGCCTGGTCGGTGCGCTCGAGCCGCTGTCGGAGGTCTGGGTCTACCTGGCCGCGACGCCGCTCTTCGGGCTGACGCTCACGCTCGGGGTCTACGTGCTGGCCGACCAGCTGTCGGCGCGCAGCGGCCGCCATCCGCTCGCCAACCCGGTGCTGTGGTCGGTGCTGGCGATCATCGCGGTGCTGTGGGCCACCGGCACACCGTACCGGCGCTACTTCGAGGGCGCGCAGTTCGTGCACTTCCTGGTGGGCACGGCGACCGTCGCGCTCGCCGTGCCGCTGGCCCGCCTGTGGCCCGAGCTGCGCGAGCGCGCCGGCGCGCTGCTGATGGCGCTGGGCCTCGGCGCCTCGGCATCGGTGGCGGTCGCGCTCGGCGTGGCCTGGGCGCTGGGCGGCTCGACGCTGATCCTGGCGTCGCTGCTGCCCAAGTCGGTGACCGCGCCGATCGCGATGGGCGTGGCCGAGCAGGCCGGCGGCTCGACCACGCTCGCAGCGGTGTTCACCGTCACCACCGGCATCGTCGGCGCGCTGGTCGTCACGCCCCTGCTCGACGCGCTGCGCGTGCGCGACTGGGCGGCGCGCGGCTTTGCCGTCGGCCTGGCGGCGCACGGCATCGGCACCGCTCGGGCCTGGTCGGTGAACCCGCGCGCCGGCGCCTACGCCAGCCTCGCGATGGGCCTGCACGCCGTGGCCGGTGCCCTGCTGCTGCCGCCGCTGGCGCGCTGGTTGTTCGCGTAGCGACCACGCATTACGTGATCGTCATGTTCGACCACGACGCACGGACTTAAGCTGCGTGCCACGATGACGTCGAGGTCCGGCACGCGGACCCGCGGTACACCCCTCCCAGGAGTCACACGATGGCGCGATTGAATGTCAACGGTGCGGTGCGCGAGTTCGAGATCGAGCCCGATACCCCGCTGCTGTGGGTGCTGCGCGAGCAGCTCGGCCTGACCGGCACCAAGTACGGCTGCGGCATCGCGCAGTGCGGCGCCTGCACGGTGCACATCGACGGCGTGCCGACGCGCAGCTGCGTGCGGCCGGTGTCGACGGTCGACGCGAGCGCGAAGGTCGTCACCATCGAAGGCCTGTCCAGGGACGGCTCGCACCCGGTGCAGAAGGCCTGGGCTGCGCTCGACGTGCCGCAGTGCGGCTACTGCCAGAGCGGCATGATCATGGCGGCCACCGCGCTGCTCAAGGACAAGCCCAACCCGACCGACGCCGACATCGACGCGGCGATGACCAACATCTGCCGCTGCGGCACCTACAACCGCGTGCGCGCCGCGATCAAGGTCGTGGCCGCCGGCGGCGACGTCAAGCGGGCCGGGCTGGACATCGTCCACATCGCGCGGGCCGATGCGAACGGAGGTGCCGCATGAGCAGCGCCACCCTGACGCGCCGTCGCTTCCTCGGCAGCTCGGCGGCCACGGCCGGCGGCCTGGTCGTCGGCTTCCACATTCCCTTCGCCGGCACCGCGGCGGCGCAAGGCGCGCCGGCCGCGCCCGAGATCAACGCCTGGGTCGTCGTGAAGCCCGACGACACGGTGGTGATCCGCATCGCCCGCTCCGAGATGGGCCAGGGCTCGCTGACCGGCCTGGCGCAGCTGGTGGCCGAGGAGCTGGACTGCGACTGGGCCAAGGTCACGACCGAGTACCCGACGCCCGGCCAGAACCTGGCGCGCAACCGCGCCTGGGGCAACTTCTCGACCGGCGGCAGCCGCGGCATCCGCGAGTCGCACGACTACGTGCGCAAGGGCGGCGCGGCGGCGCGGATGATGCTCGTGCAGGCTGCGGCCGACGAATGGAAAGTGCCGGCTGCCGAATGCACCGCCGCCGCCAGCGTGATCAGCCACGCTGCCAGCGGGCGCCGCACCAGCTACGGCAAGGTCGCCGCGGCCGCCGGCAGGCTGGCGCCACCGGCCGAGGTGAAGCTGAAGGACCCCAAGGACTGGAAGCTCGCCGGCAAGCGCCTGGCGCGGCTCGACACGGTCGACAAGACCACCGGCGCGCAGGTCTACGGCACCGACCTGCAGCTGCCCGGCCTGCTCAACGCCGCGATCAGGGACTGCCCGGTGTTCGGCGGCAAGGTGAAGAGCATCGACGAGGCCGCGGTGCTCAAGCGCCCCGGCGTGAAGAAGGTGGTGCGGGTCGGCGACAGCGCGGTGGCGGTCGTCGCCGACACCTGGTGGCACGCGAAGACCGCGCTCGACGTGCTGCCGATCCAGTGGGACGAAGGCCCGAACGCCGGCGTGTCCAGCGCCAGCATCGCGCAGATGCTGAAGGCCGGGCTGGACGCCAACGACGCCGTCGTCGGCAACAGCAACGGCGACGCGAAGGCGACGCTGGCCAGGTCGGCGCGCAGGCTGGAGGCGGTCTACAGCTACCCGTTCCAGAACCACGCGACGATGGAGACGATGAACGCGACGGCGAAGTTCACGCCGGCCGCGGGCGGCACGCCGGCGCGCTGCGAGGTCTGGACGCCGACGCAGAACGGCGAGGCGGCACTGGCCGCCGCGGCCGAGTCCTCGGGCCTGCCGCCGGCGCAGTGCGAGGTCTACAAGCTGCACCTGGGCGGCGGCTTCGGCCGGCGTGGCGCGGTGCACGACTGGGTGCGCCAGGCCGTCGCGATCGCCAGGGAGCTGCCGGGCACGCCGGTCAAGCTGATCTGGTCGCGCGAGGAGGACATGGTGCACGGCCGCTTCCACCCGATCACGCAGTGCAAGCTGCAGGCCGGGCTGGACGCGCAAGGCAACATCGAGGCGCTGACGATGCGCATCTCGGGCCAGTCCATCGTCGCGGCGATCTTGCCGCAGAACATCAAGGACGGCAAGGACCCGGTGGTCTTCCAGGGTCTCAACCCGCCGGGGCCGGAGGCCTCGATCGGCTACGGCTTCCCGCACCTGCTGATCGACCACGCGATGCGCAACCCGCCGGTGCCGCCGGGTTTCTGGCGCGGCGTCAACCTCAACCAGAACGCGATCTACCTCGAGTGCTTCCTCGACGAGGTCGCGCACGCGACGAAGCAGGATCCGCTGGCGCTGCGACGCAAGCTGATGGCCGGCCATCCCAAGCACCTGGCCGTGCTGAACGCCGCCGCCGAGCGCGCCGGCTGGGGCAAGCCGCTGCCCAAGGGCCAGTTCCGCGGCATCGCGCAGACCATGGGCTTCGGCAGCTACGTGGCGGCGGTGGCCGAGGTCTCGGTCGCCGACGACGGCAAGCTCAAGGTCCACCGCATCGTCGCGGCCACCGACTGCGGCCACGCGGTCAACCCGCAGCAGATCGAGGCGCAGGTCGAGGGCAGCTTCGTCTACGGCCTGTCGGCGGCGCTGTACGGCGAGTGCACGGTCAAGGGCGGCCGCATCGAGCAGGACAACTTCCACACCTACCCGGTGCTGAAGATGGACGAGATGCCCAGGGTCGAGACGGTGATCGTGCCCTCGGGCGGCTTCTGGGGCGGCGTCGGCGAGCCGACCATCGCCGTGGCGGCGCCGGCCGTGCTGAACGCGATCTTCGCGGCCACCGGCAAGCGCATCCGCGACCTGCCGCTGAAGCACCACGACCTGAAGCGGGCGTGAGGTCGCGGCGATGGCGCGGGCCCGCGGCATCCTGGCGGGCGTCGGTCTGACGACGGCGGTGGTGGCAGCGGCGGCCCAGGTGGCCGCGCCCGTCGTCGTCGGCGACGCGATCCCGTCACCGTTGACGGCGGCGCCCGGCGACGCGGCGCGTGGCCGCGCGATCGTCGCCGACCGGCGCGTCGGGCTGTGCCTGCTGTGCCACAGCGGCCCCTTCCCCGAGGAGCCCTTCCAGGGCGATCTCGCGCCCAGCCTGGCCGGTGCCGGCAGCCGGCTCGACGCCGGGCGGCTGCGCCTGCGCCTCGTCGACTCGCGGCGATTGAACCCGGCCAGCCTGATGCCGTCCTATCACCGTGCCGACGGCCTGCAGCGCGTGGGCAGCGCCTGGCAAGGCCGCCCCATCCTCGATGCGCAGCAGATCGAGGACGTGGTGGCGTTCCTGATGAGCTTGAAGGATTGAGTTGACTCCGCGACCTGCATCGATCCCGCGTCGCCGCCTGATCGTCGCCGGTGCGGCCGCACCGCTGGCGCTGTGGTGGCGGCCGGCCGCGGCCGACGCCGCCGAGCTGGAGGCCGCGATCCGCGGCTTCGCCGGCGCCGCGGCGGTGCAGGTCGGCCGCGTGACGCTGGACATCGCGCCGCTGGTGGAGAACGGCAACGCGGTGCCGGTCTCGGTCGGCGTCGACAGCCCGATGAGCGCCACCGACCACGTGAAGCGCATCGCGCTGTTCAACGAGCGCAATCCGCAGCGCGAGGTCGCGGTCTTCCACCTCGGCCCGCACGCCGGCCGCGCCAGCATCGCCACGCGCATCCGGCTCGCGACCTCGCAGCAGCTGGTGGCGCTGGCCGAGATGAGCGACGGCTCGGTGTGGTCGCGGCGCGTCGACGTCATCGTGACGCTGGCCGCCTGCATCGAATGACGGAGGCCCGATGGCGCGCGCCCTGATCACCGCCCCGAAGACCGCGAAGCGCGGCGAGATCATCGAGATCCGCACGCTGATCGCGCATCCGATGGAGACCGGCCACCGCAACGACGGCCAGGGCCGGCTCGTGCCGCGCGACATCATCCGCCGCCTGCGCTGCGACCACGACGGCGAGCGCGTGTTCGAGGCCGAGCTGTTCCCGGCCATCGCCGCGAACCCCTATCTCGTCTTCACCACCGTCGCGACCGCGAGCGGCACGCTGAGCCTGCGCTGGGAAGGCGACAACGGCTTCGCGCAGACCGAGACGGTGGCGATCACGGTCGCATGAGACGTCTCCTCGGTCGCGCCGGCGTGGTGGTCCTCGCGGTGGGCCTGGGCAGCGCCGCGCCGGCGGCCGACGGCCCGCGCTCGGGCGCGGCCGACATGAGTACCGAGCTGCAGGCGATGCAGCGCGACGACAGCGCGAACCCCGGCATGCTGTGGGTGGCCGACGGCGAGGCGCTGTGGCGCCGGCCGGCGGGCTCGCGGCAGCGCGCCTGCGCCAGCTGCCACGGCGACGCGACGACCTCGATGCGCGGCGTCGCCGCGCGCTATCCGGCCTACGACGCGGCGAGCCGCCGGCCGATCGACCTGCGCGGCCGCATCGAGGCCTGCCGCACGCGCGCGCAGGGCCAGGCGCCATCGAAGCCCGAGAGCGCCGAAGCCCTGGCCCTGGAGGCCTACGTGGCGCACCAGTCGCGCGGCCTGCCGCTCGCGCCGCCGACCGACGCGCGCCTGGCCCCGGCGCGCGCCCGCGGCGAGGCGCTGTTCCGCCAGCGCATCGGCCAGCTCGACCTGTCGTGCGCGCAGTGCCACGACCAGCACGCCGGCAGCCGGCTCGGCGGCAGCCGCATCCCCGAGGGGCACCCCAACGGCTACCCGCTGTACCGGCTGGAGTGGCAGTCGCTCGGTTCGCTGCAGCGGCGCTTGCGCAATTGCATGACCGGCGTGCGCGCCGAGCCGCACGACTGGGGTGCGCCGGCGCTGATCGACCTGGAGCTCTACCTCGCGCAGCGCGCGCGCGGCCTGAAGGTCGAGGCCCCGGCCGTGCGGCCGTGACGGCGCCCGCGGTGTGACATGCTCGGTTCCCAGTACCCATGAAGGACCCCACCGCCCCTCGCTGGACGCGCCGACTGTTCATCGGCGGCGCGGCCGCGGCCGCCGTCGCCGGCAGCCTGGTGGTCGGCATGCGGCTGCAGCGCAGTCGCGCGACCGGCCCCGGCGCGGGCGACCCGCCGGAGGTCAACGCCTGGGTCGTGGTCCAGCCCGACGACACGGTGATCGTGCGCATCGCGCGCTCGGAGATGGGCCAGGGCGCGCTGACCGGCCTGGCCCAGCTGGTGGCCGAGGAACTGGACTGCGACTGGGCCCGCGTGAAGACCGAGTACCCGACCCCCGGGCGCAACCTCGCGCGCCAGCGTGCCTGGGGCAGCATGGCGACCATCGGCAGCGGCAGCATCCGCGGCTCGCACGAGACGCTGCGCCAGGCCGGCGCCACGGCGCGCTGGCTGCTCGTCCAGGCTGCCGCCTACGAGTGGCAGCTGCCGGCCTCGGAGTGCAGCGCCGAGCGCGGCACGATCACGCACACGCCCAGCGGACGTCGCACCACCTACGGCCAGGTGGCCGCCACCGCCGCCACGCTGACGCCACCGCCCGGCAAGTTGCCCCTGCGCGACCCGAAGGCCTGGAAGCTCGCCGGCCGGCGACTCGCGCGGCTGGACACCGTCGACAAGACCACCGGCGCGCAGGTCTACGCCAGCGATCTCCAGTTGCCCGGCATGCTGAACGCGGCGATCCGCGCCTGCCCGGTGGTCGGCGGCAAACTGGCGAGCGTGGACGAGGCCGCGGTGCTGGGTCGTCCGGGCGTGAAGCAGGTGGTGCGCGTCGGCGCGCGCGCGGTCGCGGTCGTCGCCGACACCTGGTGGCACGCGAAGACCGCGCTCGACGCGCTGCCGA
>NZ_CADEFR010000085.1 GCF_902826655.1 uncultured Methylibium sp. | reverse complement strand
CGGCGTGATGAAGGTCTTGTGCAGCAGGCGGTTGACCTCGGCGGTGACGCGGTCGGCCTTGTGCTCGGCGTCGTCGACGGCGGCGGCCTGGCGTTCGCGTTCGGTCAGGTCGCCGTAGTGCTCGATCATCGCCATGAAGGCGCGCGAGCCCTCGACGATGTAGCCAGCGTGCTGGTCGAACAGCTCGAAGAAATTGCCTTCACGCGGCAGCAGCTTGCCGAACACCATGGACGCTCCGGATGCGAGGGCGGCGCCAGGACGGCGCCGCTCGGGCCGGATTGTCACACTGTTGTCACGATCCGCTGCCCAGCCCGATCAGCCCGCCGGGAACGGTCGCCGGCGGGATCAACCCCTCGGCGGCGCGGCCTGGTCGGTCGGGCGGGTCGTAGAACTCGAACGGGCCCTCGAAGGCGTCGATGCGCTCCAGCAGGCGCCGGAAGTCGGCCGCGTCCTCGCCGGGGTGGAAGGCCTCGGTGTTGACGGCCAGCACCGGCGCGCCGCGGTGGCTGGCGAAGTAGCGCTGGTAGCCGTCGTTCAGGGCGCGCAGGTAGTCCTCGGTGATCGCGGTCTCCATCGCCAGGCCGCGCCGGCGCACGCGCGCCATCAGCACGTCGGGCTCGGCCTGCAGCCAGACGATCAGGTCGGGTTCGACGGCCTGGGCGGCGTGGCGCTTGTAGATCTGGCGGTACAGCGCCAGGTCCTCGTCGCCGAGGTTGAGCATCGCGAAGATGGAGTCCTTGGCGAACAGGAAGTCGCTGACGACGCCGCGCTCGAAGACCCCGGGCTGGCCCAGCTCCTTGATCTGCTCGACGCGCTGGAACAGGAAGTTGAGCTGGGTCTGCAGCGCCAGCGGGTTGCCGCGCGGGTGGGCCGGGTGCGCGCCCATGTGCTCGTAGAAGCGCGCCAGGTAGGGGTTGTCGGCCGGCTGCTCCAGCACGAGCTTGGCGCCCCAGTAGCCGGACAGGGCCCGGGCCAGCGTCGTCTTGCCGACGCCGATGGCCCCCTCGAGGACGACGTGCTGGAAGCGCATGGTCAATGGCTGCGGAACATGAAGTAGACCGCGCCGACGAGGCACAGACCGGCCCACAGGTAGTCCAGCTTCAGCGGCTCGCGCAAGTAGAACACCGCGAAGGGCACGAAGACCGACAGCGTCACGACCTCCTGGATGATCTTGAGCTGCCCGACGCTGAACTGCTGCGCGCCGATGCGGTTGGCCGGCACCATCAGCAGGTACTCGAACAGCGCGATGCCCCAGCTGACGAGCGCCGCGACGATCCACGGCTTGTGCGACAGGGTCTTCAGGTGGCCGTACCAGGCGAAGGTCATGAAGACGTTCGACGCGGTCAGCAGCAGGATGGTCTGCAGCGGGATCGGCAGGTTGAGGTTCATCGCGGGCTCGCTGGACGATGGGGGGGTCAGCCCGGGCAGGCGACGCGGCGCATCGGGAAGTCGACCGCCCGCGGCTGGCCCTTCGAAACACCTTCGATGCGCGCCAGCAGCGAGCCGTCGGCCTGGCGCTGGTAGCTGATGCGCTGCGGGAAGTCGTGGGCGCGGTTCTCGAACACGATCCCGGTCTCGGACAGCGACACGGCCAGGAAGGACGCCTGCTTCTGGCCCGAGGGCTGGGCGATGAAGACCAGGCCGCCGCCTTCGTCGCGGATCGCCATGAACTCGTAGCTGCCGAGCGCGCCGCCGACGAGCGTGCGGCCCATGCCGAGCATGGTGTTGGCTCGCGGGGCCATCCACTGCTCGTCGAAGCGGCGCTCACCGCTGCCGCCCGACCAGCATCCGGCCAGCCAGGCGAGGTTGTCGATGGGCGCGCCGGACTGCGCCGGGGCGGCGGCGCTGCCCAGGGTGGCCGCGGCGGCCAGGAGCCAGTGGCGGATGGTCTTCATGGTCGGTTCTCCTTCAGGGGATGGCGGCCCAGTCCGGGCCGGCGCAGCGCTCGATGCGCTGGTCGGAGACGGCGGGCAGCAGGGTGTCGAGGCGGCCGTGACCCGGCAGCAGCAGGTCCGGAGCCAGCTCGGCCAGCGGCTGCAGCACGAAGGCGCGCTGGGCGATGCGCGGATGCGGCAGGGTCAGCGTCGGCGTGTCGAGGACGGCGTCGCCGTGCAGCAGCAGGTCCAGGTCCAGCGTGCGCGGTGCGTTGCGGTAGGGGCGCTCGCGACCGTGCGCCTGCTCGATGGCCTGCAGCGCCAGCAGCAGCGCAGGGGGGTCGATGCCGGTGTCGATCGCCGCGACGGCGTTGAGGTAGTCCGGACCGCTGGAGTCGATCGGTGCGGTGCGGTACAGCGAGGACAGCGCGACCAGCTGCGTGCCGGGCAGCGCCGCCAGCGCCTGGACCGACGCCCGCAGCGCGGCGCGGGCGTCGCCGAGGTTGGCGCCGAGGCCGACGTAGGCGCGTCGCGGCGCCTGCATGTTCAGTCCGCGGCGCCGCCCGGGGCGCCCTGGGCCGGCGCCGAGGCCGCGCCACCCTCGCCGGCCGGCTTGCGCCGACGGCGGCGGCGCTTCTTGGCCGCCGGTTCGGCCGAGGCCGCCACCGCCACCGCGCCGCCACCGGAGGCGCGGCGCTCGTGCTCCTGCTCGCGCGCCTGCTCGCGGGCCTGATCGAGCAGCGCGCGGCGCTCCTCGTCGTCGCCGAGCGAATAGTCCTCCCACCACTCGGCGAGCTCGGCCTCGACCTCGCCGGTGTCGGCCCGCAGGCGCAGGAAGTCGAAGGCGGCGCGAAAGCGCGGCTGCTCGACCAGGCCGGCCGGCGTGTTGCCGCTGCGGCGGTCGAAGCGCGGCTGCATCATCCAGATCTCGCGCATGTCGGCACCCAGCTTGCCACGGCCGGAGATGTCGCCGATGCGCGCGTCGAACACCGCGTCGATGGCCTGCTGCAGCGCCGGGAAGGCCGGCTCGCCCTGGGACTTGAGGCGCTGCCAGCCGGCCAGCACCTCGTGCCACAGCAGGCAGGCGAGCAGGAAGCTCGGCGCGACGGGCTTGTCCTCGGACACGCGGCGGTCGGTGTCGGCGAGCGCGGCGTTGATGAAGGCCTCGCGCGCAGGGTTCTTGCGCGCGTCGGCCAGCACCGCGTCGAGCAGCGGGAAGATGCCCGACCGTCCCTCGCGATCGGGACCGCCCAGCAGGCCCATCTTGCGCAGCTGCTCGATCGAGCGGATCGCGTGGCCGGTCTGCAGCAGCTTGATCATCTCGTCGAACAGCCGCGAGATCGGCACCGCCTCCAGCAGCGCCGCGCACTCGCGGATCGGCTTGAGGGTCTTGGGCTCGATCTCGAAGCCCAGCTTGGCCGCGAAGCGCACGACGCGGATGATGCGCACCGGGTCCTCGCGGTAGCGCGTGACCGGGTCGCCGATCATGCGCAGCAGGCGCTTCTTGGCGTCGGCGATGCCGCCGTGGTAGTCGACGACGATCTGCGTCCGCGGGTCGTAGTAGAGCGCGTTGACGGTGAAGTCGCGGCGCGCCGCGTCCTCGACCTGCGGGCCCCAGACGTTGTCGCGCAGCACGCGCCCGCTGGCATCGACGACGTGGGTCTTGCCCTGCAGCTCGGACTTGCTGGTCTTCTCGTTGCCGGCGACCTGCTCGGCGGCCGCGGCGTCGAGGTAGGCGCGGAAGGTCGAGACCTCGATCACCTCGTGCTCGCGCCCGCGGCCGTAGACCACGTGCACGATGCGGAAGCGCCGGCCGATGATGAAGGCGCGCCGGAACAGCGCCTTGACCTGCTCGGGCGTGGCGTCGGTGGCGACGTCGAAGTCCTTGGGACGCAGGCCCAGCATCATGTCGCGCACCGCGCCGCCGACGATGTAGGCCTGGTGTCCGGCCTCCTGCAGCGTGGCGACGACCTTGAGCGCCTTGTCGTCGACCAGCGTCGGGTCGATGCCGTGGTCGGCCGGGGGGACCTCGACGCGCTTGCCGGCCTTGGGGCGGGCCGCCTTCGCGGCGCCGTCGTCGTCTTTGCCGAGCAGCTTGTTGATGAATCGCTTGATCATGGGAACAGCTTCAGTAAGGGCCAGCCGCGATCGCGGGCCAGGGCCTCGAGCGCCGGGGAGGGATTGGTGGCGACCGGGTGCGTGGCCAGTTCCAGCAACGGCAGGTCGTTCATCGAATCGCTGTAGACGGCGACGCGCTCGAAGTCTTGCACACGCCGGCCCTGCGTGCCGAGCCATTGCTCGACCCGGGTGGTCTTGCCGTCGCGGAAGGACGGCACGCCGCGGATGCGGCCGGTGACCCGGCCCTGCGCGTCGCGCTCCAGCTCGACGGCGATCAGCGCGTCGACGCCGAAGGCCGCCGCGATCGGGCGGGTGACGAACTCGTTGGTCGCCGTCACGATGGCCATCAGGTCGCCCTGCGCGCGGTGCCGCTCGACCAGCGCCCGGGCCTCGGGCCGCAGCGCCGGGCGGATCACCTCGGCCATGAAGCGCTCGTGGGCCGCGGCCTGTTCGGCCGGGGGCCGGTGGCGCCAGGCGCGGGTGGCGAACTCGACGTAGGCCTCGATGTCGAGCGAGCCGTCCTGGTACTGGGCGTAGAAGCGGTCGTTCTCGGCGCGCTGGGCGGCCGGCTCGGCCCAGCCCAGCGCGACGACGAACTCGCCCCAGGCGTGGTCCGAATCCAGCGGCAGCAGCGTGTGGTCCAGGTCGAAGAGGCAGAGGTTCGCGGACGTCACGGGGCGGGCTCCCCGATCGGCGGCCGGGCCAGCATCTGCCGCAGCAGCGGCACGGTGACCGAGCGTTTCTCGACCAGCGAGAACTCGTCGAGCGCGTCCAGCAAGGCCATCAGCGAGCCGAGGTCGCGCGCGAAGCGCGTCAGCAGGTAGTCGACGACCTCGCCCGACAGCGCGATGCCGCGGCGCGCGGCTTCGCGCTGCAGCGCGCTGCGGCTCTCGGCCTCGGACAGCGGCGACAGCTGGAACACCGGCCCGCTGCCCAGGCGCGTGCGCAGGTCCTCGCGCAGCGGCAGGTCGACCGGCGGCAGGCGCCCGGCCGCGACCACGGGCACACCGGCGGTCGCGGCCTCGACGAACAGCGCGAAGGCGGCGTGCTGGCGGGCCGCGTCGTAGGCCTCGCAGCCGTCGAGCAGCAGCAGGCCGGCAGCGTCGTCCCACGGCCGGGGCAGCGGCTGCCCCGCATCGAAGGCGACGGCGCCGCAGCCGCCGGCCTGGGCCTCGCGGGCGCAGGCGTTCAGCAGATGGCTCTTGCCGCTGCCGGCGGGGCCCCAGAGGTAGATCGCGCCGGCGCTTCGCGGTGCGCGCAGCGCCGCGAGCGCGACGCCGTTGCTGCCGGCGATGAAGCTGTCGAAGCTCTGCGCCGGCCCGGGACCCAGCCGCAAGGGCAGTTGCTTCATCGGCGCGAGCTTCACCCTTGGCCCTGGTACAGCGGACTGCCGAGGTAGAGCGCCTTGAGGCGCCCGAAGGCCACGACGCCGACCGCGCTGGCCGGCAGCGCGACCAGCACGCCGATGAAGCCGAACAGCTGGCCGAAGGCGAGCAAGGCGAAGATCACGGTGATCGGGTGCAGGCCGATGCGCTCGCCGACCAGGCGCGGCGTCAGGAAGAAGCTCTCGACGACCTGGCCGATGCCGTAGACGACCGCGACCATCACCAGGCCGTAGACGCTGCCGAACTCCAGCAGGCCGGCCAGCAGCGCCAGCACGCAACCCAGGCCGAAGCCGACATAGGGGATGAAGATCGCCAGCCCGGTGAACACGCCCACCGGTACCGCGAGGTCCAGCCCGAACAGCGCCAGCCCGACGCTGTAGTAGACCGCGAGGATGGCCATCACCAGCAGCTGGCCGCGCAGGTACTGACCCAGCATGTGGTCGCATTCGGCCATGAAGCCGTCGTAGGCCTCGTGGAAGCGCGGCGGCACCAGCGCATGGAAGCGGCCGATGATCCGGGTCCAGTCCGTGAGCACATAGAACAGCACCACCGGCAGCAGCACCGCGGTGCCGACCAGGCCCAGCACGAAGCTGCCGCCGACCTGCAGCGAGCTGAGCACGGTCTTGAACCAGCCCTCGGTGTTGTCGCCCAGGTGCGTCAGCAGGAACTCGCGCAGGCTCGCGACGTCGAGCGCGACCTCGATGCCGAACTGCCCCAGCAGCGGCCGGATCCAGGCGTCGAGCCGGGTCAGCATCACCGGGATCTGGTCGCGCAGCGCCGGCAGGTTCTTCAGCAGGATGGGCAGGATCAGCAGCGCGACCGCCAGCACGGTGACCAGCGCCAGCAGCTCGACGATGCCGACGGCCAGCCAGCGCGGCACGCCCCGCGCCGCCAGGCGCTCGACCACCGGATGCAGCGCATAGCCCAGCACCAGCGCGACGACGAAGGGCGTCAGCACCGGCCCCAGCAGCCACAGCAGCAGCACCGCGACCACGGCGATGCCGAGCCAGGCGAGGCCTTGGGTCTGGGCAGGAGTCAGTTTCATGGGGGTGGGGGCGCCGGGACGAAGGCGCGAGGACAGCCTGGAGATCGGACCGCGGACGAGCGCGGATTCTAGGCGGCGGGTCGACGGGCCCGGCCGCGGGCCGGCCGGCGCTCAGTGCAGCCGCGGCCGCCCCTGGGCACGCAACTCGGCGGCGCGCTCGGCGATGGCGCGCCGGTCCTCGGCCTGGGGGCTGTGGGCCACGTAGGCGTCCAGATCGTCGGCGGCGGCGTCCCAGACGCCCAGTTCGGCCTGGGCCAGGCCGCGGTCGCGCCGCTCGTCCCACTCGCGGGGCAGCAGCAGCACGAGGCGCTGCTGCACGGCCAGCAGCCGGGGCCAGTCCTCGGCCGAGCGATGGATCTCCTTCAGGTTGCGCAGCATGCGCGCCAGCACCTCGCGCGGCGACGCCGGCTGCAGGAACAGGCCCAGCGGCATGTCGAACTCGCCCTGCAGGCCCTGCCGGCGCTTGTAGGGCACCAGGCGCTCGTCGAGCTCGTCGCGCGACAGCGACTGGCCGGTGAAGGGATCGATCACGACCTCGCCCTTGGGCATGCGCACCTTGACGAGAAAGTGCCCCGGGAAGGCGACGCCGCGCGCCACCAGGCCCAGTTGGCCGGCCAGCTCGAGGTAGATCACGGCCAGCGAGATCGGGATGCCGTGGCGCGTGCGCAGCACCTCGTGCACGTAGCTGTTGCCGCTGGCGTAGTAGTCGTTCAGGTTGCCGGCGAAGCCGAGCTCGTGGAAGAAGTAGCGGTTGAGGAACCGCAGCTTCTGCACCGGCGCCGCGTCGGCGGGGATGCGGCGCTTCAGGCGATCGGCCAGCGTGTCGAGTTCGGCGAGGACCGACTGGGTGTCGAGCTGCGGGAACTCGTCCTGCGCGATCGCGACGGCCGCCTCGGTGAGCGACAGGCTGGCATCGTCGGCGACCAGGGTCGCGAAGTACTCCAGCGCTGTCGGCACCTCGATCGAAAACGGGGCGGGCATGCGCTCAGTCTAGAGCAGCCGGGCCCGCCCGGCGACCTGCGGCCCGGGGATCAGTTGCTCAGATCCTTCTTGATTTCCTTGGCCTTGTCCTCGATCTTTTCGCCAGCCTTCTCGACCTGGTCGCCGACCTTCTCGGCGGCCTGATCGATCTGCTTGCCGGCGCGTTCGGCCGGGCCTTCGGCGGGCTGGCAGGCGGCCAGCGCAAGTGCGGCGCCGAGCGCCAGGATGGACAGCGTGGTCTGGGTCGTCTTCATGATGGTTCCTCCTCGGTTGAGCAGCCGGCGCGATCCGGCGGCGGCTTGGGAAGAACTGTAGGCAGCGGCCGTCGCGGTGTCGGCCGGACGCCGGCGCGACGCGCTGTAGGTGGCGTCCTACCGGGGCTCGGCGGCCCGGTGGTTCAGCCGCGCCGGACGAACTGCGCCGGCCGGATGCCCAGCACCAGCAGCACGCCGAAGTAGACGATGGCCGCGCCGCCCAGCACGGCCGCCAGGGCGCCGGCACGCAGCAGTTCCTGGCTGCCCAGCGCGACCCAGTCGAAGGCCTGCGCGGCCCAGGCCAGGCCGGCGCCCATCAGTGCGCTGCCGGCCACCACCTTGAGCGCGAAACCCAGCCAGCCCGGCGCCGGCCGCCAGCTGCCACGGCGGTGCAGGCCGACCAGCAGCAGCAGCGCGTTGACGAGCGCGCCGCAGCCGATCGCCAGGGCCAGCCCGGCATGGCCGAACCACGGCACGAAGACGAGGTTCAGCAACTGGGTCAGCACCAGGACGAACAAGGCGACCTTGACCGGGGTGCGGATGTCCTGCTTGGCATAGAAGCCCGGCGCCAGCACCTTCAGCGCGACCAGACCCAGCAGCCCGGCGCCGTAGCCCATCAGCGCGGTCACGGTCTGCTGCACGTCGACGGCGCTGAAGGCGCCGCGGTGGTAGAGCACCGCGACCAGCGCCTTCGGGAAGACGATCAAGGCGACCGCGCAGGGCAGCGCCAGCAGCAGCACCAGCCGCAGGCCCCAGTCCAGCAGCGCGGCGTAGCGCTCGCCGTCGCCCTGGGCCTGGGTGGCCGACAGCTGCGGCAGCAGCACGACGCCCAGTGCCACGCCCAGCAGCGCGGTCGGGAACTCCATCAGCCGGTCGGCATAGCTGAGCCAGGAGACGGCACCGGCGCCGATCTGCGTCGCGATCTGGGTGTTGATCAGCAGCGAGATCTGCGCCACCGACACGCCCAGGATGGCCGGCGCCATCTGCTTGAGCACGCGGTGCACGCCAGGGTGAGACCAGGCCGCGCGCAGCCCGCCCAGCCCCAGCCGCAGGCGTGGCATGGCGCCGATGCGGCGCAACGCCGGCACCTGCAGCGCGAGTTGCAGCACGCCGCCGATCATCACGCCGACCGCCAGTGCGTAGATCGGCTCGATGCCCCAGGCGCCGAAGCGCGGCACCAGCAGCCAGGCCGCGAGGATGAAGCTCAGGTTCAGCAGCACCGGCGTGGCCGCCGGCACCGCGAAGCGCTTCCAGGTGTTGAGGACACCCGCCGACAGCGCCACCATCGACATGAAGACGATGTAGGGAAACATGAAGCGGGTCATGACGACCGCCGCGTCGAAGCCGCCGGTCTTCTGCAGGCCCTGCGCCATCAGCCACACCAGCACCGGTGCGCCCAGCACGCCCAGCAGGCTGGTCGCCACCACGGCCCACAGCAGCACGGTCGCCACGGCGTCGATCAGCGCATGGGTCGACTCGTCGCCGTCGCGCGCGCGGCTGGCCGCCAGCAAGGGCACGAAGGCCTGGGAGAAGGCGCCCTCGGCGAACAGCCGGCGCAGCAGGTTGGGAATGCGGAAGGCGACGTTGAAGGCGTCGGTCATCACGCTGGCGCCGAAGGCGGCCGCCACCATCTGCTCGCGGACCAGCCCGGTGATGCGCGATGCCAGCGTCAGCAGGGAGACGGTGGACGCGGCGCGCAGCAGGTTCATGGTCGGAGCGGCTTGCGGCACACGGGCCGGTCGGGCGAAGGACGCCGGAGTATAGAAGTGGCCACTAACGTGGCCCGCGGCACCCGCAGTCAGCGTGGTCGGGCGGGTCGCCGCTGCTATACTCGCCGGCTTTCCACCCGGAACCCTGACACCCCATGGCCACCTCGTCCAAAGCCAAGAAATCGGTCCGCATCGCGTCGGGCCGCAAGCGCGTCCGCCAGGACGTGCGCCTGAACGCCGCGAACACCTCGCTGCGTTCCAAGTTCCGTACCGCGATCAAGAGCGTGCTGAAGGCCGTCGCCGGTGGCGACAAGGCCAAGGCCGGCGAGACCTTCAAGGCCGCCCAGAAGACGATCGACTCGATCGCCGACAAGGGCCTCTTCCACAAGAACAAGGCAGCGCGCTACAAGAGCCGCCTGTCGGCCAAGATCAAGGCGCTGGCGGCCTGAAGCCGCATCCGGGTTGGAAAGCGACAAGGGCTCCGCAAGGAGCCCTTTGTCATTGGCGGAGCCGGTTCAGGGCCGGGCCGGCGGGTCGGGCAGCAGGCAGGCCTCGGCCACCTGCAGGCGGTTGTCGCGCGCGAAGTTCATGACGAAGTCCCAGGCCATGGGCTCGAGCTCCCGCAGCGCCTCGTTGACCACCACGCACTTGATGCCGTTGATGACATTGGGCACGCAGTAGGGCGAGTAGCCGATGTGTGCCATGCGCCCCATGTGCGCCCCGCCCGGCCGGAAACTCGACATCGCACCCGCCAGCCGCTCGGCCCAGTCGCTGGGACGGAAGGTCCGGCCCTCGAGGGTCACGCCCTGGATGAAGAGTTCGCGCGGAGGTTTCGGGGCGTCTGGCACGGCCGGATCGGCAACGGGCAGTTCGTGGCCACCCGGCAGCAAGAAGGACAGGACGTGATTGTGCTGCAGCGCAGCACGTGATTTCGGCAGCGCCGTGCGAGGGGCGTCGAGGACCGGGGCGTCGCAGGTCGGCAGCATGGCCTCCCTACAATCGGCGCTTTCCCCTCATCCTTGAGCCCGGCCGCTGCGCCGGCCCGCCCAGGAGTCCGCCGATGAACGCCCCCGAAGCCCTGAAGCCCGAGACGGCGACGCCCTCCCACGTGATGAACACCTACGGCCGCCTGCCGTTCGCGCTCTCGCACGGCCGCGGCGCCTTAGTCTGGGACACCGAGGGCCGCGAGTACCTGGACGCGCTGGGCGGCATCGCCGTCAACACCCTGGGCCACGCCCACCCGAAGCTGGTGCCGGCGCTGCAGGAGCAGGTCGGCAAGCTGATCCATTGCTCCAACTACTACCAGATGCCGCTGCAGGAGCAGCTGGCCACGGCGCTGTGCGAGCTGTCGGGCCTGGACAACGCCTTCTTCTGCAATTCGGGCCTCGAGGCCAACGAGGCGGCGCTGAAGATCGCCCGCAAGTTCGGCCACGACAAGGGCATCGGCAAGCCCGAGGTGATCGTCTACGAGAAGGCCTTCCACGGCCGCTCGATCGCCACGCTGTCGGCCACCGGCAACCCGAAGGTCCAGGCCGGCTTCGGGCCGCTGGTCGAGGGCTTCGTGCGGGTGCCGCTGAACGACGCTGCGGCGATCGCCGAGGTGGCGAACACGCGGCCGAACGTCGTCGCGGTCTTCCTGGAGGTGATCCAGGGCGAGGGCGGCGTCAATGCGGCCACGGTCGAGTACCTGCAGGCCGTGCGCCGCCTGTGCGACGAGAACGACTGGCTGCTGATGCTCGACGAGGTGCAGTGCGGCATCGGCCGCACCGGCAAGTGGTTCGCCCACCAGTGGGCCGGCATCCAGCCCGACGTGATGCCGCTGGCCAAGGGCCTGGGC
>NZ_CADEFR010000084.1 GCF_902826655.1 uncultured Methylibium sp. | reverse complement strand
ACCAGCGCCTGCGTCTCGCCGCGCGTGAACAGCGCCGAGCCGTGGGTGCGCGGCAGCACGCTGGAGCGGATCTCGATCGGGCGCACGGTGCGGGTGTCGCGGCCATCGATGCGCGGCTCGCCGGCCAGGATCTGGCTGCGGACGATCTTGGCCTCGATGTCGAACAGCAGGTTCTCGACCTTGACCTTGTCGACCGCGGCACCGCCTTCGGCCAGCGCGGCCAGCACTTCGGCATAGGCGGCGCGGGTGGCTTGCGTGCGGTCCTGCTTCGAGCGGATCTGGTAGGCGGCACGCAGATTGGCCTCGCCCAGCTCGTTGACCTTCGCGATGAAGGCCTCGTCCTTGGCCGGGGCGCTCCACTGCCACTCGGGCTTGCCGGCCTCGCGCACCAGTTCGTTGATCACGCGGATCGCGACATTGCCCTGCTCGTGGCCGAACACCACGCCGCCCAGCATGATGTCTTCCGGCAGCTGGTCGGCTTCCGACTCGACCATCAGCACGGCCGCTTCGGTGCCGGCGACGATCAGGTCGAGCTTGCTCTCGGCCAGTTGCGACGGGCCCGGGTTCAGCACGTACTCGCCGTTGATGTAGCCGACGCGCGCGGCGCCGATCGGGCCGTTGAACGGGATGCCGCTGATCGCCAGCGCCGCCGAGCTACCGATCAGCGCGGCGATGTCGGCCGAGGCTTCCGGGTTCAGCGACAGCACGTGCACGACGACCTGCACCTCGTTGTAGAAGCCTTCGGGAAACAGCGGGCGCAGCGGGCGGTCGATCAGGCGGCTGGTCAGCGTCTCGAGCTCGCTCGGGCGGCCTTCGCGCTTGAAGAAGCTGCCGGGGATCTTGCCGGCGGCGTAGGTCTTCTCGATGTAGTCGACGGTGAGCGGAAAGAAGTCCTGGCCCGGCTTCGGGTTCTTGGCCGCGACCACGGTGGCCAGCACCACGGTGCCGTCCATGTCGACGACGACCGCGCCGCCCGACTGGCGGGCGACTTCACCGGTCTCGAGCGTGACCTTGTGCTGGCCCCACTGGAAGGTCTTGCTGATCTTGTTGAACATGCTCATGCGTGTCTCCTGGTTCGTTCTCGTCTCGAGAACCCGGCGCGAAAGGTGGCGCCTGTCACCTGGAGCATCGGCACTGGAGCGGGATGCCATTCCATCGAGGCTGCGGCCTCAACCACGATGGAATGACACATCGGCGCTCGGTCGTGCTTGGCTCCAAAACGCGAAGAGCCTGCGCTGGAGGGTCCAGTCAGGCTCTTCGTCATCTGTTCGGCTTACTTGCGCAGACCCAGCTTCTGGATCAGCGCGGTGTAGCGGTCGGCATCCTTGGCCTTCAGATAGTCGAGCAGCTTGCGGCGGCGGCTCACCATCTTCAGCAGACCGCGGCGGCCATGGTGGTCCTTGGCGTGGGTCTTGAAATGCGGGGTCAGGTCGTTGATGCGGGCGGTGAGGATCGCCACTTGCACTTCGGGCGAGCCGGTGTCGGCTGCGCTGCGGGAATTCGCCTTGACGATGTCGGCGATGTTGAGGTCGGCCACGGCCATTTGCTTGTTTCCTGGTTGCAGTGGAACCGTTGCAGTCGCAGGAAGGACGTGCCGCGGTTCCGGTTTCCACTTGCGGTCACGGGTGAAACCGACCCATGCCGTGCTTGTTGTCGCCTCGGCGGACCCGAAACGACAGCCAGCATTATAGCCGCAGGGCGCTGCGCAGGCGCTCCACCCCCTGCCCCAGCCGGGCGGGATCGCTCGAAGCGAAGCACCAGCGCAGCCAGCCCTCGGCCTCGGCGCCGAAAGCGGCCCCCGGCGCCAGGCCGAGCCCATGGTCGGTGACCAGGCGCTTGGCATAAGCGAGGGAGTCGGTCTGCCCGGCCACGCGGAAGAAGGCATACATCCCGCCCCGCGGCACGGCCACCTCCACCCCAGGCAGGGCCTGCAAGGCCGGCAGCAGCGTATCGCGGCAGCGTCGCAGGTGGTCGACGAGCCCCGGCACGAAGCCATCTGCTCCCGCCAGCGCAGCCAGCCCGGCGCGTTGCACGAACACCGGCGCGCACGAGGTGTTGAACTCGATCAACTTGCCGACTGCCTCCAGCAGGCTCTCCGGAACGACCAGCCAACCGAGGCGCCAGCCGGTCATCAGGAAGCTCTTCGAGAAGCTGTGCGCGACCACGACCCGGTCCTCCGGCTCGCAGACGTCCAGGAAGGACGGCGCCGAGCCTCCATCCGCGTCGAAGTACAGCCGCTCGTAGACCTCGTCGGCGACGATCCAGGTGCCGGTCCTGCGGCAATGGGCCAGGATCGCGACCTGCTCGTCTCGGGTCAGCGTCCAGCCGGTCGGGTTGTTGGGGGCGTTGACGACCAGCACCCGCGTGCGCGCCGTGACCGCGTCCATCAGCTCGTCGAGATCGAGCCGCCAGGCCCCGCCCTGCGGGCGCAACGCGACGCGCCTGACCTCGGCCCCCAGGATGGCCGGCTGCGCCGTCAGGTTGGGCCAGACCGGCACCACCACCGCCACCTCGTCGCCCGCACCGGCCAGGGCCTGCATCGCCACCATCAGCGCGCTGACGCCCGACGAGGTGATGGCAATGCGGCCGGCCGTGACCGGCGGATGCAGGCGGCCGACGTAGCCGGCCACCGCCTCGCGCAGCTCCGGCAGGCCCAGGTTGTGGGCGTAGAAGGTCTCGCCCCGCGCCAGCGAAGCCACGGCCGCGTCGCGGATGAAGCCCGGCGTGGCCTCGTCGCCTTCGCCGAACCAGAACGCCAGCACGCCCTCGCGGCCGATGCCGGCGTTGGCCACTTCGCGGATCTTGGAGGCAGGCAGTTGCCGGATCAGGTCACGCATCGAAGGCTCCGTCGGTGCGGAAGGTCTTGAAAAGAAAAAAGCCGCTCTCAACTCGGCGGCATGGGCAGTCATCGCTGCCTCCCACGGATTCTAGGAGTTCGCCATGTTCGTCATGCCCCTTGCCCGCACCGCCCGCCATCACGCCTACAACGGCCACGCCCGCGATCTGAGCCGCGCGTTCGACCGGCTGTTCGAGGACACCGCCCTGCGCGCCTTCACCGACACCGATGCCACCCGACTGCCCGCGGTGGACCTGCGGGAGACCGAGCAGAGCTACAGCGTGCAGGTCGACCTGCCGGGCATCGCCAAGGAAGACGTCAAGGTCACGATCGATGGCAAGCGCGTCGCCGTCGAGGCTGCCGCGCGCGCCGAGAGCCCGGCCGCCGATGGCGAGCGGGTGCTGGTGCGCGAGCGCAGTGCAACGGCCTTCGCCCGCAGCTTCACGCTGCCGGTCGAGATCGATGAGGCGGCCTCGCAGGCCAGGCTCGAGAACGGCGTGCTGAACCTGACGCTGGTCAAGAAGCAGAAGCCCGCGACGCAGCTGTCCGTCGGCTGATGACGGCACGCCGCTCGCCGGGCACATCGAGCGACCCTCCGCGAGGGTAGCGGCTCGCTTGGGGCGGCCCGGCGCTGCGGCGCTGTCCGCCGCTCAGGCCGCCTGGTCGATCTCGGCCAGCGGCCAGCGCGGCTGCACGTCGAAGGCGCCGTCGCTGCGCGCGGCGGCGCGGCCCGCCTGCAGCCGCATCGCCGCGGCGAGCGCGATCATCGCGCCGTTGTCGGTGCACAAGGCCAGTTCGGGATAGTGCACGCGCACGGCTCGCTTGCGGCAAGCCGCATCGAGCTGCTGGCGCAGCAGGCGGTTCGCACCGACACCCCCGGCCACCACCAGCCGGTCGAGCCCGCTGCGCTCGACCGCCGCAAGCGACTTCTTCACCAGCACCTCGACGATCGCGGCCTGTGTCGCTGCCGCGAGGTCGGCCCGGGCCTGATCGCAAGGGCTGCTGCCGAACTTGAGTGCCTGGGTTCGGACCGCGGTCTTGAGGCCGGCGAACGAGAAGTCGAGATCCCCGCTGTGCAGCAGCGGACGCGGCAGCGCAAAGGCCCGCGCATCGCCGAACTCGGCCAGCCGCGACAGCGCCGGCCCGCCCGGGTAGCCCAGCCCCAGCAGCTTGGCCGACTTGTCGAAGGCTTCGCCGGCCGCGTCGTCGATGGTCTCGCCGAGCAATTCGTAGTCGCCGACGCCGCCGACGCGCATCAGCTGCGTGTGCCCGCCCGAGACCAGCAGCGCCACGAAGGGAAAGCTCGGCGGGTCGGCCGACAGGAAGGGCGACAGCAGGTGGCCCTCGAGATGATGGACGCCCAGCGCCGGCTTGCCGAGTGCCGCAGCCAGCGCGCACGCGACCGCACTGCCGACCAGCAAGGCGCCAGCCAGTCCCGGCCCGCGCGTGTAGGCCACGACATCGACCTCGTCGAGTTCGCGCCCGGCCTCGGCCAGCACCTGGCGCGTCAGCGGCAGCACCCGGCGGATGTGGTCGCGCGAGGCCAGTTCCGGCACCACGCCGCCGTAGTCGGCGTGCATCGCGACCTGGCTGTGCAGCGCGTGCGACAGCAGGCGCGGCACGGCGTCGCCTGCGGCATCGACGAGCGCGACGCCGGTCTCGTCGCACGAGGACTCGAAACCCAGGATCAGCATGGCGGCAGTGTAGTGAGCGGGCCTGCGGAGTCGCGGTCGCGACACGCCGACCGGCATTTTCAATTGGTCACAAGGCCGCTGTGGCGAAACGCACGAATTGCCGCCGGACCCGACTTCCGATTGTCATGGCGGGTCGGTACGCTGCGATCACAGTGGGCTCAACCCGCGTTCGGAGTCGTCCGGGATCATGAAACAGTACAAGCTGGCCGCTTGGCCCGATCTGCCTGCGGCCTTCCATCGCACCGCCTACCGGCGCATGCTGCACCAGATGTCGCAACGCTTCGTCTCGGTCCGGCAGCTCATGCGCGCCAGCGGCCTGACGCGCAACGCCGTCGTGCAGTTCCTCGACACGCTGACCGAGCGCTCGCTGCTCGTCGAACGCGAACACGCCAACCGGGACTCGCTGTTCGACAGCCTGATGCCGCTGGCCTGGCTGCGCCGCACCTTTGCCGCCGAGGGACGCCCCTGAGGCATTGACCCGCCGTCGCGACGAAGCCCGCCTCGAGCGGGCTTTTTTCCGTCCGGCTGGCGCGCTCCTTGCACCGTGCGCGACATGGTCGCGTCACAGGCTCTCCGCATCGTCATCGTTGCACCGGAATCGCTCACGCCGACGGCGGACGATACGGACGCGGTCGTCGAAGCGGCCCGGTCGCGCAGCCTGCGGATCGGCCTGCTGGCCAACGGCTACAACATCGTCGCGGTGCTGCCGATCGATGCCTTCCTGCCGGACCGGATCTCGCAGATCCAGCCCGACATGATCATCGTCGACGCGCAGAGCGAGGCGCGCGACACGCTGGAGCACGTGGTCATGTCCACGCGCGACGAGCGCCGCCCGATCGTGCTGTTCACCGACGACGCCGACACCAGCCATGTCGGCGCCGCGATCGCCGCCGGCGTCACCGCCTACGTGGTGGCCGGCCTGGCGCCCGAGCGCATCAAACCGGTGCTCGACGTCGCGATGGCACGCTTCCGGCACGAAGAAAGCCTGCGCGCTGAACTGGCCGATGCGCGCACCCAGCTCAGCGACCGCAAGCTGATCGACCGCGCCAAGGGGCTGCTGATGACGCGCCAGGGGCTCAGCGAGGACGAGGCCTACGCCCGCCTGCGCAAGACCGCGATGGACCGCGGGCTGCGGATCGCCGACGTCGCGCAGCGCCTGATCGACATCGCCGACATGCTGGCCTGAGGGCCCTGGCACGCCGATTGCTGCACCGCGGCAGGGATCAACGGCGATCCCCTCGACGGTGCAGCCATGAGGCCGCGCCCCCGGACGATGGCGTCTCCACCCGCGCTCGCTGCGCGTGGGTGCAGACGCCTTTTTTTTGCCTGCTGAACGGAGATCCGATGCCATGTCGAACGAAGCCCTGCTCGCCGCCCGCCTGGGGCGCCGCACTGTCATGAAGGCCGCCGCTGCGGCCGCAGCGGCCGGTGCCGTGCCGGGCCTGCAATCCGCCGTCTGGGCGGCCGGCTCGGACAAGCCCGAGAAGGAAGAGGTGCGGATCGGCTTCATCCCGCTGACCGACTGCGCCTCGGTCGTGATGGCTTCCGTGCTGGGCATCGACAAGAAGTACGGCGTCAAGATCATCCCGACCAAGGAGGCGTCGTGGGCCGGCGTGCGCGACAAGCTGGTCAACGGCGAGCTCGACATGGCCCACGTCCTGTACGGCCTTGTCTACGGGGTGCACCTAGGCATCGCCGGCCCGAAGAAGGACATGGCGGTGCTGATGACCCTGAACAACAACGGGCAGGCCATCACGCTGTCGAAGAAGCTGGCGGACAAGGGCGCGGTCGACGGTGCTTCGCTGGCCAAGGTGATGGCCGCGGACAAGCGCGACTACACCTTCGCACAGACCTTCCCGACCGGCACCCATGCGATGTGGATCTACTACTGGCTGGCGGCCTACGGCATCAACCCGTTCAAGGACGCCAAGGCCATCACGGTGCCGCCGCCGCAGATGGTGGCCAACATGCGCGTCGGCAACATGGATGGCTTCTGCGTCGGCGAGCCCTGGGGCCATCGCGCGATCATGGACGGCATCGGGATCACGGCAGTCACGACCCAGGACATCTGGAAGGACCACCCAGAGAAGACGCTGGGGACGACCGCGGAGTTCGTCAAGAAGTACCCGAACACGACCCGTGCCGTGATGATGGCCATCATCGAGGCCGGTCGATGGATCGACGCCAGCCTTTCCAACAAGCTGAAGATGGCCGAGACGGTGGCCGAGAAGTCCTACGTCAACACCTCGGTGGACGCGATCAACCAGCGCATCCTGGGGCGCTACCAGAACGGCCTGGGCAAGACCTGGGACGACCCGCACCACATGAAGTTCTTCAACGACGGCGCGGTCAACTTCCCCTACCTGTCGGACGGCATGTGGTTCCTGACCCAGCACAAGCGCTGGGGCCTGATCAAGGACCACCCCGACTACCTCGGCGTCGCGAAGCAGATCAACCAGGTCGATCTCTACAAGGAGGTCGCCTCGGCGATGAAGGTCTCGGTGCCCAAGGACGTGATGCGCAGCAGCAAGCTCATCGACGGCGTGATCTGGGACGGCAAGAACCCGCAGGCCTACGCCGACGGCTTCAAGGTCAAGGTCTGAGCAGGAGGTCACCATGGTCAGTGCCGTGTTCCACAACCCCGGCGCCGCGACGCCGCCGGCCGCCGAGCCGACTCGCGCCGGCGCCAAGCCGCCGGTCGTCCCGGCGGTCGCCAGCGCGATGCCAAAGCGGCAGCCCCGCGAACCCTTCGACTGGTCCGGACTCGCCTGGCGCGTCCTGCCACCGATCGTCGGCACCTCGCTGCTCGTCGCGGTCTGGGGCCTGCTGACGATGAAGGGCGGCAGCTTCCCGACGCCCTGGGCCGTGTGGCAGGCCGCGGTCGCGCTGTTCAGCGATCCGTTCTACAGCAACGGCCCCAACGACCAGGGCATCGGCTGGAACATCCTGTTCTCGCTGGAGCGGGTGGCGCTGGGCTTCGGCCTCGCGGCGCTGGTCGGTATCCCGGCCGGCTTCCTGATCGGGCGCTTCGCGGTGATGCACCACATGGCGGCGCCGCTGATCAGCCTGCTGCGGCCGGTCTCGCCGCTGGCCTGGCTGCCGATCGGGCTGCTGGTCTTCAAGTCGGCCAACCCGGCGGCGATCTGGACCATCTTCATCTGCTCGATCTGGCCCATGGTCGTCAACACCGCCGTCGGCGTGCAGCGCGTGCCGCAGGACTACCTGAACGTCGCGCGCGTGCTCAACCTCAGCGAGTGGAAGATCATCACGCGCATCCTCTTCCCTGCCGTGCTGCCCTACATGCTGACCGGCGTGCGCCTGTCGGTGGGGACGGCCTGGCTGGTGATCGTCGCGGCCGAGATGCTGACCGGCGGCGTCGGCATCGGCTTCTGGGTGTGGGACGAATGGAACAACCTCAACGTGGCGCACATCCTGATCGCGATCTTCGTGATCGGCATCGTCGGCCTGCTGCTCGAGCAGACGCTGATGCTGGTGGCGCGTCGCTTCTCCTACGACGACTGACGGGGGCCACGGCATGGCAAGCTTCATCGAAGTCCAGAACGCCGAGATGGTGTTCACCACGCGCAAGGGCCGCTTCCACGCGCTGCGCGAGATCAACCTGCAGGTCCAGCGCGGCGAGTTCGTCACGCTGATCGGCCACTCGGGCTGCGGCAAGTCGACCTTGCTGAACCTGATCGCCGGCCTGCTGCTGCCCACCTCGGGCGCGCTGATCTGCGACGGCCGCGAGATCGCGGCGCCGGGGCCGGAGCGCGCGGTCGTGTTCCAGAACCACTCGCTGCTGCCCTGGCTGACCTGCTTCGAGAACGTGCACCTGGGCGTCGAGCGCGTGTTCGGCGCCAGGGAGGGCAAGGCGCAACTGAGGGAGCGGACCGAGGCGGCGCTGGGTCTGGTCGGCATGACGCACGCGCTGACCAAGCGGCCGCACGAGATCTCCGGCGGCATGAAGCAGCGCGTCGGCATCGCCCGCGCCCTGGCGATGGAGCCCAAGGTGCTGTTGATGGACGAGCCCTTCGGCGCGCTCGACGCACTGACCCGCGCCCGGCTGCAGGACGAACTGCTGAAGATCGTCGCGCGCACGAAGAGCACCGTCGTGATGGTCACGCACGACGTCGACGAGGCGGTGCTGCTGTCCGACCGCATCGTGATGATGACCAACGGCCCGGCCGCAACCATCGGCGAGATCCTCGAGGTCGACCTGGCGCGACCGCGCGACCGCATCGAACTGGCCGAGGACACGGCTTACGTCCACTACCGCAAGCAGGTGCTCGATTTCCTCTACACGCGGCACGGCCACGTGGAGCGCGAGGCCGCCTGAGCGCGGCCCCTGGCACGCCGGTTGCGTACAGATTCCGCGACGGCGCCGGTGGCGGCGCAGTCGCTGTCTCCTCAGCAGGGCATCCGCCCTTTGTCCCCCGCCTGGCCTTCCGGCCGGGCGGTTTTCTTTGAGGATCGCCCTGCGACGGTGCGTCGGCGCACCGGACCGCTCAGCGGCGACGGCCGGCCCACAGCCACAGCGCCGCACCGGCGGCGATCATCGGCAGGCACAGCCACTGGCCCATGCTCATCCCCAGCGCCAGCAGACCCAGGAACCCGTCGGGCTCGCGGAAGTACTCGGCGATGAAACGGAACACGCCGTAGCCGACCAGGAAGGCGGCCGAGACCTGCCCCAGCGCGCGCGGCTTGCGTGCGTACAGCCACAGCAGCACGAACAGCAGCAGGCCCTCGAGCCCGAACTGGTACAGCGGCGACGGATGGCGCGGCAGGTCCGTGCCGGACTGCGGGAAGACCATCGCCCAGGGCAGCGAGGGATCGGCGGCGCGGCCCCAGAGCTCGCCGTTGATGAAGTTGCCGATGCGCCCGCTGGCCAGGCCGGTGGGGACGCAGGGCGCGATCAGGTCGGTGACCTCCAGCCACCGGCGCCCGCGCATCCGCGCAAACACGGCCATCGCGACCAGCACGCCCAGCAGGCCCCCGTGGAAGGCCATGCCGCCCTTCCAGACCTCGAAGACCTCGAGCGGGTGCGACGCGTAGTAGCCCGGCTTGTAGAACAGGACGTAGCCGATCCGGCCGCCGATGATCACGCCCAGCACGCCGTAGAACAGCAGGTCCTCGACGTCGCGTCGCGTCCAGCCGGACTCGCGGAAAGGGCTGTGCTGCACCCGCAGCGAGGCCAGCCACAGGAAGAGCCCGAACGCGACGAGGTAGGTCAGGCCGTACCAGTGGATCGCGATCGGGCCGAGCTGGATCGCGACGGGGTCGAACTGCGGATGGGTCAGCATGGGAACGGCGCGGTGACACGGGCGGCGGGGGAGCGGAACGATAGCGCAGCGGGCGACGCGGCCGTCGCGGCGCCGCTGCGTGAGAATGCGGCCTCGCCCCTGCCCCCTTCCGTTCCCAGGACCCCGCCATGAGTTCCAACCGCCGCTCCAAGAACATCACCGAAGGCGTCGCCCGCGCCCCCAACCGCTCGATGTACTACGCGATGGGCTACCAGGAGGCCGACTTCAAGAAGCCGATGATCGGCGTCGCGAACGGGCACTCCACGATCACACCGTGCAATTCGGGCCTGCAGCGCCTGGCTGATGCGGCGGTCGACGGCCTCAAGGCCGCCGGCGCCAACCCGCAGATCTTCGGCACGCCGACCATCAGCGACGGCATGGCGATGGGCACCGAGGGCATGAAGTACAGCCTGGTGTCGCGCGAGGTCATCGCCGACTGCGTCGAGACCTGCGTCGGCGGCCAGTGGATGGACGGCGTGCTGGTCATCGGCGGCTGCGACAAGAACATGCCCGGCGGCATGATGGGCATGCTGCGCGCCAACGTGCCGGCGATCTACGTCTACGGCGGCACCATCCTGCCCGGCCACTACAAGGGCCAGGACCTGAACATCGTCAGCGTCTTCGAGGCCGTCGGCCAGTTCACCGCCGGCAACATGAGCGAAGAGGACTTCTGCCAGATCGAGCGCCGCGCCATCCCGGGCAGCGGCTCCTGCGGCGGCATGTACACCGCCAACACCATGAGTTCGGCCTTCGAGGCGCTCGGCATGAGCCTGCCTTTCGCCAGCACGATGGCCAACGTCGAGGATCCGATCGTCGCGCACACGCGCGAAGCGGCGCGGGTGCTCGTCGAGGCGGTCAAGGCCGACCTGAAGCCGCGCGACATCGTCACGCGCAAGAGCATCGAGAACGCCGTCGCGGTGATCATGGCCACGGGCGGCTCGACCAATGCGGTGCTGCACTTCCTGGCGATCGCGCACGCGGCCGAGGTCGAGTGGACGATCGACGACTTCGAGCGCGTGCGCCAGAAGGTGCCGGTGCTGTGCGACCTGAAGCCCAGCGGCCGCTACCTCGCCGTGGACCTGCATCGCGCCGGCGGCATCCCGCAGGTGATGAAGACCCTGCTGAAGGCCGGCCTGCTGCACGGCGACTGCCTGACGATCACCGGCAAGACCGTGGCCGAGAACCTGGCGGACGTGCCCGATGCGCCGCGTGCCGACCAGGACGTGATCCGGCCGATCGACCGGCCGATGTATGACCACGGGCACCTCGCCATCCTGAAGGGCAACCTTTCGCCCCAGGGCGCCGTCGCCAAAATCACGGGCCTGAAGAACCCGGCGATCACCGGCCCCGCGCGCGTCTTCGACGACGAGCAGTCGGCGCTGGCCGCGATCATGGCCAAGAAGATCAAGGCCGGCGACGTGATGGTGCTGCGCTACCTGGGCCCGATGGGCGGCCCCGGCATGCCGGAGATGCTGGCCCCGACCGGGGCGCTGATCGGCCAGGGCCTCGGCGAAAGCGTCGGCCTGGTGACCGACGGCCGGTTCTCGGGTGGCACCTGGGGCATGGTGGTCGGCCATGTCGCACCCGAGGCGGCCGCCGGCGGCAACATCGCGCTGGTCCAGGAGGGTGACTCCATCACCATCGACGCACGCAGCCTGAAGTTGCAGCTCAACGTGGGCGACGACGAACTGGCGAAGCGTCGCGCGGCCTGGAAGGCCCCGGCGCCGCGCTACACGCGCGGGGTGCTGGCCAAGTTCGCCAAGAACGCCTCGAGCGCCAGCAGCGGCGCCGTGCTCGATCGCTTCGAGCCCTAGGTCCGGCGCTACCGGCCCGGCCTGCGCTAGCTGTGACGTTCCGATAGGTTGTTCATCCGTTCCTGATTTGGGAAGCTGG
>NZ_CADEFR010000083.1 GCF_902826655.1 uncultured Methylibium sp. | reverse complement strand
CCGATCACCGGGTCGAGCTTGCCCTGGCGGGCGCGCTCGGTCAGGTCCAGCGTGTACTTCTTCAGCGCCTCGCGGGCGCCTTCGGCATCGGCCGAGTCGACCTTCTGGCCGCCGCGCACCGCGTCGATGGCGGTCTCGAGCGCCTTGCGGGTCAGGCCGTGGCCGCGGACGATGCCGCCGATGTCGGTCTTGGCGTCGGCCAGGGCCAGCAGGAACATCTCGCTGGCGATGAACTGGTCGCCGCGCTTGCCGGCCTCCTTCTCGGCAGCCTGCAGCAGCGAGACCAGGTCGCGCCCCGGCTGCACGCCGCTGCCGCCCTGGACCTGGGGCAGCCCGGCCACGGCGACGTCCATCGCGGTCTGCAGCGCAGCGGTGTTGGCGCCGGCGCGGTCGAGCAGCGCCTTCGGGCCGTCGGGCTGGGTCAGCATCGCGGCCAGCAGGTGGGCGGGTTCGATGTACGGGTTGTCGCGGCCGTTGGCCAGCGAACTCGCGTCGGCCAGGGCTTCCTGGAACTTGGTGGTGAGCTTGTCGATACGCATGGGAGTGGATTCCTCCGGACTGACCGACAGATGGCCCCGTCGCGGGGCATTTCAAGCCTAGCGCAGCACGGCCTGCACCAGCCACCAGCCGAGCGCGGCGCAGGCCAGCGACCCGAGCACATGGGCCAGTGCGTGGGCGACGGCCATCGCCACGGCGCCCCGTTGCAGCATCAGCAGGGACTCGAGCGAGAACGCCGAGAAGGTGGTGAAGCCACCGCACAGCCCGGTCATCAGCAGCAGGCGCAGCAGATGGTCGCCCGGCTGGACCAGCCAGGCCGCAGCCGCCCCGATGACCAGGCCGCCCGCCATGTTGATGGCCAGCGTGCCGATCGGAAAGCCCGCCCACAGCGGGTTCAGCGCCAGACCGACGCCCCAGCGCAGCAAGGCGCCCACGGCCGATCCCAGGGCCACGCACAGCGCCTGCAGCGCCAGCGGGCTGGCCGCTGCACTCACGCGTTGCCCGCCGCGATGCCCCAGCGCTCGAGCGCCCGGTCGTCGGCGACGCGCGCGTCGACCCAGCGTGCACCGTCGGGCGTGGTTTCCTTCTTCCAGAACGGCGCCTGGGTCTTCAGGTAGTCCATCAGGAACTCGCAGGCCTGGAAGGCCTGGCCGCGATGGGCCGAACTGACGACGACCAGCACGATCTGGTCGCCGATGTCGAGCGGGCCGACACGGTGGATCACGCGCGCACCGAGGATGCTGAAGCGCCCGAAGGCCTGGTCGATCATCGCCTCGATCGACCGCTCGGTCATGCCGGGATAGTGCTCGAGCTCCATGCGGCTGACCTGGGCGCCGTCGCTGCGGTCGCGCACCGTGCCGATGAAGCTGGCGACCGCGCCGACGCCGCCGTCGCCGGCACGCAGCGCGGCCACCTCGGCACCGAGGTCGAAGTCGCCGGTCTGGATCGTCACGCGGGGGATCGCCATCGGCCGGATTCTCGCATCGGCATCACGGGCCGCGGGCTCGCGTCTAGGGCAGTTCGTCCGTCGCCCGCAGGCGCACGCACTGCGGATGCGCGAAGTAGCGCGTCGATTCGCACTGCTGCTTCATGCAGCGGTAGAGGGCAAAGGCCGTCCTCGGCGCACACGCCGCGGACGGCGTGGGCGGAAGGCTGGCGACCCGGCTCGGCGGGATCGCCCGCGGGGGTGGCGACGGGGCCGCCGCGGGCTGGGGCACAGGCGCAGCAACGGGTTCGCGAGCGGCCTGGACGGCGGGCACGGACAGGGGCGCCAGCGATGCGGCGTCCGAGGAGGCCGTCGCGACCGCCGCCGGCGCTGCAGGTGGCGCTGCCGGCGCCGCAGGTGGCGCTGCGGCCGGTGTCGTCACCACCGTCGCGTCCTTTGGGGGTCTGTCCGCATCGCCGCGAGCCGTGAGTCCGGAGATCCAGGACAAGGCCAGCGGCGCCGTGTCCATCAGATGGCTCCCCTGCGTGGCGGCGAGCGTCAGCGCCGCGCCGACCACGGCGCCGGCCACGGCGGCCGGCCAACGGCGGGTCTGCTGTGGACGCGCCGACCCGGGCATCGCGCTCGACCGGGGAGCCATCCGCGCCACGATCGGAGCCCGCATGCCGGCGCCCACCACCTCGTCGAGCGTCGGCTCGAGCCCGAAGCCCCGCGTGTCGCTGCGGAGCCCGGCCGTTGCGCCGTCACCCGGGCCGTTGCGCGGCCAGACCGGAAGCTGCGGCTCGTCGTCGACCTCCCCGGTCAGGGTCACGGGTCGGGGCGCCGCCGGCATCTCGCTCGATGCCGGCGCACCGCGCAGCGGCTGCCGGGCGACGGCAGCCTCCAGGTCGCGGCGGAACTCGACGACGCTTTGCGGTCGCTCGCGAGGGTCGTCCGCCAGGGCGCGCTCGATGACCGCCACGAAGGCCGCCGAGCCGGCCGCGGGGATCCGTGTCCAGGCCCGATCGGCCTCGCCGTCCATCGACCCGGTGATGCAGAACCGCGCCAGGGCCGCCACCGCGTAGAGGTCGGACCATGGGCCGGCGCTCAGGCCCGGCTCGGGCGAGCGCAGTTCGGACGCCACGAACGCCGGAAAGGGCCACGGCGGCAGATGCGGCATGCGATCGCCGATCGCCAGCCGCACCGCGGCCGGGTCCGTCAGCACTGGCGTCGCTTCGGCCCGGAGCCGCACGCCGTGCGGCTGCACATGGCCGTGAAGGCCGCCTGCCTGGTGCAGTGCGTGCAGCGCGTCCAGCATCGGTGCGAGCAGGCGGCGCAACCAGTCCTCGGTCGGCGGCCCGGCCATCGCGCCGCGCGCCGCCGCCAGCGTCGGCCCTCCCACCCATGCCCGGATCCGATAGGCACTGGCTGGGGTGTTCCAGACCGGGCCGAGCGCCTGCAGCGACGAGTGTCCGACCAAGGCGAAGCGCTCGGCCTCCTGCACGAAGGCGCGCCGCCCTTCGGTCCACAACGCGGCCTGCGCCGGCGACCGGGGCCAGAGCGTCCCGTCGTCGCGCCGCAGGCTGATCGCCGCCGGCGCGAACTCCTCGATCGTCACCTCGGCGGCCGACGCGCTGGCGGTGGCCCGGTAGCGCAGGCTGAACTCGTCGCGCGAACTCACCTCGTGCAGCACGAAGCTGCCGACGGTCGTGCCAGGAGCCAGCGGTTCCAGCAGAGCGGCGGCAGGCGAAGAACGGAGGTCGGACGGCATGGCGGGCCGGAAGCATCAACGCTCCAGGATAGGCCGGCGCCGCTGGCGCCTCTGTCCGCTACCGCACCGACCGCGCAGCCCGCAGGGCCGCAGGATCAGCCGCCGGTGACCGGTGGGAAGAAGGCCACCTCGGCGCCGTCGGCCAGCGCCGCCGAGTCGTCAGCCATCACCTGGTTCAGCGCGGCACGCAGCGCGCGGCCGCGCGCCAGGGCTTCGCCATGCGAGCCGCCGCGGGCGATCAGCGTGTCGCGCAGTGCGCCCAGCGTGCTGCCGGCCGGCAGGTCGATCGATTCGCCCGGGCCGAGCGCCTCGCGGATCGACGCGAAATAGCGGATCTGGACCTTCATCACAGCAGGTAGTCGGAGAACGGCACGAAGCGTACCGCGTCGCCGCGGGCGATGGCCTGGCCCGGCGGGTTGTCGACCAGGCCTTCGGCCCAGACCGCCGAGGTCAGGACGCCGGAGCTCTGGTTGGGGAAGAGTTCCAGGCTGCCGTCGGCGTTGCGGCGTGCGCGCAGGAACTCGCGGCGCTGGTCGGGCCGGGGCCAGTCGAAGTCGGCGCGCAGGGCCAGGCCCGCCGGCTCGGTGGCCGGCAGGCCCTGCAAGGCGCGCAGCACCGGCCGCACCGCCAGCAGGAAGGTCACGAAGCTCGACACCGGGTTGCCGGGCAGGCCGATCAATAAGGCCTCGCCGCCGCCGGCGCGCGGAATCGCCCCGAAGGCCAGCGGCTTGCCGGGCTTGATCGCGATCTGCCACAGGTCGATGCGGCCCTCGGCAGCGGCGGCAGGCTTCAGATGGTCCTCCTCGCCGACCGAGACGCCGCCTGAAGTGAGGATCAGGTCGTGGCCGGCGGCAGCGCGCTTCAGCGCCTCGCGCGTGGCGTCGAGCCGGTCCGGCACGATGCCCAGGTCGCTGACTTCGCAGCCGGCCGCCTGCAGCAGCGCCCGCAGCGTGTAGCGGTTGGAGTTGTAGATCGCGCCGGGCTTGAGCGGCTCGCCGGGCATGACCAGCTCGTCACCGGTCGAGAACAGCGCAACGCGCGGCCGGCGCACCACCGTCAGCGTCGCGGCGCCGACCGAGGCCGCGAGGCCCAGTGCCTGCGGCGTCAGCCGGCTGCCGCGAGGCAGCACGGTGCTGCCGGCGACGACGTCCTCGCCGCGACGTCGGATCCACTGGCCGGCCGGCGGCACGAGCTTGATGCGCACGGCGCCGTCCTGCGCCTCGCACTGCTCCTGAGGCACGACGGCGTCGGCGCCTTCGGGAATGGGCGCGCCGGTGAAGATGCGCGCCGCGCTGCCCGGTGCCAGCACCTGGCCGACCTGCCCGGCCGCGATGCGCTGGGCCACCGGCAGCACCGCGCCGGCTTCGCGCACGTCGGCCGTGCGCAGCGCATAGCCGTCCATCGAGGTGTTGTCGTGCGGCGGCACGTCGAGCAGCGAGCGCACTTCGGCCGCCAGCACGCGACCGAGCGCGTCGAAGGTCGAGACCGCCTCGGTCTCAACGAGGGGGGTCGTTCCGGCTCGCAGCCGATCCAGAGCCTCGGGCAGGCTCAGCATCGGGCGCTTGCCGGGCGGGGTCGCCATAGGCGGCTTCGTTGTCGGCGTCATAGGGCGATCGGTAGTCGTGCCGGTCCGACTGGGCCAGCAGCCAGGTGGCGACGCCGTCGGCGTCGTTGAGATCGAGGACCGGCAGCTGCGTCGGCTGCGGCAGGGCCTCGGGGCTGTCGGTCGCGATCGCGACGATGAAGGGGTCGTTGGGGTACTGCACGCGCTGGCCGGTCTGGGCGCGCCAGATCTCGATCTTCAGCAGGTCGGCATGCTTGAAGCCCTCGACCAGCACCCAGTCGGCGTCGGACAGCTCGGCGATCAGCTGGTGCGGCCCGGGCTCGGCCTCGACGTCGTACTCGCGGATCTTGGCCAGCCGGCGGTTCGACGCGATCACCACCTCGTAGGCACCGGCGGCGCGGTGGCGGTGAGAGTCCTTGCCGGGCTGGTCGATGTCGAAGTCGTGGTGCGCGTGCTTCACGACCGACACGCGATGTCCGGCCAGCCGCAGCCGCGCGACCAGCTGCTCGACCAGCGTGGTCTTGCCCGAGCCGGAGTAGCCGCAGAAGCCGACGACCTTCATGGACCGCAATGGTTGGCGATGTAGGACTTGACCGCGGCCGTGTCGGCCGCCAGGAGCTTGCAGCGCCTGGGGAGGTCCTCGATCCCCGCCAGTGACGCCGGCCGCTCGGGCTCCCGGCCCAGCGCCTCGCGGATCGTCGCGGCGAACTTGATCGGCAGCGCCGTCTCCAGGACCAGCATCGTCGTGCCCGGTCGCCGGTGCTCGTGCGCGACCTTCAGGCCGTCGGCCGTGTGCGGGTCGATGGTGACGCCGAAGCGCTGCTGCGTGTCGCGGATCGTCGCGATGCGGTCGGCGTGCGTGCTGCGTCCCGACACGAAACCGAAGCCGCGCACGCGCCCGAACTCCTCGGCCGTGAGCTCGAAACCGCCGCGCGCCACGTCGACGCCGAACAGCTGCCCGGTACGTGCCGCCGCACCCTCGTCGTGGCCCAGCAGGTCGAACACGAAGCGCTCGAAGTTGCTGGCCTTGGAGATGTCCATCGACGGGCTCGAGGTCTCGTGCGTGTCGGCGGCGCCGCGCACGCGATAGCGGCCGGTGCGGAAGAACTCGTCGAGCACGTCGTTCTCGTTGGTGGCGACGACGAGCCGATCGATCGGCAGGCCCATCATCCGCGCGACGTGACCGGCGCAGACGTTGCCGAAGTTGCCGGAGGGCACGGCGAAGCTCACCCGTTCGTCATCGGTCGTCGTGGCCTGGAAATAGCCCGCGAAGTAATAGACGACCTGGGCCAGCAGCCGCGCCCAGTTGATCGAGTTGACGGTGCCGATGCGATGCCGGCGCTTGAACTCGAGGTCGTTGCTGACGGCCTTGACGATGTCCTGGCAGTCGTCGAACACGCCGTCGATCGCCAGGTTGTGGATGTTGGCGTCGGGCAGGCTGAACATCTGCGCCTGCTGGAAGGGACTCATGCGGCCGTGCGGACTGAGCATGAAGACGCGCACGCCCTTCTTCCCGCGCATCGCGTACTCCGCCGCGCTGCCGGTGTCGCCCGAGGTGGCCCCCAGGATGTTGAGCGTCTCGCCGCGGCGTGCCAGTTCGTACTCGAACAGCTGGCCCAGCAGCTGCATCGCCATGTCCTTGAAGGCCAGCGTCGGGCCGTTGGACAGCGCCTGCAGCGCCAGGCCCGGCCCGAGCGGCTTCAGCGGCGTGATCGCCTCGCTGCCGAAGACCTCGCGCGTGTAGGTGCGGCGCACGATCGCGCGCAGGTCGTCGGCCGGGATGTCGTCGATGAACAGCGACAGGATCTCGAAGGCGAGATCGGCGTACGGCAGATCGCGCCAGCGCGCCAGCGTGTCGGCGCCGATGCGCGGATAGCGCCCGGGCAGGTAGAGGCCGCCGTCCGGTGCCAGTCCCTCGAGCAGGATGTCGGAGAAGCCGCGCCGGGCCGGATCGCCGCGGGTACTGAGGTACTTCAGGACAACTCTTCCTTGCGGATGCGCACGATGGTCGCCAGCACGGTCGGCAGCGCCTGCATCTTGGCCAGCGCCGCGTTCATCCGGCCTTCGAGCGTGTCGTGGGTCAGGATGATCAGGTCGGTCTGGCGCTCGCCCTCGGCGGACTCTCGTTGCAGCACGGCGTCGATCGAGATGTCGCTCTCGGCCAGGATGCGAGTGATGTTGGCCAGCACGCCGGCCTCGTCGGCGACCTGCAGGCGCAGGTAGAACGAGGTGATGACCTGGTCGATCGGCAGGATGGGCGTGGCCGACAGCGAGCCGGGCTGGAAAGCCAGGTGCGGCACGCGGTGGTCGGGGTCGGCGGTGACCAGGCGGGTCACATCGACCAGGTCGGCGACCACGGCCGACGCGGTCGGCTCGGCGCCGGCACCCTTGCCGTAGTAGAGCGTCGTGCCGACGGCATCGCCCTGCACCACCACGGCGTTCATCGCGCCCTCGACGTTGGCGATCAGCCGGGTCGACGGGATGAGTGTCGGGTGCACGCGCAGCTCGATGCCCCCCGCGGCCACGCCTGTGGCCGCTCTCGCGGCCTCATCGTCACGGCGCTTGGTGATGCCCAGCAGCTTGATGCGGTAGCCCAGCTGCTCGGCGTAGCGGATGTCGGCCGCCTGCAACTGCGTGATGCCTTCGACGTGGGCGCGATCGAACTGCACCGGCGTGCCGAAGGCGATCGCGCTCATGATCGTGGCCTTGTGCGCGGCATCGACGCCTTCGATGTCGAAGGTCGGATCGGCCTCGGCATAGCCGAGGCGCTGGGCCTCCTTCAGCACCGCGCCGAAGTCCAGGCCCTTGGAGCGCATCTCCGACAGGATGAAGTTGGTCGTGCCGTTGATGATCCCGGCGATCCAGCCGATGCGGTTGGCCGACAGGCCCTCGCGCAGCGCCTTGATGATCGGGATGCCGCCGGCCACCGCGGCCTCGAAGGCGACCACCACGCCCTTGGCGTGCGCCGCGGCGAAGATCTCGGTGCCATGCACCGCGAGCAGCGCCTTGTTGGCGGTGACCACGTGCTTGCCGGCGGCGATCGCCTCCATCACCAGCGCCCGCGCGATGCCGTAGCCGCCGATCAGCTCGATGACGATGTCGATCTGCGGGTTGGCGATCACGGCACGCGCGTCGGCCACCACCTCGACGCCCTCGCCGACGAGGGACCGGGCGCGCTCGGTGTCCAGGTCCGCCACCATCGTGATCTCGATGCCGCGGCCGGCGCGGCGGCGGATCTCTTCCTGGTTGCGCCGCAGCACCTGGAAGCTGCCGCCGCCGACGGTGCCGATGCCGAGCAGGCCGACCTGGATGGGTTTCATCTGCGGTGAGCTCATTGCGAGTGACGCTTGCGGTAGTGCGCGAGGAAGCGCTCGATGCGGCCGAGCGCATCGCCCAGGTCGTCGGTGTTGGGCAGGAAGACGACGCGGAAATGGTCCGGCGTCGCCCAGTTGAAGCCGGTGCCCTGCACGATCAGCACCTTCTCCTCGGCCAGCAGTTCGTAGGCGAACTGCTGGTCGTCGCGGATCGGATAGATCTTCGGGTCGAGCCGCGGGAACATGTAGAGCGCTGCCTTCGGCTTGACGACGCTGACGCCTGGGATCGCGCTCAGCACGTCGTAGGCCATGTCGCGCTGGCGCGTGAGCCGGCCGTGCGGCGCGACCAGGTCCTTGATGCTCTGGTACCCGCCGAGCGCGGTCTGGATCGCCAGCTGGCCCGGCGTGTTGGAGCACAGCCGCATCGAGGCCAGCATGTTCAGCCCCTCGATGTAGTCGCGGGCATGGCGCTTCTCGCCGGACACCACCATCCAGCCGGCGCGGTAGCCGCAGGAGCGGTAGTTCTTGGACAGGCCGTTGAAGGTCACGAACAGCACGTCGTCGGCCAGCGAGGCGATGCTGGTGTGGGTGTTGCCGTCGTACAGCGTCTTGTCGTAGATCTCGTCGGCGAACACGATCAGCTGGTGCTGGCGCGCGACCTCGACGATCTGCAGCAGCAGGCTCTCGGGATAGAGCGCGCCGGTCGGGTTGTTCGGGTTGATGACGACGATGGCACGCGTGTTCGGCGTGATCTTGCGGCGGATGTCATCGATGTCCGGCAGCCAGTCGCTCGCTTCGTCGCACTGGTAGTGCACCGGCTTGCCGCCGGACAGCGACACCGCGGCGGTCCACAGCGGGTAATCGGGCGCCGGCACCAGCACCTCGTCACCGTTGTCCAGCAGCGCGTTGAGGCTCATCACGATGAGCTCGGAGGCACCGTTGCCCAGATAGACGTCGTCGACCGCGACGCCCGGGATGCGCTTCTCCTGCGTGTAGTGCACGACCGCACGGCGCGGCGCGAACAGGCCCTTGCTGTCGGTGTAGCCCGCGGCCTGCGGCAGGTTGCGGATCATATCCTGCACGATCTCGTCGGGCGGGTCGAAGCCGAACACCGCCAGGTTGCCGATGTTGAGCTTGATGATCTTGTGGCCCTCTTCCTCCATCTGGCGGGCCTTGTCCAGCACCGGACCCCGGATGTCGTAGCAGACATCGGCGAGCTTGCTCGACTTGACGATAGGCTTGGACACGAGGACTCCCGGCGTGGCGCTACAGCGGCAGCATCCATGCTGCAACGCAAACTAAAATTAGACCACAGCGATTGCGCACGCTTGCGCTCGCGCCAGCCGATCAGGGACCCATGAAACTGCAGCCCGACCGCGTCGCCAACGCCAACGTGATCAGCGGCTACACGCCGGACGGCGTCCACGTGGCCGACCAGCACTGGCACGAGAGCTTCGTGCTGCCGTGGGAGGGTCGGATCGAGGCCTGGGGCATCGCCCGCTTCGAGCAACTGGACGCGAGCCACTTCGAACGCCTCACCGCGCTCGAACCGGAACTGGTGCTGTTCGGCAGCGGCCGCAAGCTGCGCTTCGCGCCCGCCGCCTGTCTGCGGCCACTGATCGACCGACGCATCGGCTTCGAGACGATGGACACGGCGGCCGCCTGCCGGACCTACAACCTGCTGGTCGCCGAGGGGCGACAGGTCGTGGCCGCCCTGCTGCTCGACCCGGCCTGACCGCGGCACCGGAGTGCCGCAAGCGTCCCTTTATAATTGGTGGTTAGCCGTGCCAGCGGCCACCAACCAGCAGCATCCTTCATGACGCCCGCCCTCAACAAAGCCCTCCCGGAATTTGAAGCGCAGGCCACCGGTGGCGTGAAGTTCACGCCCCAGGCCTACTTGGGTCAGACAGTCATCCTCTACTTCTACCCCAAGGACAACACCCCAGGCTGCACCACCGAGGCGATGCAGTTCCGCGACCGCCACAAGGACTTCCTGAAAGCCGGTGCGGTGGTGTTCGGCGTGTCGCGCGACAACATGGCCTCGCACGAGAAGTTCAAGCAGAACCTCGAACTGCCCTTCGAGCTGATCGCCGACACTGAAGAGAAGCTCTGCCACATGTTCGGCGTGGTCAAGAACAAGATCATGTACGGCAAGAAGGTCAAGGGCATCGAGCGCAGCACCTTCCTGATCGACCCGAACGGCGTGCTGGTCGCCGAATGGCGCGGCATCAAGGTCGCCGGTCACGTCGACGAGGTGCTGAAGGCCGTCAAGGCGCTGAAGAAGGCCGCGTGACGGCACGACGTCAAACGGTCACAACGCCGAGGTTGAAGCCCGGCATCCGATGTGCATAATGAACTCATGCCCGTGAGTTCCTCACCGCATCCGAGCAAGCCGCCCAGGTGACTGAGCGGCTTTTTGTTTTCTAAGGCCCCGGAAGTCCATGCCCCTGCCCAAGCCCCCCGCGAAGAAAGCATCCCTCCTCAGCGCCAGCGACTTCGACTCCCAGGCCGCACCCAAGCCGGGCCTCCGCCCCACCAAGCAGGACCAGCCAACCGCCGGCCTGCTCGACCTGTTCGATCCCCATCCCAAGACGCCGGTCGCGAAGACGACCGCGCCCGCCACTCGTCCGCCGGTCGCGCCGGTGTCCGGCCATCTGCCGGTCAAGAGCGCCAGCCGGGCTCCGCTGCCCGAGCCCCGGCCGCGCAAGCCGCGCGCCACCGGCCCGGCCAAGCTGTTCGTGCTGGACACCAACGTGCTGATGCACGACCCGATGTCGCTGTTCCGCTTCGAGGAGCACGACATCTACCTGCCGATGATCACGCTCGAGGAACTCGACGGCCACAAGAAGGGCCTGAGCGAGGTCTCGCGCAACGTGCGCCAGGTCAGCCGCGAGCTCGACGCGCTGGCCGGCGGTCCGGACGCGACCCAGTTGCACGCCGAGGACGGCATCCCGCTCGCCAAGACCGGCCACAAGGAAGCCGGCGGCAAGCTGTTCTTCCAGACCCTGCTGCTCGACGCCAAGCTGCCCGACGGCCTGCCTCAGGGCAAGGCCGACAACCAGATCCTCGGCGTCTTCAAGGCGCTGCGCGACAAGTACCCGCAGCGCGACGTGGTGCTGGTGTCCAAGGACATCAACATGCGCGTCAAGGCGCGCGCACTGGGCCTGCCGGCCGAGGACTACTTCAACGACAAGACGCTGGAAGACGGCGACCTGCTCTACACCGGCGTGCTGCCGCTGCCGCCCGACTTCTGGGACCGGCACGGCAAGACGATGGAGAGCTGGCAGCAGGGCGGGTCGACCTTCTACCGCATCGCGGGTCCCCTGGTGCCGGCGCTGATGGTGAACCAGTTCGTCTACCTCGAGACGCCGGGGGCGGCGCCGCTGTACGCCAAGGTCACCGAGATCACCGGCAAGACCGCAGTGCTGAAGACGCTGAAGGACTACTCGCACGGCAAGAACGCCGTCTGGGGTGTGACGGCGCGCAACCGCGAGCAGAACTTCGCGCTCAACCTGCTGATGGACCCCGACTGCGACTTCATCACCCTCACCGGTACCGCCGGCACCGGCAAGACGCTGATGACGCTGGCTGCCGGCTTGTCCCAGGTGATGGACGAGCGTCGCTACACCGAGATCATCGTGACCCGCGTGACGGTACCGGTCGGCGAAGACATCGGCTTCCTGCCCGGCACCGAGGAAGAGAAGATGGGCCCGTGGATGGGCGCACTCGACGACAACCTCGAGGTGCTGGCCAAGAACGACTCCGGCGCCGGCGAATGGGGTCGCGCCGCCACCAACGACCTGGTGCGCAGCAAGATCAAGATCAAGAGCCTGAACTTCATGCGCGGCCGCACCT
>NZ_CADEFR010000082.1 GCF_902826655.1 uncultured Methylibium sp. | reverse complement strand
ACATGGTGATGGCGATCGGCGGCGCCGACATGCCGGTGGTGGTGTCGATGCTCAACAGCTACTCCGGCTGGGCCGCGGCGGCCACCGGCTTCATGCTGAGCAACGACCTGCTGATCGTGACCGGCGCGCTGGTCGGATCTTCAGGTGCGATCCTGTCCTACATCATGTGCCGCGCGATGAACCGCAACTTCATCAGCGTGATCGCCGGCGGCTTCGGCGGCGGCGCGCCGGCGCCGGCCGCTGCCGGCGGTGCGGCCCAGCCCGAGGGCGAGGTGACGCCCGTCAGCGCCGTCGAGACCGCCGAGATGCTGCGCGAGGCGCGGGGCGTGATCATCGTGCCCGGCTACGGCATGGCGGTGGCCCAGGCCCAGCACACGGTCTACGAGATCACCAAGCTGCTGCGCGAGAAGGGCGTCAACGTGCGCTTCGGCATCCACCCGGTGGCCGGCCGCATGCCCGGCCACATGAACGTGCTGCTGGCCGAGGCCAAGGTGCCCTACGACATCGTGCTCGAGATGGACGAGATCAACGAGGACTTCCCCGACACCGACGTGGCGATGGTCATCGGCGCCAACGACATCGTGAACCCGGCCGCGCAGGAAGACCCGGCCAGCCCGATCGCCGGCATGCCGGTGCTCGAGGTCTGGAAGGCCCGCACCTCGATCGTGATGAAGCGCAGCATGGCCTCCGGCTACGCCGGGGTCGACAACCCGCTGTTCTACAAGGACAACAACCGCATGCTCTTCGGCGACGCGAAGAAGATGCTCGACGAGGTACTGGCGGCGCTGCGGGGCTGAGCCGCGACATTTGCGTCGGCAGGCCGGTCTCCCGGCCTGTTGGTGTTTGGCTCGAGCTTTCCTACCCTGTTTACGTGGCGCTGCTGAGTGCCGAACTCGATAGTCACCGTCGAAGCGGCCACACCGAGACCCTGACCCATGTTCGAGCAGACCTTCAAGAACATCGACGACATCCTGCACAAGGACGCCGGCTGCACCAGCGAACTGGACTACACCGAGCAGTCGAGCTGGCTGCTGTTCCTCAAGTACCTTGATGCGCTGGAGCAGGAAAAGGCCAGCGTGGCCGCGCTCGAAGGCAAAAGCTACAGCCACATCCTGGCGCCCGAGTTCCGCTGGGCCCGCTGGGCCGCGCCGCGCAACGCCGCCGGCAAGGTGGACCACAACACCGCGCTCACCGGCGACGACCTGCGCGACTTCGTCAACACGAAGCTGTTCCCCTACCTGGCCGGCTTCAAGCAGCGCGCCAGCGGCCCCAACACCATCGAATACAAGGTGGGCGAGGTCTTCGGCGAGATCAAGAACAAGGTGCAGAGCGGCTACAACCTGCGCGACGTGATCGACCTCGTGGACGAACTGCGCTTCGGCACGCAGAGCGAGAAGCACGAGCTCTCGCACCTGTACGAAGCCAAGATCCGCAACATGGGCAACGCCGGCCGCAACGGCGGCGAGTACTACACGCCGCGGCCGCTGATCCGCGCCATGATCAAGGTCACCCACCCGCGCATCGGCGAGCGCATCTACGACGGCGCCTGCGGCTCGGCCGGTTTCCTGTGCGAGGCCTTCGACCACCTGAGCAGCCAGCCCGGGCTGAGCACCTCTGACCTGCAGACGCTGCAGACGAAAACCTTCTTCGGCAAGGAGAAGAAGAGCCTGGCCTACGTGATCGGGATCATGAACATGATCCTGCACGGCATCGAGGCGCCGAACATCGTGCACACCAACACGCTGGGCGAGAACATCAACGACATCCAGGACAAGGACCGCTACGAGGTGATCCTCGCCAACCCGCCTTTCGGCGGCAAGGAGCGCAAGGAGGTGCAGCAGAACTTCCCCATCCGCACCGGCGAGACGGCGTTTCTGTTCCTGCAGCACTTCATCAAGGCGCTGAAGGCCGGCGGGCGCGCGGCCATCGTCATCAAGAACACCTTTCTCTCCAACACCGACAACGCCAGCGTGAGCCTGCGCAAGCTGCTGCTGGAAAGTTGCAACCTGCACACGGTGCTGGACTGCCCGAGCGGCACCTTTCAGGGCGCGGGCGTGAAGACGGTGGTGCTGTTCTTCGAGAAGGGCAGCCGCACGCGCCAGGTCTGGTACTACCAACTGGACCCGGGGCGCAGCCTGGGGAAGACGAATCCGCTGAACGATGAGGATCTGGCGGAGTTCGTGCGGTTGCAGGCGGGGTTTGAGAGGTCGGCGAAGAGCTGGGTTGTGGATGTGGCGGGGGTGGATGCGGAGACTTGGGATTTGTCGGTGAAGAACCCAAACGGGGGCGGCGAGGTGAAGCTGCGCACGCCGGAGCAAATCCTCGATGAGCTGGCGGCGCTTGACCAGGAAAGCGCCGAAGCTCTGTCCACGATACGAGAGCTAGTGGCGCAATGAGTGCTTGGAAGACTTGCGATCTAGGCGAACTGGCGGCAATCGGGGCGGGCAATTCGGCCCCTCAGGACGACAAGCTGTTCGAAGACGGCACCGTCCCGTTCTTCAGAACTTCTGACGTGGGACGGGTGCGATTTGGCGACATCGTGTCATCCGCAGACCGCCTCAATGAGCGGGGAGTCCGTGGACTGCGCCGCCTTCCCGCGGGAACAGTTCTCTTCCCGAAGAGCGGGGCGTCTACGTTTCTAAACCATCGCGTAATGATGCAGGTCGATGGATGCGTTTCGAGCCATCTCGCGACGATCACGGCGGAGCAGCAGCGCGCCGAACCACGGTTCCTGCTCTACTTTCTCGCGACAGTGCGCGCCCAGGACCTGGTCCAGGATCACGCGTACCCCTCTGTCAACTTGCCACTGATAGCTGGCATCAGAGTCCCGACACCACCTATTCGGGAGCAGCGCCGCATCGCCGTCATCCTCGACGAGGCTTTCGCGGCCATTGCCGCGGCGAAGGTCAACGCCGGCAAGAGCATCGAGAGCGCTCGCGAGTTGTACTCAAGTCGTCTCCAAGACCTGATTGAACAGAATGAGGCTTGGGAGCGCGTTCAGTTGGAGGAGCTACTCGCGCGCGGATGGATCGTCGGCCACCTCGATGGCAATCACGGGAGTGACTACCCACGCAAGGACGAGTTCGTCGAGGCCGGAGTTCCTTACATCGCCGCCAGCGCCATCAAGAACGGAGCGATCGACTTCGATGAGGCGAAGTACCTGTCCCCGCAGCGAGCTGCCTCTATCCGCAAAGGGCTCGCCAAGGACGGCGATGTGCTGTTTGCTCACAACGCAACGGTCGGGCCTGTAGCCATTCTCAGAACCGACGAGGACGCCGTCATCCTTGGCACGTCGCTCACCTACTACCGCTGTGATCCCCGGTACATCAAGCCTGAGTACCTGGCTCACTTCATGGTGTCCCGAGCCTTCACCTCGCAGTATCAGCAGGTCATGAAGCAATCCACCAGGAACCAGGTACCGATCACCAAGCAGCGAGAGTTCTTTCATGTGGTGCCCCCCATCGACGCACAGCGGCGTATTGCCCATGGCCTCGATGAGCTCTCCGCGCAGACTGAGCGCCTGGCTGAGGTTCAGCGCCGCAAACTTACCGCCCTCGACGAACTCAAACAATCCCTCCTCCACCAAGCCTTCACCGGCCAACTCACCGCCAAGTCCGCCGACCAGCAGCTTTCCAAAGCCGCATGAACGAAGCCGAGACCCGCGCCGAGCACGGCACCGCCCCAAGCCGCACGCCCGTTGGCGGGCCTGCGGAGCACACGGCATGAACGCGGCGCGCGACATCGACCTGATCGACCATCTGCGCGCACTGCCGGCTGAAACCGCCTGGCTCGAGTTCAAGGGCAACAACGGCGATCCCGACATGATCGGCAAGCGCTGCGCCGCGCTGTCGAACGCGGCGCGCATCGAAGGCCAGGACATCGCCTACCTGGTGTGGGGCGTCGAGGACGGCAGCCACACCGTGGTGGGCACCAGCTTCGACCCCGACACGCGCAAGGTCGGCAACCAGTTGCTGCCGCTCTGGTTGGCCAACAGCCTGCAACCCAGCATCGCCTTCAGCTTCCGCACCGTGGCCCACCCGCAGGGCCGCGTGCTGTTGCTGGAGATCCCGGCCGCCACCGGCGCACCGGTGGCGTTCAACGGCGTGCCCTACATCCGCATCGGCAGCGCCACGCCCAAGCTCACCGATTACCCCGAGCGCTACCAGCGCCTGATCGAAAAGCTGCAGCCCTACCGGTGGGAACAGGGCATCGCCCGGCAGTACGCCAGTGGCGACGAGGTGCTGACGCTGCTGGACTACAGCCACTACTTCCAGCTCACCCGGCAGCCGCTGCCCGACAACCGCGGTGGCATCTTCGACAAGCTCGAAGCTGACCGGCTGATCGTGGCCGACGTGGGGCAACGCTGGAACATCACGAACCTGGGCGCCATCCTGTTTGCGGCGCGGCTGGGCGACTTCGAGGCCGGCCTGGCGCGCAAGGCCGTGCGCTTCGTGGCCTATGGCGGCAAGAACCGCGCGGCGACGGTGACGCACCGCATGGATGGCCAGCGCGGCTACGCCGTGGGGCTGCAGGGCCTGGTGGACTACCTGAACGGGTTGCTGCCGAAGAACGAACACATCGGCGCCACGCTGCGCGAGGCGCGCCCGCTGTTCCCCGAGATCGCCATCCGTGAGCTGGTGGCCAATGCGCTGATCCACCAGGACATGACCATCAGCGGGGCCGGGCCGCAGATCGAGCTGTTCGAAGACCGGCTGGAGATCAGCAACCCTGGCGCCCCGCTGGTGCAACCCGATCGCATGATCGACCTGCCGCCGCGCTCGCGCAACGAGGCGCTGGCCTCGCTGATGCGCCGCATGGGCCTGTGCGAAGAACAGGGCAGCGGCCTCGACAAGGTGGTGCAGGCTTGCGAGGTGGCGCAGCTGCCGGCGCCGCTGTTCAGGGCGGAAGGCCATGCCACGCAGGCGGTGCTGTACGGGCCCCGGAGCTTTGCCCACATGACGCCCGACGAGCGGGTGCGGGCCTGCTACTTCCATGCAGTGCTGCGCTTCCTGAGCGGCGACAAGATGAAGAATGCCAGTCTGTGTGTGCGCCTGGGCATCGCGCCGAAGAATGCCGCGCAGGCCTCGGCGGTGATCAACCGCACCCTGGACGCGGGCCTGATCCGGGTGGCGGACCTGGAGCATCCTCGGGCCGGCTACGTGCCGCACTGGGCATGACGGTTCTTGATCCACTCTTGATTCCAGCGCCGAAGCGGGCGCGGCTGCGGAGGTTTCTTCAATGAAATCAACAGCTTGTGAACACGGCTCGGGCAAGCGCTGTCTTGATCGGGTTTTGACCCGGCACTCGGGATGAACGAAGCCGAGACCCGCGCCGAGCACATCGACCCCGCCCTCAAGGCCGCCGGCTGGGGCGTGGTCGATGGCAGCCGCGTGCTGCGCGAACACGGCATTACCCAAGGCCGCCTGCAGGCCGGCGGCCAGCGCACGCGCGCCGAGATCGCCGACTACGTGCTGGTGTACCGCAACACCCGCCTCGCGGTCATCGAGGCCAAGGCCTGGGACAAGCCGCACACCGAAGGCGTGGCGCAGGCCAAGAGTTACGCCGCCAAGCTGGCCGTGCGCTTCACCTACGCCACCAACGGCCAGTTGATCTACGGCATCGACATGGCGCAGGGCACGGAAGGTGACGTGCCCGCCTTCCCTGGCCCCGACGAACTGTGGGCGCTGACCTTCGCCGAAGCAGACCCTGGCACGGTGGCCTGGCGCGACCGCTTCGCCGCCGTGCCCTTCGAAGACCATGGCGGCAGCTGGCAGGGCCGCTACTACCAGGACATCGCCATCGGCCGCGTGCTGGAAGCCATCGCTGCCGGCCGTGACCGCATCCTGCTCACGCTGGCCACCGGCACCGGCAAGACCTTCATCGCCTTCCAGCTGGCGTGGAAGCTGTTCCAGAGCCGCTGGAACCTGGGCGACTGGAAGCGTGGCAACGAACCCAGCCGCCGCCCGCGCATCCTGTTCCTGGCCGACCGCAACATCCTGGCCGACCAGGCCTACAACGCGTTCTCGGCCTTCGAGGACCGTTCACCCGGCACGCTGGTGCGCATCGCGCCCGACGAGATCCGGAAGAAGGGCCGCGTGCCCAAGAACGGCAGCCTCTTCTTCACCATCTTCCAGACCTTCATGAGCGGCCCGCCGGTGGATGGGCAACCGGCGCCGCACTTCGGTGACTACCCGGCCGACTTCTTCGACTTCATCGTCATCGACGAATGCCACCGCGGCGGCGCGAACGACGAGAGCAGCTGGCGCGCGATCCTCGACTACTTCGCCCCAGCCGTGCAGCTGGGCTTGACCGCCACGCCGAAGCGAACGCTCAACGCCGATACCTACGCCTACTTCGGCGAGCCGGTGTTCACCTACTCGCTGAAGGAAGGCATCAACGACGGCTTTCTCACGCCCTTCAAGGTGAAGCAGATCGCCACCACGCTGGACGAGTACATGTACACGCCCGACGACGAGGTGCTGCAGGGCGACATCGAGGCCGGCCGCCGCTACGAAGAGAAGGACTTCAACAAGCTCATCGAGATCAAGGAACGCGAGGCCTACCGGGTGAAGCTCTTCATGGGCATGACCCACCCGCGCGAGAAGACGCTGGTGTTCTGCGCCACGCAACTGCACGCGCTGGCGGTGCGTGACCTGATCAACCAGAACAAGACGAGCACCGACCCGCTCTACTGCGTGCGCGTGACGGCCGACGACGGCGCGCTGGGCGAGCAGCACCTGCGCGACTTCCAGGACAACGAGAAGTCGATCCCCACGGTGCTGACCACGTCGCAGAAGCTCTCCACCGGCGTGGACGCGCGCAACGTGCGCAACATCGTGCTGATGCGGCCGGTGAACTCGATGATCGAGTTCAAGCAGATCATCGGCCGCGGCACGCGGCTGTTCGACGGCAAGGACCACTTCACGATCTACGACTTCGTGAAGGCGCATCACCACTTCAGCGACCCCGAGTGGGATGGCGAGCCGCTGCTGCCCGACGCGCCCGGCATGGGCGTTGCCAGCAGGATCGAAGAGTCCTCTCCGTCCGACTACATCCCCCCGGCCGAGCCGGACAGCGCTCCGCGGCGGCGTCTGGTGGTCAAGCTGGCCGATGGGAAGGCGCGCAGCCTGCAGAGCATGACGGCGACCAGCTTCTGGAGCGCGGACGGGCGGCCGATGTCGGCGGCCCAGTTCCTGGAGGCGCTGTACGGCTCGCTGCCCGAGTTCTTCCGGGACGAGGAGGAGTTGCGCCGCCTCTGGAGCGACCCAGGCACTCGCAAGGCCTTGCTCGCCGGCCTGGCCGAGAAGGGCTTCGGGCGCGAGCCGCTGCTGGCCATGCAGAAGTGCATCGAGGCCGAGAAGGCGGACCTGTTCGACGTGCTGGCCTACGTGGCCTTCGCCGCCGAGCCGGTGCCGCGCGAGCGGCGCGCCGCTGCCGCCCGCACGGCCTCGGCGGCCGGGCTGGACGAGCGACAGCGGGCGTTCGTGGACTTTGTGCTGGCGCAGTACGTAGACCAGGGCGTGGACGAACTCGACCCCGAGAAGCTCGCCCCGCTGCTGCGGCTGCGCTATCGCGCGCTGGCCGACGCCTTTGCCGAGCTGGGGCCGGCGGATCGCGTGCGCGAACTGTTCGTCGGCGTCCAGAAGCCGCTGTATGCCAAGGCGGCCTCCGGCAGCTGACCGACCCGGACCCGCGGCGTGTTCAAAGGGGCGGCCGCCCCTCACTTCACCGGCGTGAGCCCGTGATCGAACGAGGTCCTGGACCACTTGTCGCCGCGCCAGACCTCGCGGTGGCCGCCGCTGCCGTCGTTGCGGATCACGTAGCGGAATTTCTCGCAGCCGGCCAGTTCGATCTGCGGCTCGACGAGGGTCGTCGTCTCGGTCTTCGTCACGATCGTCGGCAGGTCGCTGCGCCGGCAGGCGTCCATCACGCCGGCGACCATGCGCAGGTAGGACTTGCCGTCCTTCTCGTAGACGGTGACGGTGCCGGAGACGTAGTTCTGCTTGTCGTACTGCCCGGTCGCGTCCTTCTTGTAGGACTTGTACTCCCAGCTCTGGGCGTGGGCGGTCGCCGCCAGCACGAGCCCGACGAGGGCGAGGATCCACGCGCGAGGCGATCGATGGGTCATCAAGGGCTCCCTGTGTGCGGCTCGGGCAGCCCGATCGTGCGCTTCGCACGCTGGAGCGGCAACCCTAGCCGGCGCTATCGAATTCCCTGACGTGGCCTGAGTAAGCCCGCAGTCAGAATCGCCCCACTTTCCCGGAGCGCGCTATGGAATCCCTTTGGCACAAGCACTACCCGGCCGGCGTGCCGGCGTCGATCAACGTCGAACAGTACCCGTCGCTGGTGGCCCTGGTCGAGGAGAGCTTCAAGAAGTACCGCGACCTGCCGGCCTACAAGTTCATGGGCAAGTCGATCAGCTTCGGCCAGGTCGACGAGATGTCGCGCGCCTTCGCCGGCTACCTGCAGTCGCTGGGCCTCGCGGCCGGCGACCGCGTCGCGGTGATGCTGCCGAACGTGCCGCAGTACCCGGTCGCGATCGCCGCGATCCTGCGTGCGGGCTACGTGGTGGTCAACGTGAACCCGCTGTACACGCCGCGCGAACTGGAGCACCAGCTCAAGGACTCGGGCGCGAAGGCGATCGTGATCATCGAGAACTTCGCCAGCGTGCTGCAGAAGGTGATGGCGGCCGTGCCGACGAAGCACGTGGTGGTGACCGCGCTGGGCGACCTGCTGGGCTTCCCCAAGTCGCTGATCGTCAACACGGTGGTGCGCAAGGTCAAGAAGATGGTGCCCGCCTTCGACCTGCCCGGCGCGGTGCGCTTCAACGATGCGCTGGCCAAGGGCCGCGGCAAGAGCTACGCGCCGGCCAAGCCCGGCCCGGACGACATCGCGGTGCTGCAGTACACGGGCGGCACCACCGGCGTCAGCAAGGGCGCGGTGCTCAAGCACCGCAACCTGGTCGCCAACATCCTGCAGTCCGAGGCCTGGTACCAGCCGGCGCTGAAGAAGATCCCGGCCGGCGAGCAGATCGTCACCATCTGCGCGCTGCCGATCTATCACATCTTCGGCTTCAACACGAACGTGATGCTCAGCATGCGCATGGGCGGCTGCAACATCCTGATCCCCAACCCGCGCGACCTGCCGGCAGTCTTCAAGGCCCTGTCCACCGAGAAGTTCCACAGCTTCCCGGCCGTCAACACGCTGTTCAACGCGATGGCCAACCACGCCGACTTCAAGACCGTGGACTGGAGCCACCTGAAGATCTCGGTCGGCGGCGGCATGGCCGTGCAGAGCGCGACCGCCAAGCTCTGGCTCGAGAAGACCGGCTGCCCGATCGTCGAGGGCTACGGCCTGTCGGAGACCTCGCCGTCGGCGACCTGCAACCCGGTCGACAGCACCGCCTACAGCGGCAACATCGGCCTGCCGATGCCCAACACCGAACTGAAGCTGCTCGACGACGACGGCAACGAGGTGCCGATGGGCACGCCGGGCGAGATCGCGATCCGCGGCCCGCAGGTGATGGCCGGCTACTGGCAGCGCCCCGACGAGACCGCGAAGGTGATGACGGCCGACGGCTACTTCCGCACCGGCGACATCGGCACGGTCGACGAGCGCGGCTACTTCAAGATCGTCGACCGCAAGAAGGACATGATCCTGGTGAGCGGCTTCAACGTCTACCCGAACGAGGTCGAGGACGTGGTGACGCAGATGCCGGGCATCCTGGAGTGCGCCGCGGTCGGCGTGAACGACGCGAAGGCGGGCGAGGCGGTCAAGCTCGTCATCGTGCGCAGCGACCCGGCCGTCACCGAGTCGCAGGTGCGCGCCTATTGCGAGAGCAACCTGACCGGCTACAAGCGGCCCAAGATCGTCGAGTTCCGCACCGAGCTGCCCAAGACGCCGGTCGGCAAGATCCTGCGCCGGGAGCTGCGAGACAAGACCTGACCGCGGAGCGGTCAGGTCTTGCGGCGAAGGGCTGACCATGACCCTGGCCTTGATGGGCGCGCTGCCCGAGGAACTGGCCGGATTGCGTGCGGCGCTCGTCGCGCCGGCCGTGCATCACCACGCGGGGCGCGAGTTCGTCACCGGCCGGCTCGACGGCCGCGACGTGGTGCTGGTGCTGTCGCGCATCGGCAAGGTCGCCGCGGCGACCACCGCGACGCTGCTGATCGAGCGCTTCGGCGCCGAGGCCATCGTCTTCACCGGCGTGGCCGGCGGGCTGGCGCCGGCCGTGCATGTGGGCGATGTCATCGTCGCGCGGCAGCTGCTGCAGCACGACCTGGATGCGTCGCCGCTGTTCCCGCGCCACGAGGTGCCGGGCAGCGGCCGCGCGCGTTTCCCGGCCGATGCCCCGCTGTCCGATGCGCTGGCGCTGGCTGCCCGCGATGCCCTGGACGCCGAGCGCATCGGACTGGCCGCGTCGCTGGCATCGCTGGGCATCACGGCCCCGTCGGTGCACGAGGGCCTGGTGGTCAGCGGCGATCGCTTCGTCGCGACGGCCGCCGAGAGCGCCGCGTTGCGCGCCGAGCTGCCCGACGCGCTGGCCGTCGAGATGGAAGGCGCGGCGGTGGCCCAGGTCTGCCACGACTGCGACCTGCCGTTCGCGGTGCTGCGCACCGTCTCCGATCGCGCCGACGACAGCGCCCACATCGACTTCCGGCGCTTCATCTCCGAGGTGGCCGGGCCGCTGGCGGGCGCGATCGTGCGCACCTGGCTGCGGCGCGCGGGGCCCGAGCTCGGCTGAGCCGGCCGCTCAGGCGCGCTTCAGGTCGTGGTGCCGCAGCGGCAGCTCGCGGATGCGCTTGCCGGTGGCCGCGAAGATCGCGTTCAGCACCGCCGGCGCCGCCACGGCGATGGTCGGCTCGCCGACGCCACCCCAGAAGCCGCCCGAGGGCATGACGAGGGTCTCGACGCGCGGCATCGCCGCCATCTGCATCACCGGGTAGCGGTCGAAGTTGGTCTGCACGATGCGCCCGCGCTCGACGGTGCACTCGCCGTACAGCGCCGCCGACAGCCCGAAGGCGAAGCTGCCCTCGACCTGGGCCTCGATCTGCTGCGGGTTCACCGCATGGCCGCAGTCGGTGGCCGCGACGATGCGGTGGATCGTGAGCCGCCCTGCGTCGTCGACCGAGACCTCGGCCACGGCCGCGACGTAGCTGCCGAAGCCCATCACCTGCGCGATGCCGCGAAACACGCCGGGCGGCGCCGGCCGGCCCCAGCCGGCGCGCTCGGCCGCGGCCTCGAGCACCGCGAGGTGCTTCGGATGCTTCGCCATCAGCTTGCGGCGCAGCGCCAGCGGGTCCTGCTGCGTCGCGTGCGCGATCTCGTCGATGAAGCACTCGAGGTAGAACGCGTTCTGGTTGAGGTTGACGCCGCGCCAGATGCCCGGAGTCACCGGCGGGTTGTACATCGCATGGTCGATCAGCAGCTGCGGCAGCGTGTAGCCGAGCGCACACTCGGCGCCGCCGGCCTCGAGCCCCTGGAACACGAGGCCGTCCTTGCCGTCCTTCAGGTGCTGCGGCGCGACCGAGGCGATGATCGACTGCCCGGAGATCCGCAGGTGCAGGGCCTGCACCTCGCCCTGCGCGTCGAGGCCGGCGGTCAGCCGGCCGCGCGTCACCGGGTGGTAGGCGCCCTGGGCCATGTCCTCCTCGCGCGACCACAGCAGCTTCACCGGCACCCCCGGCACGGCCTTGGCCACCGTGACGGCCTGGCGGATGAAGTCGTGGCTGCTGCGGCGTCCGAAGCCGCCGCCGAGCGACAGCTTGTGGATGTCGCACTGCGCGATCGGCAGGCCTGACGCCTCGGCGACGACCGGCAGGGCGATGTCGGCGCTCTGCGTCGGCGCCCAGACCTCGCAGCGCGCCGGGGTCGACGGCGTCGCCGGCGTGTAGCGCGCCGTGGCGTTCATCGGCTCCATCGTCGCGTGGTGCTGGTAGGGGAAGGCGTAGCTCGCCTCGACGCGGCGCGCGGCGCCGGCCAGCGCTGCCGGGGCGTCGCCCTGCTGCGTGCCGACCAGCGCGCCGGCGGCGTCGAATCCGGCCTTGAGCGTCGCGTCGATCGCGGCGCTGGAGAGCTGCGCGTGCGCGCCTTCGTCCCAGACGATCGGCAGCGCGTCGAGCGCGGTCTTCGCGTGCCACCAGGTGTCGGCGACGACCGC
>NZ_CADEFR010000081.1 GCF_902826655.1 uncultured Methylibium sp. | reverse complement strand
CTCGTACTGGCTGATCTGGTAGCCCTTGGGCAGGTCGGGGTAGAAGTAGTTCTTGCGCGCGAAGATCGACAGCGGCGCGATCTGCCCGCCGACCGCCAGGCCGAAGCGGATCGCGCGGTCGACGGCGCCGCGGTTCATCACTGGCAGCGTGCCGGGCAGCGCCAGGTCGACGACGCTCGCCTGCGTGTTGGGCGCGGCCCCGAAGGCGGTGGGCGCGCCGGAGAAGATCTTCGACGCGGTCGACAGCTGGGTGTGGGTCTCGAGGCCGATCACGACCTCGTAGCCGCGGATGAGGGCGGGCTTGTTCATGCCAGGCCCTCGGGCGCGCGGGTATGGAAGTCGGTGGCCTGCTGGAAGGCGTGCGCCGCATGCAGCAGCGAGGCTTCCTGCCAGTAGTTGCCGATCAGCTGCAGGCCCACGGGCAGGCCCGCCGCGTTCTCGGAGTACGCGAAGCCGGCCGGCACGCTCATGCCCGGCAGGCCAGCCAGGCTGGCCGGCAGCGTGAAGATGTCGGCCAGGTACTCGGCGACCGGATCGGTCTGCGAGCCGATGGTGCGCGCGACGGTCGGGGCCACCGGCCCGGCGATCAGGTCGCACTGCGAGAAGCACTGCTGGAAGTCGTCGGCGATCATGCGGCGCAGCTTCTGCGCCTGCAGGTAGTAGGCGTCGTAGTAGCCGTGGCTCAGCACGTAGGTGCCGATCATGATGCGGCGCTTGACCTCGGCTCCGAAGCCCTCGCTGCGGCTCTTGCGGTACATGTCGAGGAGGTCGCCGTGCTGCGCGGCGCGGTGACCGTACCTCACGCCGTCGAAGCGCGACAGGTTCGAGCTCGCTTCGGCCGGCGCGATGATGTAGTACACGGGGATCGACAGCTCGGTGCGCGGCAGGCTGACGTCGACCAGCGTGGCGCCCAGTCTTTCGGCCTCGGCCAGCGCGGCCTGCACCGCCTGGCTCACGTCGGCTGCCACGCCGGCGCCGAAGAACTCGCGCGGCAGGCCGATGCGCAGGCCCTGCAGCGGCCGGGCCGAGGTCGCCCCGGCGCGCGGCGCATGGATCGCGGCGGCGAAGTCCGGGACCGGCTGCTGCGCGGAGGTCGCGTCGCGCTCGTCGAAGCCACTCATCGCCTGCAGCAGCAGCGCGCAGTCCTCGGCCGATCTCGCGATCGGGCCGGCCTGGTCGAGGCTGGAGGCGAAGGCGATCATCCCGTAGCGCGAGCAGCGGCCGTAGGTGGGCTTGATGCCGGTGACGCCGGACAGTGCGGCCGGCTGGCGCACCGAGCCGCCGGTGTCGGTGCCGGTGGCCGCCGGCACCAGGCGCGCGGCGACCGCGGCGGCCGAGCCGCCCGAAGAACCGCCGGGAATGCGCGCCGGGTCCCAGGGGTTGCGCACCGGCCGCACCGACGAGTTCTCGTTGCTGCCGCCCATCGCGAACTCGTCGCAGTTGAGCTTGCCCAGCGTCACGGTGCCCGCGCCCTTGAGCTTCGCGACCACCGCGGCGTCGAAGGGCGAGCGATAGCCGTCCAGCATCTTCGACGCGGCGGTGCTGGGGAAGTCGGTCGTGACGAAGATGTCCTTGTGCGCGATCGGCACGCCGTCGAGCCGGCCGCGCCCCTGACCCGCGGCGCGGCGCGCATCGGCCTCCCGGGCCTGCTGCAACGCCAGGTCGGCATCCGTGCACAGGAAGGCGCCGAGCGCGTCGTGCGCGGCGACGCGCGCCAGCAGGTGCTGCGTGAGCTCTGCGCTGGACACCTGTCGGCGCTCCAGCGCATCGGCGAGCCCGGCGACGCCGAGCTGGTGCAGGCCTGACTTCATTCGATCACCCGCGGCACGAGGTAGAGGCCGGCCTCGACCGCAGGCGCGCTGCGCTGGTTGGCCTCGCGATCGATGCGCTCGGTGGCGACATCCTCGCGCAGCCGCAGCGCCACGTCCTGCACCGCCGACAGCGGCGTGTACAGCGGCGCGACGCCGGTGGTGTCGACGGCGCGCATGCGCTCGACGATGTCGAAGAAGCCGTTGAGCTGGCCGAGCATCTGCGCCTGCTCGGCCTCGCTCAGCTCGAGCCGGGCCAGCAGTGCGATGCGGCTCACGTCGGTGGGGGTCAGGGCCATGGGTCGGGTCCGGGAAGCGATCGAAACGAGGGGCGTCGCCCGGCGCGGCTGCTGCATTTCGACGCAGTTGCGCAGGACCCCTGGGGTATTATCGATGGTGATCCACACCCGGTCGTGATGGAGGCGTTCACTGCGCGGCTCACGCAGCAGCGACGCGGACCTCGCGGCCGGCGACGACGACCTTGCGCACCCCCGACATCCCGGCGACGCCCCCGCCCGCGGCGCCCTGCTGAAACGCCACCGAACATGTTCGCTTCCCTGCGACGCTATTTCTCGACCGATCTCGCGATCGACCTCGGCACCGCCAACACGCTGATCTACGTCCGGGGCAAGGGCATCGTGCTCGACGAGCCCTCGGTGGTCGCGATCCGCCACGAGGGCGGGCCCAACGGCAAGAAGACCATCCAGGCGGTCGGCGCCGAAGCCAAGGCGATGCTCGGCAAGGTGCCGGGCAACATCGAGGCCATCCGGCCGATGAAGGACGGCGTGATCGCCGACTTCACCGTCACCGAGCAGATGCTCAAGCAGTTCATCAAGATGGTCCATCCGCGCGGCATCCTGAAGCCGAGCCCGCGCATCATCATCTGCGTGCCCTGCGGCTCCACCCAGGTCGAGCGCCGCGCGATCCGCGAATCGGCGCTGGGCGCCGGCGCCAGCGAGGTCTACCTGATCGAGGAGCCGATGGCCGCGGCGATCGGCGCCGGCCTGCCGGTGTCCGAGGCCTCGGGCTCGATGGTGGTCGACATCGGCGGCGGCACCACCGAGGTCGGCGTGATCTCGCTGGGCGGCATGGTCTACAAGGGCAGCGTGCGCGTCGGCGGCGACAAGTTCGACGAGGCCATCATCAACTACATCCGCCGCAACTACGGCATGCTGATCGGCGAGCCGACGGCCGAAGGCATCAAGAAGCAGATCGGCTCGGCCTTCCCCGGCAGCGAAGTGCGCGAGATGGAAGTCAAGGGCCGCAACCTCAGCGAGGGCGTGCCGCGTGCCTTCACGATCAGCAGCAACGAGATCCTCGAGGCACTGACCGACCCGCTGAACAACATCGTCTCCAGCGTCAAGAACGCGCTCGAGCAGACGCCGCCCGAACTGGGCGCCGACATCTCCGAGCGGGGCATGATGCTGACCGGCGGCGGCGCGCTGCTGCGCGACCTGGACCGCCTGCTGGCCGAAGAAACCGGCTTGCCGGTGCTGGTGGCCGAAGACCCGCTGACCTGCGTCGTGCGCGGTTGCGGCATGGCGCTCGAGCGCATGGAGCGCCTGGGCTCGATCTTCACCTCCGAGTGACCGCGCCGCGATGAACCCCGGAAGCCGGCGCGTCCCGCACGTGGCCGGCTTCTTCGCTTCCGCCTTCCCGCCGCTGTAATCCCGATGCCGCTGGGCACCCTCGACCGGACGCCACCGCCCTTCTTCAAGCAGGGCATGTCGGCGCTGACCAAGCTGGTCTTCTTCTCGGCCTTCGCGCTGTTCCTGATGGTGGCGGACACGCGCTTCGCGTTGACGCAGCCGCTGCGCGCCGCGATGGCGACGGTGCTGCATCCGGTCGAGCGCATGCTGCTGCAGCCGGTGGTGGCCTGGGAGGTGGTGCGCGACTACTTCGGCGGCGTCGCCCAGGCGCGCGACCGCGAGACCACGGCGCTGAAGCAGCTGGCCGACCAGGCCGAGCGCGCCGCGCGCGTCGACCCGCTGACCCGCGAGAACGAGCGGCTGCGCGAACTGCTGGCGCTGCAACCGCAGTTCAGCGTGCGCACGCAGGCGGCCGAGGTGCTGTACGAGGCGGCCGACCCCTACACGCGCAAGCTCGTCATCGACCGCGGCGCGACGCAGGGCGTGGTCGCCGCCTCGCCGGTGGTCGACGCCAGCGGCGTGCTGGGCCAGGTGACGCGGGTCTATCCGCTGGCCTCGGAGGTGACGCTGCTGGTCGACAAGGACGCGGCGATCCCGGTGCTGAACGTGCGGACCCAGGCGCGCGCGGCCGCCTACGGCGACCCGACCAGCGCGACCGCCGGCGCCGGCATGGAGCTGCGCTTCCTGGCCGGCAACGCCGACATCGAGCCCGGCGACCTGCTGCAGACCTCGGGCGTCGACGGCGTCTACCCGCCCGGCCTGCCGGTCGCCCGGGTGGTGACGGTGGACCGGCGCGTCGGCAGCGCCTTCGCCAAGGTCACGCTGGCGCCGATCGCGCGCCTCGACAGCGCACGGCACGTGCTGGTGCTGGAGCCGCTGAACCTGCAGCTGCCGCCGCGCCCGCAGGATCCGGCGGCGAGCGCCGCCGAGGCACCGCGCCGCAAGTCGGGAGCGCGGCGATGATCATGGGCAACCGCGACGCGGACCAGCTGCTGCTGCCGGTCAATCCGGTCTTCATGTGGGGCTCGCTGCTGCTGGCGCTGGCCCTCAACCTGATTCCCCTGGGCCGCGTCGCCGCCATGCCCGACTTCCTGGCGCTGGCACTGGTGTTCTGGAACGTGCAGCAGCCGCGGCGCGTCGGCATCGGGGCCGCCTTCCTGTTCGGCCTGCTGATGGACGTGCACCAGGGCGCGCTGCTCGGCCAGCATGCGCTGGCCTACACGCTGCTGAGCTTCTTCGCCATCACGATGCACCGCCGGCTGCTGTGGTTCAACGTCTGGAGCCAGGCGCTGCAGGTGCTGCCGCTGTTCGTCGCGGCGCACGGCGTGTCGGTGCTGGTGCGGCTGGCGACCGGCGGCGTGTTCCCCGGCTGGGAGCTGGCGCTGGCGCCGCTGTTCGAGGCGCTGCTGTGGCCGGTCGCCGCCGTGCTGCTGCTGGCGCCGCAGCGCCGCGCGCCGGACCCGGACGAGAATCGGCCCCTGTGACCGCAGGGCCGGAACGAGCGTGACCGAATTCAGGGACAACGAGTACGAGCTGGACCGCTTCCGGCTGCGCGTGGTCGCGGCCGGGCTGCTGGTGCTGCTGGGCTTCGGTCTGCTGAGCGCGCGCCTGGTCACGCTGCAGGTGCTGCGCCACGAGGAACTCTCGACCCAGGCCGAGAGCAACCGCATCACCGTGCTGCCGGTCACCCCCAACCGCGGCCTGATCCTCGACCGCAACGGCGTGGTGCTGGCCAACAATTATTCGGCGTACACGCTGGAACTGACGCCGTCGAAGATCGCGCAGCTCGACGCCACCATCGACGAGCTGGCGAGCGTGGTCGACATCAGCACGCGCGACCGCAAGCGCTTCAGGCGACTGATGGACGATGCCAAGAGCTTCGAGTCGCTGCCGATCCGCACCAAGCTCAGCGACGAGGAGGTGGCGCGCTTCACCGCGCAGCGCTTCCGTTTCCCCGGCGTGGACATCAAGGCGCGGCTGTTCCGCAACTATCCCTACGGCGAGCTCGGCAGCCACGTGCTCGGCTACATCGGCCGCATCAACCAGGCCGAGAAGGAGGCGCTCGACGAGACCGAGGACGCGGCCAACTACAAGGGCACCGACTACATCGGCAAGCTCGGCATCGAGCAGAAGTACGAGACCGAGCTGCACGGCCGTACCGGCTTCGAGGAGGTCGAGACCAGTGCCGGCGGTCGCGCCGTGCGGCGGCTGCGCGCCAGCCCGCCGACGCCGGGCAACACCGTGCGTCTGTCGATCGACATCAAGCTGCAGGCGCTGGTCGAGCGGCTGTTCGGCGAGCGGCGCGGCGCGCTGGTCGCGATCGATCCGCGCTCGGGCGAGGTGCTGGCCTTCGTCAGCAAGCCGACCTTCGACCCCAACCTGTTCGTCGACGGCATCGACGTCGAGAGCTGGAAGGAGCTCAACGAGTCCATCGACAAGCCGCTGCTGAACCGGGCCCTCCGCGGCACGTACCCGCCGGGCTCGACCTTCAAGCCCTTCATGGCGATCGCCGCGCTCGAGACCGGCAAGCGCACGTCCCAGCAGACGACCTTCGACAACGGCGTCTTCATGTTCGGCAACCACCGTTTCCGCAGCCACGGCGACGGCGGCCTCGGCGTCGTCGACATGAACCGCTCGATCGTCAAGTCGAGCAACGTCTACTACTACCAGCTGGCGGCCGACATGGGCGTGGACCTGATCCACGAGCAGCTCGAGCCCTTCGGCTTCGGGCGCAGGACCGGCATCGACGTGTTCGGTGAAGTCACCGGCGTGCTGCCGTCGACCGAGTGGAAGCGCAAGTACTACAAGAAGCCCGAGCAGCAGCGCTGGTACGCCGGCGAGACCATCTCGCTGGGCATCGGCCAGGGCTACAACAACTTCACGATGCTGCAGCTGTCCAGCGCGATGGCGACGCTGGTGTCGGGCGGCCAGCGCTACGTGCCGCGGCTGGTGCGCGAGGTCGAGGACGTGGTGACCAAGGAGACGCGGCTGATCGCCGCCGAGGCCCTGCCGCCGCTGCCGCTGAAGCCCGACCACGTCGAGGTCATCCGCAAGGCGATGTACGGCGTCACGCAGGAAGGCACGTCGACGCGCGTGTTCGCGGGCGCCGGCTACACCAGCGGCGGCAAGACCGGCACCGCGCAGGCGGTCGGCATCCGCCAGGACCAGAAGTACGACAAGAAGAAGATCGACGACTACCTGCGCGACCACTCGCTCTACACCGCCTTCGCGCCGGTCGAGAACCCGCAGGTCGCGCTGGCGGTCGTCGTCGAGAACGCCGGCTTCGGCGCCGAGGCGGCCGCGCCGATCGCACGCCGCGTCCTCGACTACCTGCTGCTGGGGCGCTACCCGACGGAAGAGGACATCGCGCTGGCGCAGCAGGGCCTGGCCGGCGCGCCGGTCGGCACGCCGCGGCTGGCGGCCGACGTGCCCTTGCCCGGCGTCGGTGCCGGCGTGATCGCGGGGGCCGTGCAGTGAGGCGGGCCGAGCGCAGGGCCGTTGCCGAGCCGGCCCGCATCCCCAGGGCCACGAAGGGGCCTTTGAAGGCCCTTGGGGATCGATCGACGTACCCGGCGAGCGAGGGGTCGTCATGAGCGCGGTGTTCGACCGCCCGCCGCTCTGGCGCCGCGCGTTGCGCATCTTCCAGGGCTTCGACGGCCCGCTGGCGCTGGCGATCCTGCTGCTGGCCGCCGCCGGGCTGCTGACGATGTACTCGGCCGGCTACGACCACGGCACGCGCTTCGTCGACCACGGCCGCAACATGCTGATCGCGGCCGGCGTGATGTTCGTGGTCGCGCAGCTGCCGCCACAGCGGCTGGCGCAGCTGGCCTTGCCGCTCTACATCGTCGGGGTCGGATTGCTGGTCGCGGTGGCGCTGTTCGGCATCACGAAGAAGGGCGCGACGCGCTGGCTGCACGTCGGCGTGATCGACATCCAGCCCAGCGAGGTGCTGAAGATCGCGATGCCGCTGATGCTGGCCTGGTGGTTCCAGAAGCGCGAGGGCCAGCTGCGCGCGCTCGACTTCCTGATCGCCTTCGTGCTGCTGGCGGTGCCGGTGGGCCTGATCGTCAAGCAGCCCGACCTGGGCACCGCGATCCTGGTGCTGTCGGGCGGGCTGTACGTGATGTTCTTCGCCGGCCTGAGCTGGAAGCTGATCGTGCCGGTGCTGCTGCTGGGTGCCGTCGGCGTCGGGGCGCTGATCTGGTTCCAGACCCAGATCTGCCAGCCCGACGTGGAGTGGGTGCTGCTGCGCGAGTACCAGAAGCACCGCGTCTGCACGCTGCTCGATCCGACGCAGGATCCGCTGGGCAAGGGCTTCCACATCATCCAGGGCATGATCGCCATCGGCTCCGGCGGCATCACCGGCAAGGGCTTCATGAACGGGACGCAGACGCACCTGGAGTTCATCCCGGAGCGCACCACCGACTTCATCTTCGCCGCCTTCTCCGAGGAGTTCGGGCTGCTGGGCTGCGTCGCGCTGCTGGTCGGCTTCATCTTCCTGATCTTCCGCGGGCTGATGATCGCGGCCGAGGCGCCGAGCCTGTTCGGGCGCCTGATCGCCGGCGCGGTGACCCTCTCGTTCTTCACCTACGCGATGGTCAACATGGGCATGGTCACCGGCATCCTGCCGGTGGTCGGCATCCCGCTGCCCTTCATCAGCTACGGCGGCACGGCGATGGTCACGCTGGGGCTGGGGCTGGGCATCCTGATGTCGGTGGCGCGCGCCCGGCGCCTGGCGGACCGGGCCTGAGGCGGCCGGCTCAGGCGCTCCGCGCCCGCCGGCCCGACTTGGCGAGGAAGTGGCGCTCGACGTCGAGCGTGCCGCGCACGCCGATGTCGTCGCCGTGCCTGCGCAGCCAGCCGTCTGCCGCGGCGCGGCCCAGTCCGAACAGTTCCTCGAGGAAGCTGCGGTCGGTGTTGAACTTGCTGCTGGCGTTGAAGGGCGCGAGCCCGTCGTCGTCCGCGATCATGTGCAGGCGCAGGTCCTTGTAGCGACCCGGGTCGAGCTTGCCCTCGCGCACCAGGCGCGAGACGAAGGCGATCGCGCGCAGCTCGGCGATCAGGCTGGCGTTGAAGGTGACCTCGCTGAGCCGGTCGATGATCTCGACGCTGCGCGTCGGCGTGCCTTCGCGCAGCAGCGGATTGATGCGCACCAGCAGGATGTCGAGCGACTCGCTGTGATAGATCAACGGGTACATGGCCGGGTTGCCGGTGTAGCCGCCGTCCCAGAACGGCTCGCCGTCGATCTCGACCGCCTGGAAGATGAAGGGCAGGCAGGCCGACGCCAGCAGCGCATCGATCGACAGGCTCTTGCCGCTGAACACATGCGCCTGCCCGCTGCGCACGCTGGTGGCGGTGATGAAGAGCGGGATGCTGCAGTCGCGCAGCGCGGCCTCGTCGACGTGGCGCCGGGCCAGGTCGCGCAGCGGATTCAGGTTGAGCGGGTTGAACTCGTAGGGACTGAAGGCGCGGAAGAAGTTGTTGAGCCACTGGTAGCTCGGCAGCTTGTCGAAATTGAAGCTCTGGCTCGCCGCGCCGGCCTGGCTGAGCGAGAACGGCGAGAACGCCGACCCCGAGCCGCTGACGTCGCGCCAGAACGCCGCGAGGGCGGCGCGCGCGCCCTCGCGCCCGCCCTGGGCGTAGCCGGTCGCCAGCACGCCGGCATTCAGCGCACCGGCACTGGTGCCGGAGATGGCGCCGATCTCCAGGTCGGCGTCCTCGAGCAGGCGGTCGAGCACGCCCCAGGTGAAGGCGCCGTGCGAGCCGCCACCCTGCAGCGCCAGGTCGACGCGCCGGCGGCGCGGCGCGGGCGGTGCCGGGACCGCGGGCTTTGCGGCCGGCTGCTGCGGCCGGCGCAGCAGCTTCATCAGCCGGCTTCCAATCTGTTTCATCGATGCTCCGGGTTAACCCGGAGTCTAGCGGCGGGCCTGCCAGCGTGCCGGCAAAGGCCGATCGACGCTCGATTCAGAAACCGGTGTCGGGCGCGGAGACCACGGCGGCAAAGCGCAGGGTGAAGCGTGCGCCGGGGCTGGCGTCCTCGGCCACACCTCCACGCGCCTCGTCGAGGCTGAGCGTCGCCTGGTGCTGGCGTGCGATCTCGGCGACGATGGCGAGGCCCAGGCCGGAGCCGTCGACGTCGGTGCCGAGCACGCGGTAGAACGGCTGGAACACCAGCTCGCGCTCGGCCGCCGGGATGCCCGGCCCGGAGTCCTCGACCTGCAGCACGACGACCTGGCCGAAGGGGTCGGCCACCACGCGCACGGTGACCGTGCCGCCGGGCGGGGTGTAGTGCAAGGCGTTGTCGAGCAGGTTGCGGATCAGCTCGCGCAGCAGCACGGCCTGGCCGCGCACGCGGCTGCGCTGCGGCAGTGCCGTGTCGCCGTCGGCGCCCGGGCCCTCGTAGCCGAGATCGATGCGTTTCTCGAGCGCGCGCGGCACGAAGTCGCGCACGGTCTCGGTGGCCAGCCGCGCCAGGTTGACGTCGGACATGCGCATCGCCAGCTCGCGGTCCTCGGCGCGCGCCATCGACAGCAGCTGGTTGACCATGTGCGCGGCCCGCTGGCTGGACAGCGCGATCTGCTGCAGGCTGCGCTTGAGCGCCTCGGGCTCGCGTTCGCCGGCATCGATCTCGCGCTGGGCGATCTCGGCCTGGGTGCGCAGGCCTGCCAGCGGCGTCTTCAGCTGGTGGGCCGCGTCGGCCAGAAAGCGCTTCTGCGTCACGAAGCTGCGGTCCAGGCGGCCCAGCAGGTCGTTGATCGCGCGGACCAGCGGCGAGACCTCCTCGGGCGCGTCGGTCTCGTCGATCGGGCTCAGGTCGTCGGCCGCGCGGCGGCGGATGCGCTGCTGCAGCTCACCGAGCGGCGCGATGCCGCGCGCCAGCGCCAGCCACACCAGCAGCACCGCCAGCGGCAGGATCGCGAACTGCGGCAGGATCACGCCCTTGATGATCTCGGTGGCCAGCTGCGAGCGCTTGCCCAGGGTCTCGGCCACCTGCACCAGCGCTGGCGACGTGGTGCCCGGGATGCGCGGCGCGCCGGGCATCGCGACCCACAGGTAGGCGACGCGCACCGGCTCGTTGTGGACGGTGTCGTCACGGTAGCGCAGTTCGCCCACGGCCGGCACTTCCTCTTCGGGCGGCACCGGCAGCGCGCGGTCGCCGGCGACGTACTCGCCGCGTGCGCCCAGCACCTGGAAGTAGATCTGGTCGGCCTCGTCGGCCCGCAGCAGCTGGTCGGCACCAGCTGGCAGCGCGAAGGCGACGCGCCCGCGGTCGACGCCGACCTGCTGCGCCAGCACGCGGCTCATCTCGCCGAGCGCGCGGTCGTAGGGGCGGTGCGCAATGCTCTGCGCCACCGGCCAGGTCAGTGCGATGCTCATCGGCCACAGCAGCAGCAGCGGCGCGAGCATCCAGTCGAGGATCTCGCCGAACAGCGAGCGCTGGCCGCGCAGCTTGTCCATCAGGGGGCGATCTTCTCCAGGCAGTAGCCCAGGCCGCGAACGGTGGCGATGCGCACCGGCCCCTGCTCGATCTTCTTGCGCAGGCGGTGGATGTAGACCTCGATCGCGTTGTTGCTGACCTCGTCGCCCCATTCGCACAGCCGCTCGACCAGCTGGTCCTTGCTGACCAGGCGCCCGGCGCGCTGCAACAGCACTTCCAGCAGCGACAGCTCGCGCGCCGACAGCTCGACCATCTGCTCGTTCAGGTAGGCGACGCGACCTGTGGAGTCGAAGGACAGCGGGCCGTGCCGGATGATGGTCGACGCGGTCCCGAGGCCGCGGCGCGTCAGCGCGCGCACCCGCGCCTCGAGTTCCTGCAGCGCGAAGGGCTTGGCCATGTAGTCGTCGGCGCCCAGGTCCAGGCCCTTGACGCGCTGCTCGACGCTGTCGGCCGCGGTCAGGATCAGCACCGGCGTGCTGCTGCCGCGCGCCCGCAGCTTGCGCAGCACTTCCAGGCCATGCAGCCGGGGCAGGCCCAGGTCGAGGATCACGAGGTCGAACTCATGGTCGGCCAGGGCCGCGTCGGCCTCGCTGCCGCTGCCGACCTGGTCGACCGCGTAGCCGCCCTTGCGCAGGGTGCGCAGCAGACCGTCGGCCAGCACCTGATCGTCTTCGGCAATGAGGATCCTCATCGACTCGTCTCCAGCGGGGGCCCTGTCCCTGTCGTTGTCCGGGCTCGCCTTCATTGTAGGGAGGCCTTGGGGGGACCCCTCAGAAACTACTGTACAAACATCCAGCCTTGGCGATAATCCGATCCAAAGGAGCCGCTCATGGATGCAACCGTCAAGACCCTCAACACCGAAAAGGCCAAGGCCCTGCAGGCCGCGCTGGCGCAGATCGACAAGCAGTTCGGCAAGGGCACGATCATGCGGCTCGGCGAGGGCGAGGTGATCCAGGACATCGAGGTCGTCTCGACCGGTTCGCTGGGCCTGGACATCGCGCTCGGCGTCGGCGGGCTGCCGCGCGGTCGCGTGGTCGAGATCTACGGCCCGGAGTCCTCGGGCAAGACCACCCTCACGCTGCAGGTCATCGCCGAGATGCAGAAGCTCGCCGGCACCTGCGCCTTCATCGACGCCGAGCACGCGCTCGACATCCAGTACGCGCAGAAGCTCGGCGTCAACCTGCAGGAGCTGCTGATCTCCCAGCCCGACACCGGCGAGCAGGCGCTCGAGATCGTCGACGCGCTGGTGCGCTCGGGCTCGGTCGACCTGGTCGTCATCGACTCGGTCGCCGCGCTCACCCCCAAGGCCGAGCTCGAAGGCGAGATGGGCGATTCCTTGCCCGGCTTGCAGGCGCGGCTGATGAGCCAGGCGCTGCGCAAGCTGACCGCGACGATCAAGAAGACCAACACCATGGTCATCTTCATCAACCAGATCCGCATGAAGATCGGCGT
>NZ_CADEFR010000080.1 GCF_902826655.1 uncultured Methylibium sp. | reverse complement strand
GTCGGGTCCTTGATGTCGCAGGTCTTGCAGTGCACGCAGTTCTGCGCGTTGATCTGCAGGCGGTCTTCACCAGACTCGGTCTTGACGAACTCGTAAACCCCCGCCGGGCAGTAGCGGCTCTCGGGGCCGGCGTACATCGCGAGGTTGGTGGCCACCGGCACGCGCGCGTCCTTCAGCGTCAGGTGCGCGGGCTGGTGTTCCTCGTGGTTGGTGTTGCTGACGAAGACCGAGCTCAGGCGGTCGAAGCTCAGCTTGCCGTCGGGCTTGGGGTAGGCGATCTGCGGGCTGGTCGACGCGGGCTGCAGGTAGAGGTGGTCGGCCTTGGTCCGGTGGATCGTCCACGGCGGCTCGCGCAGGCCCAGCCTGGGCAGCAGCCACTGCTCGATGCCGGTCATCAGCGTCGCGGTGGTGCGGCCCTTCTTGAACCACTGCTTGAAGTTCTTGGCCTGCATCAGCTCGGCCTTGAGCCAGCTCTGGTCGAAGGCCGCCGGGTAGGCCGACAGCTCGTCGTGCCTGCGGTCCGCGACGACGGCGGCGAAGGCCGCCTCGGCACACAGCATGCCGGTCTTGATCGCCGCGTGGCTGCCCTTGATGCGGCTGGCGTTGAGCGTGCCGGCCTCGCAGCCGACCAGCGCGCCGCCGGGGAACACCAGCTTCGGCAGGCTCAGGATGCCGCCGGCCGTGATCGCGCGCGCGCCGTAGCCCAGGCGCTTGCCGCCTTCGAGGTGCTTGCGGATCTCGGGGTGGGTCTTCCAGCGCTGGAACTCCTCGAAGGGGCTGAGCCAGGGATTCGCGTAGTCCAGGCCGACGACGAAGCCGAGGGCGATCTTGTTGTCCTCGGCGTGGTACAGGAAGCTGCCGCCGTAGGTGGCGGCGTCCAGCGGCCAGCCGGCGGTGTGGATCACGAGGCCCGGCTTGTGTTGCGCGGCGGGCACTTCCCACAGCTCCTTCAGGCCGATGCCGTAGCTCTGCGGGTCCTTGCCGGCGTCGAGCTTGAACTTCGCGATCAGCTGTTTGCCCAGGTGGCCGCGCGCGCCTTCGGCGAACACCGTGTAGCGCGCGTGCAGCTCCATGCCGAGCTGGAAGTTGCCGGTCGGCTCGCCGTCCTTGCCGATGCCCTGGTTGCCGGTCGCCACGCCCTTGACCGATCCGTCGTCGTTGTACAGGACCTCGGCCGCAGCGAAGCCGGAGAAGATCTCGACGCCGGCGCTCTCGGCCTGCTGGGCCAGCCAGCGCACCACGTTGCCGAGGCTGACGATGTAGTTGCCGTGGTTTTTGAAGCAGTCGGGCAGCAGGAAGTCCGGCGTGCCCTTGGCGCCGCTCTCGTCGAGGAACAGGAACTGGTCGGCCGTCACCGCCTGCTGCAGCGGGGCGCCCAGCTCCTTCCAGTTCGGCAGCAGCTCGTTCAGCGCGCGCGGATCCATGATCGCGCCCGACAGGATGTGGGCGCCGGGCTCCGAACCCTTCTCGAGCACGCAGACCGAGACCTCCTTGCCCTGCTCAGCCGCCAGCTGCTTGAGGCGGATCGCGGTGGCCAGGCCGCCAGGGCCGGCGCCGACGATCACCACGTCGTATTCCATGGCCTCGCGGGGGCCGTATTGCTCGAGGATCGCTTGCGGCGTCATGGGCTGTCCTGGGGTCCGGGAAACCTGGGGAGCCGGAATTCTAGTTCGCGCATCGACAAAATCGAACGATCGTTCGATTCCGCGCACCGACCGGGACGCCGGGCTCGCTAGATCGGCAGCAGCTTGACGTCCAGCACCCGCTCGCCCAGCCACAGCAGGGCCAGCGCGCCGGCCAGCGCCGAGCCGCCGCGCAGCAGCGGCAGCGCGCCGCGCCCCTGGCGCAGCGGCCACAGCAGCGCCATCGCGACGGCGACGACGATCAGCTGTCCGGCTTCGACGCCCAGGTTGAACTGCAGCAGCGCGCTCGCCATCGCCCAGGGCGCGAGGTCGAGCTCGAGCAGCGGGCCGGCGAAGCCGAAGCCGTGGATCAGCCCGAAGACGAAGGCCGCCAGCGCGCGCCGCCGGCCGAGCACGGGCCACAGGTTGTCGACCGCCGTCAGCGCGATGGTCAGCGCGATCAGCGGCTCGATGAGGCTGGGCGGTGCGCTCAGCACGCGCCAGGACGCCAGGCCCAGCGTGATCGAGTGGCCGACGGTGAAGGCGGTGACCAGCGCCAGCAGCGGCCACGCGCTGCTGCGCCAGCCGCCGCCCGGCGCGGCTGCGCGTCCCAGCACCAGCGGCAGCATCAGGCAGACCAGGAAGAGCACGTGGTCCGCGCCGATCAGGATGTGGTGCAGGCCGTCGCCGAAGAAGCCGGCGCCCGACGGTGCTGCCGTGACGGACGCCGAGGCCAGCAGCACGACCGGCGCGGCGCCCGGCGCCAGGCTGCGCAGCGGGCCGCTCGGCCGGCCCTCGGCATCGACCTCGACGAGCAGGCCGCGGTGTGTCGGGTCGACGCCCGCCATCAGTCCGTAGGCCAGTCGCGGTGCGGCGGCGACGGCGCAGTCGCTGTCGAAGGCCACGACCGCATAGCTGCCGTCGGCCTTGCGGTCCAGCGTCAGGCCGGGCCTGGCGCGCAGTGCGCAGCCGCCGTCGTCGATGCGCAGCGCGGCGGCCAGGCGGGCGGCGATGTCGGCTTCGCGCCGGCGGACCTCGCCCCAGCGCAATTGGCCATCGCCGTCGGCATCGAGGTCGAGCAGCAGGTCCAGGTCGCGCAGCGCCACCTCGACCTGCAGCGTGAGCCGGCCCTGCGCGTCGCTGCCGGCGCGCAGGTAGGCGTCGCTGGCCTGGTGCGCCGCGGCGATGCCGGCCGCGGCCAGCAGCAGCCAGGCCAGCAGCAGCCGGACCGGCAGGAGACGGATCAAGACCGCTCCCCGGCGGCCGCGAGGCGCGTGTCGCTCAGGCCGACGCGCGCGGCCAGCGCCTGCACCTCGGCCTGCGCAGCCGCATCGCCGGCCGCCTGCGCGGCGCGGTGCATGACGACGAAGTCGGCGGCCTCGCGCTGCGTGCGCAGGTTGGCGCGTGCCAGCGCGACGGCCTGCGCCGCATCGCCTTCGACGTCCAGCGCGAAGCGCGCGCGTTCGCGGGCGTGCACCGGCACATCCTGCGGGCGCTGCGCTGCCTGCGCGTGGCGGGCGCCGAGCGTGTCGCGCAGGCTCGCGGCGTCGGGCGTGCCCAGCGCGCGGGCGGCGATCGCGCGGCGCAGCAGCGCGGCATCGCTGGCGTCGTCGGCCAGCAGGCGGGCGACCTCGGCCGGGCGCCGGGCCTCGATCAGCGCATCGGCCAGCGCGTGGCGCGCATAGGCGTCGTCGTCGAAGGAGAGCGCGGTGCGCAGGTGGCCGATGGCCACGGCGGGTCGGCCGGCGCGCAGCTCCAGCTCGCCCAGCGAGGTGCGCAGCCAGCCAGCCCAGGCGGTGTCGGCGGGGCGCAGCCGCAGCAGCGCCTCGAACTCGCGCCGGGCCTCGTCCTGCGCGCCGCGCAGCGAGCGGTTCTCGGCGCCGCAGGCGCGTGCCAGCAGCGGCTGGCCGGCATCGACCAGGCGAGCGCAGGCGGCATCGGACTCGGCATAGCGGCCCTGCACGCGCCGCACCGTCGCCAGCGTCAGCCAGGCCTGGGCCTGTTGCGGGGCGCGCTTCAGCAGCGACTCCAGCTCGGCGCCCGCGGCCTCGAAGTCGTGCAGGTGCTGCAGCAGCGTGGCGCGCTGCAGGCGCACGTCGACCGGGGCGTTCGCATCGCCTTCCCAGGGCTGCAGCACGCCCAGCGCCTGGCCGGCCAGGCGGGCGTCGCCGCTGACCTGCGAGCGCGTCAGCAGGCTGCGCGACAGCACCAGCGCCGCCTGCACGTCGCGCGGCGACTGCGCCAGCGTGCGCCGCAGCCGCCGCTGCTCGGCCGCCGGTCCCGCGGCGGCCGGCAGGGTCTCGACGACCTCGTCGTCGTGGGCCGGCTGCAGCGGGGCCGACTGCGCTGGCGCTGCTGCAAGCAGCAGCGCCAGCGCGAGCCAGCCACGGTGCAGCGGGGTACGCACGGCTACTGGTCGATGGCCGTCGCCACGGGGGCCTGCGCCTCCGTGTTGTCGGTCGGCGGGCTGAACATGCTCACGTCGATCGGCTCGGCGTTGTCGAACATGCCGCCTGCGAGGCCGGCGATGTAGGCCAGGAAGCCCTGTGAGCTGGCCCCGGCACTGGCCGGCGGCACGTTCGGGTCCTGCGCCGGCGGCGCGTCGCTGCCGCCTCCGCCGCAGGCCGCCAGCAGCGTGCCGGCCGCCAGGGCGAGGACGGCACCGTGGAAGCGTTGGATCTTCATGGTGACTCCTTGCCGCGGCTCAGTTCGAGGCGCCGGGGTTCGGCGTGCTCAGGTAGGGGAAGGCGGTCAGCAGCGGCACCACGGCCTGGTCCGCGCCGTCGTGCAGGTTGAACACCGTCGGGATGCCGTTCGTGCCGTTCGGCGTCAGCGCCGTCGACACCGCCGACGGGTTGCACGCCGCGCCGAAGCCGAGCGCGCCGTTGGGCTGCATCGCGGTCGCATTGCCGTTGGCCAGGCACAGCCCGCCCATCACCGCGACCAGGCTCACGTCGACGATGTCGTCCTTCGGCCGGCGGCCGTTGGGGAAGCCCGCGTTGTCGTTGCCGCCCGCGAGGATGTTGCCGACGATGCCCAGGCGGTTCTGCTGCGCGAAGGGCACCGGCGCGATCGCGGTGTTGAGCCGCAGCATCTCCGACGGCGTGACGGTCGCCATCTGGTTGACGCCGGCGATGCCGGTCAGGAACACCGTCTGCAGGTCCACGCGACCGGTGTTGGTCGGGGCCAGTTCGCCGGCGTTGAAGCCATAGGCCACGCCGATCAGCACCGGCAGCGTCGGGTTGGTCACGTACTGGGCGAACTGCGTGTCGTTGCGCGGCTGCGAGGCGTTGAAGCGGTCCTTGTCCTTCAGGCCGATGACCACCTCGTTGACCAGCGGCATGCCCAGGCGCGAGACCTGGACCCAGGGGCCGGCGTTGATCGCGGTGTTCTCGTGCGCGGTGTTGCGCGGCGAGCCGGACAGCAGCCGGCCCTGGCGCAGGCTGGCGGTGGTCCAGCCGCCGATCGTCGCGGCGGTCGAGGTGGTGGCGTTGGCCGTGGCGGTCAGGCAGTCCTTGTGCACCTCGAGCGCCAGGCTGGTGACGTTCTTGTCCTGGATCGAGTTGGCGGCGGCCGCGTTGATCAGCGTCGGGTCGGTGATCACCGAGAGCGGCGCGTTCACCAGGTCGAAGATCGGGCCGAGGTTGACCGCGAAGGCCTCCTGGCGCTGGCCGGCGAACACCTTGCCCGGCTGGCTGCAGCCCGGGATCGCGACGGTGTAGATGTGCTGGTTGGCGTAGGCGGCGTAGGTGGTGCCGGTGAAGGTCTTGCTGCCGATGTTGTCGACCGGCTTGTCGAAGACCGGCTGGCCGCTGGAGGCGTTCATGATGGCCGTGCGCGTGCCGCTGCGGCGGTCACCGCGCACCACGGTGACCGAGTAGGTCTCGCGCACGTTGGACGCCGCGCTGTTGGGCGTGGTGATGAAGCCGCCCTGCGTCAGCGGGATCGAGACGTTGCTGCCGAGCGCGGGCACCTGGATGTCGCGCAACGTGTTCTGGAAGCGGAACTGGAAGGTGATGTCCTCCCGCGCGTCGCCGTTGTTGTCGATGTGGATCTCGTACAGCGCGTTCGGATCCATCTTGAAGTAGTTCGGGCCGCCGTACGGGTCCTGCAGCGGCAGGTAGTTGGCGATCAGCGTCACGTAGCCGTCGCGGCCGGTCTCGTAGCTGCGGAACATGTAGAAGTCGGTGCCGTCGACCTTGGGCGTGTTGGTGATCGACGGCGCTTCGCGGTGGCTGGACGCGACGGCGGCGCCGCCGGCGGCGGCGATGGCGCAGGCCAGCGCCACATGGCGCATGAGGCGGCCCGGGGTGGGGAGCGTGAAGCTGGACATGAGGTCTCCTTGGCGGTGGGTGCAGGTCCCGCTCCGCGGTGGACGGGGCGCCTGGCCTGCTGAGCGCCCCTTACGCCGGGACCGCGACACTGGATGCAGCGACACGCGGGTGACGCGAAGTTCATGCGCACGCGTGCTATCTTGGAGCGCATCGCCCGCCGTCGTGTCACGGCATCGCACAGCCCGGAGAGAAGGACGACCATGAGCTACTCGATCGATCTGTCGGGCCGCGTGGCCCTTGTCACCGGTGCGTCCAGCGGCCTGGGTGCGCAGTTCGCGCGCACGCTGGCGACCGCGGGCGCGGCCGTCGTGCTGGCGGGGCGCCGCGTCGAGCGGCTGAAGACGCTGCGCGCCGAGATCGAAGGCCTGGGCGGCGACGCCCACGTGGTGGGCCTCGACGTCACCGACCCGGCCAGCATCCGCTCGGCCGTCGCGCATGCCGAGACCGAGTGCGGCGCGCTCGACATCCTGGTCAACAACTCCGGCGTCAGCACCACGCAGAAGATCACCGACGTGACGCCCGACGACTACGACTACGTGATGAACACCAACACGCGCGGCGCCTTCTTCGTCGCGCAGGAGGTGGGCAAGCGCATGATCGCGCGCGCCAAGGGCGCGGCCCCGGGCACCTTCACCGGCGGGCGCATCGTCAACATCGCCTCGATGGCGGGCCTGAAGGTGCTGGGCCAGATCGGCGTCTACGCGATGAGCAAGGCGGCCGTCGTGCACATGACCCGCGCGATGGCGCTGGAGTGGGGCCGCCACGGCATCAACGTCAACGCCATCTGCCCCGGCTACATCGACACCGAGATCAACCACCACCACTGGGGCACCGAGCAAGGCCGCAAGCTCGTCGACATGCTGCCGCGCAAGCGCGTCGGCAGGCCGCAGGACCTGGACACGGCGCTGCTGATGCTGTGCGCGAACGAGAGCCATTTCATCAACGGCGCTGTTCTCGCGGCGGACGATGGGTTTGGAGTGTGAGATGCCGAAGCGCCTGGCAGCGGTAGCCGTTGCGAAGCAAGGCACCCGCCGTCCCGGCCGCGGTCGCAGACGATCGGTCGAAGTGCGCACACGTTCATGAGGCCGCTCTCACCCCTGGAGCTGCGCGCCCTCGGCGTGCTGGTCGAGAAGCAGCACACCGTGCCCGACAGCTACCCGCTGTCGCTGAACACGCTGCTGCTGGGCTGCAACCAGAAGACCGCGCGCGAGCCGCTGATGAATGCCGGCGAAGCCGAGCTGCTGACGTCGCTGGACGAACTGAAGGCGCTGGGCCTCGTCATCGAGAGCAGCGGCAGCCGCGTGATGCGCTACGAGCACAACCTCGCCCGCGTGCTGCGGCTGCCCGGCCAGTCGGTCGCGATCCTGGCGCTGCTGATGCTGCGCGGACCGCAGACCACCGCCGAGCTGCGCGTCAACACCGAGCGGCTGCACCGCTTCGCCGACCTGTCGGCGGTGGAAGGCTTCCTCGACGAACTGGCGGCGCGTGCGCCGGAAGCCGGCGGGCCGCTGGTCGTGAAGCTGCCGCGCGCACCGGGCGCGCGCGAGGCGCGCTGGGCCCAGCTGCTGGGCGGTCCGGTGGATCTGTCCGCGGCCGCGGCCGCGAGTTCGTCCGAGCCCGCCGACGCCGTGATGGCCGGCGAGATCGCCGCCCTGCGGGCCCACCAGCGGCAGCTGCAGGGCGAAGTGCTGCTGCTGCGCAGCCAGCTCCAGCGCCTGGCGCTGGAGCTGGGTGTCGACCTGTCCTGATGAGCCGTCCCGACTGGAGAACCGGATGCTGCGTTTCGAGATTCCCGAGCAGAAGAAGCTGACCAACGAGATGCTGATTCCCATCCGCTGGGGCGACATGGACGCGATGGGACACCTGAACAACACGCTCTACTTCCGCTACCTCGAGATCGTGCGCATCGCCTGGTTCGACCAGATCGGCTGCCCGGTCAATCCGCAGGGCGAGGGGCCGGTGATCGTCAACGCCTTCTGCAACTTCTACCAGCAGCTCGAGTACCCGGGCGACGTGCTGGCGAAGCACTACGTCTGCAACCCCGGCCGCACCAGCCTGGACACCTACGTCACGCTGGAGCGCAGCGACCAGCCTGGCAAGGTCTACGCGGCCGGCGGCGCCAAGCTGGTCTGGGTCGACTTCCCGAAGCAGAAGTCGGTGCCGCTGCCCGAGCGGCTGCGCGCGCTGGCCGACTGAGCCGGCTCAGGCGGCTGCAGTGGCCAGCGTGCGGCCCGGCAGCGGCCGCAGCGCGGCGGCGAACTGCTGCGTCGCGCGCGCCCACGAATATTGCTCGGCATGCCGGCGCACCGCGTCGCGCGGCAGCGCCAGCGCGGCCAGGCAGGCGGCGCGCAGGTCGGTGTCGAGCACGCCGCCCGCCGAGCGGCCGACCACGTCGATCGGCCCCGGCACCGGAAAGGCCGCCACCGGCGTGCCGCAGGCCATGGCCTCGGTCATCACCAGGCCGAAGGTGTCGGTGACGCTGGGGAAGACCTTGACGTCGGCGCTGCGGTACAGCACGGCGAGGCGGGGACCGTCGAGCACGCCGAACCAGCGCACGCCGGGGTAGCGGGCCTCCAGCCGCGCGCGCTCGGGGCCCTCGCCGGCGACCCATTTCTCGCCGGGCAGGTCCAGCCTCAGGAAGGCGTCGACCTGCTTCTCGACCGCGAGCCGGCCGACGTAGAGGAAGACCGGCTTGTCGCCGCGCGGCAGGCGATCGCCCTCGGGCGAGAACATCTGCAGATCCACGCCGCGCGACCACCAGGCGGCATGCCGGAAGCCGCGCTGGCGCAGGTCGTCGACGATGGCCGGCGTCGGCGCCAGCGTGCCGTGGCCGGCGTTGTGGAAGCGGCGCAGCAGCGCGTAGGACCAGGCCGTCGGCAGCCGCGTGCGCGCGTGGACGTACTCCGGAAAGCGACTGTGATACGCAGTGGTGAACGGCCAGCCGCGGCGCCGGGCGACGCCGCGCGCCAGCCAGCCCAGCGGCCCTTCGGTGGCGATGTGCAGGGCCTCGGGCCCGAAGGCATCGATGCGCCGCTCGACACCGCCGCGGCCGGTGAGCGCCAGCTCGATCTCCGGATACGACGGGCAGGGCAGGGTGCGAAAGCCCTGCGGCGACAGCAGCGCGACCTCGTGGCCCATGCGCTCCAGTTCGCGCACGGTCATCTTGAGCGTGCGCACCACGCCGTTGACCTGGGGCTCCCAGGCGTCGGTGACGATCATCAGCTTCATGCTTGCTCCGGGGGGGTGGACAGGGGCGACGGCGCGCGGCGCTGCTGGCGCCGCTGCAGCGAGGTGATGGCGGCCATGGCCACGGCGACCAGCAGGCCGTAGCCCCAGATCACCGCGGCCAGCGGCAGGCCGGCCGCGGCCAGCGCGGCGTACAGCGCCAGCAGGGCCAGCACGCCGAGGTTCTCGTTGAAGTTCTGCACCGCGATCGAGCGGCCGGCGCTCAGCAGCACGTGGCCGCGGTGCTGCAGCAGGGCGTTCATCGGCACGACGAAGGCACCGGCGCAGGCGCCGACGGCCAGCAGCAGCGGCAGGGCCGCCCCGACGCTGCTGCACCCCGTCATCCACGGCACCAGCAGGCCCATCGCGATGCCCAGCGGCAGCACGCGCATCGCCTGGCCCAGCGGCACCCAGCGGGCTGCGGCCACCGCACCGGCGATCAGGCCGACGGCGGTGGCCGCCTGCAGGCCGGCGGCCTGGTGCAGGTCCAGGCCCAGCGACTCCTCGGCCCAGCGCAACACGATGAACTGCAGGCTCGCGCCGATGCCCCAGAACAGCGTCGTCACGCCCAGCGAGACGCGCCCGGCGGCGTCGGCCCAGAGCACGCGGTTGTCGCGCGCGAAGTCGGCCAGCAGCGTGGTTGCACGCACCGCCGGGTAGCGCGCACCGCTGGGCGGGATGCCCAGGTTCAGCAGCGCCGCCGCGCCATACAGCGCCAGCACCGCCAGCAGCGCCGGCAGCAGGTGCGTGGCCTGCGCGTCGCCGGCCAGCGCCAGCGGCCAGGCTGCGTCGCTGGCTGCCAGCGGGCTGACCAGCAGGCCGCCGAGCGCGGTGCCCAGCAGGATGGCGCCGACGGTGCAGACCTCGATCCAGCCGTTGGCCGCGACCAGCCGCGACGGCGGGACCAGTTCGGTGATCAGGCCGTACTTGGCCGGCGAGTAGACGGCCGCGCCGACGCCTGCCAGCGCGAAGGCCGGCAGCGGGTCGCCGCCGGCGACGATCAGCGCGCAGGCTGCGGCCTTGAGCGCATTGGCCGCGAACATCACGCGCGGCTTGGGCCAGGCGTCGGCCAGCGCGCCGACGAAGGGCGCCAGCAGCACGTAGGCCAGCGTGAAGCCCAGCTTGAGCAGCGGTGCCCACCACAGCGGCGCGCCCAGCTCGTCCAGGCGGGCGATCGTGACGATCAGCAGCGCGTTGTCGGCCAGGCCCGAGACGAACTGCGCGGCGATGAGGGCGTGGAAGCCGGAGGGCACGGACCTCGATTGGAGGTGGCTGCGGTTGCAGCGGCGTGACGGCGGTGCGACGGGTTCATGACGGACCTGCTGTCTGCTCCGTGCGGGCCGAAGCCCACCACCCGTTCGGGCTGAGCCCCACTACCCGTTCGGGCTGAGCCTGTCGAAGCCCCACTCGGGCTGTCGCCCACAACCTGCTGACCTTGAGAGGACGCGCCGGGATTTCGCCCCGGCGGGCGACCTACTTTCTTTGCTGGCTCAAAGAAAGTAGGCAAAGAAAGAGCCCGAACGCCACCCATCTGGCCGGTGTGGGCCGATCGCTGCGCTCCGGGCTTCTGCACACCCCGGCTCGCCCGCGAGGGGCTCGAACATTGCCACTTGTGAGGGCCGAACGAGGTCGGTCCTCGGCGTGCTCGACCACCGCCGCTGTCAGCTCCATTCTGCTCGGATTTAGGCGGCCTATTGCGCCGGCGGAGCCCCCTGGGCGACCGGCCGGATGAGGGGGTTTCTAGAGGAGGGCAAGCGGCTTAGCATCCGCGGCAGCGTGGTGGGTTAGGCCGCATCGGTCCCACCGCACCTGTATGTCCATTTGTAGTTGGGCTTCATGAACACGCCATTCCCTCTTTCGAAGCGCTTCTTTCTCGATCCTGAACTCGGGAAGATCGTCGCTCACGTCCAAGAAGCTCACAAAGTTCATTTTGATTTTGTGTACCGGCTTTCTGAACTCGCCCACGAAGCACTCTTCGATGCGAAGGTCATAAAGACTGATCTTCAACAACTCTTGCTTGCAAGTTTGCAGCACAAGGCGTTGACGTCTTTTCAAGCGGTGGTGCTTCTTGGAGAGCGTGGTTTGCCTTCTGAAACTCGTGTTGTCCTTCGAACATTGCTCGAAGTCACATTTCGCATAGTCGCCATAGCCAAAGACAAGAACGTTGGGCGAGCCTATGTGCTTGAAGATGAACTTCATAGAAAGAAGTTCATCAGCAAGTACAAGATGCTGAGCGACGAGATAAGAAACAAGGTCACCGAAGAAGTTCTCAGTGACCTGAAGTCAACGATCGAGCAGAACATCAAGGACAAAGACATCAAAGAACTGAAGACTCAGTGGTTCGCTCAGCGAGCAGACATGATGGACTTCTATAACACCGCCTATGCGGTGCTCAGCGATTCCGTTCACGTGAATGTGCGCAATCTCGAAAGCGCGCTGGAACTCAACGAAAGCGGCGATATCGTCAGACTTAGATATGGCCCCAACGACGAAGATCTCGAAACTCATCTACTCACCGCATCAGAGGCCCTTCTCCTATCGCTTCATGCCGTCTACTCCGTCATTGATACCGAGTTCGACAAGCAGCTAAACAGCATGTACGAAGAGCTGAAGGCGCTAAGAAGGCGGCACGATCAAACCTTGTGTCTTCCCGAAGACCGCAGTTGAAGTTTGAACTGCTGATGTGTTCGCGGTCCGCGCGCCAAACCCGACAGGGCTAGCAGTTGCAGTTCGCGCGTTCAGCGTTGATCGAGCGCGCTGAAGAACGAGCCCACTCGGCCCCGACAAGTAGCCATGTTCGAGCCCCTCGCGGGCGAGCCGGGGTGTGCAGAAGTCTGGAGCGCAGCGACCGGATCGCTGCGGCCAGATGGGTGGCGTTCGGGCCCTTTGCTTTGGTTACTTTCATTTGGGCCAGCAAATGAAAGTGACTCGCCTGCCGGGGCGAGACCCGGCGCAGCCCCCCGCGGCCAGCGGGCAACCCCCTCAGCCCCCGACCAGCTTGTGCACCAGCTCGGCCGTCGTCGACGCGTCGTACTTGCGCAGCAGCCGCGCCCGGTAGATGTCCACCGTCCGGTGGCTGACGCCGATGGCCTTGCCGATCTGCTTGCTGGTCTGGCCTTCGATCAGCAGGGCGGCGATCTCGCGCTCGCGGGCGGTCAGGCCGCTGCGCCCGCCCGGGGCGATGGGGCGGCGCGAGGACAGGTCCTCGAAGCTCCAGATGCCGGCCTCGTGCGGCGTGTCGCGGTTGAGCGCGCGGCCCATCACGTGGCACCAGAAGAGTTCGCCGCCGGCCTTGCCGGGCTCGCGCTTCATGATGCGGTCGTCGGCGTAGCGGCCGTCCGCCCCGAGGTTGTGCAGGATGCGTTCGCCGGTGCGCTCGAACTCGGCGGGGCTGGGGTAGAGGACCTGGAAGGACTGCCCGATCAGCGCCTCGCGCGGCGTGCGGAACATCTGGGCCAGCACCTGGTTGCAGTCGACCATCATCCGGTGGCGCGACAGCACCAGGCCGACGGGCGCCAGCTCGAAGGCCACGCGGTAGTCGGCCTCGTCGAGCGGGGCGACGGCGTCGTCGCGGGACGGGGCGGGGCGGGGCGCGCTCGGCATTGCTTAGGCGATTCTACGTAGCGCCCTGCGTAGTACGCTAGGCGGCGCGGGCCTGTCCGGCCCGCGCCGGACCATTCACACGAGGAGCAGCGACGTCATGAACAAGGTCTACCCGAGCGCCAAGGCGGCGCTCGACGGCGTGGTCCGGGACGGCCAGCTGATGGCGGTCGGCGGCTTCGGCCTGTGCGGCATCCCCGAGGCGCTGATCGACGCGCTGCGCGACAGCGGCAAGAAGGACCTGACGGTCATCTCCAACAACGCCGGCGTCGACGGCTTCGGCCTCGGCAAGCTGCTCGAGACGCGGCAGATCAGGAAGATGATCTCCAGCTACGTCGGCGAGAACAAGGAGTTCGAGCGCCAGTACCTGGCGGGCGAGCTGGAGCTGGAGTTCACGCCGCAGGGCACGCTGGCCGAGAAGCTGCGCGCCGGCGGCGCCGGCATCCCGGCCTTCTTCACGCGCACCGGCGTCGGCACGATGGTGGCGGACGGCAAGGAGCTGCGCGAGTTCGACGGCCACACCTACGTGATGGAGCGGTCGCTGGCGCCGGAGGTGTCGCTGGTCAAGGCCGACGTGGCCGACACCTCCGGCAACCTGCGCTTCCGGC
>NZ_CADEFR010000079.1 GCF_902826655.1 uncultured Methylibium sp. | reverse complement strand
GTGACGATGGCGCTGGCGCGCTTCATCACCGGCTCCCAGTTCGGGTCGGTCATGTCGGTGACCAGCACATCGCCGGGCTGCACCTGGTCCATCTCCGCCAGGCTGTGGACGATGCGGACCGGGCCGGTGCCGATCTTCTGGCCGATCGCGCGGCCCTCGGCGATCACCGTGCCCTGGCCCTTGAGCTTGTAGCGCTGCTCGACCTTGCCCTCGGCCTGGCTCTTCACGGTCTCGGGACGGGCCTGCAGGATGTAGAGCTGGCCATCGCCGCCGTCGCGGCCCCATTCGATGTCCATCGGCCGGCCGTAGTGCTGCTCGATGATCAGCGCGTACCGGGCGAGTTCGGCCACGTCGGTGTCGGACAGCGAGTAGCGGTTGCGCTGTTCGGTCGCCGTGTCGACGGTCTTCACCAGCTTGCCGGTGGCGGCCTTCTCGTCGGCCGACGAGAACACCATCTTGATCAGCTTGCTGCCCAGGTTGCGGCGGATCACCGCCTGCTTGCCGGCCCGCAGTGCCGGCTTGTGGACGTAGAACTCGTCCGGGTTCACGGCGCCCTGCACCACGGTCTCGCCGAGGCCGTAGCTGGAGGTGATGAACACCACGTCCTTGAAGCCGCTCTCGGTGTCGATCGTGAACATCACGCCGGCTGCGCCGAGGTCGGAGCGCACCATGCGCTGCACGCCGGCCGACAGCGCCACGTCGGCATGCGCGAAGCCCTTGTGCACGCGGTAGCTGATCGCGCGGTCGTTGTAGAGGCTGGCGAAGACCTCCTTCATCTTGTGCAGCACGTCGTCGATGCCGACGACGTTGAGAAAGGTCTCCTGCTGGCCGGCGAAGCTGGCATCGGGCAGGTCCTCGGCCGTGGCCGACGAGCGCACCGCGAACGAGGCCCCAGGGCTGCCGGCAGTCAGTCGCGCGAACTCGACCCGGATCGCCTCGGCGAGGTCGGCCGGAAAGGGTTGCGCCTCGACCCAGCCGCGGATCTGCGCCCCGGCCTCGGCCAGCGCACGCACGTCGTCGGTGTCCAGCGTGGACAGCCGGTCGTTGATGCGGGCCTCGAGGCCGCCGTGCTTCAGGAACTGCCGGAAGGCATGCGCCGTGGTGGCGAAGCCGCCGGGGACCCGCACCCCCGAGGCGGCCAACTGGCTGATCATCTCGCCGAGGCTGGCATTCTTGCCGCCGACCGCCTCGACGTCGGTCATTCTCAGATGTTCAAACGGTACGACCAGGGCGGTCGCGCTGAAGGTGGCCATGGTGGGGAAGCTCCGTGATGTGATGAAACCGGGGCGCCCTTCCACTGCCAGCCGGCCACGCTCGCGCTCTTTGTCGTCTTGTCGATCGGCGCGGGGCTCATGGCTGGGGGTGGGTGCGAATTTGCTTTAGATTGTACGGGTCACGCTTTCGTCATCCTCCCCCCAGAACCGTGCCTCGCGGCACCTGCAGGCCATGCCCAATCGCTCGGTCTTCTTCGTCTCCGACGGCACCGGCATCACCGCCGAGACCTTCGGCAACTCCATCCTCAACCAGTTCGCGGCCCGTCCGCGGCACGTGCGCCGGCCCTTCATCGACACGGCCGACAAGGCCCACCAGGTGGTGCGCGAGATCGACGCGACCGCCGAGCGTGAAGGCAAGCGCCCGATCGTCTTCATCACGCTGATCGACCCCGAGGTGCGCGACATCGTGACCGCCTCGCGCGCGCTGGTGCTGGACATGTTCCAGACCTTCGTCGAGCCGCTCGAGGCCGAGTTCGGCATCAAGTCCAACCATCGCGTCGGCCGCTTCGACGACGTCGCCAAGAGCCAGGAGTACACCGACCGCATCGAGGCGATCAACTTCTCGCTGGCCCACGACGACGGCCAGTCGTCCAAGAACCTGGCGCTGGCCGACGTGGTGCTGGTCGGGGTCAGCCGCTCCGGCAAGACGCCGACCTCGCTCTACCTCGCGATGCAGCACGGCATCAAGGCCGCCAACTACCCGCTGATCCCCGAGGACTTCGAGCGCGGCCACCTGCCGTCGGCCCTGCTGCCGCACAAGAAGAAGTGCTTCGGCCTGACCATCGCGCCGGAGCGCCTGGCGGAGATCCGCCACGAGCGCCGTCCGCACAGCAAGTACGCGGCGCTGGAGAACTGCCGCTACGAGGTCGCTGCCGCCGAGTCGATGATGGGCCGCGAGGGCATCGCCTGGCTGAGCTCGACGCACAAGTCGATCGAGGAGATCGCGACCACGATCCTGCGCGACATCCGTCCGGACCGCCTGATCTACTGAGCCCCCTCCCCGGCACGCAGGCCGCGCGCCGGCCAGCTGCCGGCTCCGACTGCGGCGCCCATCACCCAGAACAGCGACGCTGCGCCCAGGCTCGCACCCAGCACGCCGAAGCCCAGGGGCATCACGGTGCTGGAGATGTTGATCGTCATCGAGCGCAGCGCGATCGCCTGGCCGTGCTGGGCTTCGGGCGTGATCTGGTGCAGCGTCGACATGATCATCGGCTGCACCGCGCCGAGCGCCAGGCCCAGCACCGTGGCGCAGATCGCCATCAGCCCCGCCGTTCCGGCCAGCGGGTACAGCGCGAACACCGCGGCCGTCAGCAGCATCGCGCCCGACAGCACCTGGGCCTCCCTCAGCCGATGCGCCAGCATCGGGATCAGCACGCGCACGCCGGCCACCGACAGCGCGAACACGCCGAGGATCAGGCCGATGGCCGAGGCGCTGAGGCCGCGCTCGTGCCCGAGCACCGGCACGGCGAAGCTGTGCACGTCCCAGCTGGTCGACAGCAGCCAGTTGACCAGCAGCAGGCGACGCATGGCCGGCGTGCGCAGCATCTGCCACGCGGCCCGGGTCGTCGCGCCGCGCGGCCGCGACGCATCGGCCATGGCCTCCACCGGCACGCGGCGTGCCCACAAGGTGGCGCCCAGCGGCAGGACGGCCAGGGCCGCGAAGGCGGCGCCGAAACCCGCCGCGTCGATCAGCAGGCCCGCCAGCACCGGGCCGGCCACATTGCTGAGTGCCGGCGCCAACCCCAGCCAGCTGAAGACGCGCTTCAGGTCGGTCGGGTCACGGGCCAGGCGGCCCGCGGTGCGCTGGATCGCGATCAGGCCGAAATTCGCGCCGGCGCCGGACAACACGGCAGCCAGGCACAGCCCGCCGTAGCGCCAGCCGCCGCTCAGCAGCGCCGCGAGCGCCGCCAGCGCCCCGCCCAGCAGGGTCAGCGCCACGGCCACGCGCACCGGGCGGTGATAGCCATGCCGGTCGGCCATCCGGCCAGCCGCCAGCGCGAGCGCGATCGGCGCCGCCGCGAACAGCGCCAGCAGCAGACCGACCGCGAGCGGGCTGTGCCCGTCGCGCAGGGCCTGCAGGGGCGCAGCCATGCGCGCGCCGGCCATCGCCGAATGCAGGCAGATCTGGCCGCCGATCAGCGGCAGCAGCGCGCCGGCCGAGGAAACGGTGGCCCCGGTCTCGCGGCTCATCCGCGGTCGGCGTCCTCGTCGGGCTCGGCCAGGCTGCCCGGCAGCAGGGCCTGCACCCGGCCCTCGTCCAGCGACTCGACCGACTTGAGCTTGCGCTGCATCACGTTCGTGCGCGTCTGCGCGGCGTCGATGGTGTCGCTGGCCTCCTGCAGCTTCTTCTTCGTCTTGACCAGCACGTCGCCGAACTTGCCGAACTCGACCTTGACGGCGCCCAGCACGTCCCAGACCTCGGCGCTGCGCTTCTCGAGCGCCAGGGTGCGAAAGCCCATCTGCAGGCTGGTCAGCGTGGCGAGCAGCGTGGTCGGGCCGGCCAGCGTGACGCGGTGCTCGCGCTGCAGCGCCTCGGCCAGGCCCGGACGGCGCAGCGCCTCGGCGTACAGGCCTTCGGTCGGCACGAAGAGGATGCCGAACTCCGTGGTGTGCGGCGCGGCGATGTACTTCTCGCGGATGGTCCTGGCTTCCAGGCGCAGCCGCTGCTCGATCGCCTTGCCCGCGGCCTCGGCGCCGGCGGCGTCGGCGCGCTCCTGGGCATCCAGCAACCGCTCGTAGTCCTCGCGCGGGAACTTGGCGTCGACCGGCAGCCACAGAGGCGGCGCATCGCTCCCGGCGCCCCGGCCGGGGAACTTGATCGCGAACTCGACGCGCGCGCCACTGCCGGGCACGGTCTCGACGTTGACGCCGTACTGCTCGGGCGTGAAGACCTGCTCGATCAGGCCGGCCAGTTGCACCTCGCCGAACACGCCGCGCGTCTTGACGTTGGTCAGCACGCGGTTGAGCGAGCCGACGTCGCGCGCCAGCGTCTGCATCTCGCCCAGGCCGCGGTGCACCTGCTCCAGCCGGTCGGCGACCTGCTTGAAGCTCTCGCCCAGGCGTTGCTCCAGCGTCGCGTGCAGCTTCTCGTCGACGGTGGTGCGCATCTGCTCGAGCTTCTTCTCGTTGGCCTCGGCCAGCGACGCGAGCTTCTGCTCGACCGTGACGCGCACCTCACCGAGCCGGCGCTCGTTGGCCTCGGACAGCGCGCGCAGCTGATCGGTCAGCGCGTCGCCGAAGCGCTTGAGCGCGGCATCCTGCGCTTCGCGGCCCGCCATCGAGGCCTGCGCCAGCGACTGCTGCAGCCCGCCCAGCTGGACGCGGAAGGAGTCGATCTGCTCGTTCTGCGTGCGCGCCACGTCGCCCTGCTGCGTCAGCAGGGTCTGCTGCAGGCTGCCGAGCGTGATGCCGAGCTCCTGGCGCGTTCCGGCCGCGCTGCGCGACAGCTCGTCGCGCAGTTCGCGCTCCAGGCGCTGCAGCGGCGCGTCGCTCGCCGGGCGCAGCAGCAACAGCAGGATCAGCGCCAGCAGCACCAGCGCGGCGATCGGCATCCAGTCGGCCATCTGCCCTGCCTCAGCGCGCCGCCAGGGCCTCGGCGTTGACCGGCGTCGGCGGCCGGCCGGCCCGCGATCCGCAGCCCAGCGCGGCGATCAGGTTGTCAGCGGCCAGGTCGGCCATCGCGCGGCGCGTGCGCACCGACGAGCTGGCGATGTGCGGCGTCAGCACGACGTTCGGCACCTCCAGCAGCGCCGGGTCCACCCGCGGCTCGCCCTCGAACACGTCGAGGCCGGCCGCTGCGATGCGCCGCTCCTTCAGCGCGGCTGCCAGCGCGGCATCGTCGACCACACCGCCGCGCGCGATGTTGGTCAGCGTGGCGGTCGGCTTCATCTGCGCCAGCTCGGCCGCACCGATGGCGTGGTGCGAGGCCGGCGAGTACGGCACGACCAGCACCAGGTGATCGGCCTCGCGCAGCAGCGTCGCCTTGTCGACGTAGCGGGCGTGCACCGCCGCCTCCTTGTCGGCCGGCAGGCGCGTGCGGTTGTGATAGATCACGCCCATGCCGAAGCCGAGCGCGCCGCGGCGCGCGATCGCCTGGCCGATGCGGCCCATGCCCAGGATGCCGAGCGTCGTGCCGTGCACGTCGGGACTCATGAACTGGTCGTAGTGCCACTTGAGCCACTCGCCGCGACGCAGGTAGCGCTCGGACTCCGCCATGCGCCGGGCCGCGGCCATCATCAGCGCGAAGCCGAAGTCGGCCGTCGTCTCGGTCAGCACGTCGGGCGTGTTGGTGACGACGATGCCGCGCGCGGTGCAGGCGGCGACGTCGATGTTGTTGTAGCCGACGGCCATGTTGCAGACCGCCTCGAGTCCGGGGCAGGCGGCCAGCACCTCGGCATCGATGCGCTCGCTGCCGGTGGCGAACACGCCGGCCTTGCCCTGCAGCCGTTCGATCAGTTGCGACTTGCTCCAGACCGTGTCGTCGCGGTTGGACTCGACTTCGAAATGCGCGCGCAGGGCCTCCAGGACCTCCGGAAACACCGCGCGCGCCACCAGCACCTTCTTCATCATCGATCCTTCAGCGCAGGAAGATCAGCGTGACCAGCACGAACAGCGGGATCAGGATCGCGCAGCTCCAGGCCATGTAGCCGAAGAAGCTCGGCATGCGGATGCCGCGGCTGTCGGCGATCGCCTTGACCATCAGGTTGGGTGCGTTGCCGATGTAGCTGTTGGCACCCATGAACACCGAACCGGCCGAGATCGCCACCAGCACCGGCGCCAGGGTCGTCATCAGCACCTGCGGGTCGCCGCCGGCGAGGTTGAAGAACACCAGGTAGGTCGGTGCGTTGTCGAGGAAGCTCGACAGGATGCCGGTGGCCCAGAAGTACATCGCCGGGATCGGCTGGCCATCGGCACCCGTCACCAGGCCGACGACCGGCGCGAAGGCGCCCTGCGAGCCGGCCTTCAGCATCGCCAGCACCGGAGCGATGGTGAGGAAGATGCCGGCGAAGAGCTTGGCGACCTCGAGCATCGGCTCCCAGCTGTACTGGTTGCGCCCGTGCACACCGGGTGGCGTGATCTTCCAGGACACCACCGCCACCGCGATCAGGGCCGCATCGCGCACCAGTTGCGGCAGGCCGACCGGCGTTCCGAACACATCGAACTCGATACCGGGCTTCCAGGTTCCGCTCATCAGCACCAGGCCGACGATCACCAGCAGCAGGCCGAGGTTGACCTTGCCCTCGATGCCGAAGGTCGCCGAGTCCGGCGTCGGGTCGAAGCGCTGGACGCCTTCCTTGCGGTAGTAGTGCCTGTCGATGACATAGAAGATCGCCAGCAGCGCGATCACCAGGAACAGCGTCTCCGGGAAGATGTGCTGGGCGGTCCAGAAGAAGCTCACGCCCTTGAGGAAGCCCAGGAACAGCGGCGGGTCGCCCAGCGGCGTCAGCGAACCGCCGACGTTGGAGACGATGAAGATGAAGAACACCACCACGTGGGCGACGTGCTTGCGATTGTCGTTGGCGCTGATCAGCGGGCGGATCAGCAACATCGACGCGCCCGTCGTTCCCATCAGGCTGGCCAGCACCGCCCCGATCGCCATCAGCCCGCAGTTGAAGCCCGGGCTGCCGTGGAAGTTGCCGCGAATGTGGATGCCACCGGCCACGGTGAACAGCGCGGTCAGCAGGATGATGAAGGGGATGTACTCGGCCAGCGCCGCATGCACGAAGGCGGTCCCCGCAGCAGCCGGCCCGTACAGGGCCGCGAAGGGCAGCATGAACGCGGCCGCCCAGGCGAGCGCGACCTTGCCGTAGTGGTGGTGCCAGAACGTCGGCGCCAGCAGCGGCATCAGCGCGATCGACAGCAGGACGCCCGCGAAGGGCACGGCCCACAGGGCGCCCAGTGCGGCACCGTCGATCTCGGCGGCCGAGGCGGCGAGCGGCAGGCTCGCCGCGAGCAGGGCGATGAATCGGCGCATGGCGCTCACTCGAGGAAGCGCACGAAGCCGGCCACCGGTTCGCGCTCGGTGACCAGGCGGTTCTCGACCGCGGCCGGGTCCGCCTGACCCAGGGCCATGCCGCAGACCAGCATCTCGGTGTCCGGCAACTGCAGCTCGCGGGCGATCACGCGGTGGAAGGGCGTGAACGCGGCCTGCGGGCAGGTGTCCAGGCCGCGGCCGCGCGCCGCCACCATCACGTTCTGCAGGAACATGCCGTAGTCGAGCCAGCTGCCCTGCTCCAGCACGCGGTCGATCGTGAAGATCAGGCCGACCGGCGCGTCGAAGAACACGTAGTTGCGGCCGTGCTGCGCATGCATGCGGGCCTTGTCGGTCTTGCCGATCCCGAGCAGGCCGTACAGGTCCCAGCCGATCTTGCGGCGACGGTCGATGTAGGGCGCCACCCAGTCGCGCGGGTAGTAGGCGTACTCCTCCTGGTGCCGCGCCATCTCGGCCGGATCGTTGTGGACGCTGGTGATCGCGTCGCACAGACGCTTGAGGGCCGCGCCGGTGAGCACCGTCACCTTCCAGGGCTGGATGTTGGTCCCCGAGGGTGCGCGCGCCGCGACCTGGAGGATCTCCTCGACCGTCGCGCGCGGCACCGGCGTGGGCAGGAAGGCCCGCACCGACCGGCGCGAGGTGATGGCCGCGTCGACGGCGGTGGTGGCTTCGGCAGGTGTCACTTGAGTCGGTCCAGGGCGTTGAGGAGATTCTGAGGAAGAGCCGTCGGCCGCTGGGTGCGGCGATCGACATAGACATGGACGAAGTGGCCGCGCGCCGCGGTCGGCCCGGTGCTGGCGGCGAACAGGCCGATCTCGTAACGCACGCTCGAGCTGCCGACGTGGGCCACGCGCAGGCCGGCCTCGATGACCTGCGGAAACGCCACCGGCTCGAAGTAGTTGCAGTGCGTCTCGACCACCAGCCCGATCACGCTGCCCTGGTGGATGTCGAGTGCGCCGGACTCGATCAGGTAGCCGTTGACGGCCGTGTCGAACAGGCTGTAGTAGACGACGTTGTTGACGTGGCCGTAGATATCGTTGTCCATCCAGCGCGTAGGCAGCGCGGAGAAGACTCGATAGGCTTCACGCGGCTCGGGCTGGGGACGGCTCATGCGGCTTATTGTTCCATTGCTTCCACAGGTCCCAGCTCGCCAGCGCCGCGCGGAAGGTCCCGAGCTGGACGCCGACCGTGTCCTCGATGTCGCGCCCGTAGCCGCCGCCCATGGCCAGCGCCACCGGGATGCGGCGTTCGCGCAGCGCCTGCAGCACGCGGCGATCGCGTTCGGCCAGACCTTCGAAGCTGAGCTTCAGCCGCCCGAGGCGATCGCCCTCGTGCGGATCGGCACCCGCCAGGTAGAAGGCCAGGCCGGGCTCGCCCTCGGCGTGCCGGTCCCAGAGTGCGTCGAGCGCACGGTCCAGGGCGGCGAGATAGTCGTCGTCGCGGCAACCGTCGGGCAGGTCGACATCGAGGTCGCTCGGCTCCTTGCGGAACGGAAAATTGCGTGCACCGTGCATCGACAGCGTGAACACCGTCGGATCGTCGCGGAAGATCGAGGCCGTGCCGTTGCCCTGATGCACGTCGAGATCGATGACGACCACGCGCAGCAGGCAGCGGTGCCGGCGGTGCCACTCCGCCTGCATCAGTCGGGCGCCCACGGCGATGTCGTTGAAGACACAGTAGCCGGAGCCGCGGTCGGCGTAGGCGTGATGGGTGCCCCCGGCCAGGTTGGCGGCCACGCCCTCGACCAGCGCCGACCGGGCCGCGGCGATCGTCGCACCGACCGACCGCAGCGAGCGCTCGACCATGCGCGGCGACCAGGGAAAGCCGATCTCGCGCTGGCTGGCGGCACTGAGACTGCCGCTGACCACCGCGTCGACCCAGGCCGGGCTGTGAGCCAGCGCCAGTTCGCCCTCGGTCGCCGCCGGTGCCTCGATCAGACGCAGGCCCGGCAGCCCGGCGGCCAGCCGCTCGTGCAGCAGGCGGTACTTGCCCATCGGGAAGCGATGGCCCGCCGGCAGCGGCAGGACGAAGTGATCGCTGTAGTAGGCCTGCATGGCGGCGCGATTGTGTCGCAGCGAGGACCGTCACTAGGGCCACGGGTCTAAATTGCGGCGGCGCAGCAAAAAGAGCTTGCACTGGGGAAAACCCCCGATATACTTCCTTCCATGCTGCAGTGCACCAATCGTTGCAGCTCACCCGCCCTGCAATCACTGGAGACCTGAACATGATGACCGCTGAACAACTGCTCGCCGCCCACAAGGCCAACCTCGAAACCCTGTTCGGTCTGACGAACAAGGCCTTCGAAGGCGTCGAGAAGCTCGTCGAGCTGAACCTGCAAGTCGCGAAGTCGGGCCTCGGCGAAGTCGCCGAGCACGCCAAGGCCACGCTGTCGGTCAAGGACGCGCAAGAGCTGCTGGCCCTGCAAGCCGGCCTGCTGCAGCCGGCCGCCGAGAAGGCCGCCGCCTACAGCCGCCACCTCTACGACATCGCTTCCGGCACCAACGCCGAAGTGAGCAAGATCGCCGAGAGCAAGCTGGCCGAGACCCAGAAGAGCTTCATGGCCGCCGTCGACTCGGCCGTCAAGAACGCGCCGGCCGGCACCGAGAACGCCGTGGCCCTGGTCAAGTCGGCGGTTGCCGCTGCCAACAACGCGCTCGAGAGCGTGACCAAGGCCGCCAAGCAAGCCCAGGACGTGGCCGAAGCCAACTTCCAGGCGATCAACACGACCGCGGTCAAGGCCTCGCAGGCCGCGACCAAGAGCCGTCGTTGATTCACCTGCTCTTGAACTTGTGAGACTACCCGCCATCTGAGTGTGACCACCGGCCCGCTGGTGGTCTCCTGAAAGGTTGTCTCCTCGGTACCTTCGCGAACTGGGTTCCAGGTACCTTCCGGCCCGAGCTTGTCTCGGGCCGTTTTTATTGGGGCCGGCGTTCCCCGCCTTTCAGTGGCTCTTGGCCGCGATGCGGGCGCGCAGGTCGGCCAGCACCGTGAGCGCCGCTTCGCGACCGGCCAGCACCGACAGCCGCCGGGCGCCGAAGTCGGCCCCCGACACGCCCTGCAGCTTGGGCCGCATCACGATGTCGGCCTCGCGCAGCTGGTACTGGCCCAGGCTGCGACCCATGATCGCGAAGGTCTGCAGCAGCATCTTGAAGGCGTCGCCGGTGGGCTGGTCTTCCGGCGACGCCGAGATGTCGACCGCGATGACCAGCTCGGCGCCCATCTGACGGGCGAACTGCACCGGCACCGGCGCCACCAGGCCACCATCGACGTACTCGCGGCTGCCGATCTTCACCGGCTGGAAGACCGCCGGCACCGCGCTCGATGCCCGCACCGCCACGCCGGGGTCGCCACGCTGGAAGAGGATGGGCTGCCCGCTCGCCAGGTCGGTGGCGACGATGCCGAGCGGGACCTTCATCGTCTCGATGGAGCGGCCCTCGGTGTGCTCGCGCACGTACTTCGCCAGCCCCTCGCCGCGCAACAGGCCACGGCCGGGGTAGGTCCAGTCGGTGAGCGCGGTCTCGTCCATGCTTTCGGCCAGCGAGCCGAGCTCGACGCCGCTCTTGCCCGACGCCCACATCGCGGCGACCAGGCTGCCCGCCGAGGTGCCGACCACGAGATCGGGCCGGATGCCCTGCTCCTCCAGCACCTGGATCACGCCGATGTGCGCAAAGCCGCGGGCGGCGCCGCCGCCCAGCGCCAGACCGATGCGCGGCGGCCGCGGTGGCGGCTTGGCCACGGGCGGCGGCTCCGGCGTCGGCGCGGCCGTCGTCGGACTGGGCCGGGGCGCGGTGCCGCAGGCCGTCAGCAGGCCGGCAGCGGCGACCGACCCCAGGGTCAGGAAGGCGCGCCGACGGACAGCCAGGACAGGATCGAAGTGCATGCCTTCCATTCTAGGAAGCGGCCTTCTCGCCTTATGCCGGTCGGCCATAAGCAATCGACTTATCTGTTCTTCGCATGCGCTTGCTCGGTCCGTAGAGTTCGGCCTCCGCGAGAATTTTCGCGATGCAGCAAACCCATGGACCTCATAGCAGTGCTGATCGGCTTCGGCGTCGGCGCCATCGTCGGGATGACCGGCGTCGGCGGCGGCTCGCTGATGACGCCGCTGATGATGGGCGTGTTCGGCTTGCCGCCCGCGGTCGCCATCGGCACGGACCTGTGGTTCGCGGGCCTGACCAAGATCTCCGGGTCGATCGCGCACTGGCGCCACAAGCACATCGACAACGCCATCCTCTGGCAGCTGCTGGCCGGCAGCATTCCGGCGTCGCTGGCGACGATCGCGCTGATGCACGCGACGGGCGTCACCAAGGCCTGGGGCAGCGCGTTGACGCTGGCGCTGGGCATTGCACTGCTGCTGACCGCCATCGTGGTGTTCTTCCGCCCGGCCTGGCAGGCCGTCGGCCTGCGCCTGGAGCGCTGGATCCCCGCCGAGCGCAAGCTGCCCTGGACCATCGCCTCCGGCGTGCTGCTGGGCGTGCTGGTCTCGCTGAGCTCGATCGGCGCCGGCGCGATCGGCGCGACGCTGATCCTGCTGTTGCATCCGCGGCTCGACGCCCGCAAGCTGGTCGGCACCGACATCGCGCACGCCGTGCCGCTGACGCTGGTGGCCGGCGTCGGCCACGCCACGCTGGGTCATGTCAACTGGCCGATGCTGGCCACGCTGCTGATCGGCTCCATCCCCGGCATCTGGATCGGCGCCCAGCTGACGCGCCGCATGCCCGAGCGCCTGGTGCGCGCGCTGCTGTGCGCGGCGCTGCTGGGTGCCGGCCTCAAGGTCATCCATTGAACCGCTGACGATGTACCAGTACACCGATTTCGACCGACGCTTCGTGCAGCAGCGCGCCGCGCAGTACCGCGACCAGCTCACCCGCAACCTGGCCGGCGCGCTGAGCGACGACGATTTCCGCCCGCTGCGTCTGCAGAACGGCTGGTACATCCAGCGCCATGCGCCGATGCTGCGAGTCGCCGTGCCCTACGGTGAACTGAGCAGCCGCCAACTGCGCGCGCTGGCCCGCATCGCGCGCGAGTTCGACCGCGGTTACGGCCACTTCACCACGCGCCAGAACCTGCAGTACAACTGGATTCCGCTGGTGCGCAGCGCCGATGTGATGGAGCGCCTCGCCGAGGTCGACATGCACGGCATCCAGACCAGCGGCAACTGCATCCGCAACATCACCAGCGACGCGCTGGCCGGCGTGGCGCCCGACGAGACCGTCGACCCGCGGCCCTACTGCGAGATCCTGCGCCAGTGGAGCACGCTGCACCCCGAGTTCGCCTTCCTGCCGCGCAAGTTCAAGATCGCCGTCACCGGCGCGACCGAAGACCGCGCGGCCATCGCCTGGCACGACATCGGCCTGCAGCTGCACCGCGACGCTGCCGGCGAGGTGGGCTTTCGCGTGCTGGTCGGTGGCGGCATGGGGCGCACGCCGGTCAACGGCGTGGTGATCCGGGACTTCCTGCCCTGGGACCAGATCCTCGTCTTCATCGAAGCGATCGTGCGCGTCTACAACCGCTACGGCCGGCGCGACAACATGTACAAGGCGCGCATCAAGATCCTGGTCAAGGCGGAAGGCCAGAAGTTCATCGACGCCGTCGAGAAGGAATACCAGGACATCCTGACCCTCGACACCGACGGTGACGCCCAGGTCATCCCGCAGGCCGAACTGGACCGCGTGTCGGCCTGCTTCGTGCTGCCGCCAGGCGTGGCGCCGCGCGCCGCCGTCACTGACGGCGTGCCCGCGGACGCGCCGCCGGCCTACCGCAAGTGGCTCGAGCGCAATGTCCACGGTCACAAGCTCGCCGGCTACAAGGCGGTAACGCTGTCGCTCAAGCGCGCCGGCCAGGCGCCGGGCGACGCCACCGATGCGCAGATGGATCTGGCCGCCGAGCTGGCCGACCGCTACAGCCACGGCGAGCTGCGCGTCACGCACGACCAGAACCTGCTGCTGCCCTGGGTGCGCGAGGAAGACCTGCACACGCTGTGGCAGGAAGCCAAGGCAGCGAGCTTCGCCACGCCCAACATCGGCCTGCTGACGGACATGATCGCCTGCCCCGGTGGTGACTTCTGCGGCCTGGCCAATGCACGCTCGATCCCGGTCGCGGCCGAGCTGAACGAGCGCTTCGACGACATCGCGCTGCTCGACGACGTGGGCGACATCGACCTGCACATCAGCGGCTGCATCAACTCCTGCGGCCACCACCACA
>NZ_CADEFR010000078.1 GCF_902826655.1 uncultured Methylibium sp. | reverse complement strand
TGTTCATGGCTTCACGTCATGCAAGATTCGGGCGAGTTATGCAGACGTTCCTTAGAGGTAGGGAGTACGGGCTCGGGGGTCATACTGGCGCAGGGACAAAAAATTGCGCACGGCGAGGTTGGGGAAGCATTCATTGAAGCGTTCAAACTTCATTCAGGAGCTGATCCAACTCGAGCTCTGACGTTGGAGTTTGATGTTGAGTATCAAGCACTGACGACACAGAGGTGCTATCGGTATAGCGGACTTGCCAGAGTTAACGGTAGCTGCCGATCTAACGCTCAAGTTTTCTTTAGTCTCGAAGAGAAACCCGTCAGCCTCGCACGCTGCGGCAGTCTCTCGAGCCAGAAGACTAGGAAGCATCGGTAGTTTGTTTGTGTCCTGAACACCCCATGCCCATCGTCACCCTCACCCTCCGCAAGCCCAAGCCCGCCGCCTTCAAGACCATGGTCCTCGACGCGGTGCACGATGCACTGGTGGGCGTGGGCGTCGATCCGCACGACCGCTTCCACCGCGTGATCGAACTCGGCGAAGACGACTTCCGCTACGACGACAGCTTCCCCGACGTGCGCACGCGGCGCACCGATGACTTCGTGCTGGTGGAGGTGCTGCTGGGCGCGGGCCGCAGTGTCAAGGTGAAGAAGCAGGTGCTGGCGACGCTTGTCGAGCGCCTGGCGGCCCAGGGCTTCGATACCGAGAACCTGATGCTCTGCTTCCAGGACGTGCCCTGGGAGAACTGGTCCCCGGCCGGCGGCCGGATGCCGCACGGCTAGCCATCGGAGGAGCCTCGCTCATGCTCTCCGCCACCTGCCACTGCGGCGCCGTCCGCATCGAGATCCCGCGCCGGCCGCGCAGCCTGACCAACTGCAACTGCTCGATCTGCCGGCGCTACGGCACGCTGTGGGCCTACTTCCCCGCCACGCAGCTGCGGGTGAGCGGCGCGACCAGCCACTACGCCTGGGGCGACCGTCTCCTGCGCTTCGTGCGCTGCAGCACTTGCGGCTGCATCACGCACTGGGAGCGCATCGTGCCGACCGCCGGCGCACGCGTCGGCGTCAACGCGCGCAACTTCGACCCCGCAGTCCTGGGGCCGGTGCGCATCCGCCTGCTGGACGGCGCGAGCAGCTGGAAGTACCTGGGCTGAGGCTGCCCCCCACGTTTGATGCCGCGCGGCGCGCCGCCGAAGGGCGCCGCCTAACGCCGGCCTAACGACGCACGACCTAAAACGGAAGCAGCGCCGGCGCATGCCGTCGCCTTCACCTTCCACGAGGAGTGCAGATCATGAACATCGCCCAGTTCCCCAAGAAGACATCGCGCGCGGTCGCGATGGCCGCCCTCGCCGCCGGCCTGACCCTGAGCCTCGGCAGTGGCATCGCCGTTGCCAAACCGAAGTGCGCCGCCGACGCCGGCGAGTGCAAGAGCCAGGACGACCGCCGCAAGTCGAAGGAGGCCACCGACTCCTATCCCGGCTGCCTGTCGACCCATGGCGGCCCGGGCTGCCGCGGCCTCGCGCCGGACCCGAAGCTGCCGAAGCTGCCGCCGGTGACGCCGCAGCTGCCGGGCACGCCGCATGCCCCCGAAGGCGGCACGACGCACCGGCGCTAGTCGCAGCATGGGCCGCTAGCATCCGCGCACCCTCCACTCCCCGTTGCCCCATGCGCCGACTCGCCGCCCTGCTCGTCCCCCTCACCCTCGCGCTGCTGACCGGCTGCGCCGCCACCGTGCAGCGCCCGGCCGGCGACAACGCGGCCACGCTGCAGGTGCCGGCCGCGGCCAGCAAGCGCGTGGCGCTGCTGGTCAAGCCGGCGCCGTCGCTGGCCAAGTCGACGGACTGGGAGCTGTTCCGCACCGAGTGGCGCACCGCGGTGTCGTCGGCGGCGTCCGGCGCCGGCAAGCAGTTCGACTACTTCGAGGCGCAGCCCGCCGCGACCGCGACGCCCGGCACGCTGGTGGTCGTGACGGTCAAGGACTACCGCTACCTGTCGCCCGGCGCGCGCTACGGCTTCGGCGTGATGACCGGCAACGCCTACATCGACGCCGAGGCCAGCTTCTTCGAGCTGCCCTCGCAGCGCGAGCTGGGCACGCGCAAGTACGCCACCTCGTCCAGCGCCTGGGAAGGCATCTTCTCGGCGATGACCGACAAGCAGATCCAGGCCATCGCGGCCGAGATGATCAAGGAGATCGACCGCCGCTGAGCGCGGTCGCCGGCATGCGGTCGACGGCTGCCGCCATCGCGCTGCGCGCCGCCGCCGTGTGGCTGCTGATCCTGGTCTGCGCGGTTGCCAACGGCGCGCTGCGCGAGACGCTGCTCGTGCCCTGGCTCGGACGGCCGGCGGCGCTGGTGCTCAGCGGCCTGCTGCTGTCGGCCTGCGTGCTGGCCGCAGCACGGCTGCTGGTCGCATGGCTGCCGCCGCTGCCGGCACGGCACCTCGCCGGCATCGGGCTCGGCTGGCTGGCGGCGACGCTGGCCTTCGAGTTCGGCTTCGGCCGCGTGGTGCAGGGCAAGGCCTGGGTCGAACTGGTCGAGGCCCATCGCTTCCACGACGGCAACCTGTGGCCGGTCGTGCTGCTGGTGGTGCTGGTGGCGCCGTGGTGGGCCGCCCGCTGGCGGCGCTGAAGCCGCGCACCTGTCAGTTCCGCGGCAGACCACCGCTTCGCTTCGCCGCTATCGTGGCGCCGGGAGGAAGAAAGATGAACGTTCTTCGCCGCGGCGTTTGGGCGGGCAGCCTGCTGCTGCTCGCCGGCTGCCAGACCCTGCCCGAGTACACCCCGCCCGCCGGCGGCCCGACCGCGCTGGTCCGCTTCACGACCGCCGGGGCCAAGGTCGGCACGACGGTGTTCGATGACGCCCGCTGCAGCAACCCGCGCGAGATCGGCACCCACGAGCGCTTCGTCGCTGTGCCGGCCGGGCGCGAGGTCTTCGTGCAGCGAGGCTGGTACGGCGAGTCGACCGCCGGGACGATCCGCCACAGCTTCACCGTGGCCTTCACGGTCGAGGCCGGCCGGCGCTACGAGCTGCAGTACGGCCAGGGCTATCCGACGTCCTTCCTCAGCCTGCTCGAACTCGACGCCGAGGGCCGGTGGATCCCCGCGCAGCCGCCGATGGCCGACCCGCTGAGCGGCGCGCCGATCGCGTGGCGCGTGCAGCCGCTGCGCCGCTTCAACTGCCCGGCCCGGACGGCCTCCTGATCCGGCCATGAACAAGCCCCCGAGTCTTCGCCGCGCCGTCGCCGGCCTCATCGCGCTGGCCGCTGCCGCGTCCCTGCAGGCCCAGGACCGCACGGAGCCGGCACCGTGGATCACCGACGAGGCGCCCTTCCTGGAGATGTGCACGCACGACACGCTGCTGCGCGTGCTGCGCTTCGCCGACGCGAGCGCCTGCGAGTCGGCCGTCAAGGCCTCGGCCGCACACTGCAACCAGGTGCTGACCGCGGACTTCGCCGGCAAGGCCGACGCCACGCCCGAGACCGCCTCGCGCCGCGCCTTCCTGCGCGGCGCCGGGCAGGGATGCTTCATGGCGCAGATGGACGGCCGTACCGAGGGGCGCTTCGTGCCGGTGCTGCAGCACCTCGCCAAGGCGGCGCGCGACGGCGGCCGCAAGCCGCAGGATTGACGCCCGCCGCAGCCCCAGGCTAGCGTGCCCGCATCGCCGCCGACGCGGCCCCGCGGAGCCCGCCATGGACGCCTTGCAGACGATCACCGCGTCGATCACCAACGCGCAGCTGAAGGACTGGCTGATCTTCATCGCCGGCGTCGCCGGCCTGGCCTGGTACTACCTGTGCCTGTTCGACCTGGGCCTGCATCCCACGCCGGCCAGCACGCAGGCCGGCGGCTACCGGCAGTTCCAGTCGCTGTCGGTGACGACGATCAGCGTGTCGCTCGCCACCTACGTGGGCTACGTCGTCGGCCTGCCGTCGTCGGCGGCGGCCGGCAGCGCGGGCAACGGCTCGGTCGGCCAGCTCCAGGTCGCCAGCGCCCTGCTGTACGTGGCCTCGCTGCTGGTCGCGGTCTTCTTCTACGCGCGCACCAAGGACCAGACCGAGCCCGCCATCACGGGCCTGGCCAAGTCGCTGCTGGGCTTCGTCGCGGGCGTGTTCTCGATCTCGCTGAACGTGCCGGGCTGAACTGCGACCGAGGGATGGCGTTCGCGGGGCGGCGGCCGACAAGCTCGGGGCTCGATGAGGAGACACCGATGAAGAAGCCCCAGCACCTCGACTTCGATCTCGTGATTTCCGCCGGCCGGGCCCGGCTGCGTGCCAGCCATCCCGAGCGCCTGCCGATGATGCCCTTCGAGGCCGGCTGCGACGCCTACCGCCTGGCGCTGCGCACGGCGCGCGCCCGGCTGGTGCGTGCCGGCTACCGCCTGGCGGCCGCGCTGCCCGGCGCGCGCGAAGCCACGCCGCTGCAGGTGCTGATGGGCCGCGCGCCGCTGCCCTGGCGCGTCACGCCGCCGCGCACCACGACGCGCGCGCGCCGCCGCGTCATCGTCGTGTGCATGGACTGCGACTGCCGCGGCGACGGCGGCTGCAAGTGCAAGGTGGTCAAGTGCCCGGAGAACCGGGTCTAGCCGCCGATCACTCCCCGCTCCATCTCGCGCCGGAAGGCCACCGCCTCGGCCGCGGCGTCGAAGACCACGTCGTCCCAGCGCACCGGCTGGCCGACCGCGACTTCGCGCTTGAGCTTGAGCTTGTGCGCCAGGCCCAGCGGCAGGTAGCCGCCGGCCACCGACGCGGCCGCCGGCATCAGCTTGCCGTAGACGGTGTAGCCGCCCTCGCCGTCGAGCATCTCGCCCTCGCGCAGCAGGCGCTTGCTCGTGGCGACGACATCGCCGCGCCACGCGTAGGGCGCGCCGGTCGGCTCGCGGCGCAGGCCGGCGCTGGCGACGCTGATGCCCAGCTCCAGGCCGATCAGGTGGAAGGGCTTGTACATCGACGAGTACTCGCCGCTGGAGTCGGTGACGAGGCCGTATTCCTTGAAGCAGCGGCGCACGTAGTCGCTGTCGGCGGCGAAGCTGACGTAGACGCCCCAGCGCAGGTCGCGGAAGACCGGGCGGCCGTCGCGCTCGACCGACGAGATCACCTCGACCTGGCCGCGGTGCTGCAGCAGGCCGCCATCGACCCGGGGTTTGAGCAGGCGCGCCAGGTCGTCCACGCCGCAGGCCGGGAAGGCCAGGCCGTCGTCGGCCGGCGTCAGGCCGCAGGCGTTGGACACGGCGGCCATCTCGATCGCGCTCTTGGTGCCGTCGAGGAAGCTGTTGAACATCTGCGCGTTCATGCCGCCGGCCTGGGCGTCCTCGGCGCTCAGTCCGTAGTGCTGCCACACGGTGTCGGGCGTGCTGGCGTGGTAAGCCGGCAGGTACTTGGTGCCCTTGCCGGCGGCCACGACCTCGAAGCCCGCGGTGCGCGCCCAGTCGACCATCTCGCAGATCAGCGCCGGCTGGTCGCCGTAGGCCAGCGAGTAGACGATGCCGGCCTCGCGCGCCTTGCGCGCCAGCAGCGGCCCGGCCAGCGCGTCGGCCTCGACGTTGACCATCACGATGTGCTTGCCGTGCCGGCAGCAGGCCAGCACGTGGGCGATGCCGGCCGACGGCGAACCGGTCGCGTCGATGACGATCTCGACCGCGTCGCTGGCGATGGCCGCGGGCGTGTCGTCGGTGAGGAAGGTCGTGCCGGTGCGGCGCGCGTCGTCGAGCGAGCGCGCCGCGAGCTGCGCCTCGTCCCAGCCGACGCCCAGCAGCGCCTGCTTCGCGCGCGCCGGGCTCAGGTCGCAGACGGCGACGAGGTGGATGCCCGGCGTGCGGCGCGCCTGGCTCAGGTACATGGAGCCGAACTTGCCGGCGCCGATCAGCGCGACGCGCAGCGGGCGGTTCTCGGCCTGGCGTGCCTGCAACATGCGATGCAAGTTCATGCCATCTCCTTCAGTTCTTCCATCGACGTCACCAGCGCCGACGCCGGCGTGCCGCCCTGCCACGGCAGGTCCACCGGATAGGGCTTCAGCAGGCAATCGTCGGGCAGGGTCTCGATCGGCGTGAAGTCGCGGTGGGCGATGTACTCCACGCGCTTGTGGCGGCGGATGTGGTTGGACACCGCGCACAGGCTCAGGTACACGCTGACGCGGTGCCAGGGGCTGAGGTTGCTGCTGCTGGCATGCACCAGGCAGGAATGGAACATGATCATCGAGCCGGCGGGACCCTGCGGCGACACGATCCCGCCCTCGCGGCCGCCGGCCTTCGCCACCAGCTGCGCGATCGCGTCGTTGTCGATGGTCCACAGCGGGTAGCTGGTCGTCGTCAGGTCGTGGCCCGCCGGCAGCGCGCCGAGCTTGTGGCTGCCGGGGATGAACATCAGCGGGCCGTTGAACTCGTTGACCTCGTCCAGGAAGATCGCGACGTTCATCGCGCGCGGTGTCGGCATCAGGTCGTCGTTGAGCCAGGTGCCGTAGTCCTGGTGCCATTGCCAGACGTCGCCGTCGAAGGCCTGCTTGCCGTTGATCTTGAACTGGTGCATGTAGAGCTTCTCGCCGAACAGCTGCTCGACCGGCCGGATCATGCGCGGGTGGCGCGACAGCCGCGCGAAGGGCGCGCTGTACAGGTGCGCGGCGAAATTGGTCCGCACCGAGCGACCGTTCTTCTCGCGCACGTTCTCGGGCCGGTCCATCGCATAGAGGCGCGGCACCTCGTCGGTCAGCGTCTTCACCTCGTCCGGCCGGAACAGGCCGGGAAAGAACAGGTAGCCGTCGCGGTCGAAGCGTGCCTGTTGTTCGGCATCCAGCTGCATGGCGTGTCTCCTTGCGGGTTGAACGGGTCGAAGGGGTCTCAGCGGCCCCAGGGCGGCTCGGCCGCGGTGTCCAGGCCGTAGCGCTGCGCGGCGTGCGCCAGCACCGTGCGCTCGCGCCGGCCGGCGCGCACCAGCGCCTGCAGCGCGGCCAGCACGATGTGGTGGCGGTCCACCTCGAAGTGGCGGCGCAGCTCGGCGCGCGTGTCGCTGCGGCCGAAGCCGTCGGTGCCCAGCGTGACGTAGCGCGCCGGCACGTACTCGGCGATCAGCTGCGGCCAGGCGCGCACGTAGTCGGTCGCGGCGATCACCGGCGCGTCGCCGGCCAGCAGGCGCGCGACATGGCTGCGGCGGTCGCGCTCCAGCGGCTGCAGGCGGTTGGCGCGCTCGACCTCGCGCGCCTCGCGCGCCAGCTCGGCGAAGCTGGTCACCGAGTAGATCTCGCTCGGCACCTGCCAGTCCGCGGCCAGCAGCCCGGCGGCGGCGATGACCTCGCGCAGGATCGCGCCCGAGCCCAGCAGGCGCACGCCGGCGGCGGCGTCCGGCGCCTCGCGCTGCGCGTGCAGGTACATGCCGCGCAGCAGGTCGTCGTGGGCCGCGGCCGGCAGCGAGGGCTGCGCGTAGTTCTCGTTCATCAGCGTCACGTAGTGGAACTCGTCGCATTGCTGCTCCAGCATGCGGCGCGCGGCGTGCTCGACGATCACCGCCAGCTCGCCGGCGAAGCACGGGTCCCAGACGCGGCAGTTGGGCACCTGCGCGGCCGCCAGCACCGAGCTGCCGTCCTGGTGCTGCAGGCCTTCGCCGCCCAGCGTCGTGCGGCCGGCGGTGGCGCCGAACAGGAAGCCGCGCGCGCGCTGGTCGGCCGCGGCCCAGATCAGGTCGCCGACGCGCTGGAAGCCGAACATCGAGTAGTAGATGTAGATCGGCAGCATGGCCAGGCCGCTGACGCTGTAGGACGTGGCGGCGGCCGTCCACGAGGCCAGCGCGCCGGCCTCGGTGATGCCTTCTTCCAGCAGCTGGCCGTCCTTCGCCTCGCGGTAGCTCAGCATCGAGCCGGCGTCCTCGGGCTCGTAGAGCTGGCCATCGGGCGCGTAGATGCCGATCTGGCGGAACAGGCTGGCCATGCCGAAGGTGCGCGCCTCGTCGGCGACGATGGGCACGAGGCGCGGACCGAGCTGCGGGTCCTTCAGCAGCCCCGCGATCAGTCGCACCGCGGCCATCGTGGTGCTCATCTCCTTGCCGTCGGCGTCGAGCGCGAAGCCGCCCCAGGCGGCCAGCGGCGGCACCGGCAGCACCGGCGCCTCGCGCCGGCGCTGCGGCAGCGCGCCGCCGAGCGCGCTGCGGCGCTCGCGCAGGTACTGCATCTCGGGGCTGTCGTCGTCGGGCTTGTAGAAGCGCAGCTGCTCGCGGTCGGCGTCGGTCAGCGGCAGGCCGAAGCGCCGGCAGAAGGCCTCGAGCCCGTCGAGGTCCAGCTTCTTGGCCTGGTGCGAGGTCATGCGCGACTCGCCCGCACCGCCCATGCCGTAGCCCTTCTTGGTCTTGGCCAGGATCACCGTCGGCCGGCCTTCGTGCGCCTGCGCCGCGGCGAACGCGGCGTGCAGCTTGCGCAGGTCGTGGCCGCCGCGCTTGAGCGCGTCGATCTCGGCCTCGCTCATGTGCGCGACCAGCGCCTGCACGCCCGGGTTCTGGCGGAAGAAGTGCTCGATGTTGTAGGCGCCGTCCTTCGCGCCGAGGGTCTGGTACTGGCCGTCCACCGTGCCGGCCAGCGCGCGCAGCAGCACGTGGTCGGTGTCGCGCGCGAACAGCGCGTCCCAGTCGCTGCCCCACAGCACCTTGATCACGTTCCAGCCGGCGCCGGTGAACAGCGACTCCAGCTCCTGGATGATCTGCCCGTTGCCGCGCACCGGGCCGTCGAGGCGCTGCAGGTTGCAGTTGATGACGAACGTCAGGTTGTCGAGCCGCTCGCGCGCGGCCAGCGTCAGGCCGGCGATCGACTCGGGCTCGTCCATCTCGCCGTCGCCGAACACGCCCCAGACATGGCGCGCCTGCGTGTCGGCCAGGCCGCGGTGCTGCAGGTAGCGCAGGAAGCGCGCCTGGTAGACCGCGCTCAGCGGCCCCAGGCCCATCGAGCCGGTGGGGAACTGCCAGAAGTCCGGCATCAGCCAGGGGTGAGGATAGGAGCTGAGGCCCCCGCCGCCGGCCCCCTGCCCACACTCCTGCCGGTAGCGGGCCAGCTGCTCGTCGCTCAGCCGCCCTTCGAGAAAGGCGCGCGCATAGACGCCCGGCGCCGAGTGCGGCTGGAAGTACACCAGGTCGTCGGCACGGAAGAAGTGATTGAAGCCGACCTCGAAGATCTCGGCCGCCGACGCATAGCTGGCGATGTGGCCGCCCAGGTCGCCGTAGGCCGCGTTGGCGCGCATCACCATCGCCAGCGCGTTCCAGCGCATGATGGTCGCGAGGCGCTGCTCGATCTCGAGGTCGCCGGGATAGCGGCCCTGGCGCTCCACCGGGATGGTGTTGCGGTAGGCCGAGTACGGCAGCACGTGCGGCACGATGCCCTGCTGCTGCGCCTGCTCTTCCAGTTGCTCCAGCAGGTAGAGCCCTCGCTCGCGGCCGGCCTGCGCGACGACCGCGGCCAGCGCGTCCAGCCACTCGCGGGTCTCGGCCGGGTCGGTGTCGGTGGCGGCCGACCGCAGCAGGGCGAAGGACGGGCGCTCGCTCATGGTCGGTCCATGGTAGCGGCCGGCGGCGAACCCTGCCTTGCCGGCCCGCAGGTCCCGTCCTAGCATCCGCGCGAGGTGGCGAGGTGGCGAGGGGCGGAGCCGGCGGCTCCGGACGCGCATGAACGACGACTACTTCGACGGCCGCAACGGCCGCGGACCGGGCGCGAACGTCGACTGGGTCGACTACCAGCGCGGTCGCAACGACGCCGAGCGCGCGCGGCAGAACGCGGTCGCGTCGTCGCCGCCCGCGAAGTCGCCGTCCCCCTGGGGCGGTGGCGGTGGCGGCGGCGATGGGGGCGGCGGCGGCGGCGGCCTCGGCATCCTGGTCGTGGCCGGCGCCGTGCTCGCCGCGATCGGCGTCGGCATCGCCCTGGCGGTCACGCTGCTGCTGCCGGCGCTGATCGCCGCGCTGCTGGTGTTCGCCGCGGCGCGGCTGCGGCCGGGCCGCCAGGCGCCGACCTACGGCGAGGCCTACGGCGCCGCCCTGATCGGCCTGATGGCCTACGTGCTGATCACGGCCGGCGTCGGCTTCGGCCTGACCCTGCTGCTCGACGGGCGGCGCCAGCCGGGCCTGCTGTTCGAGCTGGCCCGCATCGCGACGGCCGCGCTGCAGGTCGGCCTGGTGAGCCTGGAGTCGGCCGACGTCGCCGGCCGCGTGCTGGAGCAGCTGAGCGCCGCCGCGGAGGATCCGCGCTGGCGCCCCGGGATGCTGGCCGGCGCGCTGGCGATGCTGCACGGCCCCGGCCTGCTGGCCTGCGCGCTGGTGCTGCGCTGGCGGCTCGACGCCACCTTCGGCGGCTGGCTCGGCTTCCTGGCAGCCTGCGTCGTCTCGCTGCTGGCGGTGCTGGCCTCGATCTTCTCGAGCGCCTGGGCCTTCGTCTTCCTGGTGCGCCACGCCGAGGTGCTGCGCTTCGCGACCGACGCGGCCGTGCTCAACGCCGCCTTCGTCGCCGGCCTGGTGCTGCTGGCGCACGTCGCCATCGGCGGCGCGCTGGCGGCCTTGCTGCTGTACGCCGTGCTGCGCCCGCGCTTCGGCGCAGCCGCCGCGGCCGGTGCGCCGCCTGCGCCGCGCTACCTCGCCTGCTACGGCAGCGGCTCATTCGTCATGCTGGCCTACGGCCTGCTGCTGACGGTCGGCTTCTGGCTGTTCCGCGAGGGCGACGCGCTGCTGGCCGCCCTGCGCGGCGGCGAGGGACCCGCGGCGCTCGCCGCCCTGCCCGGCCCGGCCCTGCGCGACTTCCTGCTGCTGCAGACACCGGCCCTGGCGCTGGGCGTGGCGATGATGGCCGCGCAGCCCGGTCGCCGCGAGGCCGGCTCGGCGCGACGCGCAGTCATCGCGCTGGCCTTCGCCGTCGGTCTGCCGCTGGCGGCGCTGCTGACGCTGTCGATCGCGGCGCCGCGCAGCGCCGACCAGTTCGCCGTCCAGCGCCAGCCGCTGCTGCAGGCCCTGGGGCTGCAACCGCTGATGACCGGCCTGCGGCCAGGCGCAGCGGCCGCGTCGGCCTTCGACGGCGAGTGGTACAGCGCCCAGCGCCGCTACGGCCTGCGCATCGCCGGCGTGCGCGGCTTCGTCACCGTCCCGGGTGGCGGCGCGCTGCAGGCCGGCCACACCGTGCTCAGCATCGAGGCGGTGGCTGGCCGCGGCTTCCGCGGCCAGCACATCGCGCCGGACGGCCGCTGGCAGCCCGTCACCGGCGAACTGCTCGACGCGCAGACGCTGCGGCTGCGCAACGCGACGACGGCCTGGACGCTGTCGCGGCGCTGAGCCCGGCGCTCAGGCGTACAGCGAAGGCTCGCCCTCCGGCCGCGTCTTGAAGCGCTTGTGCACCCACAGGTACTGCGCCGGGTTCTCGCGGATGCGGTCTTCGATCCAGCGGTTCATCCAGGCGGTGTCGGCCTCGGCGTCGGTGGTCGGGAAGCCGGCCCAGGGCTCGTGGAAGCGCACGCGGTAGCCGCGCCCGCCGGGCAGCATCTCGGCGATCACCGGCTGCACCTTCATGCCCAGCAGGCGCGCCATGCGCGACGGCGCCAGCAGCGTGGCGGCCGGCACGCCGAAGAAGGGCACGAAGGCCGCGTCCTTGGCGCCGAAGTCCATGTCGGGCAGGTTGAAGAAGCCCATGCCGTCCTTGATGGCGCGCATCAGCGGCTTGGCGGTCTCGTTGCGCGCGAAGATCTTCGCGTTGCCGTAGCGCAGCCGCGCGCGCCGCAGCGCGGCGTCGAAGACCTTGTTGCTCTGCGCCTGGTAGATGGAGCAGCCGGGCCGCGCGATGAAGAGCTGCACCGCCGCGCCGGCGACGTCCAGGCCCATGAAGTGCGGCACCAGCCACATCACCGGGCCGGCGTGGGTGTCGGCGAAGCTGGCCGGGCCTTCGACGTGCATCAGCCGGCGCAGCCGCTCGGGCGAGGCGTACCAGAGCAGGCCGCGCTCGAGCAGGCTGCGGCCCAGCCACTGGAAGTGCTGGAAGGCGAGCGCACGGCGCTTCTGTTCGGGCCAGTCGGGGAAGCACAGCTCGAGGTTGCGCAGCGCGATGCGCCGGCGCGAGCCGGCCAGCGGCCACAGCAGCATGCCCAGGCCACGACCCAGCAGCGCCAGCAGCGGCAAGGGCAGCCAGTGCAGCAGCCACAGCAGAACCAGGACGATGCGCATGTCAGTCGTTGGCGCCGGCCACGGCGCCGGCGCGAGGTTGCTTGTAGCGGTGATAGCCCCAGAGGTACTGCTGCGGGCACTGCAGGATCAGCCGCTCCATCGCGCGGTTGATGGCGGCGGCTGCGGCGGTGGCGTCGTCGGGCAGCGGCTCGCCCAGCTCGGCCACCCGCACACGGTAGCCGGCACCGCCCGGCAGGCGCTCGCCCCAGATCAGCAGCAGGGCCGCGCCGGTCTGCTGCACCAGGCGCGCGGCCAGCGTCATCGTGTAGGCCGGCTGGCCGAAGAACGGCGCCCAGACGCCCAGGCCCTCGGGCGGCACCTGGTCGGGCAGCAGGCCGACCACCTCGCCGCGCTTGAGGGCGCGCATCATCTGGCGCACGCCGGCCAGCGTGGCCGGGGCGGCATCCAGCCCCGGGCGGCGGCGCGCCGCCTCGACCAGCGGGCGCAGCCAGGGCTTGCGGGCGGGGCGATACAGCACCGTCATCGCGCCGCGGCCGGCGCCGTAGCGCTCGGCGTAGGACTGGCCGACGACCTCGAAGCAGCCAAGGTGCGGCGTCAGCATCACCAGGCCGCGGCCGCTGTCCTGGGCGCGTTCGATCAGCTCGCCGCCCTGCCACTGCACCGGCACCAGCAGCTTCGCGTCGTGCGGGCGCAGCCACAGCGGCGGCAGCTCGGCCAGCATGCGGCCGGCGGCCGCGATGCCGGCGCGCGCCTGCGGCCAGGGCACGCCGGCGCGGGCCACGTTGGCGCGGAAGCGGCCGCGGTAGCTGGGCGACGCCGCGTAGACCAGCCAGCCCAGCGCGCCGCCGCACCCGTGCAACAGCCACAGCGGCCAGCCGGCCAGGGCACGCATCAGGGTCATCAGAAAGCGGCTCATCGGGGTCGTTAGAATCGCGGGGTCGCCGAGTTACAGGACTACTTGCGGGGCGATCGCGGTGCCATCACCGCCGGGTCACGATGACGAATCGGGCTCAACAAACCGCTAAAGCGTTCGCCGCTCCTCCCACCAGGCCGGCAACGCGAGTTGCAACTTGATGGACTGGAGTTTAAGAGTGGCGAACGACTTTCTCTTCACCTCGGAATCGGTTTCCGAAGGTCACCCCGACAAGGTGGCCGACCAGATCTCCGATGCGATCCTCGACGCGATCTTCACCCAGGACCCGCGCTCGCGCGTGGCCGCCGAGACGCTGACCAACACCGGCCTCGTGGTGCTGGCCGGCGAGATCACCACCAACGCGCATGTCGACTACATCCAGGTGGCGCGCGACACCATCAAGCGCATCGGCTACGACAACACCGAGTACGGCATCGACTACAAGGGCTGCGCGGTGCTGGTGGCCTACGACAAGCAGAGCAACGACATCGCCCAGGGCGTGGACCACGCGTCCGACGACCACCTGAACACCGGCGCCGGCGACCAGGGCCTGATGTTCGGCTACGCC
>NZ_CADEFR010000077.1 GCF_902826655.1 uncultured Methylibium sp. | reverse complement strand
TCGCCCCGGCAGGCGAGTCACTTTCATTTGCTGGCCCAAATGAAAGTAACCAAAGAAAGAGCCCGAACGCCAGACATCTGGGTTGAGCGGATCGATCGCTGCGCTCCGGACTTCTGCGCACCCTGGCTCGCCCGCGAGGGGCTCGAACAACGCGGTCTTGCATCGACCGCCTTGATTCGAAGCACCGAGCGTCCAACGACGCAGCGGCCTTGGACGCGCGGGGGCCGAGAGTGCCCTCGTCCTTCAACAACCGAAATGTTCGAGCCCCTCGCGGGCGAGCCGTGGTGTGCCAAAGCTCCAAGCGAGCGCAGCGACGCGTGCGCCCTCAGCGAGCCAGATGGCTGGCGTTCGAGGCTCTTTCTTTGCCTACTTTCTTTGAGCCAGCAAAGAAAGTAGGTCGCCCGCCGGGGCGAGACCCGGCGCGCTGCTTCGCCAAGCTCAAACGACCGCTGTCACCTTGACGGCCGTCACCTTGAACCCCGGAATCTTCCCGAACGGATCCAGCGCATCGCCGGTCAGCTTGTTGGCCGCAGCCTCCCAGAACGCGAACGGCAGGAACACCTGGCCGCGCTGCACGTCGGAGCTGACCGATGCGCGCGCCTGCACGCTGCCGTGGCGCGTCGCCAGCAGCACGGCCTTGCCGTCGCGCACGCCGAGCGCCTGCGCGTCGGCCGGGTGCATCGACGCCAAGGCCTCCGGCGCGATCGCGTCCAGCATGCTGGCGTGGCGCGTCATCGCGCCGGTGTGCCAGTGCTCGAGCACGCGGCCGGTGGTCAGCACGAAGGGGAAGTCGGCATCGACCTGCTCGGCGCCGGGCCGGAAGCTGGTGGGCACCACGGTCGCGCGGCCGTCGGCGGTCGGGAAGCGGTCGATGAAGACGACCGCTGCGCCGGGATCGTCCTCGGTCGCGGCGGGGGTCATGACCGCGTCTTCCCTGACGAGGCGGCTCCAGGGCACGCCGGCCAGCGGCGGCATGCTGACGCGCATCTCCTCGTAGACGCGCGCCACGGCGGCCTGGCGGGCGTTCTTGCCGCCGCCGTCCTCGTCGCGCCAGTAGTTCCACGCCAGGCCCATGCGCCGGCCGACACGCTCGATGATCCACAGGTCCTGCATCGCGAGGCCGGGCGGGTCGAGCGCGGGGCGGCCGACCTGGATCAGTCGGTCGGTGTTGGTGTAGCTGCCCCACTTCTCGGCGTGGGCCGAGGCCGGCAGCACCACGTCGGCCAGCATCGCGGTCTCGGTGAGGAAGATGTCCTGCACGACCAGATGCTCCAGGCCCGCCAGCGCCTTGCGCGCATGGTCGAGGTCGGGGTCCGACATCGCCGGGTTCTCGCCCTCGACGTAGATGCCGCGGATGCGGCCTTCGCTGGCCGCGTGCATGATCTCCACGACGGTCAGGCCGGGCGTGGCGTCCAGCGGCTCGGGCGCCGCCCACAGGCGCTCGAAGGCCTCGCGCACGGTCGGGTTGATGACGCGCTGGTAGTTGGGCAGCATCATCGGGATCAGCCCGGCGTCGCTGGCGCCCTGCACGTTGTTCTGGCCGCGCAGCGGATGCAGGCCGGTGCCGGGACGGCCGATCTGGCCGGTCAGCATCGCCAGCGCGATCAGGCCGCGGGCGTTGTCGGTGCCGTGCACGTGCTGGCTGACGCCCATGCCCCAGAGGATCATCGAGCCCTTGCTGGTGGCGTAGGCACGCGCCACGTCGCGGATCGTCTGCGCATCGATGCCGCAGATCTCGCTCATGCGCTCGGGCGTCGCCTCGGCGACCGACGCCTTCAGCGCCTCGTAGCCGTTGACGCGTGCCGCGACGAAGGCCTCGTCGACCAGTCCTTCGGCAACGATCACGTGCAGCAGGCCGTTGAGCAGCGCGACGTCGGTGTCGGGACGGAACTGCAGGTGCCAGGCGGCGCGGCGCGTCAGCGCGGTCTGGCGCGGGTCGCAGATCACCAGCCGCGCGCCGCGGTCGACCGCGTTCTTGATCCAGCTCGCCGCCACCGGGTGGTTGACGGTGGGGTTCGCGCCGATCAGGAAGATCAGGTCGGCCTGCGCGACGTCCTCGACCGGGTTGCTGACCGCGCCCGAGCCGATGCCTTCGAGCAGCGCCGCGACCGAGCTGGCGTGGCACAGCCGCGTGCAGTGGTCGACGTTGTTGGTACGGAAGCCCTGCCGCACCAGCTTCTGGAACAGGTAGGCCTCCTCGTTGCTGCCCTTGGCCGACCCGAAGCCGGCGAGCGGGATGTCGTTGCCACGCAGGCCCGCGGCCAGCGCCTCGTCGCGCAGGCGCGCCAGGCCGCCGGCGGCGAGCTCCATCGCCTCGTCCCAGGTCGCCGGGCGGAAGACGTCGGTCGCCTTGATCTGGCCCTGCTTCAGACGCTCGATGTCGGCCGGGTCCTTGGCCACGCCCTCGCGCCGGATCAGCGGCGTGGTCAGGCGCCGCGGGTTGTGGATGTAGTCGTAGCCGTAGCGACCCTTCACGCACAGCCGGCCGTGGTTGGCCGGGCCGTCGCGGCCGGTGACGAAGTGGATGCGCTCCTCGCCCTTCTCGTCGGGGCCCACGTTCCAGGTCAGCTGGCAGCCCACGCCGCAGTAGGGGCAGACCGAGTCGACCTTCTTCGTGACCTCGAGCAGGCCCGCGCCGCGCGCCGGCATCAGCGCGCCGGTCGGGCAGGCCTGCACGCACTCGCCGCAGGCGACGCAGGACGACTCGCCGAGCGGCGCGTTCGCGTCGAAGGTGATCTGCGCGTGGCCGCCGCGGAAGGCCAGGCCGATGACGTCGTTGCCCTGCTCGTCGCGGCAGGCGCGCAGGCAGCGCGTGCACTGGATGCAGGCGTCGAGGTTGACCGCGATCGCCGCGTGCGAGAGGTCGGCCTCGGCGTATCGGTCACGACCGGGCGCATCACGCTGCGGCAGCCGGCCGCGCGGCACGTCCAGCGTCGCGGCCCAGCCGCTCAGCTCGGACTCGCGCGTGTAGCTGTCGGTCGTCGCGCCGGCGTCGCTCATCAGCAGCTCGACGACCATCTTGCGCGCCGTCTGCGCGCGCGGTGCGGCGGTCTGCACCTTCATGCCGGCGGCGACGCTGCGGCAGCAGCTCGCGGCCAGCGCGCGCTCGCCCTCGACCTCGACCACGCAGGCGCGGCAGTTGCCCGCCGGCTCCAGGCCTTCCTTGTGGCAGAGGTGCGGGATGGTCGTGCCTTCGCGCCTGGCGACGGCCCAGATCGTCTCGTCGGCGCGCGCGCTGACCGTGCGGCCGTCGAGGGAGAACTCCACCACCTGCGCTTGTGGCGCCAGCAGCTTCGACAGGGTGGGTGCGTTCATGCGTTCAGCCGGCTTGCAGCTCGTGCGGAAAGTACTTGACCACGCAGTCCACCGGGTTCGGTGCCGCCTGGCCCAGGCCGCAGATCGACGCGTCTCGCATCACCTGCGACAGCTCGGCGAGCAGGCCGGTGTCCCAGCGGTCGCTCGCGATCAGTTCGCCCACCTTCTCGGTGCCGCTGCGGCAGGGCGTGCATTGCCCGCAGCTCTCGTGCTCGAAGAAGCGCATCAGGTTGCGCGCCACGTCGGTGGCGCGGTCCTGGTCGGACAGCACCACCACCGCGGCCGACCCGATGAAGCAGCCGTGAGGCTGCAGCGTGTCGAAGTCCAGCGGCACGTCGGCGAGGCGCTCGGGCAGGATGCCGCCCGAGGCGCCGCCCGGCAGGTAGGCATAGAGCGCGTGGCCGTCCTGCATGCCGCCGCAGTGTTCGGCCACCAGTTCGCGCAGCGTGATGCCGGCCGGTGCGAGATGCACGCCGGGCTTCCTGACGCGCCCCGACACCGAGAACGAACGCAGGCCCTTGCGGCCGTTGCGGCCGTGCGAGGCGAACCAGTCGCCACCCTTCTCGAGGATGTCGCGCACCCAGTACAGCGTCTCGAAGTTGTGCTCGAGCGTCGGCCGCCCGAACAGGCCGACCTGCGCCACGTAGGGCGGGCGCAGTCGCGGCATGCCGCGCTTGCCCTCGATCGACTCGATCATCGCGGACTCTTCGCCGCAGATGTAGGCGCCGGCGCCGCGACGCAGCTCGAGGGTCGGCAGCGTGACGCCTTCGGGCGGATTCGCCTCCAGCGCCGCCAGCTCGCGTTCGAGGATCGCGCGGCAGCCGTGGTACTCGTCGCGCAGGTAGACGTAGACCGCGTCGATGCCGACCGCCCAGGCCGCGATCAGCAGGCCCTCGAGGAAGCGGTGAGGATCGCGCTCGAGGTAGTGCCGGTCCTTGAAGGTGCCGGGCTCGCCCTCGTCGATGTTGACGGCCATCAGCCGCGGCGCCGCCTGGCTGCGGACGATGCGCCACTTGCGCCCGGCCGGGAAGCCCGCGCCGCCCAGGCCGCGCAGGCCCGACGACTCCATCGTCGCGATCACGCCTTCCACGTCGCGCTCGCCGCCCAGGCATTGCCGCAGCGTGGCGTAGCCGCCCGCCGCGCGGTAGGCCGCGAGGTCGACATAGGCCGCCGGCTCGTGCGTCGTGCGCTTCGCCACCACGGCCGCCTGCACCGTGGCCGGCGTCGCGTTGGCGATCGGGTGCTGGTGCACGGCGACGGCCGGCGCCTGCTCGCAGCGACCGATGCAGGGCGCGGCGATCACGCGCACCTCGGTGCCCAGCAGCGCGGGCAGCTTCGCCAGCAGGTCCTGCGCGCCGGCCAGCTCGCAGGCGATGCCGTCGCAGACGCGCACCGTCAGTGCAGCCGGCACGGGGTAGCTGCCGTCGGCGCCCTCGCGCACGACCTCGAAGTGGTGATAGAAGCTCGCGACCTCGAAGACCTCGACCTGCGACAGCCGCAGCAGCCGCGCCAGCGCCGCCAGGTGGTCGGTGCGCAGCTGGCCATGGCGGTCGTTGATCGCGTGCAGGTGCTCGATCAGCAGGTCCTTGCGCAGCGGCCGGCCGGCGAGCAGCGCGCCGACCTCCTCGAGCGCCGCGGGCGGGACCGGCCGTTCGCCGGTCATGCGCCGCGGCTTCGCTCCAGGTTCGCGTAGAACCTGGATCGGAATCACGGGGGCGTTCATCGTTCGGGAATTCCTCGGTCCGGCGACCGCAGTTCATATGCTTCAATCAGCATATGTAATGCCGCCAGCTTGTCCAGGGACGATAGCGATCGCCCTGGCGCCAGATATGCACGAGGCCGCCGAATGATGCGCATCCAGATCACTCCCCACTGGGGCCTCGCGCAAGGCCCCGACGACGCCGTCGACACGACGGCGCTGCTGACCCTGCTGGCAGCGATCCAGGAGAGCGGCGCCATCGCGCAGGCGGCCCGCAGCGTCGGCCTGTCCTACCGCCATGCCTGGGGCCAGGTGAAGCGCGCCGAGCAGCTGTTCGGCCACCCGCTGGTCGACGCCGGCCGCGGCCGCGGCTCGACGCTGACGCCGCTGGCCGAAAAACTGATCTGGGCCGACAAGCGCATCGCCGCCCGGCTGTCGCCGCTGCTCAGTTCGCTGGCCTCGGAGCTCGAGAACGAGCTCGACCGCGCGCTGCCGCAGCGGCCCGCCGGATCGGCCGCGCTGCGTCTGCACGCGAGCCACGGCTTCGCGGTCGCGGCGCTGGTCGAGAAGCTCGAGGCCGCCTCGCTGTCGGTCGAGCTGCGCTACCGCAACAGCTTCGAGTCGGTGTCGGCGCTGGCGCGCGGCGAGTGCGACCTGGCCGGCTTCCACGTGCCCATCGGCGAGTTCGAAGCCTCGGCAGCCAAGCGCTACATGCAATGGCTCAAGCCGCAGGGCCACAGCCTGGTGCACCTGGCGGTGCGCACGCAGGGCCTGTTCGTCGCACCCGGCAACCCCAAGCGCATCCGCTCGCTGGCCGACCTGCAACGCCCCGACGTTCGCTTCGTCAACCGCCCCGAGGGCTCGGGCACGCGCATGCTGACCGAGCTGCTGCTCGGCAAGGCCGGCGTGACGCCGGCCGAGATCAGCGGCTACGACAGCACCGAGTTCACGCACGCCGCGGTGGCCGCCTACATCGCCAGCGGCATGGCCGACGTGGGCATCGGCGTGCAGACCGCAGCCCAGCGCTTCGGCCTGCCCTTCATCCCGCTGGTCAAGGAGCGCTACTTCTTCGCGCTCAACAAGTCGGCCCAGTCGCAGCCGGCGATGAAGACCGTGCTGACGCTGATGCAGTCGCCGGCCTACCGCTCGTCGGTGGCCTCGCTGGTCGGCTACGAGGCCGGCGAGACCGGCAAGCTGATGACGGTGGCCGAGGCCTTCGATCGCTGAATCGTCTTCATGCACTATCGTGCATTTGCCTGAGTGGGCCGAGGGCGACGCGCGACCGGGGGACACGAGCGCAGTGCAGCGCCGCAGCCCGCTTCGCTGCCGGCGCCGAACTCAGCGACGAACGGCCTTCGCCATCGCCACCTTCAACGCTTCGCTCAGGCCCGCATAGGCGTCGCTCAGCACCAGGCCGCTGGTGTCGAAGCTCAGATCGGCCTTGCCGTAGAAGGCGGCGCGGCCGGCCAGGATGCGGCGCAGGTCGTCCATCGCCTCCTGGTTGCCGCTGTTGCCGGCCATCGGCCGCAGGTCGCCCTGGGCGATGACGCGCTGCATGTGGTCTTCAGGCGTCGCCTGCAGCCACACCGTGTAGCAGTGCGTCAGCAGCAGCCCGAAGGTCGCCGGGTCCGAGACGATGCCGCCGGGCGTCGCGATCACCGCGTCGGGGTAGAGCTCGATCGTCTCCTCGAGGGCGCGGCGCTCGTAGCGGCGGTAGGCGTTGGGGCCGTAGAGGTTGTGGATCTCGCTCAGCGAGCAGCCGGCCACGCGCTCGATCTCCTGGTTCAGCTCGACGAAGGCGACGTCCAGTTCGTCGGCCAGCATGCGGCCCAGCGTCGACTTGCCGGCCCCGCGCAGCCCGATCAGCGCGAGGCGCCGCTGCCGACTGGCCGCCGCCGGGGCGCCGCCACCGAACAGCGGCGTGAGCGCCATGCGCGCGCGCTGCAGCTCGGGCTCGGCGCGGCCGGCCAGCAGGTCGCGGATCAGCAGCCATTCGGGCGAGGCGGTGGTCTCGTCGCCCAGCAGCTCGGCCAGCGAGCAGTCGAGCGCCAGCGCCACCTGGCGCAGCACCAGGATCGAGGCATTGCCCACGCCCAGCTCGAGGTTGGCCAGGTGCCGCTCGGACACGCCCGCGCCCTGCGACAGGCCCTTGCGCGTCAGGCCCTTGCGGGCGCGCAGCATGCGCACCCGCTCGCCCAGGGCGACGAGGAAGGGCTCGCGCTCGGCGGCCGGCTCGGTCACGGCGTCGGCGCCAGGCGCTTGAACGGGAGCAGCTTGAGGTCGGTCCACGGCTGGGGTATACCCGGTAACATGCACTATATTGCTTGACGGATGTCAAAGCCTGCGCTAATTTTCATGTTATTCGAGGCTCAGTTCAAGAGCCGCCCGACCCCAGTGAGGCCCCGACGGCCTGCCAGGAGACCCGATCCATGTCCCGCGCGCACCCATGAGCGACCTGCTGAAGAACCACGTGGCGGGCGCCTGGATCGCCGGCCAGGGAGCCGGCAGCGCGCTGGTCGACCCGCTCACCGGCGCCGAGCTGGCGCGCGTTTCCAGCGCCGGACTCGACCTGCCGGCGGCCTTCGACTTCGCGCGCCGGCAGGGCGGTGCGGCCCTGCGGGCCCTGAGCTACGGCCAGCGTGCCGCGACGCTGGCCGCCACCGCCAAGCTGCTGCAGGCCAATCGCGACGCCTACTTCGAGATCGCGACCGCCAACTCCGGCACCGTCCGGAACGATTCGGCCGTCGACATCGACGGCGCGATCTACACCCTGTCGCAGTACGCGAAGTGGGGCGCCGCGCTCGGCGATGCGCACGCCCTGCTCGACGGCCCGCGCATGCCGCTGGCCAAGGACGGCGTGTTCGGCAGCCAGCATGTGCTGACGCCGACGCGCGGCCTGGCGCTCTTCATCAATGCCTTCAACTTCCCGGCCTGGGGCCTGTGGGAGAAGGCCGCGCCAGCCTTGCTGTCGGGCGTGCCGGTGGTGGTGAAGCCGGCCACCGCGACCGCCTGGCTGACGCAGCGCATGGTGGCCGACGTGGTGGATGCCGGCCTGTGGCCCGCCGGGGCGCTGTCCATCGTCTGCGGCGGCTCGGCCGGCCTGCTCGACGCGCTGCAGCCCTTCGACGTGCTGAGCTTCACCGGCTCGGCCGAGACGGCCGCGACGATCCGCCGTCACCCCGCCGTCGCCGAGCGCTCGGTACGGACCAACATCGAGGCTGACAGCCTCAATTCCGCGCTGCTGTTGGCGGACGCCGCGCCCGGCAGCGAAGCCTTCGACCTGCTGGTGCGCGAGGTCGTGCGCGAGATGACGGTCAAGTCGGGCCAGAAGTGCACCGCGATCCGCCGCGTCTTCGTGCCCGAGGCGATGGTCGGTGCGGTCGGCGAGGCGATCGCGGGCAAGCTGGCCCGCGTCACGGTCGGCAACCCACGCAACGAGAGCGTGCGCATGGGGGCGCTGGTCAGCCGCGAACAGCTCGCCTCGGTGCAGCAGGGCATCGCTGCGCTGTCGGAGCAGGCCCGCGTGGTCCATGACGGCCGCGCCACGCCGCTGGTCGACGCCGACCCGGCCGTGGCCGCCTGCATCGGCCCCACGCTGCTGGCGGCGCACGACGCGCAAGCCGCCGACCGCGTGCACGCGCACGAGGTCTTCGGTCCGGTCGCGACGCTGCTGGGTTACCGCGGCATCGACGAGGCGCTGGACCTGATCCGCCGCGGCGAAGGCTCGCTCGTCGCCTCGGTCTACGGCAGCGAGCCGCGCGCGCTGGCCGACGCCGCGCTGGCGCTGGCCGACAGCCACGGCCGCGTGCACGTCGTCTCGCCCGAGGTCGCCGGCACGCACAGCGGCCACGGCAACGTGATGCCGCAGTCGCTGCATGGCGGCCCCGGCCGCGCCGGCGGCGGCGAGGAGCTCGGCGGCCTGCGCGCGCTCGGCTTCTATCACCGCCGCGCGGCCGTGCAGGCCGGTGCCGGCGTCCTCGACCAAGTCGCGGCGGCGCCCTGGTCGCTGTAGATCCACCGCAGCCGCCCGCACAGAGAGTCGCCATGGCCGCCCCGATGACCCCGCCCCCCGAGCGCTTCAACTTCGCGCAGCACCTGTTCGCGCTCAACGCGGCGCGCGCCGGCAAGACGGCCTACATCGACGACGCCGGCACGCTGAGCTACGGCCAGCTCACCGAGCGCGCGCGGCGCGTCGCGACGGCGCTGCAGGCGATGGGCCTGCGTCGCGAGGAGCGCGTGCTGCTGCTGATGCTGGACACCGCCGACTGGCCGGTGGCCTTTCTCGGCTGCCTGCATGCGGGCATCGTGCCGGTGTGCGTCAACACGCTGCTGACCGCTGCCGACTACGCCTACATGCTGGCGCACAGCCGGGCGCGTGCCGCGCTGGTCTCGGGCGCGCTGCTGAAGACGCTGCAGGCCGCGATGGAGTCCGGTGGCCACGAGCTGCAGCAGGTCGTCGTGTCGCGCGCGACCGAGCCCCTGCCGGCCGGCATGAGCGCCTTCGAGCGCCTGCTCGACGCCGCGCCCGCCGAGGCCGCCGCCGACACCGCGGCCGACGACATCGCGTTCTGGCTGTACTCGTCCGGCTCGACCGGCCGCCCGAAGGGCACGGTGCACACGCACGCCAATCCCTACTGGACCGTCGAGACCTACGCGAAGCAGGTGCTGCAGCTGCGCGAGGACGACCTCGTGTTCTCGGCCGCCAAGCTGTTCTTCGCCTACGGCATGGGCAACGGCCTCACCTTTCCGCTGTCGGCCGGCGCGACCACGGTGCTGATGGCCGAGCGACCGACGCCGGCCGCCGTGTTCCAGCGCCTGAAGCAGCACCGCCCCACCGTCTTCTACGGCGTGCCCACGCTCTATGCCGGCATGCTGGCCGCGCCCGACCTGCCGGCCAAGTCCGAGGTCGCGCTGCGCGTCTGCACCTCGGCCGGCGAAGCCCTGCCCAGGGAGATCGGCGAGCGCTACGCCGCGCACTTCGGCTGCGACATCCTCGACGGCATCGGCTCGACCGAGATGCTGCACATCTTCCTGTCCAACGCGCCGGGCGACGTGCACTACGGGACCAGCGGCCGCCCGGTGCCGGGCTACGACATCGAGCTGCGCGGTGACGACGGCGGCCCGGTGCCCGACGGCGAGGTCGGCGATCTCTACATCCGCGGCGCCAGCGCGGCGCTGATGTACTGGAGCCAGCGCGAGAAGTCGCAGTCCACCTTCCAGGGCGGCTGGACGCGCAGCGGCGACAAGTACAGCCGCGACGCGCGCGGCATCTACACCTACGCCGGCCGCAGCGACGACATGCTCAAGGTCAGCGGCCTCTACGTCTCGCCCTTCGAGGTCGAGGCCGCGCTGATCCAGAACGCGGCCGTGCTCGAGGCCGCGGTGATCGGCATCGTCGACGACGACGGCCTGACCAAGACCAAGGCCTACGTCGTGCTCAAGCCCGGCCATGCCGCCGGGCCCGAGATGGAGGCGACGCTCAAGGCCTTCGTCAAGGACAAGCTCGCGCCCTACAAGTACCCGCGCCGCATCGAGTTCCTGGCCGAGCTGCCCAAGACGGCCACCGGCAAGATCCAGCGCTTCAAGCTGCGCGAGCGCGAGGCCGCGGCGTGAGCGAGCGCCTGCGCATCGACGTGGCCGGCCGGCCGCTGGACATCGAGCATGTGTTCGTCGGCGCGGCCGACGGCCCCTGGCTCGTGTTCCTGCACGAGGGCCTGGGCTCGGTCTCGATGTGGCGCGATTTCCCCGCGCAGCTGTGCGAGGCCAGCGGCCACCGCGGCCTGGTCTGGTCGCGCCCCGGCTACGGCCGCTCGACGCCGCGCCCGCCGGCCGAGAAATGGGCGCCCGACTTCATGCACCGCCAGGCGCGCGAGGTGCTGCCGGCGCTGCTGGACGCGCTGGGCGCGCCGCCGCGCTACGCGCTCTTGGGCCACAGCGACGGCGGCTCGATCGCGCTGATCCACGCGGGCATCGCGCCGCAGCGCGTCGAGCGCTGCATCGTGCTGGCCCCGCACATCGTGGTCGAGCAGCAGTCGGTCGACAGCATCGCCGCCACGCGCAGGACCTACCTCGAGACCGACCTGCGCGGCCGCCTCGCACGCCACCATGCCGACCCCGAGTCGGCCTTCTGGGGCTGGAACGACATCTGGCTGAACCCCGCCTTCCGCGACTGGACCCTGAGCGCCGACCTGCCGGCGATCCGCTGCCCGGTGCTGGCGGTGCAGGGCGTGGACGACGAGTACGGCACGATGACCCAGATCGACGGCATCGCCGCGGCCCTGCCTGCGGGACAGTGCCGATTGCTCAAGCTGCCCGACTGCGGACACTCCCCCCATCGAGACCAGCCGCAGGCCGTGATCGCCGCGGCCTCGCAGTTCCTGCTTTCCGCAACGCCCCAACACTGACGACAGGAGACCCCGCCATGCCCCGCCTCAGCTCACTCGCCTTCGCGACGGCGCTCGCCCTCGCCGCCGTCCCGCTCGCCGCCCAGGCCCAGGCGGCCGGCAAGGTGAAGGTCGGCTTCATGCTGCCCTACACCGGCACCTTCGCGGCGCTCGGCGTCGCCATCGAGAACGGCTTTCGCCTGCACGTCGAGGAACAGGGCGGCAAGCTCGGCGGCCGCGAGGTCGAGTTCGTCAAGGTCGACGACGAGTCCGATCCGGCCAAGGCCACCGACAACGTCAACAAGCTGATCAAGCGCGACAACGTCGACGTGCTGGTCGGCACCGTGCACTCGGGCGTGGTGATGGCGATGGCCAAGGCCGCCAAGGACAACAACACGCTGCTGATCGTGCCCAACGCCGGCGCCGGCGCGGTGACCGGCCCGATGTGCGGCCCCAACATCTTCCGCAGCTCCTTCAGCAACTGGCAGCCGGCCTACGCGATGGGCGAGGTCGCGGTGAAGAAGGGCTACAAGAAGGCGATGACCATCACCTGGAAGTACGCCGCCGGCGACGAGTCGGTGGCCGGCTTCAAGGAGGCCTTCGAGAAAGGCGGCGGCAGCGTCATGAAGGAGCTGAACCTGCCCTTCCCCGGCGTCGAGTTCCAGGCCCTGCTGACCGAGATCGCCGCGGCCAAGCCCGACGTCGTCTACACCTTCTTCGCCGGCGGCGGCGCGGTGAAGTTCGTCAAGGACTACGCAGCCGCGGGCCTGAACAAGACCGTGCCGCTGGTCGGCGCCGGCTTCCTGACCGACGGCACGCTGGAGGCGCAAGGCGATGCGGCGCAAGGCCTGCTGACCACGCTGCACTACGCCGACGGCCTGAACACGCCGCGCGACAACGCCTTCCGCCTGGCCTACGCCAAGACCTTCAAGCTGCAGCCCGACGTCTACGCGGTGCAGGGCTACGACGCCGCGCAGATGCTGGCCGCCGGCATGAGCGCGGTGAAGGGCGACACCAGCAAGCGCGACGCGCTGGTGGCCGCGATGGAGAAGGCCCGCATCGACAGCCCGCGCGGCGCCTTCACGCTGAGCAAGGCGCACAACCCGGTGCAGGACATCTACCTGCGCAAGGTCGAAGGCAAGGAGAACAAGGTCGCCGGCGTCGCCGCCAAGGCGCTGTCCGACCCGGCCCGCGGCTGCAAGCTCTGACCCCGGCATCACCCGACCGAGCGCGCCGCGTGGCGCGCTCTTTTTTCCCCGCGTTCCCTGAGCCCGTGCCGTGGACTTCGCCACCTTCCTGATCCAGTGCCTGAACGCCGTGCAGTACGGCCTGCTGCTGTTCCTGGTGGCCAGCGGCCTGACGCTGATCTTCGGGATCATGGGCGTGATCAACATCGCGCACGGCAGCTTCTACATGGTCGGGGCCTACATGGCCTTCGCGCTGTCGCCGGTGGTGGCCAGGTTCGGCGGCGGCTTCTTCACGATGCTGGTGGTCGGCCTGATGCTGGCGGTGGCCTTCGGCTACCTGCTGGAGTGGCTGTTCTTCAGCTACCTCTACGAGCGCGAGCACCTGCAGCAGGTGCTGATGACCTACGGCCTGATCCTCGTCTTCGAGGAACTGCGCAGCATCCTGCTGGGCGACGACGTGCACGGCGTCGCGCCGCCGCCCGCGCTTTCCGGCAGCATCCCGCTCGGCGACGTGATGACCTATCCGGTCTACCGGCTGTTCATCTCGGCCGTGTGCGTGCTGGTGGCCCTGGGCATGTACCTGGTGATCGCGCGCACGCGCCTGGGCATGCGGGTACGCGCCGGCGCCAGCAACCGCGAGATGGTGCAGGCGCTGGGCATCAACATCCGCCTGCTCTACCGCATCGTCTTCGCGGCCGGCGTGGCGCTGGCCGCGCTGGCGGGGATGATCGCCTCGCCGGTCAGCTCGGTCTACCCGGGCATGGGCGGGCAGGTGCTGATCATCTGTTTCGTCGTCGTCGTGATCGGCGGCATCGGCTCGGTCCGCGGCGCGATGCTGGCGGCGCTGCTGGTCGGCCTGGTCGACACCTTCGGCAAGGTCTTCTTTCCACAGGCGGCGGGGGTGCTTGTCTACGTGCTGATGGCAGCGATTCTTCTTTGGCGGCCCGAAGGCCTCTTCAAGGCAGCGTGACATGGACCACCCCCGTTGCGGCTTCGCCGCTCCCCCTCCAGGGGGCGCCGCTGGCGGACCGGCAGAGCCGGATCCGCGGCGGCTGCTCGGTGGTTCCGGGC
>NZ_CADEFR010000076.1 GCF_902826655.1 uncultured Methylibium sp. | reverse complement strand
TGCTGCGCCACAGCTACGCCTCGCACCTGCTGCAGTCCAGCGGCGACCTGCGCGCGGTGCAGGAACTGCTGGGCCACGCCAACATCACGACGACGCAGGTCTACACCAAGCTCGACTTCCAGCACCTCGCCAAGGCCTACGACGCGGCGCATCCGCGGGCGCGCAAGAAGTGAGGCGCTGGCCGCGACGACAATCGCGGCCATGAAATCCATCCGCCTGCGCCCCGGCAAGGAGCGCTCGCTGCTGAGGCGCCACCCCTGGGTCTTCGAGGGCAGCATCGCCACGGGCCGCGCCGACCCCGGCGAGACCGTGCGCGTCGATGCCGCCGACGGCAGCTTCCTCGCCTGGGCTGCCTACAGCCCGGCCTCGCAGATCCGCGTGCGGGCCTGGAGCTTCGACGCGGCCGAGCGCATCGACGCGGCCTTCTTCGCGCGCCGCGTGCAGCGCGCGGTGGCGATGCGCGAGCGTCTCGCGATCGACAGCGACGCGCTGCGGCTCGTGCATGGCGAAGCCGACGGCCTGCCTGGCCTGGTCGCCGATCGCTACGGCGACACGCTGAGCGTGCAGTTCCTGAGCGCCGGCGTCGAGCGCTGGAAGGCCGCGATCGCCGAGGCACTGCTGGCCGCCACCGGCTGCACGCGGCTCTACGAGCGATCGGACGCCAGCGTGCGCGAACTCGAAGGCCTGCCGCCCGCCACCGGCTGGTTGCGCCGACCGGATGCGGACGGCGGCGCGACCGAACTGACGATCCGCGAGCACGGCTGGCGCCTCACCGTCGACGTCGCCGAGGGCCACAAGACCGGCTACTACCTCGACCAGCGCGACAACCGCCTGCGCTTCATGCAGTTCGTCCGCCAGTTCGGCTGTCGCCGCGTGCTGAACTGCTACAGCTACACCGGCGGTTTCTCGGTGGCGGCGCTGGCGGGGGGCGCGGCGCAGGTGACGAGCGTCGATTCGTCGGCGCCCGCGCTGGCGCGCGCCCGGGCGCACGTGGTGCTGAACGGCCACGACGCGGCCGCGCACGAGGCGCTGGACGCCGACGTCAACGCGACGCTGCGCCGGCTGATCGACGAGGGTGCCGGCTTCGACGCGATCGTGCTCGATCCGCCGAAGTTCGCGCCGACGGCCAGCCATGCCGAGCGGGCGGCGCGCGCCTACAAGGACATCAACCGGCTGGCGCTGAAGCTGCTGGTGCCGGGCGGGCTGCTGCTGACGTTCTCGTGCTCCGGCGGCGTCGATGCCTCGCTGTTCCACAAGATCGTCGCCGGCGCCGGGCTCGATGCCGGCGTCGATGGCTACCTGCTGGAGCGGCTGGAGGCCGCGCCCGACCACCCGACGACGATCACCTTCCCCGAGGGCGAGTACCTGAAGGGTCTCGCGATCCTGAAGACGTGATCAGCGATCGCGGCGTTTCCAGTAGCGCTCCATCTCCAGGTAGAGGAAGGACGCCGACCAGCCGATCAGCAGCAGGCCGTTGAGCGCCTCCACGCCGGCCAGCAGCCGCACCGGCCCTGACGGCACGACGTCGCCGAAGCCCAGCGAGGTGTAGGTCTCGGCCGAGAAGTACAGCGCGCTGCCGAGGTCCGGCGCCGCGCTGCCGCCCAGCGCGCCATGCCCGGCAGTCGCGATCAGCAGCCAGTAGCCGGCGCCGTAGAGCAGGATCTCGGCGCCGTGGCCGACGAAGCAGCCCAGCACCGCGACCACCAGCTTGGCGCGGCCCGGCCAGCGCAGCCGCTCGAGCGCGCGCGTCAGCCAGCTCAGCACCTCGTAGTGCATCAGCGTCGTGGCGACGATCAGCAGCACGCAGCTGGCGACGACCAGGGGCATGGCGCGGGCGCTCTCAGGCGTAGGGGTCGGCGTAGCCGAGCGCGCGCAGCAGCTCGGTCTCGCGCGCTTCCATCTGCCGCGCCTCGTCCTCGTCCTCGTGGTCCCAGCCCTGCGCATGCAGCGCGCCGTGCACCACCAGGTGGGCGTAGTGGGCCTCGAGCGGGCGCCGCTGCTCGAGGGCCTCCTGCTCGACCACCGGGGCGCACAGGATCAGGTCGGCGACGACCACCGGCTCGCTCTCGTAGTCGAAGGTCAGCACGTTGGTCGCGTAGTCCTTGCGGCGGTAGTCCCGGTTCAGGACGCGGCCCTCGTCGGCACCGACGATGCGCACGGTGATCTGCGCCGGCGCCTCCAGTGCGGCACGGATCCAGCGCGCGACCTTGTGGCGCGGCAGTTGCGCGCGGTGGCTCGCGTCGGCGAACTGCAGCGACAGCGTCAGCGGCGGAGAGGTCGCGGCGGCCATGCCCGGTGTCGGTCGGTCGTCGTTCAGTCGCCGCGCTTCGCGGCGGCCTCGTAGGCCTCGACGATGCGTGCCACCAGCGGGTGGCGCACCACGTCGGCGGCGGTGAAGCGCGTCATCGCGATGCCCTTCACGCGCCGCAGCACCTGCTCGGCCTCGACCAGGCCGCTTTCCACGCCCTTGGGCAGGTCGATCTGGCTCACGTCGCCGGTCACCACGGCCTTGGAGCCGAAGCCGATGCGCGTGAGGAACATCTTCATCTGCTCGGTGGTCGTGTTCTGCGCCTCGTCGAGGATGACGAAGGCGTGGTTCAGCGTGCGCCCGCGCATGAAGGCCAGCGGCGCGATCTCGATCGTGCCCTTCTCGAAGGCCTTGGTCACGCGCTCGAAGCCCATCAGGTCGTAGAGCGCGTCGTACAGCGGCCGCAGGTAGGGATCGACCTTCTGCGCCAGGTCGCCGGGCAGGAAACCCAGGCGCTCGCCGGCCTCGACCGCGGGGCGGGTGAGGATGATGCGCTGCACGGCGCTGCGCTCCAGCGCATCGATCGCGCAGGCCACGGCCAGGAAGGTCTTGCCGGTGCCGGCCGGACCGATGCCGAAGGCGATGTCGTGCTCGAGGATGTGGCGCAGGTACTGGGTCTGATTCGTCGTGCGACCGGCCAGGTTGGCGTGGCGGGTGCGCAGCACGATCTCGCTGTCGGCCGCGGCCGCGCCCTTGCCGTCGGTGCGCGCGGCCGGTTGCGCGGCCTCGACCAGCGCGAGCTGGAACGCCTCGGGCGCGATCGGCTTCCTGGCGCGGTCGTACAGGCTCTGCAGCAGCGCGGCGGCGCGCTCGGCCTGGGCCTTCGGGCCATCGATGGCGAAGGATTCGTTGCGCCGCGTGATGCCGACGCCGAAGGCGGCCTCGATCTGCCGCAGGTGCTCGTCGAGCGTGCCGCACAGGTGGGCGAGGCGGGCGTTGTCGAGCGGGATGAAGGCGTGGCGCAGGATCACGGCGTCGGCGGGGCGGTTGGAGCCGCGATTGTCGCGCGCCCCTGCTTCGGGGGTGCGGCCCGTCGAGGCCAGCGCGCCGCCAGGATGCATCCTGCACAATCGCCCGCCATGTTGCGCCTCGCTCTCCTGCTGGCAGCGCTGGTCGGGCTCGCCGGCCCGGCCGGCGGGGCCGACGAGGCTGCGCTGCTGACCCTGCGCCAGGCCCAGGCGCTGAGCGTGCCGGCGCCGACCCTGGCGCCCCCGGACGGCGGCCACTACGTGCCGCAAGCCCTGCCCGACGACTGGACCGGGCCGAGCGGGCCGGGCGAGCAGGTCCGGTGGTACCGCCTCGACTTCGATCCGCCGCCCGTGCCGGCCGCCACGCTGCTGGCCGTCTACCTGCCGCGCGTCTGCTCCAACCTCGAGGTGCATCTGAACGGGCAGCTGCTGTACCGCGGCGGTCGGCTGCGCGAGCCGGTGACGCGCAACTGCTACCGCTCGCAGCTGATCTCGCTGCCGGCCGGGCTGCTGACCGCGAGCGGCAATCGCCTCGACATCCAGGTGGTCGGCTTCGCCTTGCCGCGCGTGTCGGGCCGCCAGCGCGCCGGGGGCCTGTCGGAGGTGATCGTCGGGCCGCACCCGCTGCTGGCGGACCGCCACGAGCGCCAGGTGTTCTGGAACGTCACGCTGGCGCAGATCATCGCGGCGACGCTGGTGATGGTCGGCGTGGTGATGCTGGCGCTGGCCTGGGTGCGCCGGGCCGGCTACCTGTTCTATTTCGGCGTCGTGGCCATCGGCTGGGCGATGCTGAGCTCGCGCGTCTGGTGGCGCGACATCCCGCTGGCGCACGGCACGCTCGAGCTGCTGAGCTGCATCGCCTTCGTGCCGCTGTCGGTGTGCGCGCTGCTCTTCCTGCTGCGCTACTGCGGCGTCGCCAACCGCAAGCTCGACCTCGCGCTGTGGAGCCAGTGCCTGCTGCTGCCGGCGCTGCTGCTGGCGTTGGGGCCGGAGCGCCTGTTCACCGGTGCGGCGATCTGCTATTCGCTGCTGGCGCTCGAGGTCTTCGTCACGATCGGCTATTTCCTGGCCCACGCGTGGCGCACGCGCCGCGAGGAGTTCTGGCTGCTCGGCAGCATCCTCGGCCTGGTCGCGGTGGTGGTGGCCATCGAGGTCGGCATCCAGGACCGCGTCTTCGACCTGCCGCACGTCCACGTGATCCACTTCGCGATCCCCGTGCTGTTCTGTGCGCTGGCCTTCCGGCTGGTGCAGACCTTCGCCCAGGCGCTGACGACCGCCGAGGCCGCGCGTCAGCAGCTCGAGCAGCGCGTGCACGAGATCTCGGCCGAGATCGAGCGCAACTTCTCGCACCTGGCCGAGGTGCGGGTCGAGCAGGTGGCCGAGAAGGAGCGCAAGCGCATCGCCGCCGACCTGCACGACGACCTGGGCGCCAAGCTGCTGACCATCGTGCACACCAGCACCGACGAGCGCATCTCGACGCTGGCGCGCGAGGCGCTCGAGGAGATGCGGCTGTCGGTGCGCGGCATCGCCGGCAAGCCGGTGCAACTGACCGACGCGCTGGCCGACTGGCGTGCCGAGACCGTGTCGCGCCTGGGCGATGCCGGCATCGAGATCGAGTGGCAGAGCAGCGAGCCGGCAACGCCTCGCACGCTGGCCGCGCGCTCCTATGTGCAGACCACGCGCGTGCTGCGCGAGGCCACCAGCAACCTGATCAAGCACAGCGGCGCATCGCGTGCGGTGGTGCAGGTCAAGGTCGACGAGGAGTTCCAGCTGGTGATCCGCGACAACGGCCGCGGCATCCCGCTCGAACTCGACGGCCGACTGGACCGCGGCCACGGCATGGCGAGCATGAAGCAGCGGGCCAAGCAGATGCAGGGCCAGTGCCTCGTCGAGTCGGGGCCCGGCTATGGAACCGTGATCCGCCTCACGCTTCCGCTGTGAGTCCCTTGCCACGATCGCGCAATCCGGCATGGAAGTTTGTGCAGCGGCTGCTACGATGAAGGCGTGAGCGAGATGACCCATATCCTGTTGCTCGAAGACCTGCCCGAGATCCGCGTCTGGCTCAAGGCGCTGGCCCTGCAGGTGTTTCCGCAAGCCCAGATCACCGAGGCGGCGCGCGTGCACGACGCGCGCGAGCAGATCAGCGCGCAGCGCTTCGACCTGGCCCTGGTCGACCTCGGCCTGCCCGACGGCTCCGGCGTCGAGGTCGTCGCCGCCTTGCGCGACGCCCAGCCCGAGGCGCAGTCGGTCGTCGTCACCATCCACGACGACGACGATCACCTCTTCCCGGCCCTGCAGGCGGGCGCCTTCGGCTACCTGCTGAAGGAGCAGTCGCGCGAGCAGCTGGCCGAGCAGTTGAAGCGCATCAGCCAGGGCGAGCCGCCGCTGTCGCCGTCGATCGCGCGCCGCGTGATCCAGTACTTCGCGGCTCAGCAGCGCAGCCAGTTCCGCGAGAAGACGCCGCTGATGCCGGGCGTCACGCTGACCGAGCGCGAGAACGAGGTCCTGCTGCGCGTGGCCAAGGGCTACACGCTGCCCGAGATCGGCGTGCAGCTGAACCTGTCGCGCCACACCATCGCCGACTACGTGAAGCAGATCTACCGCAAGCTCAACGTCAGCTCGCGGGCCGAGGTGGCGCTGGAAGCGCAGCGCCTGGGCCTGTTCCGCAGATAGCCTGCCGCCTCGCGCGGCCCGTCGCGGATACTCCGCGGCCATGATCGGTCGTTTGACTGGCCTGCTGGCCGACAAGTCCCCCCCGCAGATCCTGCTCGACGTGAACGGCGTCGGCTACGAGCTCGACGTGCCGATGAGCAGCTTCTTCAACCTGCCGGCCGTCGGCGAGCGGGTGACGCTGCTGACGCACTTCGTCGTGCGCGAGGACGCCCAGGTGCTGTTCGGCTTCCTCACGCCGGGCGAGCGCGACACCTTCCGCCAGCTCATCAGGATCTCCGGCGTCGGGCCGCGCACGGCGCTGTCCCTCCTTTCGGGGCTGAGCGTGGGTGACCTGGCCCAGGCGGTGACGGCGCAGGACGCGAGCCGTCTGGTCAAGGTGCCGGGCATCGGCAAGAAGACCGCCGAGCGGCTGCTGCTGGAACTGAAGGGCAAGCTCGGCGCCGACCTCGGCCCGGCCGGCGGCGCGCCGGCGAGCGACGCACAGGCCGACATCCTGCAGGCGCTGGTCGCGCTGGGCTACAGCGAGCGCGAGGCGCAGGCAGCGGTCAAGGCCCTGCCGGCCGACACCGGCGTCAGCGAAGGCATCAAGCGCGCGCTGAAGGCGCTGGCGAAGTAGCGGCCAGCAGCCGCGCCAGCGGCGCCGGGATGCCCAGCTGGTGCAGCGCGTCGAGCGGCACCCAGCGGCCGGCGCCGAGCTGCGACGCGAGGTCGAGCTGCCCGGGCAGCAGCGCGCGTCGTGGATGCAGGGTCCAGTCGAAGTGCGTCAGCGCGTGTTCGACGCGCGGCTGCGGCTCGGGTGCGATGCCGAGTCCGCGTGACGCGGCGTCGAGCGCGGCCTCGTCGTCGAACATCGGCAGGCTCCACAGGCCGGCCCAGACGCCGGTCGGCGGCCGCTGCTGCAGCCAGACCGCGCCGGGCGCCTCCAGCCACAGCCACCAGTTCTCGCGTCGCGTCCGCTTGAGCTTGCGGCTCTTGACCGGGTAGGCCTCGGGCCGGCCCTCTTGCCGTGCGACGCAGGCGTCCTGCACCGGGCACAGCAGGCAGTTCGGCTTGCGGGTCAGGCAGACGGTCGCGCCCAGGTCCATCAGACCCTGGGTGTAGGCGGGCATGTCGGCGGCGTCGGCCGGCAGCAGTTCGCAGGCGCGGATCCACAGCGCGCGCTCGTGCCGGGTGCTCGCGAGGTCGTCGCCGAAGCCGAGCGATCGCGCCAGCACGCGCTTGACGTTGCCGTCGAGGATGGCCGCGCGCTGGCCGAAGCAGAAGGCCGCGATCGCCGCCGCCGTCGAGCGGCCGATGCCGGGCAGGCCGGCCAGGGTCTCGGCGTCCTCGGGCCAGCGGCCGCCATGGTGGTCGACGACGGTCTGCGCGCAGCGATGCAGGTTGCGCGCGCGGCTGTAGTAGCCCAGGCCGCTCCACGCGGCCAGCACCTCGTCGAGCGGTGCGGCCGCCAGCGTGGCGACGTCGGGAAAGCGCTGCAGGAAGCGCGCGTAGTAGGCCAGCACCGTCGTGACCTGGGTCTGCTGCAGCATCACTTCGGACAACCAGACGCGGTAGGGGTCGCGCTGTCCCTGCCAGGGCAGACCGTGGCGGCCGTGGCGGCGCTGCCAGGCGACCACGCGAGCGGCGAAGTCGCCTCCGGCGACGTCGCGCGACGCCGGCCGATGCGGCGCGGCGCTCAAGCGCGCGCCGGATCGGGTTCGAGGTCGAGCAGCAGGTCGATGCCCGCGGCCGCCGACGACTCCTTCGGGTCGGCGGGCTGCGCCTGCGCGGGGTCGGCGTGCTCGCGCGCGCCGCGCGCCAGCTCGGCCAGGCGCTGCTGCAACTGCTGCAGGCGCTGGTCCTGGGTTTCGAGCTCGGCGAGCCGGGACTCCAGTTCGCCGGCCGCGGTCTGGATGCGCTCCAGCGCCTCGCGGCGCTTCTTGAAGCCGCGCCGGCGATCGCGCAACTGGGTGTCGATCTGGGCCGAGGCGGTCTTGTTCCAAAGCTCCAGCTCGCCGCTGGCGCTTTCGAAGACGACGCGCAGCCGTGACACCAGCATGCGGCGGAACTGCTCGAGGAAGCGCTCCTGCGTCAGCTTCAGTGCCTGGGTCAGCCCCAGGTACTGCACGTAGTTGCGCTCGATCAGGTCGAGGTCGGCGACGAAGCGACCGAGGTCGGGCTTGGGCGCGGCCATCAGGCTGAAGCCGTACTCGGTGTTCAGCGTCTCGAACGAGGCTTGCAGCATCGCGTGGATCTCGTCGCCGCGCGCCTGCGCCCGCGTCATGCGCTCGCGCAACTGGCTGCACAAGGTGAGGAAGGCCTTGCGCGCGCCCAGCTGCAGCAGCGAACTGCGGATGCTGTCCTGCATCTCGTTGACGTGCTCGCGCAGGCGGTCGCTGGCCAGGTCGAGCAGGGCGTCCTTGAGCATGCGCGTGTGGACGACGCGCATGGCCTGCAGGCGCGAGATGCAATGCTCGAACTCGGCGGCTTCGGTGTCGACGCGCTTGAGCATCAGCTTGACCTTGGCGCTGTTCTTGCCGCGCAGGCCGCGCAGCTCGAGCAGCTGCTCGGCGAGCTGGCGGCGGCGGTCGGTGAGGCGGCGACCGACCTGCTGCTCGACGCGCGCGATGCCCTGCACGCCGACCTGCGCCAGCATCTGCTGGCGCTGCGGCAGCAGTCGCTCGTTGAGTGCGGCCTCCAGCGCCGGCAGGCGGCTCACATCGAGCGCAGCGTCGTCGCCGGCGACGCGAGCCGTCAGGGCCTGCTTGGCCGACAGCGGAAAGACGCGTTCGCGCGGCAGCTGCAGCGTGTTGGCGACGTCGATGCACTGCCGCTCGATCTGGGCCTCGGTTTCCTCGGGCGTGCTCAGCACGTCGGCCAGGGTGTCGATCTTGTTCAGCACCACGTAGCGGCTGACGCCCGGCGCGTTGAGGTGGTCGCGCCAGATCGCCAGGTCGGACTTGGTGACGCCGGTGTCGGCGCCCAGCACGAAGACCGTGGCGTGCGCACCCGGCAGCAGCCCGACGGTGAGCTCGGGCTCGGCGCCGATCGCGTTGAGGCCCGGCGTGTCCAGCACGACCAGCCCACGTTGCAGCAGCGGGTGCGGCAGGTTGATCAGCGCGTGGCGCCAGGCCGGGATCTCGACCAGGCCCTGCGCGTCGATCGGCGGGTTGTCGTCGGGCGCGTCGTCGTGCCAGAAGCCGAGGTCGCGCGCGGTGTCCAGGCTGACCTGGCGGGTCTGCGTGACCTGCAGCAGCGCCTGGGCCAGGCCTTCGGTATCGCCCAGGTCCAGCGGCGTCAGCTTCCAGGCCTTGGGCTGGCGACGCAGCTCGGCCAGCGAGTGGCCCTGCAGGCGCGTCTCGATCGGCAGCATCGCCATGCCCGGCGGTTCGTCGGCCTCGTAGCCGAGCTCGACCGGGCACATCGTCGTGCGGCCGGCGGTGGCGGGGAGGATGCGCCGTCCGGTGTCGGCGAAGAAGATCGCGTTGATCAGCTCGGACTTGCCGCGCGAGAACTCGGCGACGAAGGCCACCACGAGCTTCTCGCCGGCGAGGCGCTGGCGCAGCGACTCCAGGACGTCGGCGGCCGGATCGTCGAGCAGTTCGTGGTCGCGCAGGAAGCGCGTCAGCTCCCGGACCCGCGACTCGAGCTCGTTGCGCCAATGGCCGAGGGCGTCGACGCTGTGGGCAAACGAGGCAGACATGCGATGGTCCGAAGGCCTTACTGTCGAGAGAGTTTCATGGTATCGCAGGCAGCGCGCCGTGCCCGTGGGCGGCGCGTCACTTGTCACGCTGCCGGCCGATCAAGACGTATGCAGATGTGACAGTGCCGCGGGCCGGCGACCACGCTCAGCGCCGCTGGCAGCGGGCGCAGAAGTAGGTCGAACGCTGGCCCTGGACGATGCGGCGGATGGGCTGTCCGCAGTCGACGCAGGCGAGTCCTTCGCGGTCGTAGACGCGCGCGGCATCCTGGAACTCGCCGTTCATGCCGTGCGCGTCGCGGAAGTCGCGCAGCGTCGATCCGCCCAGCGCCAGCGCCTGCGACAGCACCTGGCGCACGGCGCTCACCAGGCGCTCGCAGCGCGGCCGGCTCAGCCGGTCGGACCGCAGGCGCGGGTCGATGCCGGCGAGGAACAGGGCCTCGGACGCGTAGATGTTGCCGACGCCGACCACGATGTTGCCCGCCAGCAGCGCCTGCTTCACCGCGATGCGCCGGCCGCGCAGGCCGCGGTGGAGCCACTCGGCATCGAAGGCGGCATCGAAGGGCTCGACGCCCAGGCCGGCCAGCAGGCGGCCGCTCAGGCCGTCGCCGGGCGCCGCAGCCCAGACCACCGCGCCGAAGCGGCGCGGATCGGTCAGGCGCAGCAATCCCCGGTCGGTGACGAGGTCGAAGTGATCCCAGGGACCGGGTGCGGCGCCGCCCGGCGACAGGCTCAGCGAGCCGGACATGCCCAGGTGCACCAGCAGGCCGCCCTGGTCGAGAGCGAACCAGAGGTACTTGCCACGCCGCGCGACGTCGGCCACGCGCCGGCCGACCAGCGTCCCCGGCTCGCAGCCCAGCGGCCAGCGCAGCGGCTTGCCGAGCCGGACCGCATCGATGCGCGCGCCGCGCAGTCGATCGACCAGGCTCAGGCGCGTGACTTCCACCTCGGGCAACTCGGGCATGGCTGCGCACTGTAGCGGTGGGTGCATAGAATCGTTTTCGACTCTGGAGTTGCCGATGTCCGCCATCCGTCTTGCTGTGCTGACCCTCGCGGTCGCGGGCCTCTTCGCCACTGCGGCATCGGCGCAGTCCGTCCCGGTGGCCCGGGCTCCCGACGCGGCCGCGAACTCCGCGCTCGATGCGCCGCTGTTCTATCAGCTGCTGATCGGCGAGATCGAGCTGAACCGCGGCGACGCCGGCAGCAGCTTCCAGGTGCTGCTCGACGCGGCGCGCAAGACCCGCGACGAGCGGCTGTTCCGGCGCGCCACCGACATCGCCCTGCAGGCCCAGGCCGGCGACCAGGCGCTGGAAGCCACGCGCGCCTGGCGGCAGGCCGTGCCCCGCTCGCTCGAGGCGCATCGCTACGAGGTGCAGTTGCTGGTGGCGCTGAACCGAAGTGCCGAGACCGCCGTGCCGCTGCGCTCGCTGCTGACATCGGTGTCGACGGAGCAGCGACCCGCGGCCATCGCCTCGCTGCCGGCCTACTTTGCGCGTGCCGCCGATCGCAAGGCGACGGCCGCCGTGCTCGACGAGGTGCTGCTGCCCTATGCCGACGGCCGGGTGGCCGGCGAGCTGCCGGCGACGGCGGTGTCGGCCTGGGTGGCGCTCGGCCGCGCGCGCCTTGCAGCCGGCGAGCCCGCACGGGCCTACGACGCCGCGCGGCGGGCGCAGGCGCTGAACGCGGGCGCCGAGGCAGCCGCGCTGCTGGCCGTCGAACTGCTGCCGACCGAGCCGCGCGCCGAGGCGCTGGTGTCGGCCTTCCTGGACGCGCAACCGCCGGCACCGGTGACGACGCGCAGCGCCGTGCGACTCGTCTATGCGCGATCGCTGGCGATCAGCCAGCGCTACGCCGACGCGGCCACGCAGCTCGAAGTGGTCACGCGCGACGCGCCGCAGTTCAGCGATGCGTGGCTCACGCTCGGGGCCTTGCGCCTGGAGATGAAGCAGCCGGCCGAGGCCGAGACCGCGTTGCGCCAGTTCCTGGCGCGCGCCGAGTCGGCCGAGGCCGCCGCCGACCCAGCCGACGGCGAGGACGAAGAAGCGTCGACGCCGAGCCAGCGCATGGCGCAGGCCTACCTGATGCTGGCCCAGGCGTCCGAGCAGCGGCGCGACTTCAAGGGCGCCGAGGCCTGGCTGTCCAAGGTCGACGGTTCGCAGGCGCTGGCGGTGCAGTCGCGCCGCGCCTCGCTGCTGGCCCAGCAGGGTCGCCTGCCCGAGGGCCGCAGCCTGCTGCGCAAACTGCCCGAACGCACGCCCGACGAGGCGCGTGCCAAGCTGCTGGCCGAAGCCCAGCTGCTGCGCGACCAGAAGCAGTGGTCGTCGGCGCTCGGCGTGCTGGTCGAGGCGAACCAGCGCTTCCGCGACGACACCGACCTGCTGTACGAGCAGGCCATGATGGCCGAGAAGCTCGACCGCATGGACGAGATGGAGCAGCTGCTGCGTCGCGTGATCGCGCTCAAGCCGCAGCAGCCGAACGCCTACAACGCGCTGGGCTACTCGCTGGCCGATCGCAACCGGCGCCTGCCCGAGGCGAAGCAGCTGATCGCCAAGGCCCTCGAACTCGCCCCGAGCGATCCCTTCCTGATCGACAGCATGGGCTGGGTGGAGTACCGGCTCGGCAACCGCGAGCAGGCCCTCCAGTGGCTGTCCCAGGCCTACCGCGCGCGGCCGGACACCGAGATCGCCGCCCACCTCGGCGAGGTGCTGTGGGTCAGCGGCAAGCGCGACGAGGCGCGCCGCGTCTGGGCCGAAGGCCGTTCGCGCGATGCCGGCAACGACGTGCTGAAGGAAACGCTCGCGCGGCTCAAGGTCGACTTGTGAGTCTGAGCCTGGGGCGTGCGGGGCGCCTCGCGGCGGTGCTGTTGTGCGCGGCGCTCGCCGCGTGCGCCGGCGTGGGGCCGAAGTCGGGCGCGGCCGACGTCCTGGCCGGTCGCCTGTCGGTGCAGGTCGAGGGCGACACCAGCCGGTCCTTCAGCGCGGCTTTCGAGCTCGAGGGCTCGCCCGCCGAAGGGCGGCTGACGCTGACCTCGCCGCTCGGCACCCAGGTCGCCAGCGCCGACTGGTCGGCGGGGCGGGTGCGGCTGCGGGCCAGCGACGGCGAGCGCATCTATCCCGATCTCGACAGTCTGGCCGCCGACGCGCTGGGCGAGGCGGTGCCGCTCGCGGCGCTCTTCGATTGGTTGCGTGGTCGTGCCTGGCCGGGCGCGCCCAGCGTGCCGGCCGCCGGCGGCTTCATGCAGCTCGGGTGGTCGGTCGACCTGTCGCGGCACGCCGAAGGTCGGATCGAGGCGCGCCGCGCGTCGAGCCCCGCGGTGGTCGTGCGCGCCAGACTCGACGGCTCCTGAGGCGCTACCGTGAAGATGCTCCACGACGTTCCGGCGCCGGCCAAGCTCAATCTCTTCCTGCACGTCGTCGGCCGCCGCGACGACGGCTATCACCTGCTGCAGTCGGTGTTCGCGCTGATCGACTGGTGCGACACCCTGCACTTCGAGCGGCGCGACGACGGCCTGCTCCGGCGCCACGACCTGACGGCAGCCCTGCCGGAGGACGACCTCAGCCTGCGCGCGGCGCGCCTGCTGCAGCGGGAGAGCGGCTGTCGCCTCGGGGCCGACATCTCCATCGACAAGCAGGTGCCCTGGGGTGCCGGCCTGGGCGGTGGCAGCTCGGATGCCGCCTCGACGCTGCTGGCGCTGAACCGGCTGTGGGCGATCGACTGGCCGCGCGAGCGCCTGCTGGCGCTCGCCGCCCGGCTGGGCGCGGACGTGCCGTTCTTCGTCGGAGGCCGCAACGCCTGGGTCGAGGGCATCGGCGACCGGCTGACCCCCATCGACCTGGCGCCCCGCTGGTGGGCGGTGCTGAAGCCGGCCGTCGCCGTGCCGACCGCGGCCATTTTCGGCAGTCCGACCTTGGTCAGGAACACCGCCGCTGCTACAATATCGAGCTTTCTTGCAGACCCCCCGGGGTTTGGTCACAACGACCTGCAGGGGCCCGCAATGGCCTACAGCGACGAGGTGGCCGAGGCCCTGACGCTGCTGCAGACCCGGTTCGGCAACGGCCGCATGACGGGTTCGGGCAGCGCGGTGTTTGCGGAAGCCGGCACGGGCGATGCACCGCGGTTCGGGATGACGGAGGCCGGCGCGCTTCCGCCCGGCTGGATGGGTCGGATGTGCCGGGGCCTGGAGCGCCATCCGTTGGCGGACTGGGCCGGGTGAACGTCGTGAGGTGAGGCGACAGGGTTTCGGGGGCGGCGCGAGCCGCCTCCTGTGTAGGGGAGTCGCCAAGTTGGTTAAGGCATCGGATTTTGATTCCGACATGCGAGGGTTCGAGTCCTTCCTCCCCTGCCAAA
>NZ_CADEFR010000075.1 GCF_902826655.1 uncultured Methylibium sp. | reverse complement strand
GCATCGGATTTTGATTCCGACATGCGAGGGTTCGAGTCCTTCCTCCCCTGCCAAAGTTCGTGAGTGAAGCATGGCGCCCGCCGAGGGCGCCATGCCTTTTTTGATCAAACAGGTTCCGACGGTCGATCCTCAGCGGAGTCGTCATGCTCGCCAACACCGTGCTCTACACCGGCAATGCCAATCCCGCGCTGGCGCAGGAGATCGCCACGGCGCTGGGCATCGAGCTCGGCCGGGCCGCGGTAGGGCGCTTCACCGACGGCGAAGTGACCGTCGAGATCCAGCAGAACGTGCGTGCCCGCGACATCTTCGTGGTGCAGCCGACCTGCGCGCCGGTGAACGAGAGCCTGATGGAGCTCTTCATCATGGTCGATGCGCTCAAGCGTGCGTCGGCCGGGCGCATCACCGCGGTGATCCCGTACTTCGGCTATGCGCGCCAGGACCGCCGGCCGCGCTCGACGCGGGTGCCGATCTCGGCCAAGGTCGTCGCCAACATGCTCGAGGCGGTCGGCGTGAACCGCGTGCTGACGATGGACCTGCACGCCGACCAGATCCAGGGCTTCTTCGACATCCCGGTCGACAACATCTATGCCTCGCCCGTGCTGCTGTCGGACCTGAAGAGCAAGCAGTACCAGGACCTGATCGTCGTCTCGCCCGATGTCGGCGGCGTGGTCCGCGCACGCGCGCTGGCCAAGCAGCTGGGCTGCGACCTCGCGATCATCGACAAGCGCCGCCCGGCGCCGAACGTGTCCGAGGTGATGCACGTGATCGGCGAGATCGAAGGCCGCAACTGCGTGATCATGGACGACATGATCGACACCGCCGGCACGCTGGTGAAGGCGGCCGAGGTGCTGAAGGAGCGCGGTGCGAAGAGCGTCTACGCCTATTGCACGCACCCGGTGTTCTCCGGCCCGGCGATCGAGCGCATCAAGAACTCGCAGATCGACGAGGTCGTCATCACCAACACCATCCCGCTCAGCGCGGGGGCCAAGGCCACGACCAAGATCCGGCAGCTGTCGGTGGCCTTCCTGTTTGCCGAGACCATCCGCCGCATCTCGGACGGCGAGTCGGTCACGTCCCTCTTCTCGGAGCAGAACAACAACTTCTGATCCGTGATCGCGCCCGCCGGCATGGGGTCGGCGGGTTTGTACAGGCGCCTGGTCGCGGGCGCCTTCCTCTCAGGAGAACCATCATGAAATTCGTCGCCTACGCACGCGACAAGCAGGGGACCGGAGCGAGCCGCCGCCTGCGTATTTCGGGCAAGGTGCCCGGCATCGTCTACGGCGCCGGTGAGCCCGTGACGATCGAGCTCGACCACAACGCGCTGTTCCATGCGCTGAAGAAGGAGGCCTTCCACTCCTCGCTGCTCGACATGGAACTGGCCGGCAAGTCGCAGCAGGTGCTGCTGCGCGACGTGCAGATGCACGCCTACAAGCCGCAGGTGCTGCACGTGGACTTCCAGCGCGTCGATGCCACCACGCGCATCCAGAAGAAGGTGCCGCTGCACTTCGTCAACGAGGAGAACGCGCCGGGCGTCAAGACCGACAAGGGCGTGATGTCGCACGTGGTCACCGACCTCGAGATCGAGTGCCTGGCCTCGCAGCTGCCCGAGTTCCTGACGGTCGATCTCGGCCATCTGGGCAAGGGCCAGTCGCTGCACGTCAACGACCTCAAGCTCGACGCCGGCATCAAGGTCGTGCTGCGCGGCCGCAAGAATCCGGTGATCGCCACCGTGGTGGCGCAGGCCGCCGAGGAAGCCCAGCCCGAGGTCGTGGCCGTCGCCGCACCGGCGGCCGCGCCGGCCAAGGGCAAGAAGGACGAGAAGCAGAACCGCAAGTGACCGGCGGGCCTCGTGCCCTCCCCCGGCAGGCCCCGCTTCGGCGGGGCTTTTTTCTTGCCGCCCTCGCGATAATCCCGGCCATGATTCGATTGATGGTCGGCCTCGGCAATCCGGGCAGCGAGTACGAGGCGACGCGCCACAACGCCGGCTTCTGGTGGATCGACGCCGTGGCGCGGCAGCTCAGGGCCACGCTGCACCCCGAGCGCAGCTACCACGGCCTCGTGGCCCGCGTGAACCTGCCGGACCGTCGCGACGCCCCGCTGTGGCTGCTGGAGCCGCAGACCTACATGAACGTGTCGGGCAAGTCGGTCGCGGCGCTGGCGCGCTTCTTCAAGATCGCGCCGGACGAGATCCTCGTCGCGCACGACGAACTCGACCTGCCGCCGGGCGAGATGAAGCTCAAGCAGGGCGGCGGTCACGCCGGCCACAACGGCCTGCGGGACATCCACGCCCAGCTCGGTGCCACCGACTACTGGCGGCTGCGACTCGGCATCGGCCACCCGGGCGTGAAGACCGAGGTGGCGAACTACGTGCTCGGCAAGCCGATGGCCGAGCATCGCGAGGCCATCGTGGCCGCGATCGACCGTTCGCTGACGGCGCTGGACGCGCTGCTGGCCGGCGACATGGGCAAGGCGACGATGCGCCTGCACACGACCAAGCCGCCCCGGCCCAAGCCGCCGCGGCCGGTCGAGGCCGAGGTCGCCGTGCCGGCCATCGTGCCGCGCAAGGACGCCGTATGAACAGCCGCGCCTTCGCGGCCGCGCTGCTTCTGGGTCTCGCCGGTGGCGTGGTCACGGCGGCGCCGGCGACGGTGTACCGCTGTGGGCCTGACGGCCGCAGCTATTCGCAGCAGCCCTGCGCCGACGGTCGTGCGATCGATGTCGACGATGCGCGGCCTGCCGACGAACGTTCCGACGCCGCGGCGGCCGTCCGTCGCGATGCCGCGTTGGCGCGACAACTGGAGCGCGAGCGTCGCGTGGCGGAATTGCGCGCACCGCGGGCCGCCGGCTTCAACGCGCCGCGCCCCGCAGCAGCCAAGCCGGCCCGGGTCGACCCGCCGAAAGGCCGGGCCAACACCAGATCGCGCGCTTCCAGGCCGTCCAAGACAGCGCCGGCCGTACCCTCGAAGGCCGCGCCCGACGCCGTGGCCACGCGCTGACGACGCAGCGGCCCTTCAGCCCTCGGCCGGTGGCTGAGCGGGCTCGCCGACCAGCTGCCGGAATTTCGCCCACAGCTGCGACTTGCCTTCCACGTGCGCCGGATTCACCGGGATGCAGGCCACCGGGCAGACCTGCACGCACTGGGGTTCGTCGAAGTGGCCGACGCACTCGGTGCAGCGTGACGGGTCGATCACGTAGATCTCCGGGCCCAACGAGATCGCCTGGTTGGGGCACTCGGGCTCGCAGACATCGCAGTTGATGCACTCGTCGGTGATCATCAAGGCCATGCCGGCCTCCGTCATTCGCTCTGGCTGACGCGATCGCGCAGCCGCTTCAGCACCGACGGTGCCACGAACTTGGAGACATCACCGCCGAGGGTGGCAATCTCGCGGACGAAGGTGCCGCTGACGAACTGGTACTGGTCGCTCGGCGTGAGGAACACGGTTTCCACGTCCGGCATCAGCTGGCGGTTCATGCCCGCCATCTGGAACTCGTACTCGAAGTCGCTGACCGCGCGCAGGCCGCGCACCACGACACGCCCCCCGTGCTCGACGACGAAGTCGCGCAGCAGGCCGCGGAAGGCCACGACCTCGACGTTGGGATAGGGCGCCGCCAGCTCCTGCGCGATGTCGAGCCGCTCGGCGATCGTGAACATGGTGCGCTTGTGATGGCCGGCCGCCACCGCGACGATCAACCGCGGGAACAGCAGGCTGGCGCGGCGCATCAGGTCCTCGTGCCCCAGGGTCATCGGGTCGAAGGTGCCGGGGTAGACGGCGCTCAGGCCGGAGTTGAAGGGCACGGGGCGATCCTCGAGGAGCCAGTCTGCGGCGGAGTTTATGCCGCGGTGTCGATCGGCCGCATCAGGTGGGCGTGGACCCGCCCGGCGTGCAGGTGGCGATGCAGCCGCAGGCCGCGCGCGGCGCAGGCCCCCGCGTCGAAGGCGCTGTCGGTCTCGAGGTAGAGGAAGCCGTGGCCGGTCAGCAGCAGTCTGGCCGCATCGAGCGCGGGTTCGGCCAGGCCGGCGTCGAACGGCGGATCCAGCAGGACCAGGTCGAACGGCGCGGCGATGCGAGCGGCCATCCAGGCCAGCGCGTCGGCGACCTCGATGCGCAGTTGCGTTGCCCCGAGTCGCTGCTGCACTGATCGCAGACTGGCTGCGAGCCGCGGGTCGCGTTCGAGTAGCACGACCTCGGTCGCACCGCGCGATGCGGCCTCGAAGCCGAGCGCGCCGCTTCCGGCGAAGGCGTCGAGGCAGCGCCAGCCGCTCAGGTCCTGCCCCAGCCAGTTGAAGAGGGTCTCGCGCACGCGGTCCGGTGTCGGGCGCAGGCCGGGCGAGTCGGGGATCGGCAGCCGGCTGCGCTTCCACTGCCCGCCGATCAGGCGCAACTCGCCCGCGCCGCGTGTCGCGGGGGCAGGGCGGAGGGGCGGGCGGGCGCTGCGGGTCACGCGCGGCATTCTGGCAGCGCGCGTGCGCTCTCTAGAATCCATGCTACATGTTCAGTTTCTTCAAGAAGAAGGCCGCCGAGCCGGTGCCGGTCGAGCCCGCCGCCGCGATTGCCGAAGCCCGCCGTCCGTGGCTCGACCGCCTGAAGGCCGGGCTGCGGCGCACCGGCGGCAGCATCACCCAGGTCTTCACGGGCACGCGCATCGACGATGCCTTGTACGAGGAACTCGAGGCCGCGCTGCTGCAGGCCGACGCCGGCCTGCCGGCGACGACGCACCTGCTCGCGGACCTGAAGCGCCGCGTCAAGGACGCTCGCGCGACCGAGCCGCTGGCGGTGAAGGCCTTGCTCGCCGACGCGGTGGCCGATCTGCTCGCCCCCTTGCACAGGCCGCTGCAACTGGGCGATGCGCAGCCGACCGTGATCATGGTGGCCGGCGTCAACGGCGCCGGCAAGACCACCAGCATCGGCAAGCTGACGCGCCACCTGGCCGAGGACGGCGTCAAGGTGCTGCTGGCGGCCGCCGACACCTTCCGCGCCGCGGCCAAGGAGCAGCTCGCGGTATGGGCCGACCGCAACCAGGTCGAGATCGTCAGCCAGGAAGGCGGCGACCCCGCCGCGGTGAGCTTCGACGCGGTGAAGGCGGGCCAGGCGCGCGGCTGCGAAGTCGTCATCGCCGACACGGCGGGCCGCCTGCCGACGCAGCCGCACCTGATGGAAGAGCTGCGCAAGATCCGCCGCACGCTGGGCAAGGCGATGGACGGGGCGCCGCACGAGCGGCTGCTGGTCATCGACGGCAACACCGGGCAGAACGCCCTGGCCCAAGTGCAGGCCTTCGACGCCGTGCTGGACCTGACCGGCCTGATCGTCACCAAGCTCGACGGCACCGCCAAGGGCGGCGTGCTGGCGGCGATCGCGCTGTGGTCGCGTGGCCGGCCGACGCCGGTGCCGGTCTACTTCATCGGTGTCGGCGAGAAGCTCGAAGACCTGGAGACCTTCGACGCGCGCGAGTTCGCGCAGGCCTTGCTGACCTGAGCCGGGCGCTCAGGCCTTCAGCGGATCGAGCGCCATCGGCGCCGAGTCGAGGTTGTCGAACCAGGTCGACGGCGTCGGCTCGGCGACACCCTGGTCGTGATCGGCCTGGGCCAGCGCCAGCGAGCCGTCGAGGATGACCTCGTCCAGCGTCGCCAGCCCGCCGACCGCCGCCGCCGCAGGGGCCGACGGTGCCAGCGTGTGCGTCCGCACCTTCGCGCCGCCTTCCTGGCTGCTCAGGCCTTCGGGCGCACCGAGCACCTGCTCGCGGACGACCTGGGCGTGCGGCAGCGCTTCCTCGTTCCAGACCACGACACGGATGCCGGCCTGGCGCAGCACGCGGTCCATGCGGGCGTGGCGCTTGCGCGTGCGCTCGCTGTCCTTGCCGGGAGGCCGGCGCACGTCGACGACGGCGATGACCTGGGAGCTGGCGTCGCAGACCACCAGGTCGGCACACAGCTGGCCGCAGCGGTGCATCCACTCCTGATAGGAGTTGCGGGTCGGGACCTTGATGAAGCGCGACAGCGGCAGCTGCGCCAGCACCATGTAGTCGGGCAGGGCCCGCGCGAGCATGAGGTGGGCGCGCCGCTCGGCCGCGGTCAGGACCTTGGTCACCTCCGGCGGCCAGCCGACCACCGTGTCGAGGCCTTCGACGCGCTGCACGCGCGGCGCGGACGCCTTGCTGGTCTTGGTGGGGCGGCGCCGGAGCAGCCAGAGGGCAAGCAGGCCGGCCGAAAGGACCAGGGCAACCAGAGCGATCGGATCCATGAACGTGACGGCCAGCGGGGAGAGGACCGCCAAGTTAAAGCCTGGTTCCGTGCCCGTCAATGCAGCTTCGCACGGGGCGCGCCGCTGTCACATCCGGTTGCCAAATCCGTCGCGAAGGCGTCAGCGCGGCGGGCCGCCCTTGAAGCCGCCCATGCCACCCATGCGCTTCATCATCTTCATCATGCCGCCGCCCTTCATCTTCTTCATCATCCCCTGCATCTGCTCGAACTGGTTCAGCAGGCGGTTCACCTCCTGCACCTGAACGCCGGCCCCGGCGGCGATGCGGCGCTTGCGGCTGGCCTTCAGCAGCTCGGGCTTGCGCCGTTCGAGCGGCGTCATCGAGCGGATGATCCCTTCCATGCGACGCACGTCGCGCTCGGCCCGGTCCATGTCGGCGGCGCCGACGTTGGCGGCCTTGCCCGCCAGCTGGGTCGGCAGCTTGTCGATGAGGCCGGACAGGCCGCCCATCTTCTTCATCTGCGAGATCTGCCCGAGGAAATCCTCCAGATCGAAGCCCGAGCCGGACTTGACCTTGTCGGCCAGCTTCTGGGCGGCCTGCATGTCGACGCCGGCCTGCACCTGCTCGACCAGCGCGACGATGTCGCCCATGCCCAGCACGCGCCCGGCGTGGCGCTCGGCGTCGAAGGCCTCCAGGCCGTCGAGCTTCTCGGACACGCCGGCGAACTTGATCGGCGCGCCGGTGACCTGCCGCACCGACAGCGCCGCACCGCCGCGCGCGTCGCCGTCGAGCTTGGTCAGCACGATGCCGGTCAGCGGCAGCGCGTCCTTGAAGGCCTTGGCGACGTTGATCGCGTCCTGGCCCTGCATGGCGTCGACGACGAACAGCGTCTCGATCGGGTTCAGCGCCGCGTGCAGCGCGCGGATCTCGGCCATCATGGCCTCGTCGATCGCCAGCCGGCCGGCCGTGTCGACCAGCAGCACGTCGACGAAGTGCTTCTTCGCGTAGTCCAGTGCCGCCAGCGCGATGTCGACCGGCTGGTCGCTGGTCTGCGAGGGGAACCACTCGGCCCCGGCCTGCTTCGTCACGGTCTTCAGCTGCTCGATCGCGGCCGGCCGGTAGACGTCGCCCGAGACGGTCAGCACCTTCTTCTTGCGGCCGACCAGGTGGCGCGCCAGCTTGGCGGTCGTCGTCGTCTTGCCGGCGCCCTGCAGGCCGGCCATCAGGATCACTGCCGGCGGCTGGGTCGCGAGGTTCAGCTCGGCGACACCGTCGCCCATCGTCGCGGCCAGCTCCTTGTGCACCACGCCGACCAGCGCCTGGCCGGGGGACAGCGAGCCGACCACTTCCTGGCCGAGCGCCTTCTCCTTCACGCGGGCCACGAAATCGCGCACCACCGGCAGCGCCACGTCGGCCTCCAGCAGCGCCATGCGCACCTCGCGCAGCATGTCCTGCACGTTGTCTTCGGTGATGCGGGCCTGGCCGCGCATCGTCTTGACGAGCCGGCTCAGGCGTTCGGAAAGGGCGGAGGCCATCGGGGGATCTCGGTCGGGGCGCGAAGCCGTGAGCCGGCAGGCGCACAGGTCGTCAGCGTGTCGTCGCGGAGCGCGAAAGTACACTGACGCCATGAGTTTATCGCTGGCCGGTTCGAGCCTCTGGCTGTTGAGCGCGACGAGCGCGGTCGCCCTCGCCGGCTACCTGAGCGCCGCGCTCAAGCGCGATGCCGACTGGTTCGGCGTCGCGCTGGGCATCGGCTGGCTCGCGCATGCCTTCGCGATCGGCCTGCACACCGCCGGCATCGGCGAGGCCCAGCCCGGCGTGCGTTTCGGCTTCGCCCCAGCGCTGTCGGTCACCTTGTGGCTGGTGCTCGCGGTCTACGCGATCGAGAGCCGTTTCGTGCCGCTGGTCGGCGTGCGGCGCCCGCTGGCGCTGCTGGGCGCGGCAGTGGTGGAACTGGCCCTGCTGTTCCCCGGCGAGCTGCGGCCGCATGCCGGCTCTCCGTGGGCTCCGATGCACTGGGTGCTGGGTATCGCGTCCTACGGCCTGTTCGGCGCGGCGCTGCTTCATGCCGCGCTGCTGCGACGCTCCGAGCAGCAGCTGCGCCACAAGCCGGCGGCCGGGGCGCCAGCCGCACCCGCCCAGGGCCTGCCGCTGCTGCGGCTGGAGAAGCTGACCTTCCGTTTCGTCGCGGCCGGTTTCGTCGTGCTGTCGGCGACCTTGCTGCTCGGCTGGTGGTTCGCCAATCCCTGGCGCTGGGACCACAAGAGCGTGTTCTCGGTGCTGGCCTGGGCGGTGTTCGCCGCGCTGCTGGCCGGGCGACGGGCCTTCGGCTGGCGCGGCCGCGTCGCCACGCGCTGGCTCTACGTGGGCGCCTTGCTGCTGCTGCTGTCGTACGTCGGCTCGCGCTTCGTGCTCGAGGTGCTGCTGCACCGCACGGCCCTCTGAGGAACCTCATGAAGTATCTGGTGCTGCTGCTGGTCGTGGTCGGCGTGCTGTGGTTCGCACGCTCGCGCGCCGGCAGGCTGTCGCGCCGCGGCGAGCCGCCGGCCCGTCCGCCGCAGCCGCAGGCCATGATCAGCTGCGTGCACTGCGGCGTGCACCTGCCGCGCGACGACGCGGTCGCCGGCGCGCAGGGGCTGTACTGCAGCGAGGCCCACCGCCTCGCCCACGGCGACCGTCGCTGATGGCCGATCCGGGCACGAGCGGCCGACGCGGCGGCGGCGCCGTCGACGGGTCCTGGTTCGGCGCACTCGACATGGCCGGCTCGGCCGGCGAGGACGCCGAGCACTCGCGCTACGACCGCGGCGAATGGCGCGAGTCCGACACCGCCGACTCGCGCTTCCTGTCGCGCCAGGCGCGGCGCATCGCCGGCTCGGGCGAGAGCGGCCTGCACCGGCTGTTCCGCGCCTTCGTCGCGTCGCGGGCCGCGCTGGGCGTGGCGCTGCTGGCGACCGAGATCGTCGTCACCTGGTTCGGTCCGCGGCCGCAGCGCGGCCTGGTGCTGAGCCTGTGCGCGGCCTATGCCCTGGCGGCGGTGCTGCTGTGGCTGCTGCCGGGGCTGTTCGGCGAGCCGCCGACGGCGACGCAGACGCGGCTGCGGCAGCGGCAGTGGCTGGCAACGATCGGCCTGGACCTCCTCACTTTCGCGGCCCTGCACCTGCTGACCGGCGGCGGCGGCCTGAACTATTCCGCGCTGCTGGTGCTGCCCGTGCTGATGGCCGGCGTGCTGACGCCGCGGCTGCAGGCGCTGGGCGTCGCGGCGGCCGGCACGCTGGTGATCCTGCTGGCGGCGGGGCTCAGCATCGCGGCCGGCGGGGAGACCGCGCTGGTGCTCACGCAGGCCGGCCTGGGCGGCGTCGGCCTGTTCGTCGTCGGCCTGCTGGCCGGTGAGCTGTCGGGCCGGCTCGCCCGAGAGGAGCGCACCGCGCGCGGCAGCCTCGAGATGGCGCGCCAGCAGGCGCAGCTGAACCGGCTGGTGCTCGAGGAGATGCAGGACGGCGTGATGGTCGTCGACCGGCGCGGCCGGGTGCGTGCCGCCAACCCGGCCGCGCGCAGTCTGCTGGACGAGCCGGCAGTGAGCGCCGGCCCGAGCTTCGCGCTGGGCGGCGTGCCGGCCTGGGAGCCGCTGGTCCGGGCGGTCGACCGCGCGTTCGGCGAAGGCCACTGGCCCGAGAACGGCCGCGACATCTCGCTGTCGCGTCCGCCCGGCGCCAACGCCGTGAGCCAGCTGCGCCTGAAGGTGCGCTTCACGCACCGGCGCGAGACCGGTGCGCCCGAGGACTACTGCGTGCTCTTCCTCGAAGACCTGCGCCTGGTGCAGGCGCGCCTGCGTCAGGAGAAGCTCGCCGCGATGGGGCGGGTGTCGGCCGGCATCGCCCACGAGATCCGCAATCCGCTGACCGCGATCATGCAGGCCAACGCGCTGATGGCCGAGGACGCCGCGACGCCGCAGCAGCAGCAGCTCACCCGCATGATCGGCGACAACGCCGAGCGGCTGAAGCGCATCGTCGACGACGTGATGCACGTCGCGCCGGGCGTGGCTCCCGAGCCCGCGCCGCTGGACGCGGCGAACGAAGTAGCGACGATCTGCAGCGAGTGGATGCGCACCGCGCAACTGGTGCCCGGCGCGGCCTGCCCGGTGCAGGTCGATCTGCCGGCCGAGCCGCTGGGCGTGCGCTTTGACGGCGAGCACCTGCGGCGCGTGCTCGTCAACCTGCTCGACAACGCGCACCGCCACGGCAGCCGCTCCCCCGGTGCCGTGCAGGTGCGGCTGGCGGTGCTGGACGACGCGCGCGCGCTGCTCGGCGTCGCCAGCGACGGGCAACCGATCCCGCCCGAAGTCGAGCGCTATCTGTTCGAGCCCTTCTTCTCGACCCGCAGCCGCGGCACGGGCCTGGGCCTGTATATTTGCCGCGAACTGTGCGAACGCTACGGCGCGAGCATCGACTATGCCGCGCGCAGCGCCTCCGAGCGCCGCCGCAACGTGTTCTCGGTGGCGATGCGCCGCGTGGCGCTGGCCGACGGCGATCCCGCCCTTCACTTCAACGCATGAGCTCCGCCTCGCACTTCAGCCTGCTGGTCGTCGACGACGAGCCCGACCTGCGCACGCTGTACGAGCTGACGCTGCTGCGCGAGGGCTACGACATCGAGACCGCGGGCACGGTCGAGGACGCCTGGGCCCAGCTGAGCGACCGCACCTTCAGCGCGGTGATCACCGACATGCGGTTGCCCGACGGCAGCGGCCTGGACCTGCTGCGCCGGCTCGAGGAAGCCGGGCGGCGCGAGAAGGCCATCGTCATCACCGCCTACGGCTCGGCCGAGAGCGCGGTCGAGGCGCTCAAGGCCGGCGCCTACGACTACCTGACCAAGCCGGTCGACCTCAAGCTGTTCCGCAGCGTGGTCGCCTCGGCGCTGGGCCGCTCGGCGTCGACCGGGCCGACCGTCCAGCCGGACCAGCTGCCGTCCGAGACCGGCGCGCGCCCGGTGCGCGGCAGCGTGTCGGTGCGGCCCGCGCCGACGGTCGTGATCGGGCCGGCCTCGGCCGCGGGGAGCGGCACGCTGGCCCGCATGGCCGGCACATCCCTGGCGATGCAGCAGGTGCGCTCACTGGTCGAGAAGGTCGCACGCAGCATGGCGCCGGTGCTGGTGCACGGCGAGTCCGGCACGGGCAAGGAACTCGTCGCCCGCGCGATCCACGACGTGAGCGCGCGCCGCGCCCAGCCCTTCATCGCCGTCAACTGCGGCGCGATTCCCGAGCAGTTGCTCGAGGCCGAGTTCTTCGGCTACCGCAAGGGCGCCTTCACCGGCGCCAACGAGGACCGCGAGGGCTTCTTCCAGGCGGCTCGCGGCGGCACGCTCTTCCTCGACGAGATCGGCGACCTGCCGCTGTCGATGCAGAGCAAGCTGCTGCGGTCGATCCAGGAGCGCTCGGTGCGGCCGGTCGGCGCGACGCAGGAGGTGCCGCTCGACGTGCGCGTCGTCAGCGCGACCCACAAGAACCTGGCGGCCGATGTTCAGGCCGGGCGCTTCCGCCAGGACCTGTACTACCGGCTCAACGTCATCCAGATCCGCGTGCCGCCGCTGCGCGAGCGGCTCGAGGACCTGCCGGCGATCTGCGACCGGGTGCTGGAGCGCATCGCCCACGATGCCGGCATCAGCCCGCCGCCGCGCCTGACGCGCGAGGCGCTGGCCTACCTGCTGCGCTATCCCTTCGGTGGCAACGTGCGCGAGCTCGAGAACCTGCTCCACCGCGCCGTGGCGCTGTGCGACGGCGACCTGATCGACGTGCCCGACCTCGACCTGCCGGAGTCGGCGTTCAGCGACAGCGGACGCGCCGAGCTGTCCGCGCTGCGCGAGGAGGCGCGGCCGCCGGTCGCCCCGGCGCCGGTGCCGGTGGCCGCGAGCCCGGCACCGCTGCCCGACGACCTGGCCACCTACCTCGACGGCGTGGAGCGCGACATCCTCGTGCGGGCGCTGGAGCGCCACCGCTTCAACCGCACCGCCGCCGGCGCGAGCCTGGGCCTGTCGCTGCGCCAGATGCGCTACCGCATGGCCCGGCTGGGCGTGATGGTGGCCGAGCATGGGGTCGCGATCGGCAACGGCGACGAGGCCGACGACGCGATCGGCGACGAGCGGGCGTGAGCCGCGTGGCCGGCGTGGCGAACGGCTGGCGCGGCGGCTGGTGGTCGGCGGCGCGTCGCATCGAGTCGCCGAACCAGGGGCGCCGGCCGCGCGGCAGCGAGGTCACGCTGGCATTGATCCATTCGATCAGCCTGCCGCCCGGCCACTACGGCGGCGACGCGATCGAGCGGCTGTTCACCAATGCGCTGGACTGGGACGCGCATCCCTATTACCGGCAGATCCGCGGGCTCGAGGTATCGTCGCACTTCGTGCTGCGGCGCGACGGCGAGCTGCTGCAGTTCGTCTCGACGACGAAGCGCGCGTGGCACGCCGGTCGATCGTCGTGGCGCGGCCGCGAGAACTGCAACGACTACGCGGTCGGCATCGAGCTCGAGGGCCTGGAGGGCGAGCGCTTCGAGGACGCGCAGTACGAGGGCCTGGCCGGGCTGCTGCGCGCGCTGGTGCAGCGTCATCCGACGATCGACGGCATCGCCGGCCACGAGCACGTCGCGCCGGATCGCAAGCGCGATCCGGGACCGGGCTTCGACTGGGCGCGCCTGCAGGCGCAGGTCGACGGACCGCCGGGGTGGTTCCCGCCGCAGGTGCGCGTCGCGCGCTGAAGCGGCGCAAGGCGATGCACGCCGGCACGGATCGCGTCCTAGGGCAAATACGCTATAGCTAGTGCTTGTAGTGGCATCGAGCGCTAGATATAGTGTCCAGCATGCTATCCTTCGTTGCCTGATCCAGCGTCGCCGCCACAGCATCGGGAAGGCCGTCAGCGCGTGAACATCGCTCCCGTTTCGACTGCTTGCCAGCGGTCATGCCAGCGGCCACACGCTGCCCGATGCGCCGGATTCCATCCGGGCGAGAACGACCCCGAACCGGCATCGACCGGAGGCTCCCCGCGGATCGCGGGCCCCACGCAAGCCAGCCTGCAAGCCGCCTGAGCGGTGAGCGGGCCGGGGCTTCGTCTGTCGCCGCCGCCCGCCGCCGCACCCCCGTACACCGACAAGAGAACTGAAAGGGAAGTCATGCAAACCACCAGCACCAGCGTTCCGACTGCCGCCGTTGCCGGCGCAGGCGTTGCGATGCCGGGCGCCCGGCCCGCCGTGGGCGCGTCCGCCTACGCCGGCTACCAGATCATCCGGCGCAACGGGGCGGTGGTGACCTTCGAGCCGAACAAGATCGCGGTCGCGCTGATGAAGGCCTTCCTGGCGGTGCACGGCACGCAGGGCGCGGCGTCGGCCAGCGTGCGCGAGACGGTCGACGGCCTGACCGAGTCGGTGGTGCGCGCGCTGCTGCGCTCGCGGCCGGGCGGCGGCAGCTTCCACATCGAGGACATCCAGGACGCGGTCGAACTGGGCCTGATGCGCGGCGGCCACCACGAGATCGCCCGGGCCTATGTGCTGTACCGCGAGCGCCGTGCGCAGGAGCGCGCCAAGCAGGGCGCGGTGGCGGCGGCGCCGACCACGACGCTGCAGGTGATCGACGGCGGCCAGCGCCGCCCGCTGGACATGGCGCAACTCGGCGCGCTGATCGAGTCGGCCTGCGCCGAACTCGGCGCGGAAGTCCAGGCGGCGCCGATCCTGGCCGAGACGCAGCGCAATCTCTACGACGGCGTGCCGATCGACGAGGTCTACAAGGCGGCCATCCTCGCGGCCCGCACGCTGATCGAGAAGGACCCGTCCTACACCCGCGCCACCGCGCGCCTGCTGATGCACACGATCCGCCGCGAGATCCTCGGCGAGGAAGTGACCCAGGCCGAGATGGCGACGCGCTACGCCGACTACTTCCCGGGGTTCATCAAGCAGGGCGTCGAGGCCGAACTGCTGGACGACAAGCTGCTGCAGTACGACCTGGCCAAGCTGGGCGCGGCACTGAAGCACGGCCGCGACCTGCAGTTCGACTACCTCGGCCTGCAGACGCTGTACGACCGCTACTTCCTGCACGTGCGCAAGA
>NZ_CADEFR010000074.1 GCF_902826655.1 uncultured Methylibium sp. | reverse complement strand
ATTTGGGCCAGCAAATGAAAGTGACTCGCCTGCCGGGGCGAGACCCGGCGCAGCCTCACAAGGTCAACCGACCCTAGCCCTTCAGCTCGGTGAGCACGACCTCGACCACCTGGTCACCATCCCCCAGCCAGACATGCCCATCCTGCACCGTGCACTGCAGCCGCATCGTCCGCTTCGCCAGCCCGGCCAGGGCCGCGCTCGCCTCTGCGGGTATCTGCCGTGCCCGCAGGTTGCCCAGCTTCGCCAGCGCCGACTGGTTCTGCGTCCACCACAGCGTCGCGTTGCGGCCGTACAGGTAGAGCAGCAGCTCGCGCGACCGGTGCGAGGCCTTGCGCAGCCACTTCTCGTCGGGCTGGCCGACGTCGACCCAGAGCTCGATGTCGCCGACCAGGCTGCGGCGCCACAGGTCGGGCTCGTCCATCTCGGTCATCGCGTTGGCGAAGGCCAGCGGCGCGGGGTCGTCGTCGGCCACGGCGTGCAAGGCATAGGCCAGCAGGCGGACCATCAGCCGTTCGTCGTTCTCGGACGGGTGCTGGGCCAGCGTGAGGGCGTGGGTGCCGTAGTAGCCGCGATCCATGTCGGCGACCTGCAGTTCGGCCTTGAAGACGGTGGACTTGATTGCCATATCCGGCGAGCCTATCAGCAGCGCCGCCCGGGGCGGGTACCATGCCGGCTCACACCGCAAGGAGGGCTGATTGGCCACCCCCAACTACTCCTACGAAAAGCGCCAGCGCGAGCTGGCCAAGAAGCGCAAGAAGGAAGAGAAGGCGCAACGCAAGGCTTCCGGCAAGGGCCCCGACGAGCCGGGGACCGAGTCGACGCCCAACGACGCGGCGCTCGGCACGCCCCCGGCCGGCGGCACTGCACCGGGCGGCGGCAGCGGCAGCTAGCCCGCCGGCCCTTCAGTCCGCCGCGGCCTCCTCGCCGCCGCTCTGCTGCAGGGCCCACATCTCCGCGTAGCGCCCGCCGCGGGCCAGCAACTCGGCATGCGTGCCGCGCTCGACGATGCGGCCCGCCTCCATCACCAGGATCTGATCGGCGTCGACCACGGTCGACAGCCGGTGCGCGATGACCAGCGCGGTCTTGTTGCGCGCGGCCGTCTGCAGCTCACCCTGGATCGCCCGCTCGTTGGCGGAATCCAGCGCCGACGTCGCTTCGTCGAAGATCACGATCGGCGGGTTCTTCAGCAGCGTGCGCGCGATCGCGACACGCTGCTTCTCGCCGCCGCTGAGCTTGAGGCCGCGCTCGCCGACCGGCGTGTCGTAGCCCCTGGGCGTGCCGGCGATGAAGTCGTGGATGCGCGCCGCCTGCGCTGCGGCCTCGACCTCGGCCTGGCTGGCCCCGGGCCGGCCATAGGCGATGTTGTAGGCCACGGTGTCGTTGAACAGCACCGTGTCCTGCGGCACGATGCCGATGGCCTGGCGCAGGCTGTCCTGGGTCAGCCGGCGGATGTCGTGGCCGGCGATCGTGATGCGACCGGCGTTGACGTCGTAGAAGCGGTACAGCAGCCGCGCCAGCGTGCTCTTGCCGGCGCCCGAGGGCCCGACGACGGCGACGGTGTGGCCGGCGGGGATCTCGAAGCTGAGGCCGTGCAGGATGGGCCGCGACGGCTCGTAGGCGAAGCTCACGTCCTCGAAGCGCACGACGGGCGGCGCGTCCGCGTGCAGCGCCACGGCGTCGGGTGCGTCGCGCACCTCGCGCTCGCGCTCGAGCAGGCCGAACATCTTCTCGAGGTCGGTCAGCGCCTGCTTGATCTCGCGGTAGATCACGCCCAGGAAATTGAGCGGGATGTAGAGCTGGATCATGAAGGCGTTGATCATCACCAGGTCGCCCAGCGTCATGCGCCCCGTCACCACGCCGTCGGTGGCGCGCCACAGCATGGCGATCAGCGCCACCGCGATCAGCAGCTGCTGGCCGGTGTTGAGCATCGACAGCGTCGACTGCGACTTGAGCTTGGCGCGGCGCAGCTTGTCGAGGCTCTCGTCGTAGCGCTTCGCCTCAAAGGCCTCGTTGTTGAAGTACTTGACCGTCTCGTAGTTCAGCAGCGAGTCGATGGCGCGCGTGTGCGAGCTGGAGTCGAGCTCGTTCATCGTCTTGCGGAACTTCGTGCGCCACTCGGTCACGACGACGGTGAAGCCGATGTAGACCACCAGCGCCGACAGCGTGATCCACGCGAAGGCGGCATCGAACTTCACGCCGAGCAGCACCAGCACCAGCCCGACCTCGACCAGCGTCGGCAGGATGCTGTAGAGCGAGTACGAGATCAGCGACTGCACGCCGCGCGTGCCGCGCTCGATGTCGCGCGTCATGCCGCCGGTCTGGCGCTCGAGGTGGAAGCGCAGGCTGAGCGAATGCAGGTGCTGGAAGACCTGCAGCGAGATCGATCGCGACGCCCCTTCGGTGGCCTTGGCGAAGACCAGCTCGCGCAGCTCGGTGAAGAGCGAGGTCGACAGCCGCAACGCGCCGTAGGCCAGCAGCAGGCCGACCGGCACGACCAGGGCCGCACGCGGATCGCCGAGCGGGATCGACATCGCATCGACCAGTTCCTTCAGCAGCAGCGGCACGCCAACGTTGGCGACCTTGGCCGCGATCAGGCAGGCCAGCGCCAGCACGACGCGACCCTTGTAGGCCCACAGGTAGGGCAGCAGCCGCGCCAGCGTGTGCCAGTCGGAGCGCGGCGCGGCAGCCGCTGCAGCGGGCGACGCGGCCGGCAGGGCGGAACTCAGGCTCTCAGCGCGACGCATGACCGACAATCTCTCCAGAGAACGACGCACCGCCGATTGCGGCACGCCCCATCATGACCGACAAAGCTCCCAGCCATCGACCCGGCCTGCTGGCCGCCAACCTCGCCAGCCTGCCGCCGGGCCTGGAACTGGTGCTGAGGGTGATGCCGATGCCGGCCGACTCCAACAGCAACGGCGACATCTTCGGCGGCTGGATCATGGCCCAGGTCGACCTGGCCGGCGCCGTGCTGCCGGCGCGCATCGCCAAGGGCCGCATCGCGACCGTGGCGGTCAACCAGTTCATCTTCAAGCAGCCGGTGTCGATCGGCGACCTGCTGAGCTTCTATGCGCGCGTCGAGCGCATCGGCCGCACGTCGATCACGGTGCACGTCGAGGTGCATGCCGAACGCAACCCGGCCGAGCCGGTGGTGGTGAAGGTGACCGAGGCCAGCCTGACCTACGTGGCGATCGACCACCAGGGGCAGCCGCGGGAGATCCCTCGCTAGGTCGTGGTGCGCAGCCGGCGCTGCAGCCGCCAGCCCAGCAGCACGGCGATGACGACGGCGTAGATCGCGACCTCGCCGAAGTGGTTCTTCGCCGCCTTCATCCAGAAGAAGTGCAGCAGGCCCAGCAGCACGACGGCGTAGACCAGCCGATGCAGCGCCTGCCAGCGCGCCGCGCCCAGGGCCTTGATCGCGCGGTTGAACGAGGTGGCGGCCAGCGGGATCATCAGCAGCAGCGCCAGGAAGCCGACCAGCGCGAACGGACGCTTGGGGATGTCCTTGGCGATGGTCGCCAGGTCCAGGCTCATGTCCAGCCAGGCGTAGCTGAGGAAGTGCAGCAGCGCGTAGAAGAAGGCGAACAGCCCCAGCATGCGCCGAAAGCGCGCCAGCGCCGGCTGCTGCGCCCATACCCGCAGCGGCGTGACGGCCAGCGTGATGCACAGGAAGCGCAAGACCCAGTCGCCGGTGGCGCGGATCAGGGCCTCGGCCGGGTTGGCACCCAGGGTGTTGGCGACGGCGCCGTAGAGCAGCCAGCCGAAGGGCAGCAGGCACAGCGCGAAGAGCAGCGGCTTGGCAGCAGGATGCAGCCACGGCGAGAGCCTGCGCCGGGCAACCTGCGCCGCGCCGGAGTCGCGCAGGACGGCACTCATCGCGTGCGGCTCAGTAGTTCTTCGCCAGGTCCATGCCGGCGTACAGCTGCCCGACCTGGGGCTCGTAGCCGTTGAACATCTGCGTCGGGCGCTTCTTCTGGAAGAGGCCGTCCTCGCCGATGCGGCGTTCGGTCGCCTGGCTCCAGCGCGGGTGGTCGACCTTGGGGTTCACGTTCGAGTAGAAGCCGTACTCCTGCTGCGCGGCCCGCGTCCAGGCCGACACCGGCTGCTTCTCGACGAAGCGGATCTTGACGATGGACTTGGCGCTCTTGAAGCCGTACTTCCAGGGCACCACCAGGCGCACCGGCGCGCCGTTCTGGTTGGGCAGCACCTCGCCGTACATGCCGAAGGCCAGCAGGCTCAGCGGATGCATCGCCTCGTCGAGGCGCAGGCCCTCGACGTACGGCCAGTCCAGCACGCTGGAGCGCACGCCGGGCATCTGCTTCGGGTCGGCCAGGGTCAGGAACTCGATGTACTTGGCATTGCCGGTCGGCTCGACGCGCTTGATCAGCTCGGCCAGCGAATAGCCGACCCAGGGGATCACCATCGACCAGCCCTCGACGCAGCGCAGGCGGTAGATGCGCTCCTCCATGGGCGCGAGCTTCAGCAGGTCGTCGATGCCCAGGGTCTGGGGCTTGTTGACCTCGCCCTCGATCGCCACCGTCCAGGGCCGCGTCTGCAGCGTGCCGGCACGGCGGGCCGGGTCGGCCTTGTCGGTGCCGAACTCGTAGAAGTTGTTGTAGCTGGCGGCGTCGGCGTAGGCGGTCGGCTTGTCCAGCGTCACCGCGCCGGCCACGCCGCTGCGGGTGCCGGCCAGCGCCGCCAGCTTGCCGGGCCGCGCAGTGGCGACGGCCTGGGCCAGCGCGTCGCGGCCCGCCCAGCCGGCCAGCGCGGCCCCGGCGCCGCCGGCGGCCATCAGGCGCAGGAAGTCGCGGCGCTGCTCGTACAGCGCGCGCGGCGTGATGTCGCTGGCGAGGGGGTGGACGTGGCCATTGCGGCGCGCTCGTGGAATCAGCATGGTGGGCTCAGGACTCGTGGCGGAGGAGGAAAGTTCCGGGGCCGCCGCGTCGCGTCGACATCGCCCGGCCCTGCACGACAGTCGCCGGGAAGCGGCGCCAACTTACAGCGACACGCCTCAGAGCGCCGCGAAGTCGGTCGAGACGATGCCGTCGTCGTCGCCGCCGTACAGGCGCAGGGCCTGGGCCGGGCGGCGATCGCGGAAGCTCTTGCGGGCGAAGAGCTTCTCCTGGGCCTGCGCCGGCAGGTCGGTGATGCGGATCACCTGGCGCGCGATCAGCACGTCGATCAGGTCCTCGATCACGCGCACGAAGTCGGCGTCGAGCTTGTTGAACTCGCCGGCGCCGCCGAAGCCGGAAGGGGTGCTGCCGCCCAGGAAGGCCTGCACGGCGGGGTCTTCACCCGACACGAAATCGGCGCCCGCCTCCGGGCTGCGGTGCAGGCTCAGGATGCGGCCGTCGGGATGGCGCAGGGCATAGGGCATGGCGCTTTCGACTTTACGCCTGCGCGCATGGCAGTGCCTGCCGCGACCCTTCGAACGGATCGCCGACCCGGCAGCTGTTCACGCCACGAGGGCCGGAACGACAAAGGCCGGCAGAGCCGGCCTTCGTTGGAGCACCTGACGGGTCAGCGCAGCCCGGCGATGTAGTCGGACACCGCCTTGAGTTCCTTGTCGCTCAGGTTGGCGGCGATCGCGCTCATCTGCGCGTTGTTGGCACGCGCTCCACTGCGGAAGGCCACCAGCTGGGCCTCGGTGTAGTCGGCATGCTGGCCGCCCAGGCGCGGATAGGCCACCGGGATGCCGGCGCCGGTCGGGCTGTGGCAGCCGGCGCAGGCCGGGACCTGCTTGGCCACGATGCCGCCGCGGTAGATCTGCTGGCCGAGCGCGACGCTGTCCTTGTTCTTGGCGAAGCCCGGCTTGGCCTGCTTGCCGGCGTAGAAGGCGGCGACGTTGCGCATGTCGTCGTCGCTCAGCGTCGAGGCGAAGCCCTTCATGATCGCGTTGTTGCGCTTGCCGGACTTGAACTCGGCCAGCTGCTTGGCGAGGTACTCCGGATGCTGTCCGGCGAGGATGGGGTTGGCCGGGCTGCCGCGCGAGCCGTCGAAGCTGTGGCAGGCGCCGCAGACCCCCGCGGCGATCGCCTCGCCTTTCTTCAGGTCGGGCTTGGCCGGGGCTTTGGCTTCTTCGGCCAGGGCCGGAGCCAGGAAAACGGCGGCCAGCAGGAGCGTCAGGGCAGACTTCATGAGCAGATGGAGAAGGTTGGAGGGTTGGCGCGGGGAACGGCGCCCGACGCACAGCCAACGATTTTACAATGGCACATGTCCTCGCCCACCCTGGCGGCTCCAGACCCCGCCAAGCTGGCCTTGGCCTGGACGCACACCGCCCGCTTCCTGACCACCGCAGCCCAGCTGCACCAGCTGCCGCCGACCGAGCTGCCCGAAATCGCCTTCGTCGGCCGCTCCAATGCCGGCAAGTCGACGGCGATCAACCGCCTGACGCAGCAGAAGCGCCTGGCCTTCGCCTCCAAGACGCCGGGGCGCACGCAGCACATCAACCTGTTCGCGCTGGGCCCGAAGGAGGCGCCGGACGCGCTGTTCGCCGATCTGCCGGGCTATGGCTACGCGGCCGTCGCGCGCGGGGCCAAGCTGCGCTGGCAGCAGGTGATGGCGCAATACCTGGAGCTGCGCCGCAGCCTGTCGGGCGTGGTGCTGATGGTCGACTCGCGGCTCGGGCTGACCGAGCTGGACCAGCAACTGCTGGCCTTCGTCGCACCGCGCGTCGGCACCGGCGAGGTCAAGCTGCTGGTGCTGCTGACCAAGGCCGACAAGCTGAACCGGCGCGAGGCCGATGCCGCCGTCGCGGCGGCGCGCGAGGTGCTGGGCCAGCTGGCCACCGACACCGCGGACGTGAGTCTCGCGCTGTTCTCGGCGCTCAGCCGGCGCGGCGTCGACGATGCCGCCGAACTGCTGCACGGCTGGGTCCAGGCCGGCGCACCGGCCCCTACCCTGACGGATTGAAGCGGCCACGATCGCCTTCGATACTGGGACGAGGGCGTCCACCCCGGCCGCCCGCCAGCCCAGCGAGCCGCCATGGACCTGAAGATCTACTACGCCACCAATCGCGCGCACGAGGGTCCTGAGCAGTTCCAGCCGACCGGCTACGGCACGCGCTTCTCGTCGGACGGCATGGAGAACCTGCGCTTCGGCCGCGTCACCTTCACGGCCGACGACGCCAAGGTCGCGCAGTTCCTGAACCGCACGCGCCCCGCCACCGGCCGCGGCGACGGCGAGGGCCTGCAGGACTACCTGTCGCAATGCATCGGCAAGTCGCAGCGCATCGAGGCCTACGAGGAGTCGATCCCCAGCAACGCCGTGGCCGAGACCGCGCAGAAGCACGTGAAGCTCGGCTCGCTGGCGATGTTCGCCGACCTGCAGGCCGACATGCGCGAGTCGCGCGACATGCTGCTGTTCATCCATGGCTTCAACGTGTCCTGGACCGAGGCCGTGGGGTCGGCGGCGGCCCTCGAGGCGATGCTCAACCGCGCCGGCGTCAGCGGCGGGCAGCGCGCGGTACGCGTGGTGCTGTTCACCTGGCCGTCCAACGGCAAGGCCCTGCCCTTCGTGTCGTACAAGTCGGACCGCTCGGATGCCCAGGGCTCGGCCGGCGCCGTGGGTCGCGGCCTGCTGAAGGTGCGCGATTTCCTGCACGAGCTGGGTCGCGAGGTGCGGCAGGACAACGCCCGCGTCAAGGAGCTCGAGGCCAGGCTCACGCGCCAGGGCGTACGACCGAGCGAGATCGCGCGCGCCGTTGCCCAGCTCGAGGCCACCGAGCTGTGCGGCCAGAAGATCCACCTGCTGTGCCACTCGATGGGCAACTACCTGCTCGAGAACGCGCTGCAGCGCCTGTACGAGCACACGCCCGGATCGGCGTTGCCGCGCCTGTTCGACCAGGTGTTCATGTGCGCGCCCGACGTCGACGACGACGTGCTCGAGGCCGGCAAGCCGATGGAGCGCGTGCACCAGATCGCCAACCGCGTGACGGTCTATCACAACGCCAACGACACCGCGCTGCGCGTGTCGGACTACACCAAGGGCAACCCCGACCGCCTGGGCCAGCGCGGCGCCGCGCGGCTGCCGCTGGTGCACCAGAAGATCCAGCAGGTCGACTGCCAGCGCGTGGTCAGCGGCCTGACCCAGCACAGCTACTACGCCAACGGCGTGGTCAACAACGACATCGTCAAGAACATCCAGGGGCTCAACGCCGGCACGGCCGAGCGGCTCCTGGCCGCGGCGGGCGGGCCCAACGCCTGGCGCTTCGACGCGCCCGCCTGAGGCCTGTCGCTCGCGCGACGCCAGGCGGCCGAGGCGCGGCCGCATACTCGATCGACGACATCGAGGAGACGCGCATGACGATCGAGAGCTTTCGCGCCGAGCTGCCGCACGGCATCACGCTCGAGTGCCGCGCCTGCGGACCGCGCGATGCGCCGGTGCTGGTGTTCCTGCACGGCTTCCCGGAGGCTGCCTTCATCTGGGACGAGATGCTGGCGCAGTTCGGCGCGCGCTACCGCTGTGTCGCCCCCAATCTGCGCGGCTTCGGCGGCTCGTCGGCGCCGGTCGAGGTCGAGGCCTATCGCGCCAAGCCGCTGCTGCAGGACGTGGCCGCGCTGATCCACCAGCTCGGTGCGCCGGTCGAGGCCGTGATCGCGCACGACTGGGGCGGGGCGGTGGCCTGGCACCTCGGCATCCAGGCACCGCAGCTGGCGAAGCGGCTGGTGATGATCAACTCGCCGCACCCCGGGCCCTTCCTGCGCGACCTGCAGTCGGATCCGGCGCAGCAGGCGGCCAGCGCGTACATGAACTTCCTGGTCCGCCCCGACGCCGAGGCGCTGCTGAGCGAGAACGACTACGCGCGGCTGTGGCCGTTCTTCCGGCAGATCGGCGGCGATGCCGCGTGGCTCACGCCCGAGGTGCAGCAGCGCTACCGCGAGGTCTGGTCGCGGGGGCTGACCGGCCCGCTGAACTACTACCGCGCCTCACCGATGAAGCCGGCGACCGCCAGCGACGACGCGGTGACGAAGCTGAAGCTGGAGCCCGCGCAGATCACGGTGCGCCTGCCGACCACCGTGGTCTGGGGCGACGCCGACATCGCGCTGCCGCCGAAGCTCGTCGACGGGCTGGAACAGTGGGTCCCGCAGCTGCGGCTGGTGCGCGTGCCCGGCGCCAGCCACTGGATCGTGCACGAGCAGCCGCAGCGCGTGGCGCAGGAGATCGAGGCTGCGCTGGCGCGGTGAGATGCGTGCCGGCGCCTAGGGCCGACCGAGCAGGAGATAAAGCCCGGTGTCGCCGCGCGGTGCGTGGACGACACCGAAATACAGCGGGCCCAGGCCGGTGTCGGCACCGATGAAGACGCTCATGCCGCTGCGCAGGTCGCCGAGCGACACGTCGCCGCGCTCGCGCCAGGCATTGCCGGCCTCGAGCGAGAAGCCGGTGAAGAAGCCGCGCGTCAGCGCCGGCGGCGTGAGCCGGTAGTAGTAGCTGGCGCGGCCGAACAGCAGGTAGTTGCCTTCGATCTGGCCCGGCTTGTAGCCCGACAGGCGCTGGAAGCCGCCGAGTGTGTACAGCCCCTGCGCCAGCGCCGAGCCCTGCCCGGCGAACTGCGAGCGCAGCGCCAGGTTGACGGTGTGCAGCCGCCCGAAAGTCGTCGCGCCGACGGCGTCGATGTCGAAACGCGTGAAGTCCTGTTCGACGCGGAGTCCGCCGGCGCGGCTGCGGGCGCGGCCGCCGGCCACCTCGCCGACGAGGCGGTAGCCGCGCTGCGGCAGGAAGGCGTAGTCGAGCTGGTCGATCACCGCGCGCAGGCGCACGCCGGTGAGGTCGAGGTTCGAGGCGACCGGACCCGCGTCGTCGTCGCGCACGAGCAGCAGCTTGTCCTGGAAGCGCGCGCGGAACACCCCGGCGCGCAGCTCGCCGAAACCACCCCAGGGCTGGCCCAGGTCGACCGCGGCGACGCCGCTGGTGCGGCGCAGCCGGCCGCTCTCGGGCCCCTCGGGGCTGACGTAGGTGACGACCTCGCGGCGCTCGACGGCGGCCGTCGCAGCGACGAACCAGTCGTTCGACGGCCCGAGGGTCCAGCCCAGCGGCCGGTAGAGCTCGGTGAACCAGGCCGGCTCGGAGCCGATGCGCACGCGGTTGCGCCATTCGCTGCCAGCGGCGTCGAGCCAGTGGCGCGTGTGGACGACCTTGACGTTGAAGCTCGCACGGCCCGAGAAGTCGGTCGCGAGGTCCAGGCCCACCTTCAGGTAGTTGGGGCCCCAGGACTTCTCGTCGAGCTTGAACACGAGGCCGTCGCGGCCGGCTTCATCGCGCACCAGCTGGTAGTCGACGCGCTCGTAGTCGCCGGTGGCGGCGAGACGGCGCACGTCGGCCTCGGCGCGCGCGACGTCGAAGGGCCGGCCCGGCTGGCTCGCCAGCTCGCGCGCGTTGCGCTGGGCATTGCTGCGCTCCGAGCCCTCGAACTGGACGAAGGCCAGCGTCGGCGACGCGCCCTGGGCCTGGGTGCGCGCCTGCGCCCAGGCGCGGTAGCCATCGACATCGACGGCGTAGTCGGACAGCTGAACCACCTGGGCCTGGGCCTGCAGCTCGCCCAGCTGCACGAAGTCGCGCATCTTGTCGAAGTCGCCCGAGGTCAGCGTGCCGAGCTGCGGCGCGATCAGCAGGTCGCGCTTCGTCAGGCTGGCCAGGCTGCGCTGCACGTTCTGCTCGGTCAGGATCGCGATCATCTGCGTCGTCACGCCGACCAGCGAGCCCAGCGTCTCGCGGCCGGCGATAGGCGTGCCGATGTTGACGACGATCACGACGTCGGCGCCCATCGCGCGCGCCACGTCGACCGGCAGGTTGTCGACCAGGCCGCCGTCGCCGAGGATGCGGCCGTCGACCTCGGTCGGCGCGAACACGCCGGGCACGCTCATGCTGGAGCGGAGCGCCAGCGCCAGGTCGCCCTCGCTCAGCACGCGGGCCTGGCCGGTCTCCATGTCGGTGGCGACGGCGCGAAAGGGCGTCGGCAGGCGGTCGAAGTGGCGGATGCCGCGCACCGGCAGCGTGTAGCGGCGCAGCAGCGACTCGAGGCCGCGGCTGGACAGCGTGCCGAGCGGAATGCGCAGCTCGCCGTCGCGCAGGCCGAGCTCGAGCGCCGGCGCGACCTCGAAGTCGTCTTCCTTGCGGCGCTGCGACAGCTCCTCGCGCGCCACGCGGTTGGCGAACAGCGCGTTCCAGTCGACCTGGAGCAGCTCGCGCTCCAGGGTCTGCGCGCTCATGCCGCTGGCATACAGGCCTCCGATGATCGCGCCCATCGACGTGCCGGCGATCACGTCGATCGGCACGCGCTCGCGCTCCAGCACCTTGAGCACACCGACATGCGCGAGCCCGCGCGCCCCGCCGCCCGACAGCACCAGGCCGATGCGCGGCCGGCCCGGCGCTTGCAGCGGCCGCGTGGCGACGGCACGCTCGCCCAGCGGCGCCGGCGGGGAGGTCTGCGCCCAGGGGCTGCCGGCCAGCAGCCACGACGACATCAGGAAGAGCAGGCAGAGGCCGCGGCGGCGCATGCGTCGATTGTGCCGGCGCGTCGGCACCGATCAGCGTGCGGCCGGGGCCAGCAGGCTGTCGACCGCGCGCTCGATCAGCGTGCGCTCCTCGACCGGCGCGGCCAGGCCGCCCTGGGCCAGGCGCTCCAGCGCGCGCCGCGTGAGGCCGTGCGTCGTGCCCAGTTCGGCATCGCTGAAGAGCCAGTGCTCGCGCGCCGCGTCGACCCACAGCACGCGCGCGTTCGACCAGCTGCCGCGGGCGACCAGCCGGCACCACTGGCCGACGGCGAGATGGCGCAGCCAGGCGCGCGCATCGGTCACGGGCCCCTCGGGCATCAGCGCGGCCGGCACCGTCTCGAGCGTGCCGATGTCGAACATCGAGTCGCCGCTCGCCGGCGCGACCACGTTCGGCGGCGGCAGTTCCTCGTCGCGGAGGCGGCGCACGATGTCCTCGGCGCTGGCCTCGCGCGCGGCCGGCGCGGCGCCGGGTCGCAGCAGCTCGGTGTGGCGCGCCATCAGCAGAGCCAGCAAGGCCTCGCGGCGCGCGCCCGGCAGGTCGGCACGTGCCATGCCCTGCTGCAAGCGCTGCACCAGCGCCGGCACGCTGGCCAGCAGGCGCCGACGGTCGCCCTCGCTGCGCAGCGGCGCGAGGCTCACCAGCAGGTCCGGCACGACGGCCATCAGCGCGCGCGTCGAGTCGGCATGCTCGCCGTCCAGCAGCACCGCCTGGGCCAGCATGTCGACCCAGGGTCCGGTCAGGAACTCGTGCAGCGCGGGGTCCAGCGTGACGGCATCGCTGGCCGCCGGCGCTGCGCCCTCGATGCCCCAGCTGCCGGCCGCCTCCTGGATCTGCAGGCGCACCTGGCGTCGCAGGGCTTCGTTGACCAGCGTGCGACGCGCCGCCGCCTGCAGCTTGGCGATCGGCGCGGCGGCATCGCGCCGCTCGGCGTCGAGCTCGGCCACCAGCAGCGCGTCGAGCGCGCCCAGGGCCTCGGCATGCTGGGCGGCATCGGGCCGAGGCGCGCCCTGCAGGGCGTCGAACAGTCGGCGCACCTCCACCAGCAGCTCGGCCAGGCGCGGGTCGGCATCGTCCTCGAACCCGGCCGTGTGCGAGGCCAGGTGCACCATCAGCTGCCAGCTCGGGTGGTTGTGATCCTCGAGCAGGCGCGGCTCGCGGATCGCGATGCGCTGCAGCGGCCCCTGCAGCAGGCCGAGCACGTGACGCACCGACGGCACCAGCAGCGCATCGTCGAGGATGGCGTCGAACATGTGCGCGACCAGCAGCATGACTTCGCGATCGTCGTCGTTGCGCGCCATCGCGGCCAGGTCGGGCAGGCGCTCCATCAGGCGCGGCGCCTGGGGCGTGCCCGCGTCGGCTCCGGCGTCGAGCGCCTGCGCCACGCCGAGGTCGAGGCGGATCAGCGCGTCGGGTGCCGCGGGCGGGGCGGCCCGACCGGCGAGGCGGCCGCGCAGCTCGTCGAGCGCGCCGGGCCGCGTCAGGTCGACGCCGGAGCTCGGGGCGGGCGCACGGCGCGCCCCCGGCAGCGCACTGGCCTGCCAGGCTGCGGGCTGGACACCCCAGTCGGCGAGTTGCCGCTCGGCGTCGATCGACACCTGCCGCAAGGCGCGCCCGAGCGGGCCGCAGGCCGCGCGCATGAGCGCCTTGCGTGCCGCCGCATCGAGACCCAGCGCCTCGCTGGCGGTCCACACCGCCTGCACGACCAGCGCCGGCCGCAACAGGTTGGCGTGGCGGCCGACGACGCTGTCCCCGCGCAGCGTGGCGCTGCGGGCCTGCAGGTCCTGGACATGGTTCTCGAGCAGGACTTCGACCTCCTGGGTCGCGCGCAGCAGTTCGATGTTCTGGTCCGCCGCGTCTTCGTCGACCAGGGTGAGCGCCTGCGCCGACCAGGCCGGCCGCCCGGCCGAAGCCGCGGGCATCGCCCCGGCCAGATCGTCCCTCCAAGCCGCGGCCAGCAACTCGCCGACCCGATGCGCCCACTCGGCCTGCCGATCGCGCAGCGCGACCTGGGCATCGACCGACGCCGACGCCTTCAGGGCCGGCTGGGCATCGCGTGCGACGCGCGCCATCCATTGCGGCACCTGCGCGAGCTGCTCGTCGAGATACGCCTGCAATCGTGGCGAAGCGGCCATGGCATCGATTATCCGAGCCGTCGCGAAGCCGCCCGGCATCCGAGGCCCCCGGAATGAAAAAGGGCCACCGGATGGTGGCCCTCTCCAACGGTCGGCGCGTTGAGCGGCGCGAGCCGCTCGAACGCGCCCCGAAGCGCTCGGACTTACATGTCCATGCCCATGCCGCCCATGCCGCCCATGCCGCCGCCCGGCATCGCCGGCGCGTCGTCCTTGGGGGCCTCGGCGACCATCGCCTCGGTGGTCAGCATCAGCGCGGCCACGGAAGCGGCGTTCTGCAGCGCGGTGCGCGTCACCTTGGTCGGGTCCAGGATGCCCATCTCGATCATGTCGCCATAGGTGCCGTTGGCGGCGTTGTAGCCGTAGTTGCCCTTGCCGGCCACGACCGCATTGACCACCACGCTGGCTTCGTCGCCGGCGTTGCTGACGATGATGCGCAGCGGCTCCTCGATGGCACGCAGGATCAGCTTGACGCCGGCGTCCTGGTCGGGGTTGTCGCCCTTGATCGTGCCGGCCGCCGCGCGGGCGCGCAGCAGGGCCACGCCGCCACCGGCCACGATGCCTTCTTCCACCGCCGCACGCGTGGCGTGCAGGGCGTCTTCGACGCGGGCCTTCTTTTCCTTCATCTCGACTTCGGTGGCGGCACCGACCTTGATGACGGCCACGCCGCCGGCCAGCTTGGCCACGCGCTCCTGGAGCTTCTCGCGGTCGTAGTCGCTGGTGGCTTCCTCGATCTGCACGCGGATCTGCTTGACGCGCGCCTCGATGTCGCCCGCAGCGCCGGCGCCGTCGATGATGATGGTGTTTTCCTTGCCCACCTCGACGCGCTTGGCCTGGCCCAGATCGGCCAGCGTGACCTTCTCGAGCGTCAGGCCCACCTCTTCGGCGATGACCTTGCCGCCGGTCAGGATGGCGATGTCTTCCAGCATGGCCTTGCGGCGGTCGCCGAAGCCCGGCGCCTTGACG
>NZ_CADEFR010000073.1 GCF_902826655.1 uncultured Methylibium sp. | reverse complement strand
CCGGGCAAGCGCTACTACGGCGGCTGCGAGCACGTCGACGTCGCCGAGCAGCTGGCGATCGATCGGGCCAAGGCCTTGTTCGGGGCCGAATATGCAAACGTACAGCCACATTCGGGTTCCCAGGCCAATGCCGCGGTCTACATGTCGATGCTGCAGCCCGGCGACACCATCCTGGGCATGTCGCTGGCCCACGGCGGCCACCTGACGCACGGCGCGAGCGTCAACTTCAGCGGCAAGATCTACAAGTCGGTGTCCTACGGCCTGGAGCCCGAGACCGAGACCCTCGACTACGCGCAGGTCGCCGAGCTGGCCGCCACGCACAAGCCGAAGATGATCGTCGCCGGCGCGTCGGCTTACTCGCGCGTCATCGACTGGCAGCGCTTCCGCGACATCGCCGACCGCGTGGGCGCCTACCTCATGGTCGACATGGCGCACTACGCCGGCCTGATCGCCGCCGGCGAGTACCCCAATCCGGTCGGCATTGCGCACTTCGTGACCTCGACCACCCACAAGACGCTGCGCGGCCCGCGCGGCGGCCTGATCCTGTCGAGCGCCGAGTTCGAGAAGCCGCTCAACTCGATGATCTTCCCCGGTATCCAGGGCGGCCCGCTGATGCACGTGATCGCCGCCAAGGCGATGGCCTTCAAGGAAGCGCAGGGCGCCGACTTCAAGGCCTACCAGAAGCAGGTCAAGCTCAACGCGAAGGCGATGGCCGCGGCGCTGACCGAGCGTGGCCTGCGCATCGTCTCGGGCGGCACCGACAGCCACGTCTTCCTGCTCGACCTGCGCGCCAAGAAGATCACCGGCAAGGCCGCCGAGGCGGTGCTGGGTCGCGCGCACATCACGGTCAACAAGAACGCGATCCCCAACGACCCCGAGAAGCCCTTCGTCACCAGCGGCATCCGCATCGGTGCCCCGGCAATGACGACGCGCGGCTTCGGCACGACCGAAGCCACCGCGATCGCGAACCTGATGGCCGACGTGCTGGAGGCCCCCGAGGACGAGGCTGTCGTCTCGCGCGTCGCCGCCGACATCAGCGCGCTGACCCGGCGCTTCCCCGTCTACGGCCCGCGGTTCCAGGGCTGAGCCTCTTCCCCTTTCCTTTCCACCTTCATTCTTCCAACGCAGGAGACCTCCATGGCAGGCCGCAATTTCCTCTTCGTTCCCGGACCGACCAACGTGCCCGAGCGCGTGCAGCGCGCGATGGTCGTGTCGATGGAAGACCACCGCTCGTCCAAGTTCCCCGACCTGACCAAGAGCGTGCTCGCCGACCTGAAGGAGGTCTTCAAGACCACCACCGGCACGCCCATCATCTTCCCGTCCACCGGCACCGGCGGCTGGGAGGCGGCGCTCACCAACACGCTCAACCCCGGTGACCTGGTGCTGGCCTCGCGCTTCGGACAGTTCAGCCACCTGTGGATCGACATGGTCCAGCGCCTGGGCTTCCAGGTCGAGACGGTCGACTGCGAGTGGGGCGAGGGCGTGCCGGTCGAGAAGTACGCCGAGATCCTGGCCAAGGACAAGGCCCACAAGATCAAGGCCGTGCTGGCCACGCACAACGAGACCGCCACCGGCGTGACCTCCGACATCGCCGGCGTGCGCAAGGCGCTCGACGACGCCAAGCACCCGGCGCTGCTGCTGGTCGACGCGGTGTCCTCGCTGGGCTCGATCGACTTCCGCCAGGACGAGTGGGGCGTCGACATCTGCGTGTCGGGCTCGCAGAAGGGCCTGATGCTGCCGGCCGGCCTGGGCATCGTCTGCGCCAGCGAGAAGGCGCTGGCCGCGCGCGAGCACTCGAAGCAGCCGCGCTGCTTCTTCGACTTCGGCGACATGATCAAGGCCAACGCCACCGGCTACTTCCCGTACACGCCGGCGCTGCCGATGCTCTACGGCCTGCGCGAGTCGCTGACGATGATCAAGGAAGAGGGCCTGGAGAACATCTTCTGGCGCCACAACTACCTGGCCAGCGGCGTGCGCGCGGCGGTGCAGGAAGGCTGGGGCCTGAAGCTGTGCGCGAAGGGGCCGCAGTGGTACTCCGACACCGTGTCGGCGATCGTCGTGCCCGAAGGCATCAACGGTGCGCACGTCATCGACGTGGCCTTCCGCCGCTACAACCTGTCGCTGGGCGCGGGCCTCAACAAGGTCGCCGGCAAGGTGTTCCGCATCGGCCACCTGGGCGACCTGAACGAGCTGATGGTGCTGGGCGCGCTGGCCGGCTCCGAGATGTCGATGCTCGACGTCGGCATCAAGGTCGAGCCGGGCTCGGGCGTGGCGGCGGCGCAGAAGTACTTCCGCACGCACGACAACGTGCCGAAGAAGAAGGTCGCGCGCAGCGAGGTGGTCTACGCCTCTCAATCCATGGGTTCGACCGAGGGCGCGCACTGAGCGCGGCACAGCCATGACCCACACCGTGGTGTTCCTGGACCGCGCCTCGCTGAAGGCGCGGGTCCGCAAGCCGGCGCAGGCCTCGAGCTACGTCGAGCATGCGAAGACCTCGCCCGACGAGCTGGTCGCCAAGCTCAAGGGCGCGACGGTCGCGATCACCAACAAGGTGCCGCTGCGCGGCGAGACGCTCAAGCAGCTGCCCGAACTGAAGATGATCGCGGTCGCCGCGACCGGCTACGACGTGATCGACGTGCCCTACTGCAAGGAGCACGGCATCGCCGTCGCCAACATCCGCAACTACGCGGTGCACACCGTGCCGGAGCACGCCTTCGCGCTGATCCTGGCGCTGCGGCGGAACATCCTCGCCTACCGGCAGGACGTCGAGGCCGGCGTGTGGCAGAAGTCGGACCAGTTCTGCTTCTTCACGCACGACATCGGCGACCTGCACGGCTCCACGCTGGGCATCATCGGCGAGGGCGCGCTGGGCCAGGGCACGGCGGCGATCGCGCGCGGCTTCGGCATGAAGGTGCTGTTCGCCGACCACGAGCCGCCCAAGATGCCGGGCGTGGAGTTCACGCCGCTCGACGAGGTGCTGGCCAGCAGCGACGTGATCTCGATGCACTGCCCGCTGACGCCGTCGACGCGCAACCTGATCGGCCTCGAGCAGTTCCGCAAGATGAAGCGCAACGCGCTGCTCATCAACACGGCGCGCGGCGGCCTGGTGGACGAGGCGGCGCTGATCCAGGCGCTCGACGAAGGCCTGATCGCCGGTGCCGGCTTCGACGTCATCACGACCGAGCCGCCGACGAACGGCCACCCGCTGCTCGACGTGCGCCGGCCCAACTTCATCCTGACGCCGCACGTGGCCTGGGCCAGCGACGGCGCGATGCAGTACCTGGCCGACCAGCTGATCGACAACATCGACCGCTGGGCCGAAGGCAAGCCGCAGCATCTGGTGACCTGAGGAACGAGCCATGAAGAAGTTGCTCTACCAGTTCGACACCGACCCGCACCCGGCGGTGTTCGACAACGTCGTGGCCTACGACGGTGGCGCCGACCACGTGACGGCCTACGGCGGCATCACGCCGGCCAACGTCGGCGGCCTGGTCGGCGGCGCGATCTTCACGCGCGCACCGAAGGACAAGAAGAACACCGCGATCTTCGTCGGCGGTTCCGACATGGCCGCGGGCGAAGCGCTGTTCAAGGCGGTGCGCAAGAAGTTCTTCGCCAACTTCCGCGTCTCGGTGATGCTGGACAGCAACGGCTCCAACACCACGGCGGCGGCCGGCGTGGCCTGGCTGGCGCACGGGCGCTCGCTGGCCGGCAAGCGCGCCGTCGTGCTGGCGGGTACCGGGCCGGTGGGCCAGCGCGCCGCCGTGATGCTGGCGCGCGAAGGCGCGCGGGTCGCGATCACCAGCCGCACGCTGGCACGCGCCCAGGCCGCGGCCGCAGCGATCGCCGAGCGCTTCAAGCTCGAGGTCGAGGCCATCGAGGCGCCGGACAACGCGGCGCGCGCCCGCGCCATCGAGGGCGCGCAGCTGGTGTTCGCCACCGGCGCGGCCGGCGTGCAGCTGCTCGAAGAAGGCGCGTGGAAGGACCACAAGCACCTCGAGCTGCTGTCCGACGCCAACGCGACGCCGACGCTCGGCATCGAGGGCATCGACATGATGGACAAGGGGGCGCAGCGCCACGGCAAGACGGTGTTCGGCGCGATCGGCTTCGGCGCGCTGAAGATCGCCCTGCACCGTGCCTGCGTCGCGAAGATGTTCGAGCAGCAGGACCTGGTGCTCGACGGCGAAGAGATCTACGCCATCGCCAAGACGATGGTGGGCTGACGACCGCACCGCGAGCAAGGAGACAAGCAGGTGATCGACGATCGAACGACGACCCAGTTCCTGGACGAACTGGCCAGCGGCAACGCCACGCCGGGCGGCGGCAGCGCCGCTGCGGTGATGGGCGCGATGGGCGCGGCCCTGGTCTCGATGGTGGCCAACCTCACCATCGGCAAGAAGGGCTACGAGGCGGTGGACGGCGAGATGCGCCAGCTGCTGGCCGAGTCCGAGGCGCTGCGCACGCGGCTCGCAGGCATGGTGGCCGAGGACATCGCCGCCTTCGACTCGCTGATGGCCGGCTACAAGCTGCCCAAGGACACCGACGAGCAGAAGGCTGCGCGCAGCACCGCCATCCAGGCCGGCCTGAAGGCCGCCACCGAGGCGCCGCTGTCCTGCGCCCGCGCCGCTGCCTCCGGCGTGCGCCTGGCGGCGCGCGCGGTCGAGCACGGCAACCTCAACGTCATCAGCGACGTCGGCGTCGGCGTGCTGGCCTCCTGGGCCGCACTGCGCAGCGCCGCGCTGAACGTGAACATCAACGCCCCCCAGATCAAGGACCGCGCCTATGTCGATCGCGCGGTCACCGAGTTGCAGGCCCTGCTGTCCGAGTGCGGGCCGCTGAGCGAGAACGTGCACCAGCGCGTCAAGGCCAAGCTCGGCTGAACCCCACACCGACACCCTAGGAGAGAGACGATGGACATTCATGAGTACCAGGCCAAGGAGCTGCTCGCCGGCTTCGGCGTGCCGGTGCCGCGCGGCAGCGTGGCCTACAGCGCCGACCAGGCCGTCTACGCCGCCACCGAACTCGGCGGCTGGCACTGGGCCGTCAAGGCGCAGATCCACTCCGGCGGCCGCGGCAAGGCCGGCGGCGTCAAGCTGTGCCGCACCTACCAGGAGGTGGCCGCGGCTGCCAAGGCCATGCTGGGCGCGACGCTGGTGACCAACCAGACCGGCCCGCAGGGCAAGGTGGTGAGCCGGCTCTACGTCGAGCAGGCCGAGCCCTTCGAGCGCGAGCTCTATCTCGGCTTCGTACTGGACCGCAAGATCGAGCGCATCCGCATCATCGCCAGCGCCCAGGGAGGCATGGAGATCGAGGAGATCGCGCACAACAATCCCGAATCGATCCTGCAGATCGAAGTGGAGCCGGCGGTCGGCCTGCAGCCCTTCCAGGCGCGCGAGATCGCCTTCGGCCTGGGCCTCAACATCAAGCAGGTGAGCCAGGCGGTGACGGCCATCATGGGCTGCTACCGCGCCTTCCGCGACCTCGACGCGACCATGGTCGAGATCAACCCGCTGGTCGTCACCAAGGACCAGCGCGTGCTGGCGCTCGACGCCAAGATGAGCTTCGACGACAACGCGCTGTTCCGTCGTCGCCAGATCGTCGAGATGCGCGACGTGCAGGAAGAGGACCCGCGCGAGGCGCAGGCCAACCAGCACGGCCTCAACTACGTGGGCCTTGAGGGCGACATCGGCTGCATCATCAACGGCGCCGGCCTCGCGATGGCGACGATGGACATGATCAAGTACGCGGGCGGCGAGCCGGCGAACTTCCTCGACGTCGGCGGCGGGGCGTCGCCGGAGCGCGTGCAGACGGCCTTCAACCTGGTGCTGTCGGATCGCAACGTCAAGGCCATCCTGGTCAACATCTTCGCCGGCATCAACCGCTGCGACTGGGTGGCGCAGGGCGTGGTGCAGGCCGCCCGCGGCCTGCGCGTGCCGCTGATCGTGCGGCTGGCCGGGACCAACGTCGAGGCCGGGCAGAAGATCGTCCGCGAGAGCGGCCTGCCCATCATCACCGCCGACTCGCTGGCCGAGGCCGCGCAGAAGGCTGTGCAGGCCGCCCGCGAGCACGTGCCCGCCTGAGGCGCGCGTCACCCCCTACGAAGAGAGAGACCCCCATGAGCATCCTCATCGACGAGACGACGCGCGTCATCGTGCAAGGCTTCACCGGCGACAAGGCCACCTTCCACGCCAAGGAGATGATCGCCTACGGCACCAACGTGGTCGGCGGCGTGACGCCCGGCAAGGGCGGCATGAAGCACCTGGACCGCCCGGTGTTCAACACCGTCAAGGACGCGGTCAAGGCGACCGGCGCCGAGGCCAGCCTGCTGTTCGTGCCGCCGCCCTTCGCGGCCGACGCGCTGATGGAGGCGGCCGACGCCGGCCTGCAGCTGGTGTGCATCATCACCGACGGCATCCCGGCCCAGGACATGATGCGCGTCAAGCGCTACCTGCGCCGCTATTCCAAGGACCAGCGCACTACCATCGTCGGCCCCAACTGCGCCGGCATCATCAGCGCCGGCCGCGCGATGCTGGGCATCATGCCCGGCAACATCTACCAGCGCGGCAACGTCGGCATCGTCTCGCGCTCGGGCACGCTGGGCTACGAGGCCGCCGCACAGATGAAGGCGCTGGGCATCGGCGTCACCACCAGCGTGGGCATCGGCGGCGACCCGATCAACGGCTCGAGCTTCCTCGACCACCTGGAGCGCTTCGAGAAGGACCCCGAGACCAAGGCTGTGATCATGATCGGCGAGATCGGCGGCCCGCAGGAAGCCGAGGCCTCGGCCTGGGTCAAGGCCAACATGACGAAGCCGGTGGTCGGCTACGTGGCCGGCCTCACCGCCCCCAAGGGCCGCCGCATGGGCCATGCGGGCGCGATCATCTCGGCCGTCGGCGACACCGCCGGCGAGAAGGCCGAGATCATGCGCAGCTACGGGCTGCTGGTGGCACCCAGCGCCGCGGAACTGGGCGCCACGGTCGGGCAGGCGCTCTCGCGCGTGCAGTGATGTCCCACTGGCATCGCGGCGGCTTGACTGACTGAGAGCTTCCCATGAACCCGCCCCTGTCCCGCCCCGACCTGGCCGACCCCGACGAGTCGGCGGCCGGCGCCGAGCGCGCCGATTCGCTGGCGCGCTCCGAGCTGCTGCGTGCCGCGCTGATCGGCGTCATCGAGCGTCACGAACCCGAGGTCGCGCGCGTGCTGCGCGGCGAGCCGACGCAGGAGCGCATGAACACGCGCCTGCTGGCGCGCACGCTGCAGGCGCAGGCGATCTGGTTCCAGCTGCTGGCCATCGCCGAGCAGAACCGCGACATGCGCCGCCGTCGCGAGGTCGAGCGCCTGCGCGGCCATGACCAGGTGCGCGGCACCTTCGCGCATGTCTTCCACGCCGCGGTCGAGGCCGGCCTGGACGCGCGCCAGATCCGCGAGGCGCTGTGCAGCCTGCGCATCCGCCCGGTCATCACCGCGCACCCGACCGAGGCCAAGCGCGTCACGGTGCTCGAGCGCCACCGCCGCATCTACCTGCGCCTGTTCGACCTGGAGTCGCCGCGCTGGACCGACCGCGAGCGCGAGGACCTGACGCGCGCGATCAGCGACGAGATCGAGCTGCTGTGGCTCACCGGCGAGCTCAAGCTCGACAAGCCGACGGTGGACCAGGAAGTCACCTGGGGCCTGTACTTCTTCGACGAGAACCTGTTCGACGTGGTGCCCCAGCTCTACGGGCGCATCGAGGCCGCCTTCGCGCGCCAGTTCCCCGGCGAGACGCTGGAGCTGCCGGTGGTCTTCGGCTTCGGTTCGTGGATCGGCGGCGATCGCGACGGCAACCCCTTCGTGACCCACCAGGTCACGCGCAACACGCTGTGGCAGATGCGCCTGGCCAGCCTGCGCCGCTACCGCACGCGGCTGGCGGACCTGGCGCGCAACCTCAGCATCAGCGAGCGCCAGATCGCGCTGCCCGAGGGCTTCCGCGCCGCGGTGGCGGCCGCGCTGGCGGCCCAGCCCGACGGCGAGAAGATCGCCGCGCGCAACCCCGGCGAGCTGTACCGCCAGTTCATCGCCTGCCTGCTGGCGCGGCTGGACGCCACGCTGGCCAGCAGCGAGCGCCACGCGCCCGCCGGCCCCGACGGCTACGCGCATGCCGACCAGCTGATCGAGGACGTCGACGCGATGCACCGCGCGATGATCGAAGCCGGCGCACAGCCGCTGGCGCGCTCCTTCCTGGCGCCGCTGCTGCGCGAGGTGCGGAGCTTCCGCTTCGCGACCGTGCGCCTGGACATCCGCGAGAACACGATCCGCATCAACGCGACGCTGGCCGAGCTGTACCGCGCCTGGTCGGCCGGCGCCGAGCCGCCGGCCGCCGACACGCCGGCCTGGAAGGACTGGCTGCTGACCGCGCTGGCCGCGCCCATCGTGCCGGGCCAGTCGCTGCCGGCGCAGGGCCTGTCGGCCGAGGCGCAGGAGACGATCGCCACCTTCCGCACCGTCGCCGAGCTGCGCGACCAGGTCGACCGCGAGGCCTTCGGCACGCTGATCCTCAGCATGACCCACCACGCCGCCGACGTGCTGGGCGTCTACCTGCTGGCCAAGCATGCGGGCCTGTTCAACGACGCGCAGGCCACCGAGCGCTGCACGCTGCCCATCGTGCCGCTGCTGGAGACCATCCCCGACCTGCGGCGCGCGCCCGGCATCCTGAAGGAACTGCTGGCGGTGCCGCTGGTGCAGCGCAGCCTGCGCCAGCACGGCAACGTGCAGGAAGTGATGATCGGCTACTCCGACTCCAACAAGGACGGCGGCTACTTCACCGCGAACTGGGAGCTGAGCAAGGCGCAGGCGACGATGACGCGGCTGGGCGAGGAGCTGGGCGTCAAGATCGCCTTCTTCCACGGCCGCGGCGGATCGGTCAGCCGCGGCGGCGCGCCCACCGGGCGGGCCATCGCCTCGCTGCCGGCCGGGTCCATCCGCGGCGGCTTCCGCAGCACCGAGCAGGGCGAGGTGGTCTCGTACAAGTACGCCAACCGCGGCACCGCGCACTACCAGGTCGAGCTGCTGGCCTCGTCGGTGCTGCAGCACGTGCTGATGTCGGAACGCGAGTCCGCGCTGGTGCCCAAGCACGAGTTCGACGAGGCGATGGAGGCCATCTCCGGCGTCTCGTGGACGGCCTACCGCAAGCTGATGGAGCACCCGCAGATGCTGAGCTACCTGCAGGGCTCCAGCCCGCTGGAGGAGCTGGCGCTGCTGAACATCGGCTCGCGGCCGGCGCGCCGCACCCAGGCCAAGACCCTGGCCGACCTGCGCGCGATCCCCTGGGTCTTTGCGTGGACGCAGAACCGCCACATGCTGACCGGCTGGTACGGGCTGGGCAGCGGGCTGGCGGCGTTTCTGGAGGTGCGCAAGGCGCGCGGGCTCGAGCTGCTGCAGCGGATGTTCCGCGAGGGCCGGCTGTTCCGCACCGTGATCGACGAGGTCGAGAAGTCGCTGCTGACCGTGGACCTGGACCTCGCGCGCGAGTTTGCGAGCCTGGTGCCGGACGCTGCGGTGCGCGAACCCATCTTCGCCGCCATCGAGGCCGAGTACCGCCTCACCTGCGAGACGGTGCTGCAGGTTTCCGGCGCGCGCGGCCTGGCCGAGCGCTTCCCGCAGCACCGCCGCCGGCTCGACCGCCGGCTGCAGACCATGAACCAGGTCAGCCGCGAGCAGGTGCAACTGCTGCGCGCGCTGCGCGAGGGCCATCCCGACACGATCGACGACGTGCGCACCGCCTTCCTGCTGTCCATCAACTGCGCGGCCGCCGGCTTCGGTGCGACCGGCTGACGCCGACCCCCATTCACTTCACCGACCGAGGACTCCCGATGAGCTTCACCCTGATCGAACAGGCCACGCCGCGCCTGCACCGCTCCGAGCTGGCCGTGCCCGGATCCAACACCGCCATGTTCGAGAAGGCGGCCACCTGCGCCGCCGACATCGTCTTCCTCGACCTCGAGGATGCGGTCGCACCCGACGACAAGGCGCAGGCCCGCAAGAACATCGTCCAGGCACTGAACGAGGTGGACTGGGGCAGCAAGACGATGATGATCCGCATCAACGGCCTGGACACCCACTACATGTACCGCGACGTGGTGGACATCGTCGAGGCCTGTCCGCGGCTGGACATGATCCTGATCCCCAAGGTGGGCACGGCGGCGGACGTGTATGCGATCGACATGCTGGTCACGCAGATCGAGAACGCCAAGGGCCGGACCAAGCGCATCGGCTTCGAGGTGCTGATCGAGACGGCACTCGGCATGGCCAACGTCGAGGCGATCGCGCAGTCCAGCAAGCGCCTCGAGGCGATGAGCTTCGGCGTGGCCGACTACGCCGCGTCGACGCGCGCCCGCACCACCGTGATCGGCGGCGTCAACAAGGACAGCGTGGTGCTGTCCGACAAGGACGAGAACGGCAATCGCCAGACCTTCTGGACCGACCCCTGGCACGCCGCGCAGACCCGCATGATGGTGGCCTGCCGCGCCTACGGCCTGCGCCCCATCGACGGCCCCTTCGGCGACTTCGGCGACCCGGACGGCTACAAGTCCGCCGCCAACCGCGCCGCGGTGCTGGGCTACGAAGGCAAGTGGGCCATCCACCCCTCGCAGATCGCGCTGGCCAACGAAGTGTTCACGCCCAGCGCGGCCGAAGTCACCAAGGCGCGCCGCATCCTGGAAGCCATGGCCCAGGCCAGCAAGGAAGGCAAGGGCGCCGTGTCGCTGGACGGCCGGCTGATCGACATCGCGAGCATCCGCATGGCGGAGGCGCTGATCGCGAAGGCGGATGTGATCGCGGCCGCGACGCGCTGAGCATGCCGCGCTTCCCGCGCGAGGCCTGCCTCAGGCCTCGCCGCGGGTGAACTCGAAGCGGTTCCTGAACTGGAAGCCGGCGGAAGGCGTGCCTTCCTCCTTGCCGAGCGTCAGGCGCTGCGCGCCCAGCAGCATCGCGTAGCGGTGGGTCGAGTTCTCGACCTGCCGCTCGAAGCTCACCGCGCGGGCGCCATCCTGCGGCTGGACCGACGTGATGTCGTAGGCGTTGTTCCGGTCGCCCGAGATCCACGTCAGCCGCTTCGCACCGAAGTCGAAGGCCATGCGCTCGTAGGAGTGCACGGTCTTGCCCGGCCCGTCGTCGAAGACGTAGTGCAGCGCGATCTCGTGCGGCGCCAGCAGGGCGATGTACAGCCGCGTCGGCAGCGTGACCACGCGGTCCGGGCGCGAGTAGTCGCGATAGCTCAGCGTGCCGCGCCAGGCACCCTGGACGGCGGCGAGCGCCGGGTCCGGTGGCGGGGCGTCCTGGGCGGCGGCCGGCAGCGCGACTGCCGCGAGGAGGGCGTGGAGGGTCTGGCGGCGGTTCATGAGAGATCTGTTCGACCGGCGTTCCGCTCAGATGCCCAACGACCTCATCGCGCCACGAACTCGTAGCAGGTGGCCTGGCAGAAGCTCTGCTCGGCGGGGGCGCGGAATCGGCAGTTGGTCATGCAGGTCATGAACTGGCTCGACGCCGGCGTCGACGAGGCGCCGGGTCCACCGCCGCCCGCTTGCAGGATCATTGCCGCAAAGCCGGCGCACGCAAGGGGGTTGGCCTTGCAGTAGTCGGTGAAGATCACGCCGATCCCCTCCTGCTGCAGCCTGCGCTCCGCTTCGCGGTTGGCCTCCATGCGGGCCAGCTGTCCTTCGTAGATCGAATTCGTCCGCAGATACCGCGCGAGCCCGCTCGCGTCGTGGTGGACCACCGCGTAGTCATCCGCGGGCACGACCAACCCATAGTAGACGTAGCGGCCGGCGTCGGCCCCCTCCTGCGCCGCGTCGTAGCGATCCAAGTAGCGCATGTCCTCCAACCGCCGGATGCGGGTCTTGACGAACACGGCCAGTTGCACCGTCTTCACTACGCCAGGGGCGCAGTTGGCTTCGATCAGCGTCTGGATCTGCCGACGCAGCAGACTGCGCTGACCGAAGAGGTTCTCGTACATCACCCGGCCCCAGCGTTCGTGCGTGAACCACACGTGGATCGTGGGCGACGCCTGGCATAGCGGCTGGTCGATGTAGCCCGAAGTGGTGGCACTGACGATCGCGCGGACCGTGCGCGGGTTGTGCAGGGCCAGGGGCTTCTCGCGATAGTCGTTGCGGATGTCCCAGCTGTCGTAGCCACCGCCGAAGGCCTTGGGGTCGATCTGCACGGCCTGGATCGGCTGGCCGCCACCACCGCCGTAGACGAACTTCGACACGGGGTAGGTCCGCGGCGCGGGCGCGGCGCGGTTTGCGCAGGCAACCAGGATCAGCGCGCCAGCCACAAGGGCGACGAAGGTCAGGGGTCGCAACACGGTTCTCCTCAGGCGCTTGATGGGACGGAGACGAACTTCACGAGCGGCGGTTCTGTCGATCAAGCGAAGGCTCAGACCGCCGTGGCGTAGCGGAGGAGCAAGCGTTCGGCCGCTGCGCGGACCGCAGGGCCGTGGACCCGCTCGACCTCCGCCAGCTCACGATCGCATTGCGTCAGCCACGAGCTTGAACTAGCCGTCCGAGCGTCCGCGCCAGGAAGGTGGTCGGTCTCCGAGTCGACCGCCACGAACAGCGAGAAGTCGGGGTCATCCACGTCGACTTCCAAGGCGCGAGACAAGTCGGCCAGCGCGCGCACCGCTGCCAGCAGCGGCAGCGAGTCCTGGAGCAGCGCAGTGGCCGCACGCACGACTTCCAGTTGCAAGGCCCTGGCCTGCGGTCGATGGGGTGGGTGGAAGGCAGGCACTGCGAGGCTCCGGGTGGGAATGCGGCAGGTCGCTCAGGTAGCCCGAAGCGGCGTAGCGACTCTCTATACGCACTCCGGCGCGGCTGACATGAAACATGGTGTCCGGCTTGGCATGCGACTCGACCTTGTCGATCCGGAGGGGGGGAAGACTGCTCGCCAGCCTCGACCCTGTAAGAGGGGGCTGCCATTCGGCAAAGTCGCGCGCGCGGGCCATTGCCGTTGCAAGTAGCGGCAGACACGGCACAACCGCCGGGAGTGCGTTCATGAGCGCTCTGAAGTGAATGGGGCGAATGCTAAACACCCTGCGGCCGCTGCAGAAACCCTGCGCCAGATCCAACGGAATCCGGACCGCCACGCTGGGGCGGTCGGCGGCGCGCTGCCCGGGGTTAAGCCGCGCTCCGCGCCTTCTTCACCCGCTGCACTGCTGCCGGCTGGCCATTGGCCTCCGTCGTGCGCCGCATGTGCTCCAGCCGCCAGTGGATCCATGCCTGCCCGTGCACGCGCAGGAACTGCTCGAACGCGGCGGCGGCGGCTGGCACCGGGCGGGACGACAGGTGCATCACGTGCCAGTCGCGCTCGATGGGGTGGTCGGCCATCGGCAGCAGGGCCAGGCGGCCGGTCTCCAGCTCCAGCACGCAGGCGTGCAGCGACAGGAAGGCCACACCGAAGCCGGCGGCGCACATCTGCTTGATGGCCTCGTTGCTGGACATCTCGGCGCCGACTTCCAGCGCCAGACCTTCGTCCTTGAAGATCTGCTCCAGCGTCGTGCGCGTGCCCGACCCGCGCTCGCGCACCAGCAGATTGGCGGCGTTCAGCGCCTGCAGGCCCAGGCGGCCGGACGACATCAGCGGGTGCGTCGGCGCCGCGACGAACGCCATGGGGTGCTTGGCGAAGGCGGCCGACACGGTCTTCAGCTCGGCCGGCGGCCGGCCCATGATGGCCAGGTCGATCTCCTGGCCGGCCAGGCGGGCCACGGTCTCGGCGCGGTTGCCGACTTGCAGCTTGACCTTGACCTGCGGGTGCTCGCGCACGAACTCCAGCAGCAGCGGCGGCAGCAGGTACTCGGCGGTGGTGACGGCGCCCACGCGCAGCAGGCCGGCGATGTCGCCGCAGTGCGCGGCCATGGCCTCGCCGGCCTCGCGCCACATCTCCAGGATGCGGGCGGCGTAGGTGGCCAGCAGTTCGCCGGCCTCAGTGAGCTTGACACCGCGCGCGCTGCGCTTGAGCAGCGGCGTGCCGGCCGCGTCCTCCAGGATGCCGAGCTGGATCGACACCGCCGGCTGCGTGAGGTGCATCTCCTCGGCCGCCTTGGACACGCTGCCCAGCCGCGCCACCGCGTGGAAGGCGGCGAGCTGGCGGAAGGTGGCGTTGCGCAGCGGGTTCATCGCAGCAAGGCTAAGCCGTGCCGGACCCGAGTTTCTGCTTCGGGCTGCCGAATTGAAAGGGCTTGGGGGCAGTTGCCGGGGCCTGGGCGGCCCCGGCGGTTGGTCAGCGGCCTTACAGCCCGGCCGCTGCGCGCAGCGCCTGCGCCTTGTCGGTGCGCTCCCAGGTGAACTCCGGCTCCTCGCGCCCGAAGTGGCCGTAGGCCGCGGTCTTCTCGTAGATCGGGCGCAGCAGATCCAGCATCTGGATGATGCCCTTGGGGCGCAGGTCGAAGTGCTCGGCCACCAGCTTGGAGAGCTTCTCGTCGCTGATGACGCCGGTGCCTTCGGTGTAGACGGTGATGTTCATCGGCCGCGCCACGCCGATCGCGTAGGCCACCTGGATCTGGCACTGCCGCGCCAGGCCGGCGGCGACGATGTTCTTGGCCACGTAGCGCGCCGCGTAGGCGGCGCTGCGGTCGACCTTGC
>NZ_CADEFR010000072.1 GCF_902826655.1 uncultured Methylibium sp. | reverse complement strand
GTCGGCAAGCAGTTCGACGTCACGCGCGAGCGCATCCGCCAGATCGAGGCCAAGGCGATCCGCAAGCTCAAGCACCCGAGCCGGTCCGACAAGCTCAGGACCTACCTGGACAACCTCTGAGTGCTCCTGCGCCAGGAAAGCCCGGCCGCGTGCCGGGCTTTTTCTCGACCGCTTTCCTGGGGAGAGCCCCGATGCCGCGGTGCGGGATAAACTTTTGCGTGACCGATCGCACAAAGCTCCGATGACCGCCCTCCTCCAACGCACCGTGCTGTTCGCCGACCTGCGCGGCAGCACCGGGCTGTTCGAGACCCTCGGCAACGCCGAAGCCGCCTCCGTCGTCACGCAGAGCGTCGCGCTGATGGCGCAGATCGTCGTCGGCTGCGGCGGCCAGGTGATCAAGACGCTGGGCGACGGCCTGATGGCGGTGTTCGAGCACCCGCAAGGCGGCATCGACGCCGCGGACGAGATGCACGAGTCGATCGACCGCATCGTCGCCGACACCGCCCCCAAGCGGGGTTCTCGCCGGGCGGCGCTCAAGCTGCAGGTCGCGATGGCGCACGGCGAGGTGGTCGAACTCAACGGCGACTGCTTCGGCGACGCCGTCAACGTCGCCGCGCGGCTGCTCGACAGCGCCGGCGACAACGAGACGCTGACCACCCAGCACGTGCTCGACGGCCTGGACCGCGACCACCGCGGGCGCTTCCGCTCGCTGTCCAAGCTGCAGCTGCGGGGTCGCCAGGAACCGGTGCAGGTCTACCGCCTCGAGGCGCGGCGCTTCGGCGAGACCGTCGCGACGCTGTTCGAGGGCTCGGTGCCCACCGCGGTACCCGACGGCCTGCGCCTGACCTGGCTGGACCTGAACCGCGTGTTCGCCGGCACCGACCTGCCGGCGGTGCTGGGGCGCAGCCCGCAGGCGACCTACTGCGTCGACGACACGCGGGTGTCGCGCTCGCACGCCCGCGTCGAATGGCACGGCGGCACCTTCCAGGTCAGCGACCTCAGCTACAACGGCACCTATGTGCGCTTCGCAGGGCGCAGCGAGGTCATCGCGCTGCGCCGCGGCAGCTGCACGCTGCACGGCAGCGGCGTGATCTGCCTCGGCGCGTCGCCGACCGACCCGACCGCCCCGACGGTCAACTTCGAGGTGCTGAGCTTCCAGGACACGGTGCCGCGCGGCGGCGCGTGAGCGGCGCCTCGCTCGGACGCTCAGGCGCCCAGACGGTCCGCCAGCGCCAGCAGGTCGGGGCCCTGCCAGCACGGCACGGCCGGGTCGTGCACCGCATCGCCGCGCCGCACCCAGGCAGCCTGCATGCCGGCATCGAGCGCGCCGCGGACGTCGAGCGCCAGATCGTCGCCGATGTGCAGCACCTCGTGCGGTGCGCAGCCCAGCCGTCCGCAGGCGGCGTCGAAGATGCGGCGGTCCGGCTTGCCGACGCCGAGTTCGCGCGCCCCCAGGCTGCCGCGGAACCAGGCGGACAGGCCGATGCGCGCCAGGTCGGCATTGCCGTTGCTGAGCGCGAGCACCGGCCAGCGTGCCGCCAGCCGCTGCAAGGCCGGCAGCGCATCGTCGTAGAGGTCGACGCGCTGCCGCTCGGCGAAGAAGACGTCGAAGGCCGGACCGGCGAGCGCCTCGTCCTCGTCGGCCGCGGCGAGGAGCCGGCGGATGCTCTCGCGGCGCAGCGCACTGAGGTCGTGCGCCCAGTCGGGCCGCTCATGGGCGACCGCTTCACGCGCTGCGCGCATCGCCGCCGGGTCGAAGCGCTGCACGACGCGCGGCGCATGGGCGGCCAGCCAGGCGTGCAGCACGGCCTCGGCCCGGCCGATGGTCGGCCAGATCGGCCACAGCGTGTCGTCGAGGTCCAGCGTCAACGCTCGGATGCGATCGGGGTACAGGTTCACGGTGTCGGATCGGGCAGGTGCGGACTTCGTCGCACAGTGTCCGCGAAGACGGCACGCGGCATCCGCGCCCTGCGGCTAAAGTAGCTGCGCCCTCCGCCACCGGTGCCCGACGCCGCATGAAGCCGGCCCCCCTGCCCGCCGACGAAGCCGATCGACTGCGCTTGCTGCAAGAGCTGCGGCTGTTCGAGACCGACGTCGATCCGGCGTTCGCCGCGATCGCGCGCCTGGTCTGCCTGCAAAGCGGCTGGCCGGCCGGCGGCATCAGCATCGTCGACGCCGAGCAGCAGCGCTTCCTGGCCGCGATCGGCCTCGATGCCGCGATCGCGACGCCGCGTGACCTGGCCTTCTGCAGCTACACGCTGTGCGCCGACGACGCCTTCGAAGTCGCCGACACCCATCAGGACGCCCGCTTTCGCGACCACCCGATGGTGGTCGAGCCGCCCTTCCTGCGCGCCTACGTGGGCCAGCCGGTGCGCGTCGACGGTCACAGCATCGGCAGCGTCTTCGTCATCGACGAGCAGCCGCGCCGGCTCGACGACCGCGCCCGCGCGGCCCTGCGCGACCTCGGTGAGCTGGCGGGTTCGCTGCTGACCGCGCGCCTGCGCGCCCACCGCGCGAGCCTGCTCGAGGAACGCGTCAGCAGCGCCAGCCAGGCCGGCAGCGACTGGTTGTGGGAGAGCGACGTCGACGGCTACCTGACCTGGGTCTCCGACAGCGCCGAGGCGCACACCGGTGAGTCCGCAGCCGCCGAGATCGGGCGCCTGGGGCGCGTGCAGAACCAGCCCCCGGGCGAGGAACACCAGCGCTCCTACGAGCGCTACCTGCGGGCGCGCGCCGAGCGCCGGCCCTTCAAGGACGCGGTGGCCCTGCGCGATACGCCGCGCGGCGCGCTGCTGATCTCGATGAGCGGCCTGCCGGTGTTCGACGACGCCGGCGTCTTCCAGGGCTACCGCGGCGCGGCGCGCGACGTCACCGCCGAGCTCGCGCAACGCAGCGCCGCCGAGCGCACGCAGCAACTGCTGCGCGAGGCCATCGAGCGCGTCGCCGCCGGCGTGATGGTCAGCAGCGAGGACGGCCGCATCCTGATGAGCAACGCCGAGTGGCGGGCCTCGATCATGCGCTACGTCCCCACGCTGCCCGAGCACTGGCCGGACCTGGTGCAGGCCCTCGTCGATGCGGGCATCTACCCGGACGCGCGCGGCCGCGAGGCCGAGTTCGTCGCTTGGCGGCTCGCGCTGCCGACCCTGCAGGGCCAGCAGCACGAGCTGCGCTTCGGCAACGAGCACGTGCTGGTCACCGACCAGCGCCTGCCCGACGGCAGCGTCATCCACCTGTCGATCGACATCACGCCGCGCCGCCGCGCCGAGCTGGCGCTGGCCGAGCAGGAGTCGCGCCTGAGCGCGGTGCTGCGCGCGCTGCCCGACCTGTGGTTCGTGCTGGACCGCGACGGCCGCTACCTGGAGTGCAGCGACGACCACCACCCGGCGCTGCTGCGGCCCTTCGCCGAGATGCGGGGCCGCCCTTTCGCCGAGCCGCTGCCCGACCGCATCGACGCGGCGCGCATCGCGCAGGCCGAGCGCGCCATCCGCGACGCCCCGGCCAGCGGCGAAGTGCAGCGCTACGAGTACGCGCTGGTCACGCGCGACGGCCGGCATCGGCAGTTCGAGGCCCGCATCGCGCCGATGTCGGGCGATCGCGTGCTCTACCTGGCACGCGACGTCACCGAGCGCACCCACGCGGCCCGCCAGCTCGAGCTCAGCGAGGCGCTCTACCGCTCGGTGGCCGACTCCATCAGCGACGGCCTGCTGGTGGTCGCGCCCGACGGGGGCATCGTGACCGCCAATCCCTCGGCCTGCGCACTGCTCGGTGCGCGCGCGCAGTCGCTGACCGGCCAGCGACTCAGCCGCATCGGCTACCAGCTGTGCTTCGAGGACGGCACGCCGGTGCCGATGCCCGAGCACCCGGTCGCCGAGGTGCTGAAGACCGGCCGCAGCGCCCTCGACCGCGTGCACCGCCTGCGCCGTCCCGACGGCAGCGAGCGCCTGGTGCGACTGAGCGCACTGCCGATGCGACTGCAGCCGGACGACGCACAGGTCTCCTGCGTCGTCACCTTCCGCGACATCACCGCCCAGCGCAGCGCCGAGGCCGCGCTGGCCCAGGCCGAGGCGCGCTGGCGCTTCGCGCTCGAGGGCGCGGGCGACGGCGTCTGGGACTACGACGAGGAAGGCGGCCAGGTCTTCTACTCGCCGCGCTGGAAGACCATGCTCGGCTACCGCGACAACGAGATCGGCGGCTCCCTGCTCGAGTGGTCGCGCCGCGTCCACCCCGACGACTATCCGCCGGTGCGCGAGGCGATCCGCCGCTACCGCAACGGCGAGTCCGACGAGTACCGCACCGAGCACCGGCTGCGGCACAAGGAGGGCCATTGGATCTGGGTGCTGGACCGCGCCCGGATCGTCGAGCGACGCGCCGACGGCACACCCCGGCGCGTCGTCGGCATCCACACCGACATCACGCGCCTGAAGGCCGCCGAGGAAGCGCTGCGCGACAAGCAGGCCGCCGAACTGGCCAGCCGCGCCAAGACCGAATTCCTGTCGCGCATGAGCCACGAGATGCGCACGCCGCTCAACGCAGTGATCGGCTTCGCCCAACTGCTGCAGATGAGCGGCCACGGCGGTGCGAGCGCGACGCAGGTCACGCAGTTCAGCGAGCACATCCTCAGCTCGGGCCGCCACCTGCTGGCGCTGGTCAACGACGTCCTCGACCTGCAGCAGGTCGAGGAAGGCCGGTTGACGCTGCGGCTCGAGTCGGTCCGCCTGCAGTCGGTCGTCGACGGCGCGCTCGAGCTGATCGGCCCGCAGGCCGCCGCGCGGCGCATCGCGATCGATCGCGAGGTCGACCCGGTGCTGCGCGTGCGCGCCGACGCGCAACGCCTGCGCCAGGTGCTGCTGAACATCCTGTCCAACGGCGTCAAGTACAACCGCGAAGGCGGCCGGTTGCGCTGCGTGCTCGAGCAGGCCGACGACGCGCGCTGCGTGCTGCTGATCGAGGACAGCGGCCCGGGCCTGAGCCCGGCCGAGCAGGCGCGCCTGTTCCAGCCCTTCGAGCGGCTCGGCCGCGAGACGTCGTCGGTCGAGGGCACCGGCCTGGGCCTGATCATCTCGCGCCGCCTCGTCCAGGAGATGGGCGGCGAGCTGGAGCTGAGCAGCCAGATCGGCCGCGGCACCCAGGTGCGGATCACCCTGCCGCTGGCCCGCGACGACGATCCGCTGGCGGCCAGCACCGTCGTGGCCGCGGCCGAGACCTCCCTCGACCCCGCCAGCGCGACCGCCCCCCTGCGCATGCTCTATGTCGAGGACAATCGCCTCAATGCGATCCTCTTCGAAGAAGCCATCAAGCGGCACGGCGACATCGAGCTGCGCATCGCCGAGGACGGCCCCGAGGCCCTGGCCCTGGTGCGCGACTGGCCGCCGCAGGTGCTGGTGCTCGACGCCAACCTGCCCAGCATGAGCGGCTACGAACTCCTGCGCCACCTGCGCGCCCTGCCGCCGCTGGCCGGCACCCCGGCCTTCATGTGCTCGGCCGACGCCCTGCCCAGTGACCTGGAACGCGCCCGCGAGGCCGGCTTCACCGGCTACTGGACCAAGCCGATCGACATCGAGCGGGTGATCGGCGACCTCGACGCGCTGCGCACCGCCACCGCCTGATGCCCCTCGCTCCCGAACCCGCGCACCGGCACGGCAGCGCCGAGCAGGTCGGCCTGCTGCTGGTCAACCTCGGCACGCCGGACGCGCCGACGCCGGCCGCGCTGCGCCGCTACCTGGCCGAGTTCCTGGGCGATCCGCGCGTCGTCGAGATCCCGCGCGCGCTGTGGCTGCTGATCCTGCACGGCGTGATCCTGCGCGTGCGCCCCAAGCAGTCGGCCGCCAAGTACGCCAGCATCTGGACGCCCGAGGGCTCGCCGCTCGCGGTGTGGACCGCGAAGCAGGCCACGCTGCTGGGCGGCTACCTCGGCGAGCGCGGCCACCGCGTGCGGGTGCGGCACGCGATGCGCTACGGCCAGCCCTCGGTCGCGAGCCAGCTCGACGCCCTCAAGGCCGACGGCGCGACCCGCATCCTCGTCCTGCCGCTCTATCCGCAGTACGCGGCCGCCACCACCGCCAGCGTGTTCGACGCCGTCTACGCCTGGGCCGGCCGCACGCGGCGCCTGCCCGAGCTGCGCTTCGTCAACCGCTACCACGACGACCCGGGCTACATCCGCGCGCTGGCCCGGCGCATCGAAGACCACTGGATGACCCACGGCCGGGCCGAGAAGCTGGTGCTCAGCTTCCACGGCGTGCCCGAGCGCACCCTGCACCTCGGCGACCCCTACCACTGCGAGTGCCACAAGACCGCGCGCCTGCTGGCCGAGCGCCTGAGCCTGCGGCCCGGGCAGGTGATGGTCACGTTCCAGAGCCGCTTCGGCAAGGCGAAGTGGCTCGAGCCCTACACCGAGCCCAGCCTCGTCAAGCTGGCGCAGCAAGGCCTGAAGCGCGTCGACGTGGCCTGCCCCGGCTTCACCTCCGACTGCCTCGAGACGCTGGAGGAGATCGCGCAGGAGGCGCGCGAGGCCTTCCTGCACGCCGGCGGCCAGGAGTTCCAGTACATCCCCTGCCTCAACGACCAGCACGAGTGGATCGCGGCGCTCGCCGACCTCTCGATCCGCCACCTGCAGGGCTGGCCGACGCAGTCGGCCCCGGACGCCGCAGCCCTCCAGGCGAGCGCCGACCGCGCGCGGCAGCTGGGCGCACCCGGCTAAGGTCGGCGCCGGCTCCAGTAGCGCCACAGCGGAGGCGCGATCAGCAGCAGGCCGCAGAGCACGATCACCGTCGCCGAGAACGGGCGCTCGACCAGCACGGTCCAGCGGCCCTCGCCGATGCTGATCGCGTTGCGCAGCTGCGCCTCCGCCATCGGCCCGAGGATCATGCCGACGATCACCGGCGCGGTCGGGAAGTCGAAGCGCCGCATCAGGACCCCGAGCAGGCCGATCGCGTACAGCAGCACCAGGTCGAAGGCCGACTGCCGCATGCCGTACACGCCCACCGTCGCGAAGATCAGGATGCCCGCGTACAGCAGCGGCTTGGGGATCTTCAGCAGCTTCACCCACAGCCCGACCAGCGGCAGGTTCAGCACCAGCAGCATCAGGTTGCCGATGTAGAGCGACGCGATCAGCGCCCACACCAGCGCCGCCGAGGTCTGGAACAGCGTCGGCCCCGGCTGGATGCCGTAGTTCTGGAAGGCCGACAGCAGGATCGCGGTGGTGTTGGAGGTCGGGATGCCCAGCGTCAGCAGCGGCACCATCGCCGCCGTCACGCTGGCGTTGTTGGCGGCCTCGGGGCCGGCCACGCCCTCGATCGCGCCGCGCCCGCCGAACTCGGCCAGGTCCTCGCCCTTGGCGAGCCGCTTCTCCAGGCCGTAGGACAGGAAGGTCGGGATCTCGGTGCCGCCGGCCGGCAGCGTGCCGAAGGGAAAGCCGAGCGCCGTGCCGCGCAGCCATGCCGGCCAGGAGCGGCGCCAGTCGCGCCGGCTCATCCGCACGCTCGACATCGGATTGCGGCTCTCGGTCTGCCGGCCTTCGTAGAGCGCCAAGTAGAGCGCCTCGCCGACCGCGAAGAGCCCGACGGCCACCAGCACGACCTCGATCCCGTCGACCAGTTCCGGCACCCCCAGGGTGTAGCGCGCCGTGCCGGAGATCTGGTCGATGCCGACCAGGCCGATCGCCAGCCCGATGAACAGCGCCGTCATGCCGCGCAGCATGCTCGAGCCGAGCACCGCCGACACCGTGGTGAACGCCAGCAGCATCAGCGCGAAGTACTCCGGCGGGCCGAGCTTCAGCGCCCAGTCGGCGATGAAGGGCGCGAACAGCGTCACCAGCACCGTGGCGACGGTGCCGGCCACGAAGGAACCGATCGCCGCGGTGGCCAGCGCCGCGCCGGCCCGGCCGCTCTTGGCCATGCGGTTGCCCTCCATCGCGGTGACCATCGAGCCGGTCTCGCCGGGCGTGTTGAGCAGGATCGACGTGGTCGAGCCGCCGTACATCGCGCCGTAGTAGATGCCGGCGAACATGATCATCGAAGCCGTCACCGGCACGTTCGCGGTGATCGGCAGCAGCATGGCCACCGTCAGCGCGGGGCCGATGCCCGGCAGCACGCCGACCGCGGTGCCGATGAAGCAGCCGACGAAGGCCCACATCAGGTTGACCGGCGTCGCGGCGGTCGCGAAGCCGGCGAGGAGCTGCTGCCAGATGTCCATGCGCTGCTGTGGGTCAGAGCCAACCGGTTTTCGTCAGGCCCGGCAGCGTCAGGCCCAGGCCCTTGGTGAACATCCAGTAGACCGGCGCCGAGATCGCGAAACCGATCACGGCGTCACGACCGAGCTGCGCGAGCCCCGCCGCCTGCCCCATCGACCGCCGGAAGCCACGTGCCGCCAGTGCGAACAGCAGCGCGCACGACAGGATGAAGCCCAGCGTGTTGATCAGCGCCGCGTTCAGCAGCAGGCCGGCCGAGATCCAGGCCATCGACGACAGGTCGCCCTTCGCGCGCGGCTCGTCGGACGGCGTCGAGACCGGCGCGCGCGCCGCCTCGATCATCAGCAGCACGCCGCACAGCGCCAGCGCGCCGCTCACCAGCCACGGCAGGAAAGCCGGGCCGATGCCGGCATAGCCGGCGTCGCCGTGGATCTGGCTGGCGCCGGCCGCCAGCAGCGCGGCAAGCGCGACCGCGCCGCCGCCGACGAGCATCCGTGGGCTCATCGTCACAGCATGCCGAGCTTGAACATCAGCGCCCGCACGCGCGCGTGGTCGTCGTCGACGAACTTCGCGAACTCGCCGCCGGTCAGGAGCGCTGCGGTCCAGTTGTTCTTCTCCAGCGTCTCGGCCCAGGCCTTGCTCTTGGTCGCCTTCGCCACCGCCTCGATCAGCTTCTTCTGCTGCTCGGGCGTCGTGCCCGGCGCGCCGTAGACGCCGCGCCAGTTGCCGATCTCGACGTTGACGCCCTGCTCCTTGAGCGTCGCGATGTCCACGCCCTTGAGCCGGTTCGGCGAGGTGATCGCGATCGGCCGCAGCTTGCCGGCCTTGATGAACTCGTCGAGCTCGGCCAGGCCGCTCGTGCCGACCGTGACGTGGCCGCCGAGCATCGCGATCACCGCCTCGCCGCCGCCGCGGAACGGCACGTAGTTCATCTTCGCCACGTCGACCCCGATCTCGCGCGCGATCATCGCGACGCTGACGTGGTCGACCGACCCCTTCGAGCCGCCGCCCCACTTGACGCTGGCCGGGTCCTTCTTCATCTGCTCGACGACGTCCTTCATGCTCTTGATCGGCGACGCCGCCGGCACGACGAAGACGTTGTACTCGGCCAGCAGTCGGGCGATCGGCGTCGCGTTGGCCAGCGTCACCGGCGGCTTGTTCTGCACGATCGCACCGACCATGATCGCGCCGACCACGATCATCGAGTTCGGCTCGCCCTTGGCCGCGTTCGAGAACTGCGCCAGCGCGATCGTCCCGCCCGCACCGCCCTTGTTCTCGTAGGTCACCGCGTCGGCCGCGCCCGACTCCTGCAAGGCCTTGCCGATGCCGCGGCCGGTCTGGTCGTAGCCGCCGCCCGGGTTCGCGCCGATCGTGATCTTGTAGTTCTCGCCGGCCTGGGCGGGCCAGCTCGCGGCGATCGCCGCGAAGGCGGCCAGGGCCGCGAACCAGCGGCGCTTCGAAGGGGCTTGCGTCATGGAGGTCTCCGTTCGATGGGACAGTCTGCGGCGCCGGCGCGGCCGGGGCTTGCGGGTTTGCCCCGGGCCGCGACCGCGCTGTCAGCGTCGATCAGAAACGGTGCTGGATGCCCACCGCCACGCTGGTCTGGTTGTCGTCGAAGCCGGCATCGTCGCGCGAGATGCCGACCACCGCGCGCTTCGCGGCGGCGTAGGAGGCCACCGCGTACAGGTCGGTGCGCTTCGACATCGCGTAGCGGGCCCGCAGCACCGCCAGGGAAGGATCGCTGCCAGGCACATCGGTGGTGCCGGCGCGGACGCCGTCCTTGATGTCCTGCTTGTAGTAGGCCAGCGTCAGCGTCAGCGGCGCCGTGATCTTGTAGGCGGCGCCGACCCAGTACGTGGTGCTCTTGTTGTCCGGCCCGGCGGCGATGGGGTCGAGCTTGTAGTCGCGGGCCACCGCGAAGAACTTGACCGGGCCGATCTCGTAGCTCGCGCCCAGGTGGACCGCCGTGCGCTTGTTGCGGCCGATCGGCGCCGTGGTCGTGGTGTTGCCGTTCTGGCGCTCGGCGGTCGCCACCAGCCCCAGGCCACCGACGGTGTAGCTGACGGCGAGGTTGTAGGTGGCGGAGTCGCTGGCGCTCGTCGCCTGCTCGCCGAAGCCGTAGCTCGCGCCGAACCGCAAGCCGCCCAGCGTGTAGCGGTACTTCAGCTGGTTGGACAGGCCGGTGATCATGCCGTCGGCACGGCCGCCGCTGGCGCTGCCCGCCGTGCCCCACGAGGCGATCGGCGCGTAGCCGAGCGGGTCGAACGGCAGGATGAAGTCGTAGGTCGTGGTGTACGAGCGCCCGGCGATCAGGCGACCGAAGCCGCCCTCGAGGCCGACCCAGGCCTGACGGCTGAACGGGTTCGCGTTGCCGGCGCCGGTGTCGGGGCTCAGTTCGCCTTCGAGGTTGAAGATCGCACTCAGGCCGCCGCCGAGATCCTCGCTGCCGCGCATGCCCCAGCGCGAGGTGTTCATGCCGCCGGAGCCGGTGGCGCCGGCCGGCGTGCCCAGCAGCCAGACGGCGTCGCCCGCCGCGTTGACGTGGTTGCGGTGCTCGACGTAGGTGTCGACCAGGCCGTACAGCGTCACGCTGCTCTGAGCGTGGGCGGTGCCGGCCGCGGCGAGCGCGGCCAGCCCGAGCACGACCCCGCGCGCGGGCGGGGCCATCCGGTGTGTCGGGATCGGGCGGGACAAGGGGCGGCTCATGCGGTCTCCTGGTTCGTTGTTCGGGGGCGGATGGATGCTGCCGGCGGCCGGCTCGCGCGCCGCTCGGCAACAACCCGCGCGACCGGGCCGGCGCTGTCACTCGGCTGTCAGCGGCGGGGTCTGCAGCTGTCAAACCGCTGTCCGGCGCGGGCCGCCCCCGGCGGACGCCGCGGCCGGCCCGCGCGACACTCCGTCTCATGAAGCTGCTGCTGATCGAGGACGAGGTCGTGCTGGCGCAGGCCCTGCAGCTGGCGCTGGAGCGCCGCGGCTTCGAGGTCGAGCGCTGCGCCAACGGCGGCGACGCGCTGCAGCGCCTGCGTCACGATCCGCCCGACCTGGCCCTGCTCGACCTGACGATCCCCGGCCTCGACGGCCTGCAGGTCCTGCACAAGCTGCGCAGCGACGGCGCGACCGTGCCCATCGTCGTGCTGACCGCGCGCGGCGCGGTCGGCGACCGGGTGCTCGGGCTGAACGCCGGCGCCGACGACTACCTCGGCAAGCCCTTCGACATCGACGAGCTCGAAGCGCGCATCCGCGCCGTGCTGCGCCGTCACGGCCGCGACCGGGACACGCCGCTGCGCTGCGGCGGTCTGACGCTGGATCGCGAGTCGGGCGCCTTCTATCTCGGCACCGAGGTCCTCGAGCTGACCCCGCGGGAGCAGGCCCTGCTGAAGGCGCTGATCGCCCAGCCGGGCCACGCGGTGCCGAAGGAGAAGCTGTTCCGCGTCGTCTTCCCGATGGAGACCGAGATCCAGTTCGAGGCGATCGAGGTGGTCGCCTACCGGCTGCGCAAGAAGCTGATCGGATCGGGCGCGACGCTCGTGACGCTGCGCGGCCTGGGCTATCTGTTGCGCGAGTCCGACCCGGCCTGACCGGCAGCCGATGCACCACTCGCTGCGCCGCTACCTGCTGGCCTGGATCGTCGGGCCGATCGCGCTGTTCGTCGTCATCGACACGGTGAGCCTGTACCGCAGCACGCTGCGGTCGCTGCACATCGCCTACGACCGCACGCTGCTCGCGTCGGCACGCGCGATCGGCGAGCGCCTGACGCTCAAGGACGGCCGCCTGCAGGTCGAGCTTCCCTACGAGGCGTTGGAGGTCTTCGAGGTCGGCAACGCCGGGCGCATGGTCTGGCGCATCGATGGCTTCGATGGCGAGTTCATCTCGGGCTATGCGAGCCTGCCGCGCCATGTCGGCACGGTCTCGCAGCGCGGCCCGTACCAGGCCCTGGTCGACTTCGTCGACTCGCAGTTCGAGGGCGTGCCCGTGCGCATGGCCGCGCTGCACCAGCCGGTGGCCGGGGCCGACGGCCGCGGCATCGCGCTGATCCAGGTCGCCGAGACGCTGGAGGTGCGCGAGGCCCAGGCCCGCCAGATCCTGCGGGACACGCTGCTGCGCCAGGCGCTGCTGATCATCGTCGTCGCCGCGGTCACCGCCTGGGTGGTGGCCCGCGCGCTGCGGCCGGTCGACGCCTTGCGTGGCGAGCTCGGCGCACGCGGCGCGCGCGACCTCTCGCCGCTGGCCACCCGCGGCCTGCCGCTGGAGCTGCAGCCGCTGGTCGGCGCGACGAACGAACTGATGCAGCGGGTCGCGCGCGGCGTGGCGCAGCAGCGCCAGTTCGTCCGCGACGCTTCGCACCAGCTGCGCACGCCGCTGGCGGTGCTGAAGCTGCAGGTGCAGAACGGCCTGCAGGGCCACGCCGACCCGCGCGCCACGCTCGCAGCGATCGGCCAGACGGTCGACCGCGCGATCCGCCTCGCCCAGCAGATGCTGGCGCTCGCGAAGGTCGAGCAGGTGCACCGCGAGTCGCCGCCGGAGGCCGTCAATCTCGGCGAGGTGGCGGCCGAAGTCGCGCTGGACCTGGCGCCGCTGGTGGCCGACCGGGCGATCGACTTCGAGCTCGTCGCGCCGGCCGAGCCGGTGCCGGCGCGAGGCCATGCGTGGATGCTGCGCGAGCTGACGCGCAACCTGCTGCACAACGCCATCCGCGCGACGCCGCACGGCGGGCCGCTGTCCCTGATCGTCGAGTCGATCGGCGACGAGGCGCGCCTGATCGTGCGCGACAGCGGACCCGGGCTGACGCCCGAGCAGCGACAGCGGCTGTTCGAACCCTTCCACACCGGCCATCCGACCTCGGGCAGCGGCCTGGGCCTCGCCATCTGCCGCGAGGTCTGCGAGCGCGTCGGCGGCGACCTGCAGCTGCTCGACCGCGAGGTCGACGGCCGCATCGTCGGCCTGGATGCGGTGGCGGTCTTCCGGCGGGAGCCGCCACAATCGCCGCCGTGACGACGACGAACCGTGCCGACGCCGGCCTGCGACTGGACAAGTGGCTCTGGGCCGCGCGCTTCTTCAAGACACGCAGCCTCGCCGCCGACGAGATCGGCCGCCAGCGCGTGCAGGTCAACGGCCAGCTGGCCAAGGCCTCGCGCGAGCTCAGGCCCGGCGACGAGGTGAAGCTGCGCCAGGGCACCGTCGAGCGCACCGTCGTGGTCCGCGGCCTCAGCGGCACGCGCGGCCCGGCGCCGGTGGCCCAGGCGCTGTACGAGGAGACGGCCGAGAGCGTCGCGCGCCGCGAGGCGCAGGCGCGTCAGCGGCAACTGGCCCCCGAGCCGGCCGCCACCATCGAGCAGGGCCGGCCGACCAAGCGCGACCGCCGCAAGCTCGCCGACTGGGATCGCTGGAGCGTGTCGATCGACGGCTGAGCCCACGGGCCGAAAAAGTCCTCTTGAAAGTAGGGGCAACGGCCCCAGTTGTCTGCGGTCGCGCTTTTCTCGACCCCGCAACGATGGAAAAACCTGAAGAAAATCAAGGGCCTGCGGCCAGCGACCCGACGCAGGCGGCCAGCCCCGAGCAGAAGCTCGCCGAGCTCGAGGCAAAGCACGCCGAGATGGCCGACGCCTACCTGCGCGCCAAGGCCGAGGTCGAGAACACCCGTCGCCGCTCCGAAGAGGAGATGAGCAAGGCGCGCAAGTTCGCGATCGAGTCCTTCGCCGAGAGCCTGCTGCCGGTGAAGGACAGCCTGGAAGCCGGGCTCGCGATCGAGAACGCCACGATCGAGCAGCTGCGCGAGGGCAGCCACGCGACGCTGCGCCAGCTGTCGGCCGCCCTCGAGCGCAGCAAGGTCCTCGAGATCGCGCCCCTGGCCGGCACCCGGTTCGACCCGCACCAGCACCAGGCCATCTCGGTCGTGCCGGCCGACCAGGAAGCCAACACCGTCGTCGCCGTGCTGCAGAAGGGCTACCTGATCGCCGACCGCGTGCTCCGGCCCGCACTGGTGACTGTGGCCGCGCCGAAGTGAAACGGATCGCGCACCGACCGCTTGAAGAACAGGAAGTTATCCACAGCTTCCCATCATCTGAATACCGTTTGAAGGAGTTTTGACCATGGCCAAGATCATCGGCATCGACCTGGGGACCACCAACTCGTGCGTCGCCATCATGGAAGGCAACACCACCAAGGTGATCGAGAACAGCGAAGGTGCGCGCACCACGCCGTCCATCGTGGCCTACCAGGAGGACGGCGAGGTGCTGGTCGGTGCCTCGGCCAAGCGCCAGGCGGTGACCAACCCGCGCAACACGCTGTACGCGGTGAAGCGCCTGATCGGCCGCAAGTTCACCGAGAAGGAAGTGCAGAAGGACATCGACCTGATGCCCTACAAGATCGCGGCCGCCGACAACGGCGACGCCTGGGTCGAGGTGCGCGGCAAGAAGCTGGCGCCGCCGCAGATCAGCGCCGAAGTGCTGCGCAAGATGAAGAAGACCGCCGAGG
>NZ_CADEFR010000071.1 GCF_902826655.1 uncultured Methylibium sp. | reverse complement strand
TCGGCCGCCTGCGCTGGTACCGCTGCCGCGATTGCGGCATCGACTTCAACCGGCGCGCGAAGGCGCCGCCGAGCCCGTCCCCTCAGCCGGCCGGGAGGGCGTCATGAGCGAGCCTGTCCTGACCCGTCTGCGCGAACTCGCGGAGCCCCTCGTCGCGCTGTCGACCGCGCACCTTTCACCGGCCACGCGCCATCTTCTGCAGGAGGACCAGTTGTCCGTGAATGCCTATCCCACGCTGACCGGCGGCTTTGTGTACGTGGGCGCGCCGCGCTACGACACACCGCTGGAAGCCGACCTCGCCCACCTGTTCGAGCTGGCCGAGAGCGCCGGGATCATCTGGCTCAAGTTCGACGTGCATGGCACTGAGGTCGAAGGCATCGAACGATTCGAAGAACCAGGAGCAGAGACATGAGCCGGCACCACCTGCGCACGGCCCGCGGTGCAGGCCCTGTACTCGTCGTGATGGGCTATGACCGGCCGTTGCACGAGTTCTTCCTGCAACTCTGGGACGACGGCTCGGAGGCTGAAGCCGACGAGCCGGCCTACAGCAGCCTGGATGAACCGGCGGCAGACTGGCGCGACATCGTCACGGTGGTTCGGCGACTCGAAGAACTCGACGTCGCAGTGCCGCGCTCGATGATCGATGCCGTCGTCGCCGACAGCATCCGACGCGCCGGCAACCGGATCGTCGAGCACGCGCTCGACGGGCGAGTGACGGAACTGTCGGCCTGACGCCGGCGGCGACCGATCAGGAGGGGAAGCCAGCCCGCGATGGGTCTGGCTTCCCTTCGCTGCCCGCGACACCCGCTGCCACGCCGTCGTGCAAAGCCCGCTCGGATGCGATCACCATCTCGTCGAGGTCGATCACCGCATCCGCCATCGCCGTCAGTTCGGGCGTCTGCGACACGAAGTACTCGCGCTCATACCCGCCCAGCTTGAGGACCTCGCGCTTCATCGCCATGAACATGCGCTTGCGGTCGGCGTCCAGTGCGCCATCGGCCTCGTCGCAGAACAGGGTCATGCAGCGCCGGCCCGACTGCTGCGCGAGGTACAGCGCCACAGCGCGCGTCAAGCATTCGTTGATCCACACCCGTTCGCCGCCGCTCATGAAGGCGACGCTCTTGACATCGCCCGACTCGCTGTCGTTCACCTCGATGTCGAAGCCTTCGCGCGCTTCTCCCTTCGCCGTTTCCACCTGCGTGCGTATCGCCACCGTGAAGCGCGCGCCGTAGCAGGCCAGCAGCAGGTCGTTGGCCAGACCCGACAGCGCGGGGCCTGCATCCTCGATCGCCAGCGCAATGAGCCCGTCGTGGCTCATGCAGCGCGCGAACAGCAGCCAGTCGGCCAGGCGGTGCTGCACGCGGTCCATGTGGGCGCCGAGCGCAGAACGTCGTGCCTCGCAGCGGGAACGATCGGCTTCAGCGGCCCGGCGCTTGTGCACGTCGGCCAGCGCTGCGGCATGGGCACGCTCTGCTTCCTCGAGGCGGCGCTGGGCCGCGGTGACGTTCGCCGCTGCTTCTGCCATCCGCTGCGTGTCGAATCGGGGTGGCAAGGCCGCCAGCATTTGCTCGATGGCGATGCGGTCCGCGCGATGCGCCTCGCACCGGAGGCGCCGCTGCTGGACGGATTCTTCCCGTCCGGCGGCGATGGCCTGCCGCTCGGCGCGCTCATCGTCCGATTCGCCGCTCGACTCGGTCAGCTGCAGGGCCCGCACTTCCTCCAGCAGCGCCGCGTGTTCCTCCTGGGCGCGCTGCAGATCGGGCTTGCGCCCGGCCAATGCACCAAGGGTGGTCTCTCTGCTGGCGGCTGCAGCGGCACGGCGCTCGGTTTCCCGGAGCGCGTCCGTGGCCATCTGCCACTGCGCCGCCTGCCGCTCGAGCGGCTCGATCTCGCGCAGCAGCTGTGCCCGTTCTTCCGCATGTCGGTCGATCTCGCCACGCGCCGATGGCATCAAGCTGGCGGCCTCGCGTGCGTCGCCCAGCAGTTGGCAGCGTCCTTGGAGCGGCAGGCCACTGCAGGGCACCGATCCGGTGAGCCCAAAGCGGCGATCGAGTTCCTGCGCTCGCAGCACGGCCTTGCCGGCTGCTTGTTCAACGGCACAGAGCCGCTGCTTTGCGTGGCTGAGTGCATCGCGTGCCCGTCCCGTCTGTTCGACCACCGCACGCGCTTGCGCGAGGCGCGCCTGCCATGCAACGGCGACGCGCCCAGCGAGCGGCAGTCGGCGCTCCGCGCGGGCGACATGCCCCGTATCCGCCACAAGCGAGGCACAGCGGCGCAGCCGGGCCTCCGCTGCCTCGCGACGTGTCCTGGCGCCTGCCATGCGCTGGGCGACACGCCGGTTCAGCCGTTCGGTGCGCTCGCGCAAGTCATCCTTTTGCCGCTGCCATTCGGCCTCAGATCGCTGCAGGTTCGCCGCAGCAAGGCGAAGGCGGTCTTCGAGCCGCGCGCGCTGGTCACCGGTGGCGGCTGAATGAGACTGCTCGGCCAGCAGGCGTGCATGGGCCAACCGGGCCGTATCGCAGCCGCTGCGAGCCGCGTCGCAGGCCTTCGTCGCCGTGGCGACGGCTTGGTCGGCGCCGTGCAGTCTGGTGAGGTCGGCCTTCACCCTCGCCTCTTCGACCGCAAGTTCGGACTGCCGCATCCGCAGCGCGCTCAAGCCCGCCTTCAATCCGCGAACGACCTCCTGCGCCCGGCTGCCGAGTTGTCCAATCTCGTCCAGACCAAGCAGGTCGGCCAGCAGGCCCTTGATCTCGGCGTTGCGGTACTGGCTGAGGTGACGCCGCCCCTGCGCGGCGAACACCGAAGTGAAGAAGGTCTCCGCGCTGCCGCAGATCGACTCCACACAACGGGTGTAGCTGTCGCAGCGGCCGTCCGACACGGTGCCGTCGGCGATCACGGCCGGCCGCCAGGCCCCGCCATCCCAGGCGAACAGGTAGGCCTCGGTCCTTCGCCGGCCGCCGGACCGGATCACCAGCTGCGAGCGGTACCGCCGCCCGGCCATCTCCCACACCAGTGTCTTTTCGCTCTCCGGCAGCACGACGTGCTCGTAGTACGAGAAACCGCCAGGCGTACCCGTCGACGCCCGTGACGGCATCAGCAGGTAGGGGTGCAGATTGTCCATCACGGTGGTCTTGCCGCGACCGTTGGCGCCGGCGATGGCCACGAGCGCGGCGCCTGGAGCGAGGTGCTCGAAGTCCAGTTCCAGGGTGTCCCGCCCCATGCCGTCGCGGATGCCGCGAAAGCCCTTGAGCATCAGTGAATGGACTCTCATGCGTGTGCTCCTCCTGAAACTTCGAGGCAGTCTTCCGCGAGTTCCACCTCCTTCAAGCCACTCGACGCTTCGCCGCCGGGCCCCTGTGCATCGACCGCTGCCGCCACATCCGGCTCAGCCAGCGCATCGCCCACGATCCGCTGCGTCTCATCCGCGGCAAGCTCATCGAGACACGACCACAGCGGCTCGGGTCGCGCCCCGACCACGCCGGCCCAGGCAGCCACCTTGTCCCGCATCGCGCCGGCCTGGCCTATGCCGCCGGAGCGCACACGCACCACCGGCAGCACGCGCCCCTCCAACTGCACGCCCGCGGCGCCGGCCAGCAGTTCACGCAGCGCGGCGCGGTCGACGTCGTTGCGCTCTTCTTCGGGAACGCTCCAGCGCAGGCGCACCCAGGCGCCTTCGACCGGCTGCGCCACCAGCGCGGCGCGCAGCGCGCCGAGGTCGGGCTTGCCGTCGAAGCTGATGTCGACGGTGCGGCGCGCTGGCGTCGCTTCCAGGTGGCATGTGGCGGAGTCTGGCCCGACGCGCCAGAGCAGGAAGCCCTTGTCGCCGGCCTCGCCGTGGTGAAACCTGCCGATCGACCCGGCGTAGGCGATGCAGCGCCGTCCGCCGCTGGTGTCGCGTTCCCAGCATTGGTGGCGGTGGATGTGGCCCAGCAGCACCGCCTGCGCACCCGCATCGAACAGGCTGCCGGTGGTGAACTCGTGGTCGAAGCCGGCCATCGGCACGCCGTGCTCGGTGGTGCAGCCGAACACCGTGCCGTGAGACAACAGCAAGGTCGGTAGGCCAAGCTGGCGCGCCATGGCGTGGCTCGGCGCCAGACCGCGCAGCAGTGCCGAGACATGCTCGCCGGTCGCGCCGGCAGCATCGGCGGCCCCGAGGGCCGCAGCGATCGCCGCGCGATTCACCGAAGGTAAACACGAGAAGAGCGCAACCAGACCCTCCGGCAGCGCGTCGAAGTACCAACCCGGTGACACGACCCAGTCGCCCGCTGCCGTCAAGCCCACCTGCCCGATCCGGTCGGCCACATGCACGGCATGGCGCCCGCCCAGTTCCCTGAACACCGACAGCGTGCCCGGTGGTTCGTGCGACCACGTGCCTTGAAGCATCATCACGGGGCAGTGGTCCGCCAGCCTTCGAACGCGAGACACGAGCGCCGCCGCCGACGGTGAATGCAGGTCGAGTGCGTGGTCGGTGCTGTCGCCGGAGATCACCGCCGCATCGACGCCGGCGTCAACAGCGCGCTTGATCGCCGCGCCGAAGCAGCGATCGGCCTCGGCCAAGTTGCGTGGCCCGAAGTGCAGGTCGGAGAAGTGCGCCACCCGCAGCGCCCGGCGCGGAGTCATGACGCCTCCCGCAGAGCAATGGCGACCTTGTCGGCGTAGCCAGGCACGTCGTTGCGGTGGCGGTCCAGTTCGTCCCAGGCCCGCCGCCGGCCCTGCGGATTGAGCTTCCAGCCCGGCCCCCAGCGCCGCGCCGCGTAGGCCTCGAAGTCGGCCGCGGCGACACCATGCGTGGTTGCCATGGCGAGCACCTTTTCCAGCGTCGGCTCGCCGCGAGCCCGGGCCACCTCGGCATCCGCGACCTCGGTGGCCGCCGTGACAGGCGCGGTGGACTCGCCTTCAAGCACGCCGCAGGCCGCATGGGCCTGCACGAGCACAGCCTCGTCGTCCTCGCGGTCACGCAGCAGCGCGCTCACATCCACCGGCGCCTCGAGGTCAATGATCCACTGCGGCACCCGCACCGCCCGGCCCTGTTCATCGATGTGGCTGATCTCCATCAGGCGCTTGGACAGGAAGAACGGCGTGCGCTGCCGATCCAGAAAACCCGAGATGCGGCCACCGCGCAGGAAGGCCACGGTCTCGAACTTCTGGATCGCCGCGTTCATCGCGTAGAAGCTGGTGGTGTGCAGTTCGAACGCGCTCAGCGAGCGGATGCCCGGCACGAAGAACAGGAAGCGGCCCGTCAGGTTGCATTCGCGCTGCTGGTACTCGCGGCAGGCCTCGGGTTCGCAGACGCCGCCGTTGGCCTCGCGCATCACCGTCTTGCGCCCGCCGAACAGGCGCACCGCCCGGCGCCCCTGCGAGTCCACCGGCACGGGTGCGTGGCACATGCAGTGGCGCACGCGTCCATCGGGCGCGTACTCCGACCAGTAGCGCTTGTCGTGCGTGCCCCACGCCGCCAGTTCATGTGGCATCACCGTCTGCCAGTGGTCCGACGGGAACACCACCGGGAAGCGGTACAGATGCTGCCCCTCGCCACGATCCTCGCCGTAGGCGTCGATCAGCTCGCACGCCAGCGCCGGGTTGCCGAAGTCCTGCGCGCGCACGGTGAACCAGGGCACGTTGCGCGGCACCAGCGGGTTCTTCAATTGAGGCAATGCTTCGGCGAGCGCCTGTTCGATGCGGTCGAACGAGTGGCCGTCGCGCAGGCCGCGCTCGTAGATCTCGCAGGCGCGCGGTTCGCCCGCGGCGCGCTTGGTCAGCACCTTGATGCCGGCGCGGATCTTCCCGGCGGTGGGGATGCGTGCGGGCGCCTGTCCGAGCAAGGTGGTCGGGGTCGAGGCGCCGCCGTGCAAGGTGACGGTGGGCAGTGCGGATGCGGCGGTCATGGCGGCGCTCCTTGGCGAGGCGTGCACCGGGACATCCCGGCAAACCCATGCTCTCCCGGGAACGCGCCGCTTCAAGTGCGCATGTTCAGGTGCGCCGCGGCACCGCCGGCGGCAGGGCCGGCATCGGCTCGTCGGTGGACCACACCCAGCCACTGCCCACTGCGCGCAGCGTGGCAGCCTTGGCCTCGCGCTCGCGCGGGGTCATGAAGGGGCTGCAGACATGCAGCGGCAGCGGCACGGCGCCCGTGTCCAGCAGCAGCGCATTGGCGAATGTGGCCGCGCAGCGCGCGTCGTAACGCAGTGGCTTGACGAAGTGCCGCTCCGTGTCGACGAGGGCCTGCAAGAGCGGCAACTCATGCACGCCCTCCACTGGAATCCACTGCTCGCTGGCCAGCAACAGAGTTGCCGTGTCGATCTCGTAGGTGTGCTCGCGCCGCGCGCGGATCAAGGCCGTGATTACCGCCCGCACACGCTGGCCATGGTCCGCGTCCCGGGCTTCGAGCACCGCCGCATAGGTCTTCACGATCCGCTCCCAGATCTTCGACGACGCCAGCAGCGGCGCGTCAGGCATGTGCTTCAGCCAGATGCGGTAGCCGCCCGTGCACGTCTCCGCCGCCTTGAACTCGCCCACCACCACCGCCATCGGTGCCACGCCATCGTGCGGTCGCAACACCCCCAGGCGTTCGCGACGGCGTTGCGCTGCCTGCGCCAGCGTTGCTTCGTTGAATTGCTCGGGTACGTACAGACGCTCGGCCAGCACGACCCCCTTCGCCATCACCTGCTCGGCGGCACGCAGCAGGTACTTGTGCAGCACACCCTGCGACCGCTTGCCGGCCATCGCCGGAGACCAGCGGTTGAAGCCCGCGCGCTCGAACAAGAAGTGCGTCAATGCGCGGAGACTCATGCGCCGCCGCGGCGCCTCGATCTCGCCCGGGTCATCGTCGGCCCGCCCTCCCGGCGCACGACCGCCGGCCTGGCGGCTCCACGCGAAGTCGACCCGCAGTTCCACCGCCCCTTCGGACTCGAGCACCGCGTCTCCCACCAGTTCGCCCAGACCCGACTGCTGTGGCGACGGCTCGAACGACGGACAGGCCGGATGGTGCCGGCTGCCGGTGTCCGGCATGCGCTTGGCCAAGTAGCGGCGATGGAAGGCGACGTACATCTCGACGCCGCCCGGTACGCACAGGCAGCGCGGACGTTCGGGTGTGTCGTAGACGGCGGCCAACGCTTCCCGTAGCGTGGGGTCGTCCGGTTCCAGGATACGGCCGCGGATCGAGAGGCGCTGTGTGTCCATGAGGCCCGATCTTTCGGGCCCGCGCACCCTGCGCACCAGCCCGAAACTTGACGCGATCCGGGGGCAATCGCGATCAACTGGCTCAGTAGGGCGAAGCGTATTGTTTGGCGACGGATGCCGATGCGCGCCGCGCGCGCGAGGCTTTTCGCGGTTCAAGATGTGCCCAGAGCAGCCTTGCGACGGACGCTCGCGCTCGAGCGGCGATCAGTTGTCGCGAGGCCTTCGCGTGTGAAAATCGAGGCCGTGCCTTCGTGGGTCGTCGGATGACGATTTCGAGCCTCGACAACTCGTTCTCCCAGGATGGACGCTGGGGCGCTGCTGAGCCTCAACGATCACCCGATGCCCACACCACTGCAGTCCTTCCTGTCCACCGCCCTGGGTCCGTTGCCGGAGCCTGCGCAGGCCATGCTTGGGTCGTCGCGCCCGATGTCGGCCGGCGCCGGCGAACCCCTGCTGCGCGCGGGCGACCGCTGGTCCTCGCTCTTCTGGGTCGAGACCGGCGAGTTGCGTTTCCACTAACTCGACCGCGAGGGAAAGTCGACGAACAAAAACTTCTACCTCGACGGCGCGATGTTCTGGCCGCTGACCCCCAGACTGTCCGGCCAGCCGGTGGACTTCTGGATCGAGACGATCACACCCTCGCGCCTCTGGGTGCTGCCCTGGCCGGACTGGCAAGTGGCCTGTGCGGACTGGCCGGAGTGGCAGGCGCTGGAACGCCGCGTGCTGGCCGGGCTGCTCGACGACAAGATGCGCCGTGAGCAGCAGTTCCTGCAGTACACCGCCACGCAGCGCTACGAGGACCTGTGCGCCCGCCGGCCCGAATGGCTGGCGCGCATCCCCTTGCGGCACCTGGCCTCGTACCTGGGCATCACCGACGTGGCGCTGTCGCGTATCCGGCGCCGCCTGAACCCGGGTTAAGGCGCGTGGCGGTGGCCGCCGCCACACTGGCGGCGTGTCATCGACAGGAGCCTCGCATGCGGGCCATGAGTCACACCGTTTCCTGGGCTGCGCTGGTGATGGCCATCTTCGGCCTGGGCATCATGGCTGGCTTCTTCGGCACCTACACGGGCAATGTCAACCTGGCCACGCGGGAACTGGACGGGCCGACCTACGCGCTCGTGCAGTCGGCCTTCAACCGCAACGTGCGCCATGCCCTGTTCTTCGGCTTCTTCTTCGGGCCGCCGCTGTGCTGCGCCTTGGCCCTCACGAATGCTTGGCGCGAGCGTCCGGGCTGGTGGTGGCTCGCGGCGTGCATCGGGCTGGGCTACACGCTCGGCATCGTGTTCTTCACGCAGCAGGTGAACCTGCCGCTGAACCAGCGCACCGAGTCGTGGACGCCAGCCACCGTACCGGCGGACTGGGCGGCCACGCGTGACGCCTGGAACGCCGCCAACGCTTGGCGCGCGGGCTGGAGCGCACTGCTGTTTGCGCTCGGCCTGGCGGCGCTGGCCTGGCGCGCCGCCGGAGCACATGAAACGCACGATCGGCGCATGCCGAACGCGCCCGTGCCGGGAGCTTCACGATGATCAGCCTCGAATTCCTGCTTGCCTCGCTGGTGGTGGTGCTGGTGCCCGGCACCGGCGTGATCTACACGGTCTCGACCGGGCGGCTGCGCGGCCGGCGCGCGAGTGTCTTTGCCAGCCTGGGCTGTGCGCTGGGCATCCTGCCGCATCTGGCGGCCACCGTCCTCGGCCTGGCGGCGGTGTTGCACGCCAGTGCGCTGGCCTTCCAGCTGCTGAAGTTCGCCGGCGCGCTGTACCTGCTCTACATGGCCGTGGTGACCTGGCGCGACCGCTCGGCGTTCGCCGTCAACGCCGACTTGGGCGGCAGCAGCACGACCGAAGGCGCGCACGTGCTGCAGGCCTTCCTGCTCAACATCCTGAACCCGAAGCTGACGATCTTCTTCCTGGCTTACCTGCCGCAGTTCGTCGACCCGGCCCGCGGTGAGCCGCTGTGGCAGATGCTGGCGCTGGGCGCGGTGTTCATGGCCATGACCTTCGGTGTATTCGTCGTCTACGGGCTGGCCGCGCACGGGTTCCGGCGCCATGTGATCGGGTCGCTTCGGCTGCAGCAGGGTCTGCGCGTCGGTTTCTCGGCGGCGTTCGCCGCACTCGGCACGCGGCTGGCGCTGAGCGATCGCTGACAAGTCATGTCAAGCGCAGGCGCCGACGAGCGCCAAGCACTGGAGCCAGTGTGCCGCTACATCACCCGCCCAGCGCTGGCCAACGAGGGGATGCAATGCAACTCCGCTGGCCAGGGATGCTGAAGGCTGAAGACACTCTGGCGCGACGGCACGACGCACCTGGTGATGTCATCGCTGGACTCGGAACCGCGGCCGCGAACCCGAATCGCTTCTGACGCAGCGCCTTCAGAAGAGGCGGAACATCAGCGGCATCAACAGCGCCGCAAGCACCACCTGCATGCCGAGCGCGAGCCCGGCATAGGCACCGGCATCGGCATCGACGTGCAGCGCGCGGGCAGCGCCGATGCCGTGTGCCGCAGTGCCGAGCGAGAAGCCACGGGCCGCATAGCCGGCGGCGTCGTTGGCGATGCGCAGTGCGTCGAAAAGGTACTTGCCCGAGAGCGCGCCGATCATGCCCGTGAGCACCGCAAACACGGCCGACAGCGCCGGAATCCCGCCGATCTTCTCGGCAATGCCCATCGCCACCGGCGCCGTCACCGACTTGGGTGCGAGTGACAGCACCACGTCATGCGGCAGGCCCACGGCCCAACCCAGCGCCACGGCCGAACCGGCTGCGGCCGCGCCGCCGAGTAGCGCCGCGAGCACCAGCCGCCCAAATCGCGCACGCAGTTCGGCGCGCCGCTGCCAGAGCGGCCAAGCCAGTGCGACCACCGCCGGCCCGAGCAAGAAGTGGATGAACTGCGCGCCGGCGAAGTAGCTCGGATAGTCCACGCCGCTGGCCAGCAACCCGCCCGCCAGCGTGACCACCGACCACAGCACCGGATTGGCCCAGGGCGCGCTGCCCAGCCTCGCGTAGGCCGCATTTGCCAGCAGGTACACGACCAGCGTGGCCGTCAGGCCAAACAGCGGTGTGGCGGAGAGATAGACCCAAAGTTCTACGAAGCGAGGCAAGGGCTACCCCTTGCTTGCTGTGCGCTCGGACGCATGCAGCACAAGCACGGTCACGGCCAGTCCGATCCAGGTCGACAGCACGACAACGAACAGCATGCGACCGCCGTACTGGCCGAGCAGCCCAAGGTGCGTCATCACGCCCACGCCGACCGGGATGAAAAGCAGCGAGAGATGGGCAAGCAAGAAATTCGCACCTTCGGCCACCGGTTCGCGCACCGCGGAGAAGTGGAGACCTGCGAGCAGCAGCACCAAGCCGACCACCGGACCGGGCAGGGGCAGCGACAAGCCGCGCGAGAGCACTTCGCCGATCGACTGGAACACCAGCAACCAGGCCATGCCGCGCAAGCCGTTCATACCTTCTTCGCTTGGGGCGGCTCGTCCGGGTGGTGTCAGTCGTCTGCGATGACGACGTGCATGTACCGCGGCCCGTGTGCCCCCAGCACCAGGCTGCCTTCGATGTCGGTGGTGCCGCTGGCCCCGGTGATCAGGTTCACATTGCGCGGCATCGGCTGGCCCGCAGCCGCCGCTGCATAGTCCTCCAGATAGGCCAGGATGTCGGCAGCGCGCACCGCAACGATGTGATGCAGCGGCAGAAAGTTTGCCAGCACGGGGGAGTCTGCGCCGGAATGAAACACCAGCGATCCGGTCTCCGCGATGCCCCACTTCGCCATGCCCACCGCAGCGGTTTCGTCGGGCGCGACGCGGGCATGAACCTCGAAGGCCGACCAGTCGAGCGCGCGCAGCAGCGCGTGCGGCTGCAGCGCGACCACGGCCGGCAGCCCGCGATGCTCCAGGTACGCGGCCACCGCGGCAGGCACCGCAGCCAGCGACGCGACCTGTTCTGCCGAAGCAGCAACCTTCGGCGAAGTGACCCGCGCGATAAAGGCGTCCACCAGCGCTGGGGCGAGCAGCGCGGGGCGCGTCGACGGCAGGTCCGCCAGCAGCGCCGCGGCGGCGCCCTGCACGGTGACCGGATCGATGCTGCGCCGCCCGAGCGCAGCGCGCACGCGGCCCAGGATGTCGTCGCGCGCCGTCACTTGCGCCTCCCCTCGCCGCTGGCGTAGCGGGCCATGAAGGTGCGGCCCTCGGGCGCCGGAAAGTCGCGGTGCTCTGCCCACGGGCCCAGCCCGGGCATGCTGCGGATCCAGCCCCCACGGCTGAACAGTCGCAGTACACGAACAGCCACCGCCGTTTGCAGCCTGTAGAGCCACGGTCGCGAGGCCACGAAGGCGAAGACACCCATCCCGAAGCGCATCGCCGCCGGTTCCAGCCCTTCGCGCCAAGAGCGGTCGCGCCAGCCGCGCAGCAGCGTCGGCAGCGGAATGTCGACCGGACAGACCTCCTGGCACTTGCCGTTGAGCGTGCACGCATGCGGCAGGTCGCGGGACTTCTCCAGACCGTCGAAGACCGGCGTGAGCACAGCCCCCATCGGCCCGGGATAGGTGCCGCCATAGGCATGCCCGCCCATCTGCCGGAACACGACGCAGTGGTTCATGCAGGCGCCGCAGCGCAGGCAGCGCAGCATGTCGCGCAAACCAGCCTCGGCGAGCATCTTCGTGCGGCCGTTGTCCACCAGCACGATGTGGAACTCCTCGGGGCCGTCCAGGTCGCCGGGCTTCTTCGGCCCGCAATGGAAGGTGGTGTACTGCGTGACATCCGCTCCCGTGGCCGAGCGAACCAGCAAACGCAGCAGCGCAAACGCGTGCGGCAGGCTCGGCACCAGCTTCTCGATGCCGGCGGTGACGATGTGCACCCGCGGCGGCGAGGTCGTCAGCTCGGCGTTGCCCTCGTTGGTGACGGTGCAGGTGGCACCGGTGTCGGCGATCAGGAAGTTGGCACCAGAGATTGACACGTCGGCGCTCAGGAACTTGTCGCGCAGCTCGCGCCGCGCGCTGTCGACCATCGCCTCGATCGTCTCCTCGCGGTGCGGGACGCGGTGAGATTGCTTGAACATCTCCGACACCTGCTCGCGCGTGCGATGCATCGACGGCCAGACGATGTGCGACGGCCGGTCGCCGCCAAGCTGCACGATGTGCTCGGCCAGGTCGGTTTCGACACGCTCGATGCCGGCTGCGTCCAGCGCATGCGGCAGGCCGATCTCCTCGCCGAGCATCGACTTCACCCGGGTCACGCGCTTGGCCTGCGCCTTGCGGCACAGGTCGACGACGATGCGCGAGGCCTCGTCGGCCGTCGACGCCCAGTGCACCTGGGCGCCGGAGGCGATGGCGTTGCGTTCGAATTCGAGCAGGTAGTGGTCGAAGTGCTCGATGACGTGGTCCTTGATCCGCTTGCCGCGTTCGCGCGCGGCATCGAACTGCGGAAAGGCCGCCAACGCGGCGCTGCGCTTGCGCTCGGCCGTGCCGGTGGTGCGGTCGATGGCGAGCTTGAGCTTCGGATCGCTCAGCGCGACGTCCGCACGCGCGCGGAAGGACAGGATGGAGGTGTGCATCGTCTCGCTCATTCCTTCTCGCCGATCGCAGGCGCATCGGCCATACCGGCCAGCACCTCGGCGGCGTGGTAGACGCGCACCGGCGAACCGTTGCGCTGCAGCTTGCCGGCCATGTTCACGAGGCAGCCCAGGTCGCCGCCGAGCAGCAGGCGGGCGCCGCTGCGCTCGATCGCGGCGGCCTTCTCCGACACCACGGCATTGGAGATCGCCGGGTACTTGACGCAGAACGTGCCGCCGAAGCCGCAGCACACATCGTTGCCTTCGAGGGGTTTCATCTCCAGGCCGCCGACATTGCCGAGCAGCGCGCGCGGCTGTTCGTAGACACCCAGTTCACGCAGGCCGGAGCAGCTGTCGTGGTAGGTGGCGGTGGTCGCGAGTGTCACGCCGCTCGGCTTGAAGTGCATGACATCGGCGAGAAAGCTCATCAACTCGAACGTGCGCTCACCGAGCCGGCGCGCGCGCTCGGCCCAGGCCGCATCGTCGGCCAGCGCCTCGGGGTAATGTGCGCGTGTCATGCCGACGCAGGAGCCCGAAGGCGCGACCACGTAGTCGTAGGGCTCGAAGATCTCGATGAAGCGGCGCGCCAGCTTGGCCGCATCGCGGGTGTCACCACTGTTGAAGGCCGGCTGCCCGCAGCAGGTCTGCTGCGCCGGCACCTCGACCTGGCAGCCGGCGTCTTGCAGCAGCTTGAGTGTCGCGAAGCCGACGCTGGGGCGGATCGCGTCGGCCAGGCAGGTGACGAAGAGCGCCACCCGGGGGGGCGTCGACGGCTTGAGCGGACCGCGGGAATCAGCCATGGGAATTCTTTCGGTTCGGGCAGCGCATCACGGCAGTTTCACACCGAGCAGCGGATCGCCCCAATTCACCACATGCATCGCCACCATGGCCAGCGCTCCGACGAGCGCAACATAGTAGATCGTCGGGATGATCGTGCGGCGCAGGATCTGGCCCTCGCGCCCCATCACGCCGACCGTCGCCGAGGCGGCCACCACGTTGTGGATCGCGATCATGTTGCCCGCTGCCGCGCCGATGGATTGCGCCGCGACCATCGTCGCCCCGCTCACGCCGAGGGCTTGAGCCACGCTGTACTGGTACTGGCTGAGCATCAGGTTCGAGACGGTGTTGGAGCCGGCCAGGAAGGCGCCGAGCGCACCCACCGTCGGCGCGAACACCGGATAGACGTCACCTACCGATGCAGCAACCCAGCGGGCCATCGAGATCGGCATGCTGGCGAGCTCGTTGGCGTTGACGCCCGACTGGATCATGATGCGCACCATCGGCACGGTGAACAGCAGCACGAAGCCGGCACCGAGCAGGGTGCCGCCGGACTCGCGCGTGGCCTTCACGAAGTCGGACATGTGCATGCGGTGCAGCAGGATCGTGAGCAGGCAGACGAAGACCAGAATGCCGCCGGGCAGGTACAGCGGCTGGAAGTTGCCGCTGATGCCGGCCTCGCCGAGGATGTCCTTCACGCCGACACTCACCGACAGCAGCCAGGCCTTGAAGTCAGGCATGGTGCGGCTGAGCACCAGGATCAGCGCCAGCAGCAGGTAGGGCACCCAGGCGAGGACGATCGGGATCTGCTTCGTGGCATGGTCGACCTTCATCTCGATGCTGCCCATCCACTCTTCCGGCCACTCCTTCGGGTCGGCAAAGTCCCAGGTCTTCTTCGGCACGAGAAAGCCGGCGCGCGCGGCCAGCGTCGCCAGCGCCAGGCCCAGCAGACCGCCGAGCAGCGAGGGGAACTCGGGCCCGAGGAAGCGGCCGGCCAGGCCATAGGGGATGGTGAACGCAAACGCCGCGAACAGCGCGAACGGCAGCGCCGGCAGCGCCTCCGACCACGAGCGGTTGCGGCCGAAGAAGCGGGTCATGAAGAACACCAGAAACGCCGGGATCAGCGTGCCGGCGATCGCGTGGCCGAGCGCCACGCGCTCCACGATCAGGTTGAAGAAGTCGGCCCAGGTCTGGCCTTGCGCGGTGAGCACCTGAGTCATCGACTCGCGCTGCAAGCCGCCCTGCACACCGACGAGCAGCGGCGTGCCGACGGCGCCGAAGGACACCGGCGTGGACTGGATGATCATGCCGAACATCACCGCCGACAGCGCCGGAAAGCCCACCGCCACCATCAGCGGCCCGGCCACCGCGGCCGGCGTGCCGAAGCCCGATGCGCCCTCGATGAAGCAGCCGAACAGCCAGGCGATCAGGATCACCTGGATGCGGCGATCCGGGCTGATGCGTGCGAAGCCGCTGCGGATGCTGGCGATGCCGCCCGAGTGCTTGAGCGTGTTGAGCAGCAGCAGCGCGCCGAAGATGATCCACAGCACCTGCACCGTGATGATGAT
>NZ_CADEFR010000070.1:6150-15214 GCF_902826655.1 uncultured Methylibium sp. | reverse complement strand
CGCCAGCGCTACAAGGGCCTGGGCGAGATGAACCCCGAGCAGCTGTGGGAGACCACGATGGACCCCACCGTGCGCCGCCTGCTGCGCGTACAGATCGACGACGCGATCGAGGCCGACCGTGTGTTCACGATGTTGATGGGCGACGAGGTGGAGCCGAGGCGGGACTTCATCGAGACGAATGCCCTGAGGGCAGCAAACATCGACGTTTAGTGCGCGTCGAGCCAAGCCACCTTTCGCGACCCCATGAGCGGCAACGACTGGAGCCGATCGGAGGTTGAAGCGATCGTCGACGATTACCTGTCGATGCTCGGGTCGGAGCTTGCAGGGACACCCTACAGCAAGGCTGCCCACAGGCGCGCTCTGAAGTCTGCTCTGTCTGATCGGTCGGACCAGTCGGTCGAGTACAAGCACGCGAACATCAGTGCGGCGCTCCTGGAGGCCGGCTTCCCGTATATCAGCGGCTACAAGCCAAGATCGAACTATCAGGCACTCGTGGCTGAGGTCGTTTCGACAAAGCTGCATCTAGCGCCAGCTCTGCTGGAGATTGCCGCAGCCGATGCGGACAGGCCGATGGTGATGCCGGAGGTTGATGACATCCTGGCGGCGCTCACCGAACGTCCGATGCCGAAGGCTGGGCCGAGCATCGTTTCGGAGCCATCGCCTCTATCGCTCCGACTCACGACGAACTACATCGAGCGAGAAGCGCGGAATCGATCCTTGGGTGCCGCGGGCGAGGCCTTCATCCTCGAGTACGAGAAAGCACGACTGATCCGAGCCGGCCGCGAGTCTCTCGCCGCCAAGATCGAGCACACATCGAAGGTGCGCGGCGATCACGAGGGCTACGACGTCTTGTCGTTCGAGGAGAACGGCGCCGAGCGGCTGATCGAAGTGAAGACGACCAAGTACGGCGGAGAGACGCCGTTCTTCTGCACTCGCAACGAAGTGGCTGTGTCGGAGAGGCTCGCAGCGCGCTATCAGGTGTACCGGCTGTTCGCCTTCCGCGAGTCGCCACGCTTGTACACGCTGCCCGGTGCGATTGCGACCACGTGTCGGCTGTCAGCTGCGACTTTCGTGGCGCATCCGAAGTAGTGCTGCCGGGACGGAGTTCGCCCGGTGCGCGTTGACCGCGCGCTAGCCGCAGAGACCCCGCGCTTACCCCTGCCACACCCCATACCCCGCCTCTCGCAACCCGATCGCCAGCTCCACCTCCATCTCCCGCGCTGCTTCGTAGGGCATCGGGTTGTAGACCTCGTACAGCGCGGGCAGCAGGCGCAGGCCGTAGTCGAAGACGAAGCGGTTCGCCTGGATGCCGGCCTTGTGCTTGTCGAAGCGCAGGTCCGGGTCCAGCCCGGTCATGCCGACGTAGACGCAGGGCTTGGCGTGGCGGTAGTCGGGGTTGGCCTTGCGAAAGCGCGGCTCGTTCCAGACGCGGTCGTCCAGCTCGACGATATAGACATGGTGGTGATAACTGCGCCGGCGCATGCCGGTATTCTGCAAACTCAGCCCATGACGACCGCCACCCCCACCAACCGTCTCGCCATGACCGTGCTCACCACGCCGGACATGGCCAACTTCGCCGGCAATGTGCATGGCGGCACGTTGCTCAAGCTGCTGGACCAGGTGGCCTATGCCTGCGCCAGCCGCTACGCGGCCAGCTACGTGGTGACGGTGAGCCTGGACTACGTGATGTTCCGCGAGCCGGTGCACGTGGGCGAGCTGGTCAACTTCCTCGCCAGCGTCAACCACACCGGCAGCTCGTCGATGGAGGTCGGCATCAAGGTGCTGGCCGAGAACATCCGCAGCCAGCAGAGCCGTCACGTCGTGAGCTGCTTCTTCACGATGGTGGCGCTGGACGACGCGCGCCGGCCGGTCGCCGTGCCGCCCTGGGTGCCCACCACGCCCGACGAGAAGCGCCGCCACGCCGACGCCGCGCTGCGCAAGCAGTTGCGCAAGGAGGCGGTGGACCGGTTCGAGGCGCTGAAGACGCGGCCCGAGGGCTGAGCCAGCGGCTACCCACCGGCTGTCCTCAGCCCATCCCCTGCTTGCTCACAGGCTTGTCCCCAGATCGGCCGGGGCAAGCCGGATCGCGATCCGCTGCTCGGCCACCGCAGGCGCGCGCCGTGCCCGCAGCTGCCCGCAGCCGGCATCCACGTCCTGCCCGGCCGACCGGCGCAGCTTGGTGAGCACGCCGCGGCGGTGCAGCGCGCGGGCCATTGCGGCGGCGCGCTCCCAGGCGGGTCGGCGGAAGGGCAGGTCGGGCACGGCGTTGTACGGGATCAGGTTCATCACCGCGCGCTTGCCGGCCAGCAGGCGGACGATGCCGTCCAGCTCGTCCTCGCCGTCGTTCACGCCCTCGATCAGCGTCCACTGCACCTGCACCGGGTAGCCGGTGGCGCGGGCGTAGCGCTCGCCCTGTTCCATCAGCTCGTCCGGGCTGATGCGCGGCGCGCGCGGCAGCAGCTGCTCGCGCAGCGCGGGGCGCGTGGAGTGCAGCGACAAGGCCAGCGCGGGCTTCACGGTCCCCAGCGGCAAGCGCTCGAACACGCGCTCATCGCCGACCGTCGAGAACACCAGGTTCTTGTGGCCGATGCCGCCGGCCGTGCCCAGCAGCTCGATCGCGTCCAGCACCGCGTCCAGGTTGTGGGCCGGCTCGCCCATGCCCATGAAGACCACCTTCTTCACCGCGCGCCGGCGGCGCGCCAGCGCCACCTGGGCCACGATCTCGGCGCTGCCCAGCTGGCGCAGCAGGCCGCCCTGCCCGGTCATGCAGAACACGCAGCCGACCGCGCAGCCGACCTGGGTCGACACGCACAGCCCGTCGCGCGGCAGCAGCACCGACTCGACCGTCTGGCCGTCGGCCAGCGCCACCAGCAGGCGCGACGCACCGTCCTCGGCCGGGTGCTCGGAGTGCAGGCGCGCCAGCGCGGCCAGCTCGGCCTCGACCGCTGGCAGCGCGGCTTGCAGGGCCTGCGGCAGCACGTCTTCGCGCGGGCCGCGCGGCAGCTGCGGCAGGGCGCAGGCCCAGTGCCGCAGCACGCTCTGCTCGTGGCCGGGCCGGGCGCCCAGCTCGCGCAGGCGCTGGCGAAGGGAGGCGATGTGCATCCGCGCAGTGTAGGCAGCGCGGCTGGGCGACACTGCGCGGCGGAGGTCCTGACGCCGTGCCCATTGCTCAACGCATCGTCGCGCTCGCCTTGCTATGCGCCTGCGCCGCAGGCCTCGCCCGGGCTGCCTGCCCGCCCGCCGGCCAGACGCGCGACTCGCTGCAGACACTGAAAGCCGCGCAGTGGCGCCTGCCAGGCGACGGCGCGGAGGCCGCGCGCGACGCGCTGGCGCAGGGTCTGGTCGACTGCCTGGCCGACCCCGACCCGCAGCTTCGCGACCAGATCGCCTTCGAGGCCTTGTCCGCCTGGATGCGCGGCAAGCAGCTCGCGCCACCCGTGCTGCACGCGATCCGCACGCGGCTGCTGGCGATGCTGGCCGCGCCGGCCGACGCCGCGGGCCTTGGCCAGCCCTTCGCGGCGCTGACGCTGGCCGAGGTGGCGCGCGTCGACCGGCTGCAGCCCTTCCTCACCGACGCCCAGCGCGCCGAGCTCGTCGACCAGGGCACGCGTTACCTGGCCGGCGTGCGCGACTACCGCGGCTTCGACGCGCGCGACGGCTGGCGCCACGGCGTGGCGCACGGCGCCGACCTGATGCTGCAGCTGTCGCTCCACCCGCAGCTGCAGCGCGCCCAGGGCGAGGCGATGCTCGCGGCCATCGCGCTGCAGGTACTGCCGGCCGGCGAGCACGCCTACCGCTACGGCGAGCCGGAGCGTCTGATGGCGCCGGCCTTCTACCTGGCCCGCCGCGGCGGGTGGACGGCCGCCGAGTGGGACGCCTGGTTCGACGCCCTCGCCGCGCGACGCCAGAAGGGCCCGCCCTTCACGCAGACGACCCTGGCCCAGCGCCACAACCTCGGCGCCTTCCTGCAGGCCTTCTATGTCGCCGTGCAGGAAGGGCCGGACGCCGATCAGAAGGCGCGCCTGCTGCCGGGGCTGCGCAGGGCGATCCAGACGCTGGATTGAGCGGCGGTCGGTCGGGGCCAGCGCACCACGCGTCGTGTAAAGCCAGGCGAGCGCCGGTGCTGCGAACCGACCGCCGGCGCAGAATTGTCCAGACGTACTTGCGGAGGCTTCACCATGAACCGCTGCCCGACCCGCCTGTCCACGCGCCTGGTCACCCTCGTCGCCGCGGCCGCCGCCCTGCTGGCCATCGCCACCCCCGCCGACGCGCACCGCCGCGGCGGCGGCGGCGTCAGCGTGCAGATCGGCGGCTACTACCCGGTGCCGTACGCGCGCGGCTACGGCTACTGGGGTCCGCGGCGCGGCTGGGGCGGGGTCGGCATCGGCATCGGCGCGCCGGGCTACTACTACTACGGCTCGCCCTGGGTCTACCCGCCGGGCTACGTGGTCGTGCAACCGCCGCCGGGGGGCTATGCCGACCCGCCGCTGGACCCGGCGCCGCCCAAGGGCCCGCCCGACCCGATCTTCTATCCGCGCAACGGCCAGAGCGTCGAGCAGATCGAGGCCGACCGCCAGGACTGCAATCGCTGGGCGCTGACGCAGCCGGGCGCGATCGCGCGCGCGGATGTGTTCCACCGCGCCACGCTGGCCTGCATGGAAGGCCGCGGCTACACGGTGAAGTGAGCCGCGGCGCGCGCGGCGGCGGCGCCGCTCAGCGCACCAGCAGCACCGGCACGCCGCACTTGGCCAGCACGCGCGCGGCCACCGAGCCCAGCACCAGGCTGCCGACGGCGCCGTGGCCGTGCGAGCCCAGCACGACCAGGTCGTACTTGCCGCCGTCGGCCTCGGCCGCGACCTCGTCGCCGGCGTGGCCGCAGCGGTGCTTGACCTCGAAGGCCCAGCCCTTCTGCTGCATGAAGGCCTGCACGGGCGCCAGCACCTTGCCGGCCTCGTCGGCGTAGTAGGTCGCGAGGTCGGCCTCGGAGAAGAAGCGCGCCGCGTGCGGCGGGATGCGCGGGATCACGGTCAGCGCGGCGTAGTGCACCTCGCCGGCCAGCAGGTCGTCGTGGGCCGCCAGGAAGGCGAGCATGCGCTTGGTGTAGTCGCTGCCGTCGACGGCGAGCAGGACCTTTTTCTTCATGGCGACCTCCTTGCGGGATGGGAACGGTGACCCCCGCAGCTTAGCCCGGCCCGGCCGCCTGCGGCTTGATCACGCGCAAGCGGCCGGCGGCGGCCAGCCCGGACCGGTTCACACGCCCGTCACCGTCGGTTCACCCGGCGTTACCGAGCGTCGGCCGGCCGTCGTCGGCCATTGCCATGCGGGCCCTAGCCTGAGGGCATCGAAGCACCGCCCCCACCCTTTCCTCACGGAGCCCTGCATGGCCATCACCGTCGACACCGCCGTCACCCCGTCCCAGCGCATCGGCCAGCTGCTCGCGCTGCTGCAGGAACAGCTGCCCATCCTGCGCCGCGTGGTGCATGCCGGCGAGTCCATCTACGCGGCGGGCGACGCGCTCGAGCACCTGTACGTGGTGCATGCCGGCTTCTTCAAGACGATCAACGGCGCCGCCGACGGCCGCGACAAGCTGATCGGCCTGCACTTCAAGGGCGACTGGCTGGGCTTCGACGGCATCGCCGACGGCCGCTACGGCTGCGACGCGGTCGCCATGGACACCGGCGAGGTCTGGGCGATCCGCTACGACGCGCTGCTGCAGCAGTGCGGCCGCTCGCCGGCGCTGCTGGCGGCGGTGCACGCCGCGATGAGCCGCGAGCTGGCCCGCGACCGCGATGCGATGCTGGCGCTGTGCACGCTGCCGGCCGACGCGCGCGTCGCCGACTTCCTGCGCGGCTGGGCCGACGCGCTGGAGCAGCGCGGCCTGCGCTCCGACCAGATCACGCTGCGCATGACGCGCGCCGAGATCGGCAACTACCTTGGCATGAAGCTCGAGACGGTGAGCCGCGCGCTGTCGCGCCTGGCGCGCGACAAGGTGATCGACTTCGCCGAGCGCGGCCGCCGCGACCTGCGCATCCCCGACGTGTCGGCGCTCAGCGCCTTCGTCGAGCGCAGCGTGGCCGCCGCGGCGGTGCACTGAGTCGCTGGCGCGGGCCCGGCGCCCGCACGGCCGTTCAACGCGCGTCCAGCGCGCGCACGATGGCGCGCGCCAGCGCCTCGCGCTCGTAGGGCTTGCGCAGCAGATCCCAGGGCAGCGCGCCGCCGCCCTCGCCGTGCAGCAGCTCGGCGGCGTAGCCCGACATCAGCAGCACCGCGGCCTGCGGCAGGCGCTCGGCGACGCGGCGCGCCAGCTCGGTGCCGCGCAGGCCGGCGCCGAGCGCGATGTCGGTCAGCAGCAGGCGGCACTCGGCGCCGGCGTCCAGCTTCGCCAGCGCCTCCTCGCCGCTGGCGCACTCGACGACGCGGCAGCCCAGCGCGACGAGGAAGCGTTTCACGACGGCGCGCACCTCGTCCTCGTCCTCGACCAGCAGCACCGGCAGGCCGGGCGGCAAGGCGGCCGTCTGCGGCCCGTCGGCGGCGGCCGGGCCGGCCGCATCGGCGCGCGGCAGGTAGATCGTCACCTCGGTGCCGGCCCCGGGCGACGAGCGCAGCCGCACCGCGCCCTGCGACTGCTTGACGAAGCCGTAGACCGTGCTCAGGCCCAGGCCGGTGCCGCGGCCCAGCTCCTTGGTGGTGAAGAAGGGCTCGAAGACGCGCTCGCGCACCGTCTCGCTCATGCCGTCGCCACTGTCGACGATCGCGATCTCGGCGTAGCGCTCGTGCGCGGCGCGCTCGCCGAGCTCGGTCGCCACCTCGGCCGGCAGTGCGGCGCAGGCGCGGGCGTGGAAGTCCAGGTGCCCGCCGGCCGGCATCGCGTCGCGCGAGTTGATCGCGATGTTGAGCAGCGCCGACTCCAGCTGCCCGGGGTCGGCGCGGCAGCGCAGCCGCTCGGCCGCGTCGACGCGGATGCGGATGCGCTGGTCCAGCGTGCGTCGCAGCATGCCGGCCAGGGACTCGAGCAGCTCGCCGACGTCGACCTCGGACGGGCTCAGCAGTTGCCGCCGCGAGAACGCCAGCAGCTTGCCGGTCAGCTCGGCGCCGCGGCGGCTGGCGCGCATCGCCGCGGCCACCATGTCGCGCGCGCCGTCGTCGCCGGCCAGAGCCGGGTGGTCCTCCAGCACCTGCAGGTTGCCCTGGATCACGGTCAGCAGGTTGTTGAAGTCGTGTGCGATGCCGCCGGTCAGCTGGCCGACGCTCTCGAGCCGCTGCGAGTGCTGCAGCGCCTCCTCGCCCTGGGCCCGCTGCAGGCTGGCCGACAGCAGGTTGGACAGCGACTCCAGGAAATGCAGCTCGTCGGGCCCGAAGCGCGACGCCTGGCGCGAGCGCACCATCAGCGCACCGATGGTCTGGCCGCGGTCGGCCAGCGGCACTGCCAGCGCGCTCACCAGGCCCTGGCCCAGGTAGCTGGCCGGCACCGCGAAGCGCGTCTCGCCGCGGAAGTCGGTCACGGTCACCGGGCGGCCCTCGCGCAGCACGTAGCCGGGCGGCGTGTCGGGCCGGTTGGGGATGCGCTGCGCCGGGCCCTCGTCGTCGAGCAGGCCCACGCCGCCGGCGATGCGGAACTCCAGGCGATTGGGCTCCAGCAGGAACACCACCGCCGCATCGACCTGCAGCGCATCGGCCGCGACCGCGGGCACCTGCTGCAGCAGCAGCTGCGGGTCGCGCGCGTCGACCGCCAGCCGGCCCATCTGCGCGACGAACTCGCTGTAGCGCGCGCGCTGCAGCGCCTGGCGCATGCGCGGGTAGGCCTCGATGTCGCGCACCGCTGCCACGACGTATTGGGTGCCGTCGATCTGCAGCGGGCTGAGCGCGATCTCGACCATCACCTCGCTGCCGTCGCGCTTGAGCGCCACCAGCTCGGTCTGCGTGCCCATCGGCCGCGGCTGCGGCTTGCGCTCGTAGGCCTGGCGGTAGGCGGCATGGCGCGGGCGGATCGCCGCCGGCACCAGCGACTCGACCGGCGTGCCGTCCAGCTCGCCGGCGCCGTAGCCCAGCATGCGCTCGGCCGCCGGGTTGGCCAGCACGATGCGGCCGGCGGTGTCGGCCAGCAGCAGCGCGTCGGGGTAGGCGACGAACAGCGCCCGGTGCACCGCGGCGAGGTCGCGCATCGCCGCCGCCGCTTCAGCCCGCCGAGACCGGCGGCACCAGCACGTAGCCGGCGCCGCGCACCGACTTGATGAGCTGCGGCACCTCGGCGTCGGCCTCGAGCTTGCGGCGCAGCCGGCCGACCTGCACGTCGACCGTGCGATCGAAGGGCGCGGCCTCGCGGCCGCGCGTGTGCTCGAGCAGGAAGTCGCGCGACAGCACGCGGCCCGGATGCCGTGCGAACACGCACAGCAGGTCGAACTCGCCGCTCGTCAGCGCGGCCTCGCGGCCGTCGGCCGCGGTCAGGCGGCGCGCGGCGATGTCGAGCGTCCAGCCGTCGAAGCACAGGCGCTCGCGCGGCGCGGCGGGCGGTCCGGCCGGCGGCGTTGCCTCGGCCGGCGCCAGACGCCGCAGCACGGCCTTGATGCGCGCCAGCAGCTCGCGCAGGTCGAAGGGCTTGGTCACGTAGTCGTCGGCGCCGATCTCCAGGCCGACGATCTTGTCGACCGCGTCGCCGCGACCGGTGACGATGACCAGGCCGCAGCGCCAGTGCTCGCGCAGCTGGCGCGCGATGACGAAGCCGTCCTCGCCGGGCAGGCCCAGGTCCAGCAGCACCAGGTCGGGCGCGTCGCTGGCCATCAGCGCCATCAGCGCGCGGCCGCTGTGCAGCTGGCTGGTGCGCAGGCCCTGGCTCGCGAGGTAGTTGGCCAGCAGCCGGGTGATGTCGGGCTCGTCGTCGACGATGGCGATGTGCGGGGCGCTCACGCCGGCATTCTGCGACAGCGAGTGCGGCTCACGGCGCGGCGCAGTAGAGCGCGACCCGCTCCCACAAGCCGTGTCCCAGCGCGAAGCCCGCCGCCGCGGCCAGCGCCGCGCCGGCCAGCCGCCAGGCCCAGGCCGTGGCCCGCGCACCGGACGGCAGGCG
>NZ_CADEFR010000070.1:0-6140 GCF_902826655.1 uncultured Methylibium sp. | reverse complement strand
CACAGACCCAGCGAGGAGGTCGCCGCGAAGGACGCCATCGCCGCGGCGCCCTGCGCCGGCGTGTCGGCCAGCGACGCGACCAGCAGCGCCGACTGCAGCAGGCCGCAGGGCCAGGCCAGCCACAGCCCGCCGGCCGCGCCGGCGCGCAGCGGTGCGGCCATGCGCTGCCAGCCGCCGGCGGCCAGCGGCGCGCGCGTGCTGCCCAGCCGCGCCCACCAGGCCGGCTGGCGCCCGGTGACCAGCAGCCACAGCCCGAGACCGAGCACCGCGAGCTGCAGCATCAGCCACAGCGAGCGCAGCATCGGCGCTGCCTCGCCGAGCAGCGCGAAGGCCGCCACGCCGGAGGCGACCGCCGCACCGCCGGCCGCATAGCCCGCCAGCCGGCCGAGCGTGAAGCCGGCCATCGCCTCGTGCTGCCGCGCCGGGCCGCAGCGTCCGGCGAGCGCCGCGCAGGGCGCGCCGCACATCGCCGCGCAGTGCGGGCTGCCGGCCAGGCCCATCAGCCCGGCGCCGAGGATCAGCGCCGCGTCCATCGACGCCCTTCAGACGACGCGCGAGTAGCGATCGCGCTGCGCGTCCTCCTGCAGGTGGCGGTCGAACACCATCGCGATGGCGCGCACGAAGTACCAGCCCAGCGGCGTGAGCTCGATGCGGCCGGGCTCGACGGTGACCAGGCCCTGGGCCTCGTGGACGCGCAGGCGCTCGAGCTCGCCGCGCAGGCGCGCCGCGACGTCGCTGCCGATCGCGTCGAAGTCGACGCGGCCCTGGCACATCAGCGCCATGATCACCGTGCGGCGCAGCCGGTCGTCGGCATCGGGCGCGAGGCCGCGCTCGGTGGCGAAGACGCCGCGGGCCAGCGCCGCCTCGTAGCCGGCCAGGGTCTTGGCGTTCTGCGCGTAGCAGCCGCCGACCTGGCCGATCGCCGACACGCCCAGGCCGATCAGGTCGCAGTCCGGCTGGGTGCTGTAGCCCTGGAAGTTGCGGTGCAGCCGGCCCTGGCGCTTGGCGAAGGCCAGCGGGTCGTCGGGCAGCGCGAAGTGGTCCATGCCGATGTAGGCGTAGCCGTGGCGCTGGAAGCCGCTGATCGCCGAGCGCAGCATGTGCACGCGCTCGCTGCCGATCGGCAGCTCGTGCGCGTGGATGCGCCGCTGCGGCTTGAAGCGCTGCGGCAGGTGGGCGTAGGCATAGAGCGCGATGCGGTCGGGCCGCAGTCCGGCGACCTGCGCGACGGTGACCGCGAAGGACTCCGGCGTCTGCCGCGGCAGGCCGTAGATCAGGTCGACGTTGATCGAGCCGAAGCGCAGCGCGCGCGCTTCGCGCATCAGCGCGTGCACCTGCTCGTAGGGCTGCTCGCGGTGCACGGCGCGCTGCACCTCGGGGTCGAAGTCCTGCACGCCGAAGCTGAGCCGGTTGAAGCCCAGCGCCGCGAGGTGCCGCAGGCGCGCGGCATCGACGGTGCGCGGATCGACCTCGATCGACAGCTCGGCCTGCGGGGCGATGGCGAAGGCGGCGCGCAGCGTGGCCAGCAGGCGGTCCAGTTCGGCGTTGCTCAGGAAGGTCGGCGAGCCGCCGCCCAGGTGCAGCTGCGACACCGGCTGGCCGCGGCCGAGCGCGCCGACGTGCAGCGCGATCTCGCGCTCCAGCGCCGCCAGGTAGGGCTGCGCCTGCTCGTGGTGACGCGTCACGACCTTGTTGCAGGCGCAGTAGTAGCAGATCGACTCGCAGAACGGCACGTGCACGTAGATCGACAACGGCGCCGCGGCCTGGCCGGCCGCGGCGCGCGCGGCCAGGGCCTCGCGATAGCGCGCGGCGCCGAAGTCGTCGTCGAAGCGGTCGGCGGTCGGGTAGGAGGTGTAGCGCGGGCCGGGCACGTCCAGCCCGGCGAGCAGCTGGCTCACGCGGTCGGGGGCGGCGACGGTCTCGGTGTTCATGCCGCGATCGTGCCGGCCGCGGGGCCGGCCTGCCTTGACGCCGGTCAAGCGTCGTGCGGCGGCCCGGGCTCCACCAGCAGCAGCGCGGTGATGCCGCAGGCGACCGCGGTCACGCCCCAGAAGATCAGGAAGCTGATCGTGTAGGTGGCGGCGCGCGGCCAGCCCAGGGTCGGGCCGCCGAACCAGCGCAGGTCGGCCGGGTCGACCACGGCGAACACCAGCATCTCCGTCACGCCCGCCATCACGAAGGCGGGCCAGAGCACCTGCAGACCGAGGCGGAACATGGCCGTGGCGACGCCGGTTCAGCGCGGCGACGCCGCGTGGTTGCGCGCCTTCAGCGCGGGTTGCAGCGCCGGGTCGGTGGCCCGCTGCGCGGCGGGCGGTTCCTCGAGCACGCGGTCGGCCCCGTGCCAGGCGATCGCGGCCGTGGCGAGCGCCGCGACGACGACCGCCGCCGGGCCGCCGACGATCAGCCACAGCATCGGCTCGCGCCACCACGGGCGGCCGAGGGCGGGCAGGGGTTTCGCGAGGACGGGGTGCATGGCGGGGCTCCAGGGCAGTTCAGCGCGGCACGACGAAGGTGGACTTCTCGCGCACCTGCGCGGCCGGCTCGTCGCCGGCGGCTTCGCGCTCGACGACGAAGGCGATGGGGTGGGCGCCGGGCGCCAGGCCCTGCAGCGCTTCGGGGCCGGCCTGCACCGCCAGCGGCAGCCAGCGCGCCTGCGCCGGGTCGACGCTGAAGTCGGGGCGCGTCGCGACCGTCGCGCCGGGCAGGCCTTCGACGACGACGCGGTAGCGCTGCACCGACTCGGTCGCGTTCATCACCTGCAGGCGGTAGACGTTCTCGATGTGGCCGTCGCCGACCAGCCGCGCCAGCGCGCCGCGGTCGCGCACGACGTCCACGCGGAAGGGGCTACGCAAGGCCAGGCTGGCGACGAAGGCACCGCAGATCGCCAGCAGCACCACGCCGTAGACCAGCACGCGCGGCCTCAGCACGCGCCGCCAGGTCTGCGCGCGGTCGAGACGCTGAGCCAGGCCGTTCTGCGTCGCGAATCGGATGAGGCCGCGCGGGTAGTTCATCTTGTCCATCACGCCGTCGCAGACGTCGACGCAGGCGGCGCAGCCGATGCAGGCGTACTGCAGGCCCTGGCGGATGTCGATGCCCGTGGGGCAGACCTCGACGCACAGGCCGCAGCCGATGCAGTCGCCCAGGCCCAGCGCGCGCGGGTCGGCACGGCGCGGGCGCGAGCCGCGCGGCTCGCCGCGGGCCTCGTCGTAGCTGACGATCAGCGTGTCGCGGTCGAACATCGCGCTCTGGAAGCGCGCGTAGGGGCACATGTAGAGGCACACCTGCTCGCGCAGCCAGCCGGCATTGCCGTAGGTCGCCAGGCCGTAGAAGACGACCCAGAACCACTCCCAGGGCCCGAAGCCCATCGTGAAGGCCTCGGCCCACAGCACGCGGATCGGGGTGAAGTAGCCGACGAAGCTGAAGCCGGTCCACAGGCCGATCGCCAGCCACACCGCGTGCTTGGCGGCCTTGCGCGCCGCCCAGTCGGCGCCGTGCGGCGCGGCGTCGCGCTTGATGCGGGCGGGGCGGTCGCCCTCGATGCGGCGCTCGACCCACAGGAAGATCTCGGTGTAGACCGTCTGCGGGCAGGCGAAGCCGCACCACAGCCGCCCCGCGACCGCGGTGAACAGGAACAGCGCATAGGCGCTGATCACCAGCAGCACCGCGAGGTAGATGAAGTCCTGCGGATGCAGCACCAGGCCGAAGATGTAGAAGCGCCGCGCCGCCAGGTCGAACAGCACGGCGGGCCGGCCGTTCCACGTCAGCCAGGGCAGGCCGTAGAAGACCAGCTGCGTGGCCCACACCAGCGCCCAGCGCCAGGCCGCGAACGCGCCGTGCACGGCGCGCGGATAGATCTGGCGGCGCTTTTCGTAGAGCCAGACGGTCTCGCCCTCGCCGGCGGCGTCGCGGGCCGCGACGGCGCGGATCGGGATCGGCTCGCGGGCCGGGCCGGCCATCGTGCGCGCGCTCAGGGCGCGGTGCCGGCGGGGCTGCGCGACAGGCTCGTCACGTAGGCCGCCAGCACGCGGATCTGCTCGGGCGACAGGCGCTCGGCATGCGCCGGCATGCGGTTGCTGCGGCCCTGGACGACCATCGCCGTGACGGCGTCGATGCCCCAGCCGTGCAGCCACACCTTGTCGGTGAGGTCGGGCGCGCCGAGCGCGGTGTTGCCCTTGCCGCCGGCGCCGTGGCAGCCGGCGCAGGCCATGAACCGGGGCTTGCCCTGGGCCGCCGCGATCGCGTCGTGCGGGCTGCCGGACAGGCTCAGCACGTAGTGCGCGAGCTGGTTCACCTCGCCGGCGCCGCCGACCGCCGCGGCCATCGGCGGCATCAGGCCGTTGCGGCCCTCGGCGATGGTCTTCTCGATGCTGGCGAGGTCGCCGCCATAGAGCCAGTCGGCATCGGTCAGGTTGGGAAAGCCCTTGCTGCCGCGCGCGTCCGAGCCGTGGCAGGCCGCGCAGTGGTTGACGAACAGGCGTTCGCCGATGCCCATCGCCGCCGGGTCGCGCATCAGCTGCTCGGCCGGGGCCTGCGCGAACTGCGCGTAGATCGGCGCCAGGGCCTCGCCGGCTTCGCGTTGCTCGGCCTGGTACTGGCCGGTGCTGGTCCAGCCGAACTGCCCGGCATGGCTGCCGGCGCCCGGGTAGAGCAGCAGGTAGGCGAAGGAGAACACGACGGTGACGATGAACAGCCACATCCACCAGCGCGGCAGCGGGTTGTTCAGCTCGCTCAGGTCGCCGTCCCAGGTGTGGCCGGTGGTCTCGTCGGGCCGGCCGTCGGGGCGCAGCACGACCTTGCGGCGCGCCGCGATCGCCAGCAGCACCAGGCAGGCGAGCATCGACACGATCGTCGCGATCGCGACGAACAGCGACCAGCCGCTGGAGAAGAAGTCGCTCATCGCGCGCTCCCTTCGCCGTCGTTGGCGGGCAGGCGCGCCGCCTCGTCGAAGCGCGCGCGGTTGCCGCGCGACCAGGCCCAGGCCACGATGCCGACGAAGAGCGCGAGCGACAGCAGCGTCACCGCGATGCGCAGGGTGTTGACGTCCATGTTCTTTCCTCGGGGGTCACTTCACCGCGGTGCCCAGCACCTGCAGGTAGGCCACCAGCGCGTCGAGTTCGGTCTTGCCGGTGACCGCGGCGGCGGCGCCTTCGATGTCGGCATCGCTGTAGGGCACGCCGGCCAGGCGCAGCGCGCGCAGGTGGCCGGGCAGCGCCGCGGCATCGACCGCGTTGCGCGCCAGCCAGGGGTAGGCGGGCATGTTGGACTCCGGCACCAGGTCGCGCGGGTTGATCAGGTGCAGGCGGTGCCAGTCGTCGCTGTAGCGGCCGCCGACGCGGTGCAGGTCCGGGCCGGTGCGCTTGCTGCCCCACTGGAAGGGGTGGTCGTAGACGAACTCGCCGGCCGTCGAGTACGGGCCGTAGCGCAGCGTCTCGGCGCGCAGCGGCCGGATCATCTGCGAGTGGCAGTTGTAGCAACCCTCGCGCAGGTAGACGTCGCGGCCCGCCAGCTGCAGCGCGGTGTAGGGCTGCACGCCGGGCGCGGCCTGCGTGGTCGAGCGCTGGAAGAACAGCGGCACGATCTCGACGATGCCGCCGATCGCGATGACCACGAGGATCAGCACGATCATCAGCAGGTTGTTGGTCTCGATGCGCTCGTGGCCGGTCGCGGGGCGGGGGGTCGCTGCCATGGAAGGTCCTTGAGGGTCAGGCGTGGGCCAGGGCCGCGGGCACCGGCGTCGCGACGGCGCGGCCCTGCCGCACGGTCATCGCGACGTTCCAGGCCATGATCAGCATGCCGCCCAGGTAGAGCAGGCCGCCGGCGAAGCGCACGACGTAGAAGGGGTAGGTGGCCTTGACGCTCTCGACGAAGCTGTAGACCAGCGTGCCGTCGGGGTTGACGGCGCGCCACATCAGGCCCTGCATCACGCCGGCGATCCACATCGCGGCGATGTAGAGCACGATGCCCACGGTCGCGACCCAGAAGTGCAGCTCGATCGCGCGCACGCTGTGCATGCGGGTCTGGCCGAACATGCGCGGGATCAGGTAGTACAGCGAGCCCATCGAGATCAGGCCCACCCAGCCGAGCGCGCCGCTGTGCACGTGGCCGACGGTCCAGTCGGTGTAGTGCGACAGCGCGTTGAC
>NZ_CADEFR010000069.1 GCF_902826655.1 uncultured Methylibium sp. | reverse complement strand
CGACGAACCACGTCTGCATGGACTACGAGCCGTTCAAGGTCGAGTACACCGCGGGCCAGCCGTACGTGGGCGCCACGCTGTCGATGTTCCCGGCTCCGGGAAGCCACGGCGGCATGGGCAACTACATCACCTGGGACGCCGGTACCGGCAAGATCGTCCAGAGCAAGCCCGAGAAGTTCTCGGTGTGGAGCGGTTCGCTCAACACCGCGGGCGGCCTGAGCTGCTACGGCACGCTGGAAGGCTACTTCAAGTGCGTCGATGCGAAGGACGTGAACAAGGAGCTGTACAAGTTCCGCACGCCGTCCGGCATCATCGGCAACGTGTTCACCTACGAGCACAAGGGCAAGCAGTACATGGGCGTGTTCTCGGGCATCGGCGGCTGGGCCGGCATCGGCATGGCAGCAGGTCTCGAGAAGGACACCGACGGTCTGGGCGCCGTGGGTGGCTACAAGGAGCTGAACTCCTACACGGACCTTGGCGGTTCGCTGACGGTGTTCGCTCTGCCGAACTGATCCTTGCAAGTCCCGTCCGATCGCGGGGAACCTCCCGCGATCGGATCGATCAGGGGATGGTGAACGGTCAACGCTCACCATCCCCGTTTCGTTTCAAACGCGTCTCCACTCTTTTCTAGGTTAGCCATGATGTCTCGCGTGAAATCCGTCGTCCTTGCCGTGGCCGCGCTGGCCGTTTCCGGGGTGGTCGTCACCGCCCAGGCCCAGGACAAGAAACTCCCCTACAAGGTCGTCGACGGCTACAAGGTCGATGCCGAGACGATGAAGGGCTTTCGCACCTGGCGCGCCGCCGCCTGCGACCGCTGCCATGGCGCCAACCAGGAAGGTCTGGTCGGGCCGTCGCTGATTGCGAGCATGAAGACCCTCAGCAAGGAAGACTTCGTGAAGACCGTCCGCGACGGTCGCCTCGACAAGGGCATGCAGAGCTTCGGCACGAGCAAGCAGGTCATGGACAACATGGACCAGCTCTACGCCTACCTCAAGGGTCGCTCGGACGGCGCCATCACGCGCGCCAAGGTCGAAGAGCTCCAATGATGACGAAGCTCCCGCGCGCTCGTTGGATCGGCGCGCTGGCGCTGTCGCTGCTGGCCGGCGTCGCCGTGCCGGCCGCGGCGCAGGACGCGGCGCCGCGCAAGGCCTTCCGCGTCTGCCAGGATCCGAACAACCTGCCCTTCTCCAGCCTCAAGGGCGAGGGCATCGAGAACAAGATCGCCGAGCTGTTCGCCAAGGATCTCGGCCTGCCGGTCGAGTACTTCTCCTTCCCGCAGCGGCTGGCCTTCGTGCGCAACACCCTGCGCTACAAGCTGCCGGGCGCGGACTATCCCTGCGACATCATCATGGGCGTGCCGGCCGGGTTCGACCAGGTGTCGGTGACCAAGCCCTACTACCGCTCGACCTACGCGCTGGTCTATGCCAAGGGCAAGGGCCTGGACGGCGTGCAGACCATCGACGACTTCCTCAAGGTCGACCGGGCGCGCCTCGACAAGCTGCGCATCGGCATCTACGACCGATCGCCGGCGTCCGAGTGGCTCAACAAGCACCAGCTGGTCGAGCAGGGCGTGCCTTACCAGATCCTCAACGCCGACCCGAACCAGTATCCCGGCGAGATCATCGAGCGCGACCTCGCCTCCGGCAAGCTCGATGCCGCCATCGTCTGGGGTCCGATCGCGGGCTACTTCGCCAAGAAGCTGCAGCAGCCTCAGCTGGTGGTCGTGCCGATGCGCTCCGAGCCGGGCGTCAAGTTCGACTTCCAGATGGCCATGGGCGTGCGCTACGGCGAGCGCGAATGGAAGCAGCAGATCGAAGGCCTGATCGAGAAGCGCCAGGCCGACATCACCGCGATCCTGCGCGACTTCGGCGTGCCCCTGCTCGACAACCCGCCCGCGCCGGCCGGCCGCTAGGGGGCCGCGCCCCCGCCTCACGCCATGGCCCTGAAGCACGCCGTCGTCGTTGCCGGCGCCGTGCTAGGCATGGCGGCGACGGCCACGGTGCGGGCCGAGATCGACCGCGCCTCGCTGATCGGCCTGGCGCCCAGCGTGCTCAAGATCGAGGCGGTCGACGCGGCCGGGCGCTTCCAGCTCGGCTCGGGGGTCATCGTCGCGCCCGGCAAGGTCGTCACCAACTGCCACGTGACCCGCAACGCGAAGCGCGTCCAGGTCGTGAAGGGCGGCGCGCGCTGGGCCGCGAGCCTGCAGGCCGCCGACATGAAGCGCGACCTCTGCGTGCTGCAGGTCCCCAGCATCGACGGCCCGCCGGTGCCGATCGCGCGCGCCTCGTCGCTGAAGATGGGCCAGTCGGTGCTCGCGATCGGCTACACCGGCGGCGTCGGTCTCCAGCTCAGCGAGGGCGGCGTGGTGGCCTTGCATCGCTGGTCGGGCGGCCAGATCGTGCAGAGCAGCAACTGGTTCAGCTCGGGCGCCAGCGGCGGCGGCCTCTTCAACGCCGACGGTGCGCTGGTCGGCATCCTGACCTTCCGCCTGCGCGGCGGGGCGAACCACTACTTCGCGGCCCCGTCCGACTGGGTGCTGGGCTTGCTGGACAACGCGCCGAGCTACGACGCAGTGGCACCGCTGCCGGGTGAAAGCTTCTGGGAAGGCCCCCTCGACAACCAGCCGCTGTTCCTGCAGGCCGCGGCGCTCGAGCAGCGCCAGCGCTGGCCGGCGCTCGCCCAGCTGGCCGAACGCTGGGGACTCGAGGACAGCGGCGACGCGGAACCGGCCTACCTGCTGGGGGTTGCACGCGATGGCCTGCAGCAGGCCGACGCGGCGATCGCCGCGTTCAAGCGCAGCCTCGATCTCGATCCGACCTATGGCCGCAGCTGGGCGCGGCTGGCCCAGATCTACAAGCGCCTCGGCCTGCCGGCCGAGGCCCGGCAGGCGGCTGCCCGCCTGTCCGCACTCGACCCGACCCAAGGCCGTGAACTGGCCGCTGAACTGGAGAAACCGTGAACCTGGCGCGACGAATCCTTTCCCCTTGCCTGCCGGTGCTGGCGCCCGTGCTGATGGCGGCCGTGATCCCGGCGCAGGCAGCCGACCCGAGCCAGTATTCGCGCGCCGAGACCCTGGTGTTCGCCGACCGGCATCTCGTCGACCTCAAGTCGCCGAGTTCCCTGCGCTACAGCTTCGTGCGCTCGGGCAGTCTCGAGTCCGGCTTCGAGGACCAGGTGCGCATCGACGTGCGCCGCAATGGCAAGGTCTGCTGCACCGTGCAGGGGGACTTCCTGACCGGCGAGCGTCGCCTGGCCCTGCCCGAGATCCCCGAGGCGGAGGCCAACCCGGTGATCCTCTACTTCCTGGAGCGCGACATCCGCGAGATGCAGCGCCTGACGAAGGGGCGCCCCAACTACTTCCAGAAGCGCATCCGCATGACCATGGTCGACGAGGCGCAGGTGCGCGACACGACGATCACCTTCCAGGGACGCGAACTGCCCGCCCAGGAAGTGACGCTCTCGCCCTACGCCAAGGATCCGGCGCGCAGCCGCTACGAGCGCTTTGCGGACAAGCGCTACACCTTCGTCCTCGCCAGGAACGTGCCGGGCGGCGTGTACCAGCTGCGCACCGCCCTGCCGGGTGCGCTGCCCAGCGACCCGCCGGCGCTCGAAGAGGTGATGACCCTCACCGGCGTCGAAGCCGGCCCCGCCCCCAAACCCAGCAAGAAGTGATGGCCCCGATGATCAAGACCTTCCTGCCCTGGCCGGCCCGCTGGTCGGTCCCCGTGCTGCTCGCCGCGACGGCGTGCGCGGTCGCCGCACCGGCCTCCGCCCACGACTACCCGACCCCCGATCGCGTGACCTACGTCAACGAGTGCATGCGCCAGCACCCCGGGCATTACTACGAGATGCTGAACAAGTGCTCGTGCGCGCTCGACAAGCTGGCGACCCAGCTGAAGTTCGACGAGTTCGACTCGATGGTGACCGCGACCAACGCCAACAGCATCGGCGGCGAGCGCGGCAACACCATCCGCGACACCGAGTCGCTGCAGAAGGAGATCCGCCGCTTCCGCGAGTTGCAGGCGGCCGCCAAGAAGAGCTGCTTCATCAACACCGACACGAAGTAGCGCGATGGCCCGGCCACGGCGCGTGGCGGCGGCCCTCGGCCTGGCGCTCGCCGCGTGCGTGGCCGGTTGCGGGTCGCCGCCCACCGCCGACGTCAGCTCGACCCTGCAGACGCTGGCGCCCGGCGTCTACATCCACCGCGGCCCGCTCGAGGAGTGGGGCCCCTCCAACGGCGGCGACGTCGCCAACACCGCGGTCGTGATCGGCTCGCGCTGCGCCGCGGTGATCGACAGCGGCGGCACCGAAGCGGTCGGACGCCAGCTGCTGGCCGCGCTGCGGCGCCTCACGCCGCTGCCGGTGTGCTATGTCATCAACACGCACGCGCACCCCGACCACGTGTTCGGCAACGCGGCCTTCGCCGCCCTGCAACCCGCGCCGCGCTTCGTCGGGCACCGGCGCCTGCCGGCGGCGCTGGCGGCGCGCGGACCGACCTACCTGAACGCGCTGCGGCGCGACTTCGGCACGGATGCGGCCGCGTCGACCCGCCTCGTCGCGCCGGACCTGCTGGTCGAAGACCGGCTGGAGCTCGACCTCGGCGATCGCCGCCTGAGCCTGCGGGCCTGGCCGACCGCCCACACCGACGCCGACCTCAGCGTGCTGGACGAGGCGACGCGCACGCTCTTTCTCGGCGACCTGCTGTTCGTCGATCACGCCCCCGTGGTCGACGGTCGGCTGAAGGGCTGGCTGGCCGTGCTCGACGAGCTGCGCGGCTGGCCGGTCGAGCGCGTGCTGCCGGGCCACGGCGCGCCGAGCAGCGACTGGCCCGGTGCGCTCGACGCACAGCAGCGCTATCTGCAGACGCTGCAGGCCGACGTGCGCCGGGCCCTGAAGGACGGCCTCACGCTCAGCCAGGCCGTGGCACGCATCGCGCCGGACCGCCCGGGCTGGCGCCTGCTGGACGCCTTCCACGCGCGCAACGTCACCGCGGCCTACGCCGAGCTGGAGTGGGAGTGAGCCGCGCGCTGCGGCGGCCTCAGCGGCCGTAGCGCGGGTTGGCTGCGCGCTTCTCCGCCATGTCGCGCACCAGGTAGCGGACCGCGCGCGACCACGACACGTCGTCGTTGCTGCGCATGTCGACCGACTTGCTGAGCAGCAGCTTCTGGCCCGCCACGTCGTGCACCTGGAGGTTGACGTTCAGGATCAGTTCGCTGACCTTCTGGACCCAGGCGGTGATCACCAGGTCGGCCCCGGCGGCCACGCCCACCTGGTGGGCGCAGTCGTCGCAGCGGTACATGAACTCCTGCTGCTCGCGCAGGCGCCGCTGCAGCGCACCGACGGGCGCCGGGTCGAGCACGCGGTAGAGCCCGCGCTCGGCCAGCTCGCGCTGCAGCTGCACGTAGGCGTCGCGCAGGCGCCGGGTCTGCGCGTCGACGGTGGCCGGGTTCTTCTGGTCGTCGACGAAATCGAACTCCATGACCACCACGGCGGGCAGGCGCTGGGGGTCGGACTGCGCACGCAGCGCCGGCGCCGACAGGAGCAGCACGAAGGGCATCGAGGCGATCAGCGAACGACGTTGCATGGCGGGCCCGTGGTCAAGAGGCCTTGTGGGACCGCGACGGCATCGCAGGGTTCCGCACCGCGGCTCAGGCCCCCGAGTCCGGTCTGGCCAGCAGGGGCCGCAGCGCCCACAGCCCCAGCGCCGGGCCGATCCCCAGCGCCGGCAGCAGCCAGGCCAGCGGCCAGCGCTGCGCCAGCGCGACGAACAGCAGGATGCTGACGATCGAGATCGCGAAGCCGACGCAGTTGACCAGGGTCAGCACGCTGCCGACCGCCTCGCGCGGCGCGTTGGTCGCCGTCAGCGCCGAGAACTGCGGCGAGTCGCCCGCCACCGTCACGCCCCAGACCAGCAGCCAGGCCGCGAACAGCCCGTCTGGCGCACCGATCGCCCACGGCGCCAGCACGCAGCACAGGCCGCTCGCCGCCAGCTGCAGGCCCGCCACGCGGGCGCTGCCGTAGCGCTTGGCCAGCAGGCCGCCCAGCACGCAGCCCAGCGCGCCGGCGCCGATCACGGCGAAGGCGGCCACCGACAGCGCCGGGCCGGCGAGCCGCGATGCCAGGATCAGCGGCACCAGCACCCACAGCGTGTAGATCTCCCACATGTGACCGAAGTAGCCCAGCACCGAGGCGCGCAGCCGCGCGTCGTGCACCACCGCGCCCAGGGCACGCCACTGCAGCGTGGTCGCCCGCGGCAGGTGGCCGCCGTCGGGCACCGTCGACCACAGCAGCAGGCCGCCGGCCAGGGCCAGCGCCGACACGCCCAGCATCACGTCCTGCCACGGCCACGCCGTCCCGAGCGCGCGCAGCGCGTGCGGCGAGGCCGTGCCGAGCACCAGCGCGCCGAGCAGCCAGCCCAGCGCGCGGCCCAGGCCCTGCGGATACCAGGCCGCGGCGATCTTCATGCCGACCGGATAGATGCCGGCCAGGAAGAAGCCGGTCATCGCCCGCAGCAGCCACAGGGTCGCGACGTCGAGCGACCCGGCCGGCCACAGCGCCGCCGCGGCATTGCACCCCGCGCCGGCGACCGAACACAGCAGGAACACGCCCCGCGGCGAATGGCGATCGGCGATCGCCGCCAGCGCGAACACCAGCGTGCCGGCGATGAAGCCCAGCTGCACCGCCGACGTGAGGCTGCCGACGGCGTCCGGGGCCAGCCCGAGCGAGCGCTGCAGCTCCGGCATCACCGCGTTGACGGCGAACCACAGCGAAGTCCCGGCGAACTGCGCCACGACGATGGCCGGCAGCACACGGCGGGGAGCAAGGGCAGGCGTCATGCCGCGACGGTACCCGTTCGGCCGCCGCGCCGCTGTCGCCGACCGGTCGCAGAATGGCGGCCATGATCACGCCACCGACCGCTGCACCGCAACGCCACACCGACCCGCAGGCCGCGCTGGACGCGGCCCGGGCGCTCTACGAGCAGGGCGTCGCGCTGCTGCGCGACCACCTGCAGCGCTTCGTCGCCGGCGAGGACTTCGCGCAACGCATCCGCGCCTGCTACCCGCGCGTGACCGTGCACACCGAGACCGTGGCACGCGCCGACACGCCGCTGGCCTACGGCTTCGTCGCCGGCCCCGGCCGCTACGACACGACGCTGACGCGGCCCGACCTGTTCGGCGACTACTACCTCGAGCAGTTCCGGCTGCTGCTGCGCAACCACGGGCAGAACGGTCGCATGCAGCTCGAGATCGGGACGAGCACCGAGCCCATCCCGGTGCAGTTCGCCTTTGCCGAGCACGACCACGTCGAAGGCTCGCTCGATGCGGACCGACGCGTGCTGCTGCGCGACCTCTTCGACCTGCCCGACCTGGGCGCGATGGACGACGGCATCGCCAACGGCACGCACGAGCCGCGGCCGGCGGCCGACGGCATCACCACGCATCCGCTGGCGCTGTTCACCGCGCCGCGCGTCGACTACTCGCTGCACCGGCTGCGCCACTACACCGGCACGGCGCCGGAGCACTTCCAGAACTTCGTGCTGTTCACCAACTACCAGTTCTACATCGACGAGTTCATCAAGCTCGGCCACGAACTGATGCACCTGCCACGCGGCGAGGCGACGCTGTTCGAGGGCGGCGAGGCCGAGGACACCTACGTCGCCTTCGTCGAACCCGGCAACGTGGTGATGCGCCGCACCGGCCAGCCGCTGGAGCCTGGGGACTTCCTCGGCGAAGCGCCGCCGCGGCTGCCGCAGATGCCGGCCTACCACCTGGTGCGCAAGGACCGCGCCGGCATCACGATGGTCAACATCGGCGTCGGCCCGTCCAACGCCAAGACCATCACCGACCACATCGCGGTGCTGCGGCCGCATGCCTGGATCATGCTGGGCCACTGCGCGGGGCTGCGCACGACGCAGCGGCTGGGCGACTACGTGCTGGCCCACGGCTACGTGCGCGAGGACCACGTGCTGGACGAAGAGCTGCCGCTGTGGGTGCCGATCCCGCCGCTGGCCGAGGTGCAGCTGGCGCTGGAGGCGGCGGTGGCCGACGTGACGCGACTCGAGCGCAGCGAACTCAAGCGCGTGATGCGCACCGGCACCGTCGCCAGCACCGACAACCGCAACTGGGAGCTGCTGCCCTTCCAGGCGCCGCACAGCACGCCCGAGCGTCGCTTCAGCCAGAGCCGCGCGATCGCGCTCGACATGGAGAGCGCCACCATCGCGGCCAACGGCTTCCGCTTCCGCGTGCCCTACGGCACCCTGCTGTGCGTCAGCGACAAGCCGCTGCACGGCGAGATCAAGCTGCCAGGCATGGCCGACCGCTTCTACCGCGAGCGCGTCAACCAGCACCTGCGCATCGGCCTGCGCGCCATCGAGCTGCTGCGCCGCAACGGCATCGACCGGCTGCACAGCCGCAAGCTGCGCGGCTTTGCCGAGGTGGCGTTCCAGTAGCGCCCCGCGCCGGCGCGGACGCCCCGGCGCCACAAGCCCCGACCGTTCGTCGGCTCCGGGCGGCAGTTCGTCCGTCTGGCGGGCCGGGAGGTCGGTCCAGCGTGACATGCTTCATACCAGCCGAGCGCCCGGGTCTCGATACTCGGCTTGCCAACGACGCAAGGAACCCCGCATGCAACGCGCCCGACAGACCGGATTCACGCTGATCGAAGTGATGGTGGTGGTGGCCATCATCGGCATCCTGGCCACGATCGCCTACCCGAGCTACCGCGACTACATCATCCGGGGCCAGCTGGTCGACGGGACCAACGGCCTGGCCACGCTGCGCGCCGAGATGGAGCGCCACTTCCAGGACAACCGCAGCTACGCGACGGTCGGTACCTTCGTCACGCCGTGCGCGCGGACCGACGCGACGACCCGCACCTTCGGCAACTTCGTCGTCACCTGCTCGGGCACACCCGACGCGACGACCTACACGCTGCTGGCCACGGGCTCGGGCCCGGTGAACGGCTTCAGCTTCACCGTCAACCAGATCAACACGCGCGGCACGACCGCGCCGGCGGGCTGGATCCCGGGAGGCGCGACCACCTGCGCGACGAGCTGGGTGCTCAAGCGAGGTCAGACGTGCTGAACCGGCGCCCCGCCGTGGTGACGCCGCAGCGCGTGCGCGGCTTCACCCTGATCGAGCTGGTCGTCACCGTGGCCTTGCTCGGCATCCTGCTCGCGCTGGCGGCCCCGGGGTTCGGCACCTGGATCAACAACACGCGCGTGCGCACGGTGTCCGATGCGCTGCAGAACGGCGTGCGCCAGGCCCAGGCCGAGGCGGTGCGCCGCAACCGCACGGCCGTCTTCTACCTGACGAACGCCCAGCCCTCGCTGGCGGCGACGGCCGTCGCCAACGGCAGCAACTGGGGCATCCGCACGGTCTCGCTGTTCACCGGCGACGCCGCCGAGTTCGTGAACGGCGGCTCGCTGTCCGACGTGGCAGGCGGCGTCGCCATCGGCGGCCCGATCGCGCTCTGCTTCAACGCGTCGGGGCAGCAGGTGACGGTGGCCGCGCAGTCGTGCACCGCCGGTGCCGCGACCTACGACGTGAGCCGCACCGGCGCCGATCGGCCTTTGCGCATCACCGTGTCCATCGGCGGCCGGGTCCGCATGTGCGACCCCGCGAAGACGCTCTCCGCCACCAACCCGGACGGATGCTGACCATGACGAACAACCGCCCCCCCCGCCGCGGCCACCGGCCGTCCCAGCGCGGCGCCACGATGCTGGAAGTGCTGGTGTCGATCCTGATCTTCTCGTTCGGCATCCTCGGCCTGGTCGGCATGCAGGCGCGTGCGACACAGTTCTCGATCGATGCCGAGGACCGCAACCGCGCGGCGCTGTTCGCCGACGACCTGGCCGCGCAGATGCGGCTGGCGCGCACGGTGTCGCTGGGCTCGACCCAGACCACGGCCTGGACCCAGCGCGTACAGGGCCTCGATCCGGCCACCAGCGCCCCGACCGGCAACGGCCTGCCCAACGCGACCGTGACGATCACCCCGGACGTGACGACGAACACGGCGACCATCCAGATCCAGTGGCGTCACCCGAGCCAGGCGGTCGGCAACGAGTCGCGCCTGTCGGTCGACGTGATCCTCACCAACGAGGAGGTCTCGTGAGCCGCCCGCCGATCCGGCTGCGTTCGCGCGGCTTCTCGCTGGTCGAGCTGCTGGTGGCGGTGACCATCGGCCTGGTGGTGACGCTGGCCGTCTTCGGCGTGCTGGCGGCGAGCGAAGGCCGCAAGCGCACCTCGGTCGCGCTGAACGACACCAACCAGTCGGGCGCCTACGCGGCCTACACGGTGGACCGCATCGTGCGCAGCGCCGGCACCGGTTATGCGCAAGGCTGGCCCAAGATCGGCAGCTGCCGCATCAGTGCCGCGCTCACGCCGGCCGGGGAAACGCTGCCCCGCACGGCCGCCTTCCCGGCGCCGTTCACCGCCGTTCCCCAGACCGTCCGGCTGGCTCCGGTCGTGATCTTCGCCGGCGCCTCGGACACCGGGTCGGACGTGCTGATGACCATGAGCGGCACCGCCGGCTTCGGCGAGGCCCCGGCCGCCGTCCTGCCCGGTGCGATCACCGCCACGCAGGTGCTGCTGGCCAACACCATCGGGCTGCGCGCCAACGATCTGGTCCTGCTGGCCGGCGGCGGCGAATGCCTGCTGAGCCAGGTCGCATCGACCAAGGCGCTCTGCGCCGGCGATCCGACGTCGCCCTCGCCGACCACCACCTGCGGCCAGCAGTTGCCGCTGGCGGGCAGCTACTACACCGCCACCGGTGCGCACACCTCGCTGACGGCGCTGGCCGGCATGACGAATGTCAATGCCTTCTCGATCGGCAACACCACCACCAACCAGCCCCACTTCGAGCTGCTCGGCGTCGGCGCGAACAGCACGCTGTTCCGCCACGACCTGCTGCTGCTCAACGGCGTCAGCACCACCTCCGAGCCCGTCGCCGAGGGCGTGCGCGAGCTGCACGCGGTGTACGGCCTGGACACGAACGACGACGGCATGCTCGATACCTGGCAGAGCCCCACCGCCACCGGCTGGACGGGTGCCGCATTGATGGACGGCTCGAGCCAGTCGTCGACACGGCTGCGCCAGATCGTCGCTCTGCGCGTCGCGCTGGTCATGCGCTCGGCGTTGATCGAACGCGAGCTGGCCGCCAGCGTCCCCGTCGCGCCGGCCTCGATGCCGCTGTTCGGCGACCTGCCGACGGCGGTCCAGACCAGCGTCGACCTGACCCGCACCGGTGAGAACCGCAACCAGCGGCACCGCGTCATCGAACTCACCATTCCCATCCGCAACCTGCTGATGCGCACCACGTCATGAGCACTACCCTCCGTCATCGTGCCCAGCGGGGCGTCGTCCTGCTGACCAGCCTGCTGATCCTGGTCGTGATGCTGATCGCCGCGGCCGCGCTGATGCGGTCGTTCGACACCTCGTTGAGCACGGCCGGCAACCTGGCCTTCAGGCGCGACGTGGCCCAGCAGAGCGAGCAGGCGGTGCAGGCTCTCATCGCGGCCTTCCGGCCAGGCGGTACGCTGGCTGCCGCGTCGGCTCGTGGCGCCAGCGACCTCACGCGCAACTACAGCGCCGTGGTGCTGCCGACCAATGCCCAGGGCATCCCGACGGCGCTGCTGAGCAGCACGCTGCCGGCGACCGTCGGCACCGCCGCCGACATCGACGCCGGCCAGGGCATCACGCTGCGCTACGTCGTCGACCGCCAGTGCAGCGATGTCGGCGAGGACGCCACCCTCGGCGCCGACCGCTGCACGCTGGCCGACTCGTCGGTGCTGCCCGGCGGCAGTTCTTCGGACTGGCAGCGCGCCGAGTTCAGCAGCGGTGTCGCTGCCGGCGGTGCCGGTGCCGGCCTCGGCGGCGCCGTGGTGCAGCCGGTCATCTACCGCCTCAGCATCCGGGCGACCGGACCGCGCGGCACGCAGTCCTTCTTCCAGACCACCTTCTCGTGCTGCGACAGCTGATCCGGCACCACCCCTTGCGTTCCAACGCCTCAAAGGCCCATCCCATGAATCCTGCCCACCTGCTTCATCTGGCGCGAGCGCAAGCTCGCCGGGCTCTGGCTTCCCGGCGCCTGCGCGATACCGCGAAGGTCCTGGTGCTGGCTCCGTTGCTGGCCACGGGCCTGAACGCCGCCGCGACCACCTCGCTGGCGGACACCCCGATCTTCGCGACCAACTCGGTGCCCGGCAACGTGGCGCTGGCGCTCTCGGTGGAATGGCCGACCGCTTCGCGCGCCGCCTACCCCGGCACGGCCAACTACTCGACCGCGAACACCTACAAGGGCTACTTCGATCCCGAGAAGTGCTACGTCTACAACTACGTCGCGGTCGAGACGGCGACCAGCGTCCGGCACTTCGCGCCGAACGGTGCGTCCACCGGCCACGTCTGCACAGGCACCGACCAGTGGAGCGGCAACTTCCTGAACTGGGCGTCGACCCAGGCCATCGACCCCTTCCGCTCGGTGATGACGGGCGGCAACCGCCTGGTCGACACCACGACCACGACCATCCTGCAGAAGGCCTGGCACTCCGGGCAGGGCAACCTATTCCAGAACAAGAGCATCAGCACCACCGCGACCGTCGAAGGAGCGACGCCCTTCAGCCGCGGCGGCATGAGCACCCGGATCGACGGCGCCGGTTTCCGCATGCTCTACGCCCGCAACCTGGATCAGCTCAACGGCGACAACGCCGTTCCGGCTGCCATCCCGTATGTGTCGGGCGCGCTGCTGGACGGCGTGGTCTACGAAGTCTTCATGCGGATCAAGGTCTGCGACCCGGCCAGCGGCACCGGCGGCGTCGAGGCCAACTGCCGCCAGTACGGCAGCAACTGGAAGCCCGAAGGGCTGATGCAGCAGTACTCGCAGCGGCTGCGGTTCAGCGCGTTTGGCTACCTCAACGAAAGCGGCAACCAGCGCGACGGCGGCGTGATGCGCGCGCGGATGAAGTTCGTCGGGCCGACCCGGCCCGTTCCCGGCCAGCCGGCCACCACGAACGCGGCGGCCGAATGGGATGCGACGACCGGTGTCTTCGTGGGCAATCCCGACTCGACGGACGCGGGGGCCACGAACACCACCTTCGCCCCCAGCGTGTCGATCACGAACAGCGGCGTGGCGAACTATCTCAACAAGTTCGGCCAGCTGAGCACCGGCGACTACAAGGGCAACGACCCGGTCGGCGAGCTCTACTACGCGACGATCCGCTACTACAAGAACCTGGGCAACGTGCCGGAGTGGACGAACATGGGCACCGCCAGCGCGGCCACCATCTCGACGCGCCTGGACGGCTTCCCCGTCATCACCCCCTGGGACGATCCGATCCAGTACTCGTGCCAGAAGAACTTCGTGCTGGGCATCGGCGACATCTACACCCACGGCGACAAGGGCCTGCCAGGCGCCACCAACCGGACCGATGAGCCGACCGGCGGCCTGCCGTCGGCGATCTCGAGCGATACGAGCGTCAGCGCGGTCGATGCCGCCAACCGACTGGGCGTGCTGCAAGGCCTCGGCACCTCCTACGGCACCCGGACCAACATCTCCAACGGCTGCTGCAGCAACAACTCCGGGATGATGGCCGGCCTGGCCTACCACTCCAACGTCAACGACATCCGTCCCGACACCGTCGGGCAGCCGCAGACGACGGGCCGCCAGACCGTCCAGACGCTGTGGGTCGACGTCCTCGAGCAGGCCTTCCAGGCCAACAACCAGTTCTACCTGACGGCCAAGTTCGGCGGCTTCACGCCGGCCGGTGGCATGGCCACCTACGACTACGCCAACACGACCGCGCTGACGCAGTCGTGGTGGTCCACGTCGGGCGAGACGCTGACCGACACGCGCCCCGATCCCGACACGACCCAGCCGCGCCCCGACAACTACTTCACCGCCGGCAACCCGGACCAGATGATCACGGGTCTGACGCGCGCCTTCGAGCGGATCAACACGCTCAGTGCGGCGTTCACGACCTCGTTCTCGACCTCGCTGCCCCAGGTGGCCCAGCTCGACAACGCCAGCTTCGGTGCGCAGTACGACCCCAGCACCTGGACCGGCGAGGTGGTCGCGAGCGAACTGGACTTCAGCACCGACGGCGTGCCGACGCTGACCGAGCGCTGGCGCGCCACGTCCCGGCTGGCCACGCAGCTGGCCGGCACCGGCTGGGACACCGCTCGCCGCGTCGTGACCTGGAGCGGTACCGCGGGCGTCGCCTTCCGCTCGACGAGCATCGCCGCGGGACAGCTGACCGCCCTGGACACCAGCTACCGGACCGGCAACGACAGTGCCGACTACCTGAACTACCTGCGGGGCGATCGCACCCACGAGCAGAACTCGACCGCGACGGGCAGTTCCCGGGCCTACCGGACGCGCGCGCAACTGCTCGGCGACATCGTCGGGTCGCGGGCCCGTCCGATCGGCCCGCCGGCCCTGCCGCTGTCGGATGCATCGAATCCCGGCTACAGCGCCTTCAAGACGGCCCGTGTCGGGCGCCCGACCGTGCTCTACGTCGGCGCCAACGACGGCATGCTCCACGCCTTCAACGGTGCGCTCAGCGGCACCGGCTCGGGCCAGGAGATCTTCGCCTACGTGCCGAGCGCGACCTTCAGCGGACCCAGCAGCCCCACCACACCCAATGTCAATGGGCTGGCTTCGCTCGGCAACCCGTCTTTCGCGCACCACTACCTGGTCAACGCGACGCCGACCGGCTACGACGTGGACTTCACGCGCACCTGGACCGGCACGGCCGTCGGCACCGGCACCGCCGACTGGCGCACCGTGCTGATCGGCGGCCTGGGCAAGGGCGGGCGCAGCTACTACGCGATCGACGTCACCGACCCGGGCAGCATCACCACCGAGGCGATCGCCGCCGGTCGCGTGCTGTGGGAGTTCACGGCGCCGACGATGGGCTACACCTTCGGCGAACCGGTGGTCGTGAAGACGCGCAAGTACGGCTGGACGGTGATCATTCCGTCGGGCTACAACAGCTCGGACGGTCGTGGTTACCTGTACTTCGTGAACCCGCGCACCGGCGCGCTGCTGGAGACCGTGACGACCGGCGTGGGCTCGACCACCAACGACGCCGGCCTGGCGCATGTCAACGGCTACGTGGTGGACTTCACCGACGGCTATGCCGACGCGATCTACGGCGGCGACCTCCTGGGCAACCTGTGGCGCTTCGACATCACGGCAACTTCCGGCGCCTACCCGTCGCCTATCGTGCTGGCGCGCCTGACCGACAGCTCGGGCAATGCCCAGCCGATCACGTCGCGGCCGATGATGGAACTGCACCCGCGCACCAAGAAGCGCGTGGTGCTGGTCGGCACCGGACGACTGCTCGATGAAAGCGACATCTCTTCGACTCGCGAGCAGACCTTCTACGCCATCGAAGACGGCAACCAGCTGCGCTTCAACGCCGCGGTCAATCTGCCGGGGGGAGTCGACTTCCCGATCGAGCGCAACGAACTGATCGCCAACCCCAACCTCCTGACCGGCTTCACCGGAACGACGACGTCGATGGGCTGGTACCACGAGCTCGGACGCGACACGGCGACCAACGTCGGCTGGCGCGTGGTCAGCGATCCGGCGACCTTCTCGGGCACCGTCGCCTTCGCGCCGACGCTGCCGAGCATCAGCGATCCCTGCGCGCCGTCCGGCTCGAGTCGCATCTATGCAACCGACTATGCGTCCGGCATCTCGAGGCTGATCAACGACAGCGGGGTGGTGTCCTTCATGACGATGGGCTCGGCGGGCGTGGTCACCGACCTGCGCTTCCTCAGCGTCGGCGGTCGCGTGCGGCTGATCGGCGGCACGGATCGCGGCGCGGTCGAGCGCATCCGCGGCAACTTCGGCTCGACGATCGGCCTGCGCCGCCTCAACTGGCGCGAGCTGCAGATCGGCAACTGAGTCGGCGGTTTCGCTGCGAGGGCCTTGCCTGACGGCAAGGCCCTTTTTCTTTCTGCCTCATCGAGGCAAGCCCCCTTTATCATCGGAGCATGCCCCAGGATCTCGCCGGCGTTCGCCTCGACAACGCGCTAAGGCTGTTCGAGGAGTTCGTCCAGGCCACCGTCAAGCATGCCGACGCGGCGACGCTGCGCGGGCTGGAAGGACGCTTCGCCGAGCGCCTGGGCATCCAGCCCAGCTACTGGAGCCAGATCAAGAGCCGCTCGCGCCAGATCGGCGAGCGCCTCGCGCGGCAGTTCGAGCAGCTCTGCCACAAGCCCCACGGCTGGATGGACCTGCGACACGACGGCGCCGCCGCACCGGCCGCCGCGGCAACGCTGCCATCCCCGGGCATCCAGACCGCCGCACCGGCCCCGGCCTCGCCACACGACGACGACGAGCGCTTCATCGTCGGCCTGGTGCTGACCTACTACCGCCGCCACCCGCAGCGCGCGCGCACGCG
>NZ_CADEFR010000068.1 GCF_902826655.1 uncultured Methylibium sp. | reverse complement strand
GGATGCGGCCGATGTAGGCGGCGCGCTCGGTGACGCTGATGGCGCCGCGCGCGTCGAGCAGGTTGAAGGTGTGCGCGGCCTTCAGCACCTGTTCATAGGCGGGCAAGGCGAGCTGCTGCTCCATCAGCGCCTTCGCGTTGCCCTCGTGGGCCGTGAAGGCGCTGAGCAGGAATTCGACATTGCTGTGCTCGAAGTTGTAGGCGCTCTGCTCCTGCTCGTTCTGCAGGTAGACGTCGCCGTAGCTCAGCCCCTCGGTCCACCGCAGCTTGTAGACGTTGTCGACGCCCTGCAGGTACATCGCCAGGCGTTCCAGGCCGTAGGTGATCTCGCCGGTGATCGGCCGGCAGTCGATGCCGCCGACCTGCTGGAAGTAGGTGAACTGCGTGACCTCCATGCCGTTGAGCCAGACCTCCCAGCCCAGGCCCCAGGCGCCGAGCGTCGGGTTCTCCCAGTCGTCCTCGACGAAACGGATGTCGTTGGCCTTGAGGTCGAAGCCCAGCGCCTCGAGGCTGCCAAGGTAGAGCTCCAGGATGTTGCTCGGCGCGGGCTTGAGCACCACCTGGTACTGGTAGTAGTGCTGCAGGCGGTTGGGGTTCTCGCCGTAGCGGCCGTCCTTGGGCCGGCGGCTGGGCTGCACGTAGGCGGCCTTCCAGGGCTCGGGGCCGAGGGCGCGCAGGAAGGTCGCGGTGTGGCTGGTGCCGGCGCCGACCTCCATGTCGTAGGGCTGCAGCAGCGCGCAGCCCTGGTCGGCCCAGTACTGCTGCAGGCGCAGGATGATTTGCTGGAAGCTCAGCATCGTCTGAAGTCTCGGGGAGCCGCGACATGCAACTTGGCATGCCACCGTTGGGTCACGATTCTAGGTGGCGACCCCGAGCGAGCCGAGGGCGACGTTTCACCCGTCTTGCTCTTCGATCGCTTGAACAGCACCTTCTGGCCGGCGACGCGGGCTGTGGTGCTGTGCGGAGCGAAGTAAAGGGGGAGAGGCGGGCGCAGCCCGACTCGGAGGACATGAGCGGAGTACAGCGCCGCAGGCCGCGTTGACGGCTCGCTCGCCGGCGCGCATGCGAAGGCAGTTCAGTGCAACTGCCGCTCCGCCAATCGCATCTTCAGCCCGACCGGGAACATCGTGAAGGCGAGCCGCTCGCGCGGCGCGCCGCCGCCGTCCGGGCCGACCTCGATCAGCTCGAAGTTGCGCGCCAGCATGGACAGCACCATCTTCATCTCCAGCAGCGCGAGGTAACGGCCCGGGCACAGCCGCGGGCCGGCGCCGAAGGGCATGCTGGCCTTCTGCGTCCCCCGCTCGCGACCCTCGGCGCCGCCTTGCCAGCGGCCGGGTCGGAAGTCGGCGATGTCGTCGGCCAGCTTGCGGTCGAGTGCCGCCTTGCGCATCAGGCAGAACAGCGGCCCGCCGCGCGGCACGTCGAAGCCGGCGATGCGCGTCGGCCGGTTGGCCTCGAGGAAGAGCAGCGGCGCGACCGGCTTGAGCCGCATGGCCTCGTTGACGCTGGCCTCGATGCGGTCGAGGCCGCGCGCCGCGTCGAAGCTGGGCGGCAGCGGCTCGCCGCCGAGCGCGGCATCGACCTCGGCCACGACCGCCTGCCAGTCGCCGCGGTGGGTGTGCAGCAGCCAGAGGGCCCAGCCCAGGGTGTTGGCGGTGGTGTCCTCGCCGGCCAGCAGGACGGTCAGCACATTGCCGGCGACCTCTTCCTCGGTCAGCGCGCTGCCGTCGGCGTCGCGCGCGGCCAGCATCGCCTCCAGCAGGTCGGCCGGCTGCTCGCGGCGCATCGGTTCGTCCTGCAGGCGCTGCCGTGCCGCGCGGACGAAGCCGCGCACCGCCTCGTGCACGTGCACGAGGTGGCGGTCGTAGTCGCGGTCGATCGGCAGGCGCACGTAGTGCCAGTACGGGAAGGGCATGTTGATGCGGCGGAACAGCATCGGGAACATCTTGTCCAGGTGCTCCTGCAGCGGGTGGGCCGCGGCGATGGTGTTGAGGTCGACGCCGAAGGCCAGGCCGGTGGTCACGTCGACCGTGTAGCGCATCAGCGAGGCCTGCAGATCGATGGCCTCGCCGCGCCGCGCGGCCTCGCGCCAGCGCGTCATCAGCCGCTCGGTCACACGCAGCAGCGACGGGTAGAAGCGCTTCAGGTGCGCCGGGTCGAAGGCGCTCATCACGAGCCGGCGCTGGCGCCGCCAGTCGTCGCCCTCGGCCGAGAAGACGCCGTGGCCGCCGCTCTCGCGGATCACGGCCTCGATGGGCCGCATGCGGCGCCAGGTGTCGGGCCGGTCGCGCAGCGCGGCGGCGATGGTCTCGGCGTCCGATACGACCAGCGCGTCGCGCGGACCGACACGCAGCCGGTAGGTGGGGCCGTAGGCATCGGCCCAGTCCTCCATCTGCCGGTGCAGGTTCGGCAGATCGAACTGCAGCAGGTTGCCGACGACCGGCCAGCGGCGCGGTCCGGACAGGTCGGCGACGCAACGCGCGGGCGGCGGCGCCCCTTCGGCGGGCGCGACGGGCACTTCGGGCAAGGTCGACATGCGCGGACCTCCGGTCGGCTGCGGACGGCCGGATTCTGCGCGCCGCGCCCGCCGACGCGAGCCCTAGAAGGGAATCATGGCCTGCAACCGCAGCGTCAGCTTCGGCGCCGCGCCGCCGGTACCGGCCAGCAGCCCGGCCTCGAACTCGCCGTCGTCGTCGTCGTCGCCGAGCTTGACGAACAGCGCCGGCCCGAGGATGTGCGACTGTTCGCGCCGCGGCGCCCAGTGGTCCCAGCGCCCGAGCTTGCCGAAGCCCTGCGCGCCCCAGTCGACGCGGCCGCCGGCGTGGTGGCGCAGCTGCCACTGGTAGCCGAACTCGGTCGGCTCCTGCGGCTCGTCGGCCCCGACGCGCCGTTCGAACAGCAGGTTGAGGTTGCCCTGCACCGCGCCCCACTGCATCTGCAGCAGCGGACCGTAGCGCAGCTCGTAGCCTTCGGACGACTCGCGTTCGCGCTCGACCTCGAACAGCAGGCCGATGTCCCAGGGATGCTTGCCGGTCTCGGTGAGCTGGAAGCGGTTCTCCCACTCCAGCGACAGCACGCGCGTCGACTCGCCGAGCTCGCGGCCGAAGTTGACGGTCGCCTCGGCCGCCCACCACGAGGTGAAGCCGTACTCGACGCCGAGCTTGCCGCCCCAGAAGCTGCGGCCGTCGCGGTCGCGGGCGATGCCGGCCTTGCTGTCGATCTCGCGCTCGCCCTTCTCGACGATGGGGCTGAAGATGTAGTCGGCCGGGTCGGCGTGGGCCGTCGCCCCGCAGGCGGCAAAGATCAACGGCAACAGATTCTTCAAGGGTCGGGACATGGGAATTTCTCCTGTCCTTGGACTCTACCGGCGTCGATGCCCTGCGCCGCGCGCCGACGCGCCGCGTTCAGCGGCCGTTCAGGCCCGGTTCAGGCAGCGGCGAGGGCGCGGCGACGGCGCCAGGCGGCGGCCGCGACGACGACCGCGAGGGCCAGACCGATCGCCGGCCCCAGGCCCAGGCGCCCGGCCCAGTCGGCATAGGGCGTGTTGCCCTGACGGCCCTCGACCTCGCCTTCGAGCACGCCGCGGGTATGGGGCGCGAGCGCCCGCACGACGCGGCCGTGGTGATCGATCAGCGCCGTGGCGCCGGTGTTGGTGGCGCGGATCATCGGGCGCTGCAGTTCGATCGCGCGCATGCGCGAGATCTGCAGGTGCTGGGAGATGGCGACCGTGTCGCCGAACCAGGCGATGTTGCTGAGATTGGCCAGCACCGTCGGCGCGCGCGCCGGATCGGCAAAGCGTGCGGCCAGCTCCTCGCCGAACAGGTCTTCGTAGCAGATGTTGGGACCGATGCGCTGGCCCTGGGTCTCGAACGAGGGCGCCGCCGGCGGCCCGCGGTTGAAGTCGCCGAGCGGGATGTCCATCATCGCCACGAACCAGCGGAAGCCCCAGGGGATGAACTCGCCGAAGGGCACGAGGTGGTGCTTGTCGTAGCGGTAGTGGCCGCCGGTCAGCGCCGCCGACTCGCGCGACAGGCCGGCCGCCGAGTTGGTGTAGCCCGTCGCCGGGTCGCCCAGCGGCACGCCGATCAGCGCAGCGCGGCCTGCGTCGGCGAAGGCAGCGCGCAGCTGCTCCCACAGACCGTCGGGCAGCTGCGAAGGCAGCAGCGGGATCACGGTCTCGGGCGCGACGACGAGCTGCGCGCGCGCATCGACCATCTGCCGCAGCGCCCAGCCCAGGGCCTCGGGCTGCAGCTCGGTCACGAACTTCTCGTTCTGCGGCACGTTGCCCTGGATCAGCGCGACCGACAGCGTGCCGGCCGGGTCGGTGAAGCGCTGCGGCAGCGCCAGCGGCGCGAACCACAGCAGCAGCGCGGCCGCCATGGCGGCCCAGCGTGCACGGCCGGCCGCATCGACGGCGCCGGCCACCAGGGCCGCGACGCCGGCCGACACGGCGCCGATGCCGTACACGCCGACCCAGGCGGCCAGGCCGGCCAGCGGCCCGTCCACGTGCGCATAGCCCGCGGCGGCCCAGGGAAAGCCGGTGAAGACGAGGCCGCGCGCCAGTTCGGCCAGCAGCCACAGCGCCGCGAACAGCAGCGCGTCGCCGGCCGGCCGGCCCGGCCGCCAGCGCACCCAGGCCGCCAGTGCCGCGGCGAGGTAGAGCGCCAGGAAGGCGCACAGCGCCAGCACCGCCAGCGCGGCCATCCAGGCCGGCAGGCCGCCGTAGCGGTGCATGCTGATGAAGAGCCACCAGACGCTGCCGACCAGCCAGGCGGTGGAGAACGCGCCGCCCAGCAGCGCCGCCCGCCAAGGTCCGCCGGCCGCGCCGACCCGCCACGCCAGCACGGCGACGCAGGCCATCTGCAGCCAGCCCAGCCGCGTCAGCGCGAACGGCAGCGCGTGGAGCGCGCCGGCCGCCAGCGCCACCGTCAGCTCGATGCCGAGCGGCCAGCCGCCGGCCGGGCGCGGCAACCGCGTCAAGCCGCGGGCTCGCCGGCGTCGGCCGGGCCTTCGGCGCGCGTGACCTTGAACCAGCGCACCGCGCCGCCCCGGGCCAGCATCACCGAGAAGCGCAGGCCGCCGACGTCGACCGTCTCGCCGCGGCGCATCACGCGTCCGTGCTCGTGGGCGACCAGGCCGCCGATGGTGTCGAAGGCGTCCTCGGGCAGCTGGCTGGCGAAGGCGGCGTTGACCTCGGCGATGGCGGCGTCGCCGGCGACGCGCTGGCTGCCGTCGGCCAGCGTGAAGACGCCGGACTCGCCGTCCTTGTCGTCGAACTCGTCCTCGATCTCGCCGACGATCTCTTCGAGCACGTCCTCGATGGTCAGCAGGCCGGCGGTCTTGCCGAACTCGTCGATGACGATGGCGAGGTGGTTGCGGTTGGAGCGGAAGTCGCGCAGCAGTTCGTTCAGGCCCTTGGTCTCGGGCACGAAGACGGCCGGGCGCAGCAGCGCGCGCAGGTTGAGCTCGGGGGCGCGCTGCAGCTTGAGCAGGTCCTTGGCCATCAGCATGCCGATGACCTGGTCGCGCTCGCCCTCGAAGACCGGGAAGCGGGAGTGGCCGGTGTCGATGACCACCGCGAGCAGCTCGTCGTAGGGGGCGTCGATGTCCAGCAGGTCCATGCGCGGCGCGGCCACCATCACGTCGCCGGCCGTCATGTCGGCCATCCGCAGCACGCCCTCGAGCATGATCCGCGACTCGGGCTCGATCAGCTCCTTGAGCTCGGCATCGGCCAGGGTCTCGATCAGTTCGTCCTTGGAGTCCGGGCCGGGCGAGAGGAACTCGACCACGCGCTCGAACAGGCTGCGCTTGTCGGATGAGAGCGACGCCTTGTCGCCCGCGCGGGCGGGCCGACCTGGTTGAGGCTCGGACACTGGGGCGGTGCCGGTAGTGGGAACGATTCCGAGAATACCCCAGCGTCATGGCGGTCTCCACCGCCCGCTACGATCCGCGCCCCGGCCCGAGGCTTGCTTGACAGTGCCCGGGCCTTGATCGACAGTCGCCCACCCTCAGCTGGGCACTCCTGACTTCTGCTGCCCATCGGTCCCGCCTCATGTCACTGATCCCCGCCACCATCCTCACCGGCTTCCTCGGCTCCGGCAAGACGACCCTGCTCAAGCGAGTTCTGTCCGAATCTCACGGCCAGAAGATCGCCGTGATCGAGAACGAGTTCGGCGAGGAGAACATCGACAACGACATCCTGGTCGCCGAGACCAAGGAACAGATCGTCCAGATGAGCAACGGCTGCATCTGCTGCACGATCCGCGAGGATCTGCGCGCCACGCTGTCCGACCTGGCGGCCCGCAGGCGCAAGGGCGAGCTCGACTTCGACCGCATCGTGATCGAGACGACGGGCCTCGCCGATCCCGGCCCGGTGGCACAGACCTTCTTCATGGACGACGAGATCGCCGAGAGCTACCTGCTCGACTCGATCCTGACCCTGGTCGACGCCAAGCACGCCGACCGGCAGCTCGACGACCGCCAGGAGGCGCGCCGCCAGGTGGGCTTCGCGGACCAGCTCTTCCTGTCCAAGACCGACCTGGTCGCGAAGGAAGAGACCGAGGCCCTGATCCACCGGCTCAAGCACATGAACCCGCGCGCGCCGCTGAAGGCGGTGCACTTCGGCGAGGTGCCGATCAAGGACGTCTTCGACCTGCGCGGCTTCAACCTCAACGCCAAGCTCGACATCGACCCGGAGTTCCTGAACGCCGACGCCCCCGATCACCACGGGCACGATCACCACGATCACGAGCACGGCGAGCACTGCGACCACCCGCACCACCATGTCCACGACGACGACGTGAAGAGCTTCGTGTTCCGCTCCAACCGGCCGTTCAACGCGGCCAAGCTCGAGGACTTCCTGGGGACGATGGTCAACCTCTACGGCCCCAAGATGCTGCGCTACAAGGGCGTGCTGCGGGTCCAGGGCTTCGACAAGAAGGTCATCTTCCAGGGCGTGCACCAGCTGATGGGCAGCGACGTCGGGCCGGCCTGGGCCGACGGCGAGACGCGCGGCAGCAAGATGGTCTTCATCGGCATCGACCTGCCCAGGGACCTGTTCCTCCACGGGTTGGAGCAATGCCTGGCCTGAGGGTCCACCCGCCCCGCCAGCCGCGACACAGGTGGCTACAATCCGCCGCTCTCGAATCCGGCATGAGCTTCTGGCCATGCCCGATGGAGCAGGTATAAAGCTGCCGTGAGGAGATTCGCGCCGTGAGCAAGACCCCGGTCAAGGCCGCAGCAAAGAAGTCGGCCAAGGCGCCGCCCAAGAAGGCGGCCGCGAAGCCGCCGGTCAAGGCGGCTGCCAAGAAGCCGGTGGCCAAGCCGCCGGCCAAGAAGGCCGTTGCGGCGAAGAAGCCGGTGGCGGCCAAGAAGGCCGCTGCCAAGCCGGCCCCGAAGCCGGTGCCGAAGCCCGCGGCCAAGCCTGTTGCCAAGCCCGCCGTCAAGGCGAGCGCCAAACCCGCGCCGGCCGCCAAGAAGCCGGCTCCCGCCCCCGTCACGAAGAAAGCGTCCGCCCCGCCCGTGCCTCCGACGACTCCTCCCCAAGCGACCCCCGCACCGGCAGCCACCAAGACGCCGACCCGCCTGCGCAGCGCCAAGTCGGCGCCCACCGTGTCGGTCGATACGCACCCGCCGTCGATCCCCCTGCCGCCGCCGAGCCGCCCGCCGGCCAGCAACGTCATCGACCTGCCGCGGCCGGTGCGCAAGATCGACCCGAAGCTCGCCAACGTCTGGAAGACCAAGGCCGGCCGCGACCTGAGCGAAGACGAGCTGATGGCGATGCCCGACAGCGAGTACATGAACGACAAGCAGCTCGAGTTCTTCCGCGTGCGCCTGATGCAGCAGCGCAACGACCTGCTCGACAACGCCGGCGAGACCACCGAGCACCTGCGCGAGGACACGTCCATCGTGCCCGACCCGGCCGACCGCGCGACGATCGAGGAAGAGCACGCGTTGGAGCTGCGCACGCGGGACCGCGAGCGCAAGCTGCTGAAGAAGATCTCGCAGTCCATCGCGCGCATCGAGGCCGGCGACTACGGCTACTGCGACGAGACCGGCGAGCCGATCGGCCTGGGCCGCCTGCTGGCCCGTCCGACCGCGACGCTCTCGCTCGAGGCGCAGCAGCGCCGCGAGATGAAGCAGAAGATGTTCGGCGACTGACGCCGCACGTCGCCGCCCCACGACCGGACCTGAGCAGATGGCCGACGCCGATTCCGACGCCAAGGGCGGCAGCAGCTTCTTCCGCAAGGTGGTGAAGTTCGTCGCCAATCCGGCCACGGACTGGGCCGAGATCAACTCGAACACCAACCAGGAAGAGGCGCTGCAGAGCGGCTACGCCAAGAGCGAGCTCAAGGCGATGATCGAGCGCAAGCGACGCAACGACTTCGTGCGCAAGCGCGAGTTCGACATGCTGCGCAAGATCCGCCGCGAGGGCCTGCCGCCCGACGGCCTGGCCGCGCTCCAGGGCTCGGACCTCGACGATTCCGACCAGCCGCGCGCCAACAGCGTGGCCCGGCCCGACGATGCCGCGGTCAAGGCGAAGATCGACGAGATCGAGCAGCAGATGGAAGGCGAGGTCATCGCCCGTCGCACGACCACGTCCTCGCACCCGCCCTCGTTCTACAACGCGCCGACCGTGCAGGGGGGCTTCGACGAGCACGCGCCGTCGATGAACGAGCCCTTCCAGGTGGCGCCGGCTGCGGCCGCGCCGGCACCCGCACCGCTGGCGCCTGCGGCCGCCACGCCGGCAGCCGCCGCTGCCGCCCCCGATGCAGGCAACGGGCTCGACTGGCCGTCGGCACCGGTTCCGCTGGCGGCCACACCGCCGGCGCCCGCGGCCAGGGCGCCGGCACGGCCGGCGCTGGGGCCGCAGGCCGGCTCGGACTTCAACAATCCCTTCGCGGTCGAGGTCAACGAGATCGCGCACGACCCCGAGCTCGACGAAGCGGTGATCTCCTTCGCGAACGCCGAGTTCGAGTCCTGCGAGCGATCGATCACGGGCCTGATCGGCGCCGATGGCGAGCGCGCCAACCATGCCGAGACCTGGCTGGTGCTGTTCGACCTCTACCGGGCGACCGGGCAGCAGCAGCCCTTCGAGAGCCTGGCGCTGGACTACGTGCAGCGCTTCGGCTGGTCGGCGCCGCAGTGGTTCTCGATCCCCCAGCTGGTGGCCGCCGAGGCGGCGGCTGCGGCAGCGGCCGGCACGCCCAGCGCCGTGCGCGTCGAGGGTGCGGTGGGCTGGGTCGCTCCCGCCCTGCTCGACGTCGAGGCCGTGAGCCAGTTGCGCGCCAAGACGCTGCAGATGCCGATGCCCTGGGTGCTGGACTGGGGCTCGCTGCGGAGCGCGGAGCCGCAGGCCTGCAACGAGCTCAGCGAGCTGATGCGCCACTGGGCGACGCAGAAGATCCAGATGCGCTGGATCGGCTTCGATCAGTTGCTCAAGCTGCTGACCGACACCGCACCGACCGGCGTGCGCGACTCCGACCCGGTCTACTGGCTGCTGCGCCTCGAGTCCCTGCGACTGGCCAACCGCCCCGACCAGTTCGACGAGGTCGCGATCGACTACTGCGTAACCTACGAGGTCTCGCCCCCGTCGTGGGAGAAGTCGTCCTGCATCGTCAAGATGGCCGACTCGACCGGCATCACGCTGTCGTCGCGCGCGATGGTCACCGACGTGTCGACCGGCTTCGCCGAGTCGCAGGTGATCGAGGAGGCCGGCGGTCTGCGGACTTCGGCGGTCGAGCTGTCGGGCCAGCTGGTCGGCGACATCGGCAACGTCCTCCGCCTGCTGGAAGGCCAGCTCGGTGCGGCCACCGTGGTCAACGTCAACTGCGCCCGGCTGATCCGCATGGACTTCGTCGCCGCCGGCGACCTGCTGAACTGGGTGCTGCATCGCCGCGGCGAAAACCGGCTGGTGCATTTCGACGACGCCCACCGCCTGCTGGCGTTGTTCTTCAACGCGATGGGCATCAACGAGCACGCGCGCGTCAAGGTTCGCAACATCTAAGCCGCGCAGCCGGGCCGCGCGGGCCGGGCGCTTGAAACCGGCGGCTGCGGCCCCGATCTCCCTGACATGGACTCGTATCACGGCACCACCATCGTCAGCGTGCGGCGCGGCCGCGAGGTCGCGCTCGGCGGCGACGGCCAGGTCACGCTCGGCAACATCGTCGTCAAGGCCAGCGCGCGCAAGGTCCGCAAGCTCTACAAGGACCAGGTGCTGGCCGGCTTCGCCGGGGCGACGGCCGACGCCTTCACGCTGTTCGAGCGCTTCGAGGCCAAGCTCGAGAAGCACCAGGGCCACCTGGCGCGTGCCGCGATCGAGCTGACCAAGGACTGGCGCACCGACCGCGTGCTGCGGCGGCTCGAGGCGATGCTGGCCGTGGCCGACCGTGAGACCTCGCTGATCATCACCGGCAACGGCGACGTGCTGGAGCCCGAGCACGGCATCATCTCGATCGGCTCCGGGGGCGCCTACGCGCAGGCTGCCGCGCGCGCGCTGCTCGAGCACACGGCCATGCCGCCCCCCGAGCTGGTGAAGAAGTCGCTCGAGATCGCCGGCGAGCTGTGCATCTACACCAACCAGAACCACACCGTCGAAGTGCTGACTTCGGTGATCGGTGATCAGTGATCGGCAATGCCGTTCTCAACCGATCACTGATCACCGATCGCCGACAACCCCATGAACATGACGCCGCAGGAGATCGTCTCCGAGCTCGACCGACACATCGTCGGCCAGAAGGATGCCAAGCGCGCCGTCGCGATCGCGCTGCGCAACCGCTGGCGGCGCCAGCAGGTCGACGACAGGCTGCGCCCGGAGATCACGCCGAAGAACATCCTGATGATCGGGCCGACCGGCGTCGGCAAGACCGAGATCGCGCGGCGCCTGGCCCGGCTGGCGGACGCCCCCTTCATCAAGGTCGAGGCGACCAAGTTCACCGAGGTCGGCTACGTCGGCAAGGATGTCGACACCATCGTGCGCGACCTGGTCGACGTGGCGGTCAAGCAGACCCGCGAGGCGGCGATCCGCGCGCACCGCACGCGCGCCGAGGACGCCGCCGAGGAACGGCTGCTCGACGCGCTGCTGCCGCCGCCGTCCGGGCACCCGGGCTTCGGTCTGACGCCCGCGGCCCCTGCCGCCGACAGCACGGCGCGCCAGACTTTCCGCAAGCGCCTGCGCGAGGGCACGCTCGACGACAAGGAGATCGAGATCGAGCTGGCCGAAGCGCGCCCCGCGGTCGAACTGCTCGGCCCACCCGGCATGGAGGACATGGCCGAGCAGCTGAAGGGTCTGTTCGCCAACCTCGGCCAGGCGCGGCGCCAGGCCCGCAAGCTGCGCATCGCCGAGGCGCGCCAGCTGCTGATCGACGAGGAGGCTGCCAAGCTCGTCAACGAGGACGAGATCAAGGCCCAGGCGCTGCAGGCCGCCGAGCAGAACGGCATCGTCTTCATCGACGAGATCGACAAGGTGACCTCGCGCAGCGACGGCGGCGGCACGGCCGAGGTCTCGCGCCAGGGCGTGCAGCGCGACCTGCTGCCGCTGGTCGAGGGCACGACGGTCAGCACCAAGCACGGCACGGTCAAGACCGACCACATCCTCTTCATCGCCTCGGGCGCCTTTCACCTGAGCAAGCCCAGCGACCTGATCCCGGAGCTGCAGGGGCGCTTCCCGATCCGCGTCGAGCTCGGCCCGTTGAGCGTCGACGACTTCGAGGCGATCCTGACCCAGACCCACGCCAACCTGACGCGCCAGTACCAGGCGCTGCTGGCGACCGAGGGCCTGGCGCTGGACTTCGAGCCCGGCGGTGTGCGGCGCCTCGCCCAGATCGCGCACGACGTCAACGAGCGCACCGAGAACATCGGCGCCCGCCGCCTGTCGACCGTGATGGAGCGCCTGCTCGACGAGGTCAGCTTCGACGCGCCGAAGCTCGCGGGCCAGACGGTGCGGATCGACGCTGCCTACGTCGATGCCAGGCTCGGGGCCCTGGCGGTCGACGAGGACCTGTCGCGCTTCATCCTGTGAGCTGGCCCCAGTCGCTGTGCCGCCGCGCCGCGCGGCCGGCGGCGATGGTCAGCAGGCCGTCGAAGATCAGCGAGTCGATCAGCTCGTAGCCGATGCCGAGGGCCGGCGCGACCTTCCAGCCGGCCCCGCCCGTCACGTAGCAGTGCGGCGTCTCACCGCTGTGGCGCCGCAGCTGGCGGTGCATGCGCTCGATCGCGCCGGTGATGGCGTAGGTGCCGCCGCTGGTGAGCGCGTCGCTGGTGTTGGTCGGGAACTCGCGCACCTCGCCGGTCGGCACGCGCAGGCCGGCCGTGCCGGCCTCCAGCGCCTTGAGCATGATGCCGTGGCCGGGCAGGATCAGGCCGCCGAGAAAGCGCCCGTCGGCGTCCAGCGCGTCGACCGTCACCGCCGTGCCGGCCATGACGACCAGCACCGGCCCGCGCCGGCCGCCGGCCAGCAGGCGAGCACGCGCGCCGATCAGCGCCACCCAGCGGTCGCTGCCCAGGCGCATCGGATGGTCGTAGCCGTTGACGACGCCGGCCTCGGCCGCGCTCGACACGACCCAGCGCGGCGTCACGTCCCACATCTCGAGCTGCTCCTCGACCCGATGACGCACCGAGTCGCCGGCGACGCAGCAGCCGATCATCGCGGCCGGCGGCGCGAGCCGCGCCCAGTCGCCTTCGTCGAGCTGGTCGATCGTCTCCAGGAACAGCGCGCCGTGCGCCAGCGGCTCGCGGCCGAGCTCGCAGGAGGCGTACTGCGCCCACTTCAGCCGCGTGTTGCCGATGTCGATGGCCAGCAGTGTCATGGGCGCACGCTCATTCGGAGTGCGGTCCCGGGCTGGTGTCCTCGTCGACCAGGGTATTGCCCAGACCCAGCAGCTCGCGCGCGCGAATCAGCCGACCCTGGGCCTCGCGCGGCCGACGCGCCTGCACCAGGCTGCGCTCGATCTGCCACACCAGTTCGATGAGTTCATAGCGGGTGCGCGCGCGCCCGACGCGCAGCGCGGTCAGCGAGCTCATGACCGGGCCGTCGACGAGCAGCGTGCCGATCAGCAGGCTGCGCACCTCGGACAGCAGTCCCTCCTCGGTGCCGTCGCCCACCGGCGCCGGGGCACGGGCCGGTGCGGGCGGTGGCAGCGAGGCGGCGCGCTTCGCGGGCCGCTGGGCAGGCCGCTGGGCAGGCGTCAGCACCGGCGCCTCGGGCAGGGGCAGCAGCGGCGCCGGCGCCGAGACGCGCGCCGCCGGCTTGGGCTTGTACTTGGGCGGCGCGAACTTGACCTTGGCCGGCCGCGCCGGCTCGGCCGTACCCACCGCCTCGACCGGCGGCGGCGCCGCCGAGACAGGCGGCACGACCGGATCGGGCACCGGCTCGCCCCGGGCCAGGGGCGTCAGCACCGGCAGGTCGATGGCGGCAATGACCGCCATCGCAGGCTCTTCCTCCGGCAGCGCCTCGGCCACGAGCGGCGCCGGGGGGGGTGCTGGCGCGAGCTCGACCGCCACGGGATCGACGGGCGCAGGCGCCGCGGACAGCGGGGGCGGTGTCGCCGGTTCGGGCTCGGCCGCCGGGGCGGCCACCTCCACCAGGCCCATCGCGACCAGCTCGTCGAAGTAGCCGGCGGTCACGCCGGCCTGCTGCGCCAGGGCCACGACCTCGTCCCGGCTGCGCTTGCCGTCGACCAGCAGCAGCACCGTCCGGTGCCGCTGGCCGAGCTTGCGCGTGCGGCGGCGCAACTCGTCCTGACCGAGTTCGGTCTTGACGGGAGATGGGGACGGGACGCTCATCGTAGGAAACCTTGCCGCAGATTGTGGCGCGGTTCGCCGCGGCCGCCGGGGCCTGCAGGGCGTCCGGGGCGCCCAATGCGTCAAGGAAACGACGCCCGCCGGCCGTTCTGCGGGGGGCCGCCGGCTTGCCACAGATTGACGTTTACGTTAACGTCAACAACCTCTGCCGCCGCGCCCGCCTGGAGTTCCCGATGACCGACCTGTCCGCCGAATTCAAGGCGCTCGCCGACTACCGCCCGACGCACAAGGTCCGCTTCGTCACCGCGGCCTCGCTGTTCGATGGCCACGACGCGTCGATCAACATCATGCGGCGCATCCTGATGGGCATGGGCGCCGAGGTGATCCACCTCGGGCACAACCGCTCGGTCGACGAGGTCGTCACCGCGGCGCTGCAGGAAGACGCGCAGGGCATCGCGGTCAGCTCCTACCAGGGCGGGCACGTCGAGTACTTCAAGTACATGGTCGAACTGCTGCGCGCGCGCGGCGGCGACCGGATCCAGGTCTTCGGCGGCGGTGGCGGCGTCATCGTGCCGGCCGAGATCCGCGACCTGGCCGACCACGGCGTGCGCATCTTCAGCCCCGAGGACGGCCAGCGCATGGGGCTCGCCGGAATGATCGGCGAGATGGTGATGCGCTGCGATCAGGACCTGACGGTCCATGCGCCGGCCGACCTGAAGGCGATCCAGGGCCATGGCGAGGCGGCCTGGCGCGCGCTGGCGCAACTGGTCACCGCGCTGGAGAACGGCTCGGCGCCGGAGGCGCTGAGGAAGTCGCTGCACGTGGCGGCCGGCAAGGCCCGGGTGCCCGTGCTCGGCATCACCGGCACCGGCGGCGCCGGCAAGTCCAGCCTGACCGACGAGCTGATCCGCCGGCTGCGGCTGGACCAGGGCGACGCGCTGCGGATCGCCGTCGTCTCGATCGACCCCTCGCGTCGCAAGAGCGGCGGTGCGCTGCTCGGCGACCGCATCCGCATGAATGCGATCGGCCCGTGGCAGGCCGGCCCGCGCGTCTACATGCGCTCGCTCGCCACCCGCGAGGCCGGCTCGGAGATCAGCGCCGCGCTGCCCGACGTGATCGCCGCCTGCAAGGCCGCCGGCTTCGACCTGGTGATCGTCGAGACCTCGGGCATCGGCCAGGGCGACGCGGCGATCGTGCCGCATGTCGACGTGCCGATGTACGTGATGACGCCCGAGTTCGGCGCCGCCAGCCAGCTCGAGAAGATCGACATGCTGGACTTCGCCGAGTTCGTGGCGATCAACAAGTTCGACCGCAAGGGCGCGGCCGACGCGCTGCGCGACGTGAGCAAGCAGGTGCAGCGCAACCGCGAGGCCTTCAAGCAGCTGCCCGAGGCGATGCCGGTGTTCGGCACGATGGCCAGCCGCTTCAACGACGACGGCGTGACGGCGCTCTACCAGGCGCTGGCCGTGCGGCTGAAGGCGCTGGGCCTGAAGCTCGGCGAGCCCCGGCTGCCCACCGTGAACGTGCGCCACAGCAGCAACCAGACCCCGGTCGTGCCGCCGGCGCGGGTGCGCTATCTGGCCGAGATCAGCGACACCGTGCGCGGCTACAAGAAGCGCGCCCTGGCGCAGGCGCATCTCGCCCGCGAGATCCAGCAGCTGCGCGCCGCCGCCGCGATGCTGACGGTCGGCAAGCCCGACAAGCCGAAGGCGGCCGATGCGGCCAACGACCTCGCCAGGACCCGCGATGCCCGGCTGGATGCCGACGCCCGCAAGCTGCTGGCGCAATGGCCCGAGATGCAGAAGGCCTATGCCGGCGACGAGTACGTGGTGAAGATCCGCGACAAGGAGATCCGCACCGCGCTCGTCACGACCTCGCTGTCGGGCACCAAGATCCGCAAGGTCGTGCTGCCGGGCTACGAATGCCACGGCGAGCTGCTGAAGTGGCTGATGCTGGAGAACGTGCCGGGCAGCTACCCCTACACCGCCGGCGTGTTCGCCTTCAAGCGCGAGGGCGAGGACCCGACACGCATGTTCGCCGGCGAGGGCGACGCCTTCCGCACCAACCGGCGCTTCAAGGTGGTGAGCCAGGGCATGGACGCCAAGCGCCTGAGCACCGCCTTCGACTCGGTCACGCTCTACGGCCATGACCCGGCGGTCCGGCCCGACATCTACGGCAAGGTCGGCAACTCGGGCGTCAGCATCGCGACGCTCGACGACATGAAGGTGCTCTACGACGGCTTCGACCTGACCAACCCGAGCACCTCGGTCAGCATGACGATCAACGGCCCGGCGCCGTCGATCCTGGCGATGTTCATGAACACCGCGATCGACCAGAACCTGGCGAAGTTCAAGCAGGAGAACGGCCGCGAGCCGACCGACACCGAGGCCGCGAAGATCCGCGCCTGGGTGCTGGAGAACGTGCGCGGCACGGTGCAGGCCGACATCCTGAAGGAAGACCAGGGCCAGAACACCTGCATCTTCAGCACCGAGTTCAGCCTGAAGGTGATGGGCGACATCGCCGAGTACTTCGTGCACCATAAGGTGCGCAACTTCTACTCGGTGAGCATCAGCGGCTATCACATCGCCGAGGCCGGCGCGAACCCGATCTCGCAGCTGGCGATGACGCTGTCCAACGGCTTCACCTTCGTCGAGGCCTATCTCGCGCGCGGCATGCACATCGACGACTTCGCGCCCAACCTGAGCTTCTTCTTCAGCAACGGCATGGACCCGGAGTACACGGTGCTGGGCCGCGTCGCGCGCCGCATCTGGGCGGTGAGCATGCGCGAGAAGTACGGCGCCAACGAGCGCAGCCAGAAGCTCAAGTACCACGTCCAGACCAGCGGCC
>NZ_CADEFR010000067.1 GCF_902826655.1 uncultured Methylibium sp. | reverse complement strand
TCGTCGGCCTGGTGCTGACCTACTACCGCCGCCACCCGCAGCGCGCGCGCACGCGGCTGCTCGAGCTGCTGGGCGAAGTGCTGGTCGCAGCGCCGGCCGAGCCTGCCGCGAAAGCGCCCAGGACGTCAGCGTCGGCGGTCGACGGCGACACGCTCTGGGCCAAGGCCCGCGCCGGTGTGGCGCCGTTGAAACGCAAGCGCTGATCCGGGTCAGCCCCTAGCTCAAGGGACTTGACCAAGATAAATTGATATTTATCATTCGGTCAAGCTGCAAACGGCCCGCCGCAGTCGAAGTCCCCGGGCCCCATCGCCGCGACGCCCCGCCCGCCACCCTGCCCCGGAGTTGCCTTGATCCCGATGCCTTCGCAGACCTTCCCGCACCCTGCCCGCTGCAGCGTGTCGGTCCGCGCCACCCGACGCTCGGGCCAGGCCCGGCTGTCGCGTCGTTCGTGGAACCGGCTTTCGCCGGGAACGCTACCCCGTCGCTGAGTCCGCTCAGCCTCAGCCTCACGGCCCGGGATGCGTCAGCACCCGGGCCGTTTGCTTTGCGGACGCGAGTCCGCGCCACCCATTCCGTCCGTCAAGGAGATGACCATGAAGAACCGCCAGACCGCCCTCACCCTGCGCCGCATCCAGCCGCGCAACCCGTTCGTCGCCGCTGCCCGCTTCCGGCAGGCCGGCATGCACGGCAAGAACGGCCACGCCCTGCGGCAGCAGGGCCGCCGCGCCCTGCAGCGCGAGGTCGAAGACCTGCACCCGCCCCATTCCTGAACCGATCCGGCCGCGCCCCGGCGCGCGGCCCACCGAGGAGCCCCGATCATGTGGACCACCTGGAGTCGAAGCCCGGCGCACGAAGCGCCGTTCCTGAGTCTGTTGAAGGCCGCGCGGCTCGTGCTGGTCGCCAGCCTGCTGCGCGCCAGTTCGGCGTTGTTGCACGTCGCGGTGCGCTTGCAGCACCGCGCGGTGCCGGCCGCGCTGCCGACCGTCGACGAGCCCGACCGGCTGGAGTTCCATGCCGAAGCCGGTGCGCCGGAAGGTGCGCTCTACGTCGACGGTCAGCTGGCCGGCTGGCTGAGCGGCGTGACGCGCCTGTGAGGCGGCCATGAGTCCGCGCCCGACCCCGGGCTGTCGCGCTGCGGCAGCCCGGGACGGTCGACGGGCCTTCAGTTCGTGCGCCGCCGGCCGATAAGGAGCGCATTGCCCGAAAGCGCCTCGATCGCGAGGCGCATCGCCCATGTTGATCCGACCCTCGACCGAGCTTGCCGACTGGACCGCCCGCTTCCACAGCGCGGCGATCCCCGTGCTGGCGGCCACCGCCGAGGAGCTGGCCCTGCTGGCCCAGGCCGAGGCGCTGCGCGGGGACGTCGATGCGCACCAGCTGGCCGACCCGGTCGGCCGCGACCCGCTGATGGCCCTGAAGCTGCTGGCCGCCGTCGCCCAGGCGCGGCGCGCGCGCGGCATCAGCGACGAGCGCGGCAGCCCCGAGACCGTCACCGCCGCGCTCGTGATGATGGGCATCGGGCCCTTCTTCCGCAGCTTCGCGGCCTTGCCGATGGTGGAAGCGCTGCTCGCTGCCGAGCCGACGGCCATGGCCGGCCTGCGCCGTGTCATGCGCCGCGCCCATCGAGCCGCCAACTTCGCGCTCGGCTTTGCGGTCCACCGCATGGACGAGGATGCCGCTGTCGTCCAGCTGGCCGCGCTGTTGCACGACTTCGCCGAGATGCTGCTGTGGTGCCACGCGCCCGCGCTGGCACTGGAGATCGATCGCCGCCAGCAGGCCGATCCGGCCCTGCGCTCGGCCCTGGCCCAGCGACAGGTGCTGGGCATCGAACTGCACCCGCTGCAGCAGGCCCTGATGCGGGCCTGGGCGCTGCCCGAGCTGCTGGTGCACGTCAGCGACGACAGCCATGCAGCGCATCCGCAGGTGCAGAGCGTGGTGCTGGCGATCCGCGTCGCGCGCCATACCGAGGATCCGGCGCGCGGCTGGGCCAACCCGGCGGTGCCGGACGACGTCGCCGCGGTCGGCCAGCTCCTCAACCTGTCGGGCCCTGCAACCCAGAAGCTGCTGCACGACATCGACGACTGAGCCGGGCCTAGACTCCGGGGCATGACCGGCCCCGATGTCGCCTTCTGGCAGCAGCGCTTCGATGACGGACAGTTGCCCTGGGACCGCGGCCGCAGCAGCCCGCAGCTGGCGGTCTGGCTGGCCGACGGCACGCTGTCGCCGCCGTCGCGCGTCGCGGTGCCGGGATGCGGCAGCGGGCACGAGGTCGAGACCCTGGCCCGCGCCGGCTTCGTCGTCACCGCACTCGACTACGCGCCAGGCGCCGTCGCTCTGACCCGCGAGCGGCTCGCCGCCGCTGCACTGCGGGCCGACATCCATCAGGCCGACGTGCTCCAGTGGCAGCCACCCCAGCCGCTGGACGCGGTCTACGAGCAGACCTGCCTGTGCGCCCTGCATCCGGACCATTGGACGGCCTATGCGGCGACCCTGCGCTCGTGGCTGCGCCCGGGCGGCCGGCTCGCGCTGCTGGCGATGCAGGCCCGCCGCGACAGCGCTGCCGAAGGTCAGATCGAGGGCCCGCCGTACCACGTCGACGTGAATGCACTGCGCGCGCTCTTCACGGGCACGCACTGGGACTGGCCGAAGCCGCCGTATGCCGCCGTGCCGCACCCCAGCCTTGACTGGGCCGAGCTGGCGCTGGTCCTCACGCGGCGCTGAGGCTGGCCTGTAGCGTCCACTCACACCCGCAATACCCGACAGCGGGCGTTGAGGGTTGCCCCGTGACGACAAAACCCGGCCAAGCCTGAGACAATAGAGGCATGGCCTCACGCAAAGACACCACGACCCGCATCCAGGAAGACGGACTGCGCTACACGAGCAAGGCCCCGGGCTCACCGTTCTCGCCCCGGCCCGGCGCGTTCTCCGGCGCGACCAACACGATGTCCTGCTTCTTCTGCGGCGCCCATCAGCCGCCGAACCGCCGCACCATGCAGAAGGTGCTGGGGCGCAGCCAGCCGGTCTGCGAACCGCTGTGCGAGAAGAACCCGCGGAGCAAGAAGCTCGCGGCGGCCGCCGCTGCAGCGGCGACCAGCGACAGCAGCGCCGGCTGAGCCGGCCCGGATCTCATTGCGGGGCCGCGGACGTGGCTCCGCCGGATGGTCCGCGCCTGTCGGACTCTAGGAACGGACTTGCATAAGGGAACCCACGGTCTTACGTGGGCTCCTGCGTGACTCCAACAATGGTCTGAAACGTTGGCCAGCCCCTGCGCCAGCGTGTCATCACCTGAGGAGACACCGTGAGCGCCACCCTGCGTCTGACCGTCAACGGCAAAGCGGTCGAGAAGATCGTCGATCCGCGCACCCTGCTCGTGCAGTTCATCCGCGAGCACCTCCAGCTGACCGGTACCCACAGCGGCTGCGACACCGCCCAGTGCGGCGCCTGCACCGTGCACCTGAACGGCCGTGCGGTGAAGTCCTGCTCGATGCTGGCGCTTCAGGCCCAGGGCGGCGAGGTGACCACGATCGAAGGATTGTCCCGGGACGGTGCAATGCATCCGATGCAGGCTGCGTTCCGCGAGTGCCACGGCCTGCAGTGCGGCTTCTGCACCCCGGGCATGGTGATGTCGGCGGTGCAGCTGCTGGCCGACAACCCCAAGGCCACCGAGCAGGAGATCCGCGAAGGCCTGGAAGGCAACATCTGCCGCTGTACCGGCTATCACAACATCGTCAAGTCGATCCAGTTCGTGCAGTCCGGCAAGCAGCCGGCTGCCGCCTGAGCCGGGGAGCACGCCATGACCGACATGTCCAACTCCCCCATCGGCAAGCCGCTGCTGCGCCGCGAGGACGCCCGCTTCCTGACCGGCGCCGGCCAGTACACCGACGACGTCGTGCTGCCGGGGCAGAGCTACGGCTTCTTCCTGCGCTCGCCGTACGCGCATGCGCGGATCAAGAGCATCGACACCTCGAAGGCGCTGGCCGCGCCGGGCGTGGTCGCCGTCTTCACCGGGGCCGACCTGGCCGAGGCCAAGGTCGGCGGCCTGCCGTGCGGCTGGCTGATCCACAGCAAGGACGGCTCGCCGATGAAGGAGCCGCCGCACCCGGTGCTGGCCCAGGGCAAGGTGCGTCACGTCGGTGACCAGGTCGCCCTGATCGTCGCCGAGAGCATCCTGCAGGCCAAGGACGCCGCCGAGCTGATCGAGGTCGACTACGACGAGCTGCCCGCGGTGATCGACATCCGCACGGCCGACAAGGCCGGCTCGGCGGTGCACGACGACGTCCCGAACAACACCTGCTACGACTGGGGACACGGGAGCAAGGAAGCGGTCGACGCGGCCTTCGCCAGGGCCGCCAAGGTCAGTCGTCTCGACTTCGTCAACAACCGGCTGATCCCCAACGCGATGGAGCCGCGCGCCGCCAACGCGCACTACACGAAGCACGACGACAGCTACACGCTCTACGTCACCAGCCAGAACCCGCACGTGCATCGCCTGCTGATGTGCGCCTTCGTGCTGGGCATCCCCGAGTCGAAGATGCGCGTGATCGCACCCGACGTCGGCGGCGGCTTCGGGTCCAAGATCTTCCTGTACGCCGAGGAGACGGCGCTGGTGTGGGCCAGCAGGAAGGTCGGCCGCCCGATCAAGTGGACCGCCGACCGCAGCGAGGCCTTCCTGACCGACGCGCATGGCCGCGACCATGCGACCACGGTCGAGATGGCGATGGACGACAAGGGCATGTTCCTCGCGATGCGCGTGAACACCGTCGCCAACATGGGCGCCTACCTGTCGACCTTCGCCTCCAGCGTGCCGACGATCCTGTACGCCACGCTGCTGGCCGGCCAGTACAAGACGCCGGCGATCTACGTCGACGTGAAGGCCGTCTTCACCAACACCGCCCCGGTCGACGCCTACCGCGGCGCCGGCCGCCCCGAGGCGACCTACGTGGTCGAGCGCATCGTCGAGCAGGCGGCTCGCGACATGAAGATGGACCCGGCCGCGATCCGCCGCCAGAACTTCATCACCGAGTTCCCCTATGCCACGCCGGTCGGCCTGACCTACGACAGCGGCAACTACGCGGCCCATCTCGACAAGGCGCTGAAGATCGCCGATGTCGCGGGCTTCCCCGCCCGCAAGGCGGCGTCCGCGGCCAAGGGCAGGAAGCGCGGCCTGGGCTACTCCTGCTACATCGAGGCCTGCGGCCTGGCGCCGAGCAACATCGCCGGCGCCCTGGGCGCGCGCGCCGGCCTGTTCGAGGCCGGCGAAGTGCGGGTGCACCCGACTGGCACGGTGACGGTGTTCACCGGTTCGCACAGTCACGGCCAGGGTCACGAGACCACGTTCGCGCAGGTGGTCGGTGCCCGGCTCGGCATCCCGCCCGAGAACGTCGAGATCGTCCACGGCGACACCGGCCGCGTGCCCTTCGGCATGGGCACCTACGGCAGCCGCTCGCTCAGCGTGGGCGGTACCGCGATCGTCAAGGCGGTCGACAAGATCGTCGCCAAGGGCAAGAAGATCGCGGCCCACCTGCTGGAGGCGTCCGACACCGACATCGAGTTCGAGAACGGCGAGTTCAAGGTCAAGGGCACCGACAGGAAGGTGCCGTTCGGCTCGGTGGCGCTGACGGCCTACGTGCCGCACAACTACCCCCTCGACAAGCTCGAGCCCGGCCTCAACGAGAACGCCTTCTACGACCCGACCAACTTCACCTACCCCTCGGGCACCTACATCTGCGAGGTCGAGGTCGACCCGGAGACCGGCAAGACCCAGGTCGCGTCCTTCGTCGCGGTCGACGACTTCGGCAACCTCGTCAATCCGATGATCGTCGAGGGCCAGGTGCACGGCGGGCTCGCGCAGGGCCTGGGCCAGGCGATGCTGGAAGGCTGCGCCTACGACCCCGAGTCCGGCCAGCTGCTCACCGGCTCGTACATGGACTACACGATGCCGCGCGCCGACGACCTGCCGAGTTTCGTGGTCGACAACGTCGTCACGCCCTGCACCCACAACCCGCTCGGGGTCAAGGGCTGCGGCGAGGCCGGCGCGATCGGATCGCCGCCCGCCTTCATCAACGCGCTGACCGATGCCCTGGGCGTGAAGGACGTGCCGATGCCGGCCACGCTCGAGCGCGTGTGGCGCCTCGCGAACAACGCCGCCTGAACGACGCAAGGAGCCAAGACATGTACAGCTTCGACTACCAACGTCCCGCCGACCCGTCGGCCGCCGTGGCTGCCGCCAAGGGCGACGCCCGCTACCTGGCCGGCGGCCAGAGCCTGGTGCAGGCGATGCGCCTGCGCCTGTCCAGCAGCGAACGCCTGGTCGACCTGGGCGGCCTGGCCGACCTGCGCGCGATCAAGGTCGACGCCGGCGGCGTCACGCTCGGCGCCATGGCCACGCACGCCAGCGTGGCCCGCTCGGCCGACGTGCAGCGCGCGATCCCCGCGCTGGCCGAGCTGGCCGGCGGCATCGGCGACCCGATGGTGCGCAACCGCGGCACCGTCGGCGGTTCGCTGGCCAACGCCGACCCGGCCGCCTGCTATCCCGCGGCGGCGCTGGGCCTGGGCGCGACCATCCACACCGATCGCCGCACGATCGCCGCCGACGATTTCTTCAAGGGCCTGTACGAGACCGCGCTGCAGCCCGGTGAGATGATCACGGCCGTGCACTTCCCCAAGCCGCAGCGTGCGGCCTACATCAAGTTCAAGCAGCCGGCGTCGCGCTTCGCGCTGGTCGGCGTGTTCGTCGCGCAGACCGCGGGCGGCGCGCGGGTGGCGGTGACCGGGGCGAAGTCGAGCGCCTTCCGCGTCAAGGCGATGGAAGACGCGCTGGGCAAGAGCTTCACCGCCGACGCGGTGGCGAAGATCGCCGTGCCCAGCACCGACATCAACAGCGACCTGCATGGCAGTGCCGCCTACCGTGCCGCGATGATCACGGTGATGGCCAAGCGCGCGGTCGCTGCGGCCCTCGCACGGTAGAGATCGAATGGGCAGCCCGGCGACATGACCGATGCCACGACGCTGGCGCTGCCCGATTCGGTCGATGCCCTCATCGCGCTGCTCGCGACCGAGGACTACCTCTGCGATCGGCGGCTGGCCACCGCCCTCTTCCTGAGCCTCAAGCTCGGCCGCCCGCTGTTCCTGGAGGGCGAACCCGGCGTCGGCAAGACCGAACTGGCCAAGGCGCTGGCCACCGTGCTGGGGACGCGCCTGCTGCGCATCCAGTGCTACGAAGGTCTGGACATCGCGCAGAGCGCCTACGAGTGGAACGTGGCGCGGCAGATGATCGAGATCCGCCTGGCTGAAGCGACCCAGGCGGCGACGCACGAGGCCGAGCGCGACAGCCTGCGCGCCTCGCTCTACCGCCGCGAGCTGCTGATCGAGCGGCCGCTGCTGACCGCCCTGACGCAGCCACGCTCGCCGGTGCTGCTGATCGACGAGCTGGACCGCGCCGACGAGCCCTTCGAGGCCTTCCTGCTGGAGGTGCTGGCCGAGAACCAGCTCACCATCCCCGAGCTCGGCACGCTGCGCGCCGCGGCGCCGCCGATCGTGCTGATCACCAGCAACCGCACGCGCGAGATCCACGACGCGCTCAAGCGCCGCTGCCTCTACCACTGGGTCGAGTTCCCGGGGGTCGAGCAGGAGCTGGAGATCCTGCGCGTCAAGGCGCCGGGCGCCGGTGCGCGCCTGTCGCAGCAGGTGGTCGAGTTCGTGCAGCGCATGCGCACGCTCGATCTGTTCAAGGCGCCCGGCGTGGCCGAGACCATCGACTGGACGAATGCGCTGGTCGCGCTGAATGCGATCCGCCTCGACCCGCAGACGGTGAACGACACCCTCGGCGTGCTGCTGAAATACCAGGACGACATCGCACGGCTGCAGGGCGGCGATGCCGGCAAGCTGCTCGACGAACTGCGCGCCAAGGCGCTGCTGGACTAGCGCCCTGAACCATGCTCGCCGAGAACATCGTGTACTTCGCGCGCGTCCTGCGCACGGCCGGCCTGGCCGTGGGGCCCGACCGCGTGCTGGAGGCGACCCGTGCGCTCGAGCTCGTCGGCCTCGAGCGCCGCGCCGACGTGCATGCGGCGCTGTCGGCCGTGATGCTCGATCGCCACGAGCAGCAGGCCCTCTTCGACGCGGCCTTCGCCGCCTTCTGGCGCGATCCCAAGCTGCTCGAGCGGCTGATGCACATGATGCTGCCGAAGGTGCGCGGCCGCGGCGACAAGGAGCGCACGCCGCGCCGCAACCGGCTGGAGGAAGCGCTGGCCGCGCCGCGTCCCGTCGACCCGCCGGCTGCACCGCCCGCGGCCGAGGACGAGCACCGGTTCGAGGCCGCGTTGACCTTCTCCGACCGCGAGCGCCTGCAGCGCGCCGACTTCGAGAGCATGACCGCGGCCGAGTACGCGCTCGCCAAGCGCCTGGCCGCGCAGATCGCGCTGCCCGTCGACCCCGTCGTGCGGCGCCGCCGTGAAGCGGCCGCCCGCGGCCGCATCGACCTGCGCACCACGCTGCGCGGCATGGTCCGCACGCCGCACGCGCTGGTGCCCCGCCGCACGCGCCCGCGCCGCGAGCTGCCGCCGCTGGTGGTGCTGCTCGACATCTCGGGCTCCATGGATCGCTACTCACGCCTGTTCCTGCACTTCGTGCACGGCCTGGTGCGCCGCTACCCGCACGTGCACACGCTGACCTTCGGCACCCGCCTCACCAACATCACGCGCTGCCTGCGCCACCGCGACCCCGACCTGGCGATGGAGCAGGCGGACGCCCTGGTGCAGGACTGGCGCGGCGGCACCCGCATCGCCTCGAGCCTGGCCGAGTTCAACCAGCGCTGGGCGCGCCGGCTGCTGGGCGGCAACGCCGCCGTGCTGCTGGTCAGCGACGGCCTGGACCGTGACGACGGCGGCCAGCTCGCCGAGGCCGCTGCCGCACTGCGCCGCCACGCCCACCGACTGGTCTGGCTCAATCCCCTGCTGCGCTACGATGGCTTCGAGCCTCGGGCGCAAGGGGTCCGCGCGCTGCTGCCGCACGTCGACCGCCACCTGCCGGTGCACAACCTGGCCAGCCTGGCCGACCTGGGCCGTGCGCTCGGCGCGCTGCCACGGCGCGCACCGGCCGCCTCCGATTTCCTTCACTGACCCCGACGACATCATGGAACTGCAAGGCGAACGCCTCATCCCCGCCCCGGTGGACCGCACCTGGGCCGCGCTCAACGATCCCGAGATCCTGAAGGCCTGCATCGCCGGCTGCGAGTCGCTCGAGCGCATCGGCGAAGACCAGTTCGACGCCACGGTGGCGGTCAAGGTCGGCCCGGTCAGCGCGCGCTTCAAGGCCAAGCTCAAGCTCAGCGATGTGCAGGCACCGAACTCCTACACCATCCACTTCGACGGCCAGGGCGGCGTGGCCGGCCACGGCAAGGGCTCGGCCGCGGTCGCGCTGGCCCCCGAGGGCAGCGGCACGAAGCTGAGCTACACCGCCAAGGCCCAGGTCGGCGGCAAGCTGGCGCAGATCGGCTCGCGCCTGATCGACGCCGCGGCCGGCAAGATCACCGAGGACTTCTTCTCGGCCTTCGTGCAGCAGCTCGCGCCGGCTGGTGTCCCGGCCGCAGCGCCGGCGCCTGCCCCTGCCGGCGGCGGTGGCAAGGGCTTGTGGTGGATCATCGGGGGAGCCGTGGTGCTGGCGCTGATCTATTTCGCCACCCGCTGAAGTCGCATCCCGAAGGGCAGCACATGGACAGTCTCGATCTGCAGGTACTCACCGAAGCCCGCGCGTGGTTCGCGTCCGGCCGCCAGGTCTGGCTGGTCACAGTGATCGAGACCTGGGGCTCGGCGCCGCGCCCGCCGGGGGCCCTGCTGGCCCTGCGCGACGACGGCCTCGTCGTCGGCTCGGTGTCCGGCGGTTGCGTCGAGGACGATCTCATCGCCCGCGTTCGCGAGGGCGAGCGCGTCGGCAAGCCCTCGCTGGTGACCTACGGCGTCAGCAAGGAAGAGGCGGCGCGCTTCGGGCTGCCCTGCGGCGGCAACCTGCGCCTGGTGCAGGAGCCGCTGCAGACGCTGGACTGGATCGATGCCATCCTGGAGCGCACCGCACGCCACGAGCTGGTGGCACGCCGGCTGCGCCTGGACACCGGCCGCGTCACGCTCGAGCCGGCCTCGCGCGGCGAGGAGTTCTCGTTCGACGGGCAGACGCTGCGCGCGCTCTACGGCCCGCGCTGGCGGCTGGTGATCATCGGCGCCGGCCAGCTGTCCAAGGTGCTGGCGCAGATGGCGCTGGCGCTCGACTTCGAGGTCGTGTGCTGCGACCCGCGCGAGGAGTACCACCTGAGCTGGGACCTGCCCGGCACGAGCTTCAGCAAGGCCATGCCGGACGACCTGGTGGCCGAACTCCAGCTCGACCCGCACAGCGCGCTGGTGGCCCTGACCCACGACCCGAAGCTCGACGACATGGCGCTGCTCGAGGGCCTCAAGTCGCCGGCCTTCTATGTCGGCGCGCTGGGTTCGCGCGGCAACACCGCCAAGCGCAAGGAACGCCTGGCGCTGTTCGACCTGAGCCCCGCCGAGATCGACCGGCTGCACGGCCCGATCGGCCTGCACCTGGGCGCGCGCACGCCGGCCGAGATCGCGGTCGCGATCCTGGCCGAGGTGGTGGCGGTGCGCTACGGCGTCGAGCTGGTGCAGAAGAAGGACGGTTCGGCGATGCCGCTGGTCGGCATCGGCCCGGGCGTCTGCGGCGTGTCTCAGCGCCCCTGAGCCGCGGCGGCGCGCCCTGGCGACAATCGGTGTCCGATGGACACCGCCCCGCCGCTGCTGCGCCTGCAGGCCCTCGACAAGCGCTATCCCGGCGGCACCCAGGCGCTGGCGGGCCTGACGCTGGAGGTCGGCGTGCGCGAGTTCGTCGCGCTGCTCGGCCCGTCGGGATGCGGCAAGAGCACCGTGCTGCGGCTGATCGCCGGCCTGGAACGGCCCGACGCGGGCAGCTTGCAGTGGTCCGGCGCCGTGCCGACGCTGGGCTATGTCTTCCAGGAGCCCACGCTGATGCCGTGGGCGACGGTGGCCGACAACGTCTACCTGCCGCTGCGGCTGCAGGGCCGTACGCGCGGCGAGGCCGCCGCCGCCATCGACGCGATGCTTGCCCGCGTCGGCCTCGCAGACTTTGCGCACGCCTACCCCCGCGAGCTGTCGGGCGGCATGAAGATGCGGGTGTCGATCGCACGCGCGCTGGTCACGCGGCCGGGCCTGCTGCTGATGGACGAGCCCTTCGCCGCCCTCGACGAACTGACGCGCCAGCAGCTCGGCGAGGACCTGCTGGCGATCCAGGCCGAGCAGGGCTTCGCCGTGGTGTTCGTGACGCACAGCGTGCATGAGTCGGCCTACCTGGCCGACCGCGTGCTCGTGATGTCGCCGCGTCCGGGCCGCGTCGCGGCCGAGTCGCGCATCGACGAAGCGCGACCGCGCGGCGAGGCCTATCGCCTGTCGGCGCGCTACGACGCGCATCGCGTCGCGGTGTCGCGGGCGTTGCGCGACGCCATGGCCAGCGCGAGCGACCATGCTTGAGCCGCGTTCGCCGCTGTGGCGCGTCGTGCTGCCGCTGGCGCTGGTCGGCGCGCTGCTGCTGGGCTGGGAGCTGCTGGTGCGCGTCCAGCAGATCCCGCACTACATCCTGCCGGCGCCGTCGCTCGTGCTCTCGACGCTGGTCGAGCGCTGGGACTCGCTGGCGCCGTCGTTGTGGTTCACGCTGCGCCTGACGCTGCTGGCGCTGGTCGCGGCGGTGATCGGCGGCGTGCTGCTGGCGATGGCGTTCGCGTTCTCGCGCTGGGTCGAGCTGGCGCTGTTCCCGGTCGCGGTGGTGCTGCAGGTGACGCCGCTGATCGCGATCGCGCCGCTGATCCTGATCTACGTCGAGAACACCACCGCCGCGCTGCTGCTGTGCGCCTGGATCGTCGCCTTCTTCCCGGTGCTGGCCAACACCGTGACCGGCCTGCGCAGCGCCGACGCCAACCTGCGCGACCTGTTCACGCTGTACCGGGCCACCCGCTGGCAGCGCCTGCGCTGGCTGTTGGCGCCGAGCGCCTTGCCCTACTTCCTGTCGGGCCTGAAGATCGCCGGCGGCCTGAGCCTGATCGGCGCCGTGGTGGCCGAGTTCACCGCCGGCACCGCCGGGCGCGAAACCGGCCTCGCCTCGCGCATCCTGGAGGCGAGCTTTCGCACCGAGATCCCGTTGATGTTCGCGGCGCTGCTGCTGGTATCGCTGCTGGGCGTCGCGATCTTCGTGGCCTTCTCGGCGCTGTCGCGCTGGGCCATCGGCCATTGGCACGAGAGCGAGCGGACCGGGCGACCCTGAAGGAGAACAAGGCGATGCAAGATCTGCTGCAACGAGACTTCGGCACCGTCGCCGGGTTGATCGGCGAGCACGCGCGCCGCGCACCGGCGCGCCGTGCACTGGTGGAGGGGACGCGCTCGGTCGACTACGGTCAGCTCGACGCCATGATGGACCGCGTGGCGGCCAGCCTGCAGCGTGACGGCCTGCGGCCTGGCGACACGGTCGCGATCTGCGCGGCCGCCTCGCTCGAGTACGCGGCGGTCTTCCTGGGCGCGCTGCGCGCCGGCGTCGTGGTGGCTCCGCTCGCGCCGGGCTCGACCGTCGCGAGCCTCCAGCGCATGCTGGCCGATGCGGATGCGAAGCGATTGTTCATCGACGCTGCCGCGGTGGAGGCCGTCGCTGCGGCGACGGGTTGCCCTTGCGTTGCGCTGGACGCTGCGCCCGGATCGCCCTCGCTGCAGGACTGGTTGATGCCGGCCGGCACACGCCCGGCCGCGGTGCGCGTGCAGCGCGACTGGGCCTTCAACATCATCTACTCCTCGGGCACGACCGGCGAGCCCAAGGGCATCGTCCAGCCGCACGGCATGCGCTGGGCGCACGTGCAGCGCGGCGCGAAGTACGGCTACGGCGCAGACACCGTGACGCTGCTGGCGACGCCGCTGTACTCGAACACGACGCTCGTGGTGTTCTTCCCGACGCTGGCCTTCGGCGGCACGGTGGTGTTGATGCCGAAGTTCGATGCCGCCGCCTACCTGCGGCTGGCCCAGCACGAGCGGATCACGCACACGATGCTGGTACCGGTGCAGTACCAACGCCTGATGGCCAGGCCCGACTTCGACGCGCACGACCTGCGGCGCTTTCAAATGAAGTTCTGCACCAGCGCACCCTTCTCGGCGGCACTCAAGGCCGACGTGCTGGAGCGCTGGCCCGGCGGCCTGGTCGAGTTCTACGGCATGACCGAAGGCGGCGGCACCTGCATCCTCGAAGCCCACCTGCGCCCGGACAAGCTGCACACCGTGGGCCAGCCGGCCGAGGGGCACGACATCCGCTTGATCGACGACGCCGGGCTCGAGGTGCCGCCCGGCGAGGCGGGCGAAGTGGTCGGCCACTCGGCCGGAATGATGAGCGGCTATCACCGCCAGCCCGCGAAGACGCGCGAGGCGGAGTGGTTCGACCCGCGGGGCAAGCGCTTCATCCGCACCGGGGACATCGGCCGCTTCGACGACGAAGGTTTCCTCACCCTGTTCGACCGCAAGAAGGACATGATCATCTCGGGCGGCTTCAACATCTACCCCAGCGACCTCGAGGCCGTGCTGCGGCGGCACGAGGAGGTTGCCGACGCCGCGGTGGTCGGCGTGCCGTCCGAGCAGTGGGGCGAGACGCCGGTGGCCTTCGTCGTACGACGCGACCGCGGCACGATCGACTCGCAGGACCTGCTGGCCTGGATCAATGCCCAGGTCGGCAAGACCCAGCGCCTCGCCGCCTTGCACTTCATCGGCGAGCTGCCGCGCAGCCCGATCGGCAAGGTGCTCAAGCGCGAGTTGCGCGAGCTGCACGCCACGCGGCGATGAAGCTTCGTCGGTGTCGCCGATGCGACGCCGACTGCGGGATCGCCACGATGCGCCGCGGCGACGCGGCCCCGAGGATCGGGCCATTGCCTGTCCGAGGAGAGCCTCATGCCGCAGCACCGGATCACGCGCCGCCGTTTCAGCACGAGTCTGCTCGCCGTCGCCGCGCTGGGGGCGCCGGCGGTGCGCGCACAAGCCTGGCCAGGCAAGCCGATCCGCATCGTCGTGCCTTATCCGCCGGGTGGCTTCACCGACGTCACGGCGCGCCTGGTCGCGCAGAAGCTGCAGGACCGCCTGGGCCAGCCGGTCACGGTCGACAACAAGCCGGGCGCGAACAGCATCATCGGCGTCGACGCGCTCGCCAAGTCACCGCCGGACGGCTACACGATGGGCGTGGTGATCGCCGCCTACGCGGCCAACACGACGCTCTATGCCAAGCTGCCCTACGACCCGCGCAAGGACCTGGCGGCGGTGTCGCTGATCGGCCTGTCGCCGCTGGTGGCGGCGGTGAGCAACGACGCGCCGTTCAAGACGGCGGCCGAGCTGGTCGACTACGCGCGCCGCAATCCGGGCAAGGTCAGCTTCGGCTCCAGCGGCAACGGCTCGGCCGCACACCTGACGACCGAGTACCTGAAGGCACTGACCAGGACCTACATGGTCCACATCCCGTACCGCGGCGCGGCGGCAGCGCTGACCGATCTGATGGGGGGGCAGATCCAGCTCTTCCTCGACGCGGCGCAGGGCCTGATCAACCCGGGCAAGTCCGGCAAGGTGCGGCTGATCGGCGTCGCCAGCGACAAGCGCCTGCCGGCGCTGCCCGACGTGCCGACCTTCATCGAGCAAGGCCTGGCCGGCTTCACCGGCAGCACCTGGGCGGGGCTCCTGGCGCCAGCCGGCACGCCGAAGGACATCGTCAAACGAGTCGCCGATGAAGTGGCGCGCATCGTGAAGCTCGACGACGTGAAGGCGCGGCTCGAAGGCATGGGCACGGTCCCGGTCGGCAGCACGCCCGAGGAGTTCGAGAGCTTCATTGCGGCAGAAACCGCCAAGTGGGGCCAGGTGATCCGCGACGCGAAGGTCACGGCGGATTGAAGCGGCCGCACAAAGCAAGACGCCCGCTGGAGGCGGGCGTCTTGCTTTCGAAAGTGGTTGCGGGGACAGGATTTGAACCTGCGACCTTTGGGTTATGAGCCCAACGAGCTACCAGACTGCTCCACCCCGCGACTGAGTCCGAAAGTATAGCACCACGCGGCGACTCGAGCGAGTCTCAGAGGCCCGCCGCGTCGAGGCTGCGCCCGAATCGCTCGGCGTTCTGGAAGCCGACGACGCGCACGCCGGGGAGCTCCTGCCCCTGGGCGTCGAAGAACACGATGCCCGGCGGACCGAAGAGCTTGAAGCGTTTGAGCAATGCGCGATCGGCATCGGTGTTGCGCGTCACGTCGGCCTGCAGCAGCACCGCCTTGCCCAGCCGCGCGCGCACGCCGGGGTCGGTGAACGTGAAGCGCTCCATCTCCTTGCAGCTGACGCACCAGTCGGCATAGAAGTCCAGCATCACCGGCCGTCCGGCGCCACGCAGCGCGGCGTCGAGCTCGTCGACGGTGGCGACGCGGCGGAAGGCGACGCCATCGACCGTCTCGGCCGCCGACGCTTCGCTCCCGGCAGGGCCGGTCGACACGACCGAGCCGGAAGAGGCCGGTGATCGCGCGGCAAAAGGTTGCAGCGGCTGCAGCGCATCGCGCGCTCCAGCGGCCGCACCGACGATCTGCGTGGCACCCGCCAGCGCCAGCACCAGGCCGAGCGCCTTGCCGAGCCGCGGGGCCGAGCCGGCGCCGTCCGGCAGGCGGTCGAAGGCGTGCAGGAAAGTCGCGGCCCCCAGCAGCAGCGCCCCCCAGCCGGCCACGACCAGCGGTGCCGGCAGCACGGGTGCGAGGATCCACCACGCCACGCCCAGCAGCAGCAGGCCGAAGAAGCGCTTGACCGTCTCCATCCAGGCACCAGCCCGCGGCAGCAGTGCGCCGGCCGACGCCCCCAGCAGCAGCAGCGGCACGCTCATCCCCGCCGCCAGCGAGAACAGGGCGCTGCCACCCAGCACGACATCGCGCGTCTGGCTGATATAGATCAGCGCACCGGCCAGCGGCGCGGCAACGCAAGGGCTGACGATCAGCGCCGACAAGCCGCCCATTGCAAAGACACCGGCGAAGCGACCGCCCGGCAGGCGGCCAGACGCGGCGCTGAGCCGGTCGCGCAGGCCCGCCGGCAACTGCAGTTCGTAGGCGCCGAACATCGACAACGCGAGCAGCGTCAGCAACAGCGCGAACGCACCGAGCACCCAGGGGTTCTGCAGGGTGGCGGCGAGGCCTTCGCCGGCCAGTCCGGCGGCCACGCCGAGGGCCGTGTACAGCAGGGCCATCCCGAGCGAGTAGACGGCGGCCAGCATCAGCCCGCGCGCGCGGGTACCGTCACCGCCCTGGCCAACGATGATCGACGACAGGATCGGCAGCATGGGCAGCACGCACGGCGTGAACGACAGCAGCAGGCCCGCGACGAAGAAGACACCGATGACCACCCAGAAGCGACCGCTGCGCAGCGCGTCGTCGATGCCGGCGTCGCCACTGGCCGACCCGTCGCCCGCCGTCGCCGCCAGCGACGCACCGCCGATGGCGGACGCCGCAGTCGACAGCCGCACGCTGCCGTCGCCGCCGAAAGCCGCCAGACGCACCTCGGCCGCGCTCTGCATCGGCGGGTAGCACAGACCCTGGTCGGCGCACCCCTGGCTCGTCACGACGAGCCGGAACGCGGCCGGTGCCGCCGTCACCGGCACACGGATGACGATGCGATCGCGGTGGGTCTCGACGTCCTTCTGGAAGGTCTCGTCGAACTTGATCTTGCCGCGCGGAACCTCGACCGTGTCCAGCCTCGCGCCAGCCCCTTCTGCCGCGAACTTGAACTGCTCGCGGTAGAGGTAGTAGCCATCGGTGATGCGAAAGGCGACCTCCACCGTGCGCTCATCGAGCGCACGGGCCTCGAAGCGAAAGGCCTGCTCGGGCGGCAGGAAGTCCTCGGCGGCCGGTGCCAGGCGGGGCACGGCCAGCCAGACCAGGATGTGCAGCAGGACAAGGAACAGGCGCATGGGCAAGCGATCGGGATCGGACAAGCGAGAGTGTGCTCGGAAGCGCAAAGGCCAGCTTGCGCTGGCCTTTGTCAGTCGGAGCAGGACGCGAATCCTGTCACGCGGCGCTCTCGGCCGTCGCCTCCGCGGCCTCGGGCTCGGGGCGATCCACCAGCTCGACGAAAGCCATCGGCGCGTTGTCACCGACGCGGAATCCCATCTTCAGGATGCGCGTGTAGCCGCCCGGACGCGCCTTGTAGCGCGGACCGAGCTCGCCGAACAGCTTGGTCACCACGTCGCGGTCGCGCGTGCGGTTGAAGGCCAGCCGGCGGTTCGCCAGCGTCGGCTCCTTGGCCAGCGTGATCAGCGGCTCGACGACGCGGCGCAGTTCCTTGGCCTTGGG
>NZ_CADEFR010000066.1 GCF_902826655.1 uncultured Methylibium sp. | reverse complement strand
CTGGTGCGCAGCAAGATCAAGATCAAGAGCCTGAACTTCATGCGCGGCCGCACCTTCCTGAACAAGTTCGTGCTGATCGACGAAGCGCAGAACCTCACGCCCAAGCAGATGAAGACGCTGATCACGCGCGCCGGCCCGGGCACCAAGATCGTCTGCCTGGGCAACCTGGCGCAGATCGACACCCCCTACCTGACCGAGGGCAGCTCGGGCCTGACCTTCGCGGTCGACCGCTTCAAGGGCTGGCCGCACAGCGGCCACGTGATGCTGGCGCGCGGCGAGCGTTCGCGGCTGGCCGACTACGCCTCCGAAGTGCTCTGACGCCCGCTCGCGCTCAGCGCCGGAAGGCGCCCGGCTCGAGCACGAAGAACTGCGGATTCAAGCCCTTCAGCGGCTCGCGCAGCTTGTCGATCTCGGCAGCCGGGCCGTGGATCTCGAGCCGTGCGATGTCGGCGATCTTCAGCGCCTCGCCGAGGATCGCGCCGACGTTGTCGAGGTGGGCCAGCACGCCGGCCGCGTCCTCGTAGCCCTCGCGGCAGTGCGCCGCATCGCCGTCGTAGCTGAAGCCGTAGTACAGGCACTTCGGCTCCTTCTTCGTCGCCTCGATGAAGCGCGGACCGAGGGCCTTGAACTCGGCCATCTTGCCGGCGTGGACCTTGAAGTAGGGCACGAGGCCGCAGCAGGTATCGGGGGTGCTCATCGACGTCTCCTCGAAGGATCTGGGATGCACGAGCTTGCGCCCGGCGAGGCCACGGGCGCCATTCCGTAGGAACCCGGGGAGGTGATCCGGGCTGACACGGATACTGTATTTATGTCCATATGTTTTACTTGACGTACCCAACTGTCCTACTATGAGAACTTGTTCGAGCCTCATGAGCTTGCTGGACATGTTGAAGGTCTACGCGCATCACTACGTCCACTTGGGCCAACTCATCCATGAGTTCGGCGGTCGCCTGTACATGGCCGAGCACGAAGAAGACGACCCAGGCCGTCCTCTGACCTCTGATGAGCGGCGGCAGTTGAAGAATCACTTGGCCGACTTGTCGAAGCTCTGCGATGGTCTCGGCTTGAAGATCGCCAAGGCTGGCTTTGACCGTGCAACAGAACGCCCGCCGCGCAGCTCGGGCGAGTACGACAAGCTCGTGGATGTGGCGATGGACGAGATGGCGGCTCAGCTCTTCCTGTTCGTCCCCAGCGACCGCGCCAAACACTTCGGCCGCCAAGAAAGCGTCCCAACGATGCCGAGCGCCGGTCGGGAGCTATCGCGCGCCGGGAACTGCCTAGCCGTTGGCGAGTACACCGCTTCGGTGTTCCACGCGATGCGCGCCGTGGAGGTTGGCCTCAATGCCATCCACCTTTGCCTTGGCCTCGCGCAGGTGCCGGATGCGAATCGAAACTGGGGGCGGCTCTGCAACGCTATCCGCGACGAGATCCAGCGTCGCAGCAAGGGCGGGTGGGCAGACGAGGACTTCTTCACATCGGCTCACGCGACCCTCATCGCCGTGAAGGACGCATGGCGCAACACCACCATGCATGTCGAGACTCACTACGACCAGCCCGAGGCCGAGCTGATCCTTGCCAACGTCACCGCTTTCGTGAAGAAGCTGGCCGCGCGGATGGACGAGCAGGGGCAGCCGCTCGCTTAGGCGGCACCGCGACACCAAGGACTCGCTTGAACGCCGCGCCACCATCATCCACGCCGTGCTTGAGCGCTGTTTCCTCGAAGCGCTTGGATTGCTCGGCGTCGTCGGGCGTGGTCTTGGGTGTCTTCATGGTTCCTGATCCAGTTCATGCCAGCGAAGGACTGCATCTGATGCTCGGCGCTCAACCAAGGGTTGAGAGAGCCAAAAGCGCGCCGGGTTCTCTTCCGCAGCTTTGCCAGCCTCAACCGGGCCCCAGACGCAGCCCTTTGCGGCTACGGCCTGAACGAAGCCATCGGCGCCAGCCACTTGGAAGACGCGCTGCTGGCATCTATGGCAGTAGCGGATATCCAAATAGTCGGTCGGCTCCAAGGTGTCGAATCGCATCTTGCAGCGGTACACCGAGGCGATTCGTTTGCCGCCCGTTGAGGCATCACTTGATCCGTCGCGGGGTGACGACTCCATGAACATCTCCATCGAGGGGCTGAGTGACTGAGACATCGTCGCTGCGCGCGAGTTCAAATCATTTCCGCCTTGGGAAGTAGTGGGGACGACGCTTCCACCACCCAGTTTCAGCCACGAGTCGTTTCGTAGGTGAGCCGCTTGCCGACCACGCCCATCAGCAGTCGGTCAGCGCGAGTCGCGTCGTCCACGCCCAGCGACTTGCGGTTGGAGAACCTGAAGTCGAACTCGTCGACGTAGCGTTGCAGATGCTGCTCGCTCACGCGCTGATAGGTGCCGGTGATGCCGCGCTTGAGCACCGAGAAGTAGGCCTCGACAGTGTTGCTGTGTGCGGAGACACCCGCGACCTTGGAAGGCTTCGCGTACTCCTTGGTTTGATGGTTGGTCGACTCGTGCAGGTCGAATTCCTTGCCGATGGGCCGGTAGTGGCCTGCACCGTCGGTCATCAGGTGCGAGTCCTTGGCGATGTTCGCCATCAGGATCGGGCGAAGGTTTGCGGCGTCCACGTTGGCAACGTGGAACGATCGGGTCTTGCCGTCGCGCTGAACCAGCGACACGACCTTGGCGCGGTGGTGGCCGGCAGCCTTGACCTTCTCGCCCTTCTTCGGAGTCATGAAGGTTTCGTCGGCTTCCACGATGGAGCCGCCACCGCCGAGCAGGCCAGGGCTGCCGTCCTTCATTGCTTCGCGGATGCGGTGGGCCATGAACCAAGCCGACTTCAGGGTCACGCCCAGGGTTCGGTGAAGCTGGTTCGAGCTGATGCCCTTCTTGCTTGACGCGATCAGGAAGATCGCTTGCAGCCACAAGTGCAGCTTGATGTGGCTCGACTCGAAGATGGTGCCGACCTTGACGGTGAACGGCTTGCGGCAGCCGTAGCACTTCCAGGTGCCGATGCGGGTAGAGGCGCCACCGAGCTTGCCTGCTTTGCCGATCTCGCCGCAGTGCGGACAGATCACACCGTTGGCCCACAGGCGCGCTTCGATGAAGCCGTAGGCAGCCGCTTCGCTATGGAAGTAGGGCTGAGATAGGAAAGATTCGCTCATGGTGGGCCTCGCTTGGGGCTTCGAGTCTGAGCGAGAAGATTGGGTACGTCAAGTAAAACATATGGATTTATGTACAGTATCCATCCCCTTCGGCCACCTCCATGTCAGCCCTTGCCACCTGCCCGCCCTCCGCCCCGCCCCCGCGGCCGGCTGCCCGTGCGCTGGCGGATCTGGCGCCGCGGCTGGGCCTGCCGTTGTGGCAGGCCGGGCAGCTGGCGCACAGTCGTCTGCCGACCGCACCCACCGGCTGGCGGGCCCTCGACGCCGAGCTGCCCGACGGCGGCTGGCCGCTCGCCGGCCTGACCGAACTGCTGATGCCGGCTGCCAGCGGCGAACTGGCCCTGCTGGCGCCCTGGCTGCGCGGGCTCGGGCGGCGTGAAGCCGGCTCGCGCGACCTGGTCTGGATCGCCCCGCCCGCCCAGCCCTGCGTCGCGGCGCTCCAGGCCCTCGGCCTGGGCCTGTCGCGATTGGTCTGCGTCCAGCCGGCCCGCCCGGCCGACGGCGCCTGGGCGGCCGAGCAGGCGCTGCGCGCCGGCAGCTGCGCGGCCGTGCTGTGGTGGAGCGAGCGCCCGGTGCCGGCCGCCACGCTGCGCCGGCTGCACCTGGCGGCCCAGGCCGGCTGCACGCCGCTGATGGCCCTGCGCCCACCGCCGGTCCGCGAGCAGAGCAGCCCGGCTCCGCTGCGCCTGGCCGTCGCGCCGCAGGCCGGCCGCCAGTTGTCGGTCGAGGTGTTCAAGCGCCGCGGGCCACCGATGGCGGTGCCCCTGATCCTGTCCCTGCCCTGGCCGGCGTCGACCCTGCGCCGCGGCCCGGGCGATCCCCTTCCCGTCACGAGGTCCCGCGATGCTGTGGATCGCGCTGCATCTGCCCCAGCTGCCGCTGCAGGCCCTGCCCTGGTCGCAAGCCGGGCTTGAGCTCGCGCTGCCGGTGGCGGTGGCCGAGCCGCACCGGCTGCTCGGCGCCAACCGGGCCGCGCGCGCGCTCGGCGTGCAGGCCGGGCAGAGCGTGGCGACGGCGCTGGCGCTGGTGCCGCAGCTGCAGGTGGTGCCGCGCGACACCGATCGCGAGGCCGCGCTGGTCGAGCGGCTGGCGCTGGCGCTGGCGGCGCTCTCGCCCAGCCTCAGCCTGACCGACAGCGGCTTGCTGCTCGAGGTTCGCGCCTCGCTGCGCCTGTTCGGCGGCCTGCGACCGCTGCTGCGACGCGCGCGCCAGCTGGCCCGCGACAGCCAGCTGCACGTGCGCAGCGCCTGCGCCCCGACCGCCGCCGCCGCCTGGCTGCTGGCCACCAGCGGCGTCATCCGGCGTCACCGGCCCCAGGCGCGCAGTTGCACGCAGCAGCTCGACCGCCTGCCGACCGACGCCTTGCGCGCCCTGCTGCCGCTGGCGCCGCGCCAGGCCGAGCTGCTCGAGGCCCTGGGCGTGCAGGATCTCGGCGCGCTGCGCGCCTTGCCGCGCGCCGGGTTGCAGCGGCGCCTCGGCCACGAGCTGGCCCTGGCCCTGGATCGCGCCTACGGCGACGCGCCCGACCCGCGTCGCTGGTTCGAGCCGCCCGAGCGCTTCGCCTGCCGGCGCGAACTGATGCAACGCGCCGACCGTGCCGAGGTGCTGGTCGCCGCCGTGCAGGTGCTGCTGCCGGCGCTGATCGGCTGGCTGCAGCGACGCTGGCTGGCTGCGACCACCCTGGTGCTGCGGCTGGGCCACGAGCCCAGCCGCTACGACCCCGACCGACCACCCGACACCCTGCTGTGGCTGCAGCTCGGCACGCCGAGCCGCGATCCCGAACAGCTGGCGCTGCTGTGGCGCGAGCGCCTGCAGCGCCACGCGCTGATCGCACCGGTCTATGAGATCGAGCTCGTGCTCGAAGCCGCGGTGCCGCATGGTGGCCGCCCCGGCGAGTTGCTGCCGCTGCCCGGCCAGGCCAACGACGAGCACGCGGCCTTGCTCGACCGGCTGGTCGCCCGCCTCGGCGCCGACCGCGTGCAGCGCTGGTGGCCGGTGGCCGACCACCGGCCCGAGCAGGCCCAGCGCGCGCTGCCGACCCACGCGGCGCTGCCGCCGCCAGCCGAGGTCACCGCGATGCCCCGCCCGGCCTGGCTGCTGCCGGCCCCGCTGCCGCTGGCCTGCGACCCGACCCTGGAGCAGCCGCTGCACGACGGCCCGCTGCGCTTGTGCTCGCGCGCCGAGCGCATCGAAGCCGGCTGGCATGACGGCGCACTGGTGCGGCGCGACTACCACGTCGCCGAAGGCCGCGACCATCGCCTGCGCTGGATCTACCGCGAGCATCGCCCGGGCCCTGCGGCTCCTGCGAGTCATCCCGGCGGCTGGTTCCTGCACGGCTGGTTCGGATGAGGTCCCTCGCCCATGCCCCAGCCCGCCCATCCGAAGGCGCCCAGGCCGGCGCCGCCGCCCGAGCCGCCGCCGCAGGTCAATGCCTCCGGCCTGCCGGCCTATGCCGAGCTGCACTGCCGCAGCAACTTCAGCTTCCTGACCGGGGCCTCGCACCCGAGCGAACTGGTCCAGCGGGCCGCCCAGCTGGGCTACGACGCGATCGCGATCACCGATGAATGCTCGGTGGCCGGCGTCGTGCGTGCGCACGACGCCTGGAAGGCACTGCCGGCCGACGGCCGGCCACTGAAGCTGCTGATCGGCGCCGAGTTCACGCTGGAAGCCACGAGCGACGAGCCCGGCCTGCGGCTGGTGCTGATCGCAAAAAACCGCGACGGCTATGCCCAGCTGTCGGGGCTGATCACGCGTGGCCGGCAACGCAGCAGCAAGGGCAGTTACCGGCTGGCGACGGACGACCTCGATGCCTTGCTGGCCGGCGCCGGCCATCCGCCCGGCCTGCCCGACTGCCTGGCGCTGCTGATCCCGCAGCGCGAGGACGACGAGGCCGCGTTGTCGGCCCAGGCCCGCGCGCTCGCGCGACGCTTCGGCGAGCACGCCTCGATCGCCGTCGAGCTGCTGCGCTGGGCCGACGACGACGCCTGGGTCGCAGGGCTGCTCGCGCTCTCGGCCGCCAGCGGCCTGCCGCTCGTGGCGGCCGGCGATGTGCGGATGCACGCGCGCTCGCGCAAGGCCCTGCTCGACACGCTGGCCGCGATCCGCCTGAAGCGCCCGCTCGCCGACTGCGGTCTGGCGCTGCCGCGCAACGGCGAACAGCACCTGCGCCCACGCTCCACGCTGGCGCGGCTCTACCGCGAGGCATGGATGGCACGCAGCGTGGCGCTGGCGCAGCGCTGCAGCTTCGACCTGCGGGAACTGAGGTACGAGTACCCGGCCGAGATCACGCCGCCGGGCGTCGGCGCGGCCGAGCACCTGCGCAGCCTCACCGAGGACGGCGCCCGCCGACGCTACCCCGACGGCGTGCCGGCGTCGGTGCATGCGCAGATCGAGCACGAGCTCGCGCTGATCACCCGCAAGCGCTACGAAGCCTTCTTCCTGACCGTGCACGACATCGTGCGCCATGCGCGCTCGCAAGGGATCCTGTGCCAGGGCCGCGGTTCGGCCGCGAACTCGGCCGTGTGCTACTGCCTGGGCATCACGGCGGTCGACCCGACCCGCACCACGCTGCTGTTCGAGCGATTCATCAGCGAAGAGCGCGATGAGGCCCCGGACATCGACGTCGACTTCGAGCACGAGCGGCGCGAGACCGTGATCCAGTACGTCTACGGCAAGTACGGACGCCACCGCACCGCGCTGGCCGCGGCGCTGATCACCTATCGCGTGCGCAGCGCGGTGCGCGACGTCGGCAAGGCACTCGGCTTCGACGAGCAACGCATCGCCCGGCTCGCCAGAAGCCACCAGTGGTTCGACGACGCCGAGAAGCTGGACCAGCGCCTGCGGGAAAACGGCTTCGATCCCGGCTCGCCGCTCACGCGGCAGTGGCTCGAGCTCAGCGCGACGCTGCACGGCTTTCCGCGCCACCTGTCGCAACACGTCGGCGGCTTCGTGATCGCACGCGACGAGCTCTCGCGCATGGTGCCGGTCGAGAACGCCGCCATGCCCGACCGGCAGGTGATCCAGTGGGACAAGGACGACCTCGAGTCGCTGGGCTTGCTGAAGGTCGACGTGCTGGCGCTGGGGATGCTGACGATGCTCCGGCGCGGCTTCGGTTTCCTGCGCCAGCTGCGCGGCCGCGACTGGGGCCTGGCCGACGTGCCGCAGGATGACCCGGCCACCTACGCGATGATCTGCCGCGCCGACACTGCCGGCGTGTTCCAGATCGAGAGCCGCGCCCAGCAGAGCATGCTGCCGCGGCTGCGACCCCGCGAGTTCTACGACCTGGTGGTCGAGGTCGCGATCGTGCGGCCCGGGCCGATCAGCGGCGGCATGGTCCATCCCTACCTCAAGCAGCGCGAGCTGCAGCGCCGCAGGCAACTCCCGGCACCGGCCTACCCGGCCCTCTGGGAAGCGCTGAAGCGCACGCTGGGCGTCCCGATCTTCCAGGAACAGGTGATCCAGATCTGCATGATCGCGGCCGACTTCAGCGGAGGAGAAGCCGACGAACTGCGCCGCGCGATGGCGGCCTGGAAGCGCAAGGGCGGCGTGCACCATTTTCACCAGCGCATCGTCAGTCGCATGGTCGGCAAAGGCTACGACGCCGCGTTCGCCGAGAACATCTTCAAGCAGATCACCGGCTTCGGCGAGTACGGGTTCCCCGAAAGCCATGCCTACAGCTTCGCGCTGCTGGCCTACGTGAGCGCCTGGCTCAAGTGCCACGAGCCGGCGGTCTTTCTGGCCGCGCTGCTGAACTCGCAACCGATGGGTTTCTACTCGCCTTCGCAACTGGTGCAGGACGCGAAGCGTCACGACATCGAGGTGCGCGCCGTCGACGTGTGCCACAGCGACTGGGACTGCACCCTCGAACCCGAGCCCGCTTCATCACAACCGGCCGTCCGCCTGGGCCTGCGGCTGGTCAAGGGCTTCAATGCGGACGCCGCCGGGCGGCTGATGGCTGCGCGAACCCATGCCCCCTTCTCCGGGCTCGACGACCTGGCCTTGCGCGCCGCGCTGGATCCGCAGGAGCTGCAGTGCCTGGCCCGTGCCGATGCCCTGATCGGCCTGGCCGGTCACCGTCGGCAGCAGGCCTGGCTCGCGGCCGGCCAGGCGCGCTTCACCGCCCTGCTGGCCGATGCACCGCAACCGGACGAACCGCTCGCACTGCCGCCCGCACCCGAAGGCCAGGAGATCCGCCTCGACTACGCCTCCACCGGTCTCACGCTGCGTCGCCATCCGGTCGCACTGCTGCGCCCGCAGCTCGCGCGCCGGGGCTGGCGCCATGCCGAGGACCTGGCCCGCCTGCGCGATGGCGCATCCGCCTGGGCCTGCGGCATCGTCGTGATGCGCCAGCAGCCCGAGACGGCGAACGGCACGATCTTCGTGACCCTGGAAGACGAGACCGGCTCGGTCAACGTGATCGTCTGGCGGCACGTGCGCGAGCGGTATCGCCAGGCCTTGCTGGCTTCGCGGCTGCTGGCGGTGGCCGGGCAGTGGCAGAAAACGCCCGAAGGCGTGATGCACCTGGTCGCGCGCCGGCTGGTCGACGTGACGCCCTGGCTCGGGCGCCTGGGCACCTCGTCGCGGGACTTCCACTGAGCCTTGCGCGGGGGCGGCTTCAGGGTCCCTTCAACCGCTTGATCATCGCCGCGCCGGTCAGCAACTCGATCTGAGCCTCGAGCCGGATCACGCGCCCGGTCAGGTCCTCGATCTTCTGCTGCTGCAGCTTCATCGCCTCGGACTGGCGGTTGACCTTGTCCTCGAGCTTGATCATCGAGGTCAGCGCACCCCAGACGCGGTCGGTCACGCCCATCAGGCGGCCTTGCGTGCCGGGGCGCGGGCCGCCCGGGCGGCCTTGGATTCCATCGATGCGATGCGCTTGTTGCTGGCCTCGATGAAGGCCAGCGCATCGTCGATCGCGGCACCGGCACGGTCGGCCGCGCCCTTGGCCGCATCGGCCAGTGCGCCCAGTTCGGCGTCGGCCTCGTCGGCCTGGTAGGCGAAGGCGCCACGGCGCATCAGCTCGGAGATCGGCAGGTCGAGCTTCTTCGCCTTGGCGGCGATGGCCTGCTTGTCCTGGAGCGTGGCCTGGACCACGATGCGTTCGACGGCGGCTGCCATGGCGGGGACTCCGGTGGGGATGACCGACAGGTCATGTCCATGGACAGTGTATGTACACCGACTGGGCTGTCAAGCCGGCGGGCGGATGCCCGCACCGCGGGATCAGTAGTCGCTGCCCACGCTGCCCGGCGCCAGGTTGTCGAACTTGGTCAGCGGCTTCAGGAAGGTCAGCTTGGCCGTGCCCACCGGGCCGTTACGCTGCTTGGCAATGATGATCTCGGCGACGCCCGGCTCCTTGGACGCGTCCTTGTTGTAGTAGTCGTCGCGGTAGATGAACATGATGACGTCGGCGTCCTGCTCGATCGCACCCGACTCGCGCAGGTCGCTCATCATCGGCCGCTTGTCGGTGCGCGTCTCGACGCTGCGGTTGAGCTGCGACAGCGCGATCACCGGGCACTTCAGTTCCTTGGCCAGGGACTTCAGGCCCCGCGAGATCTCGCCCAGCACGGTGGCGCGGTTCTCGTCGCTGCCGCCGTCGCTGCCGCTCATCAACTGCAGGTAGTCGACGACGATCAACCCGAGCTGGCCGCACTGCCGCGCCTGGCGGCGTGCGCGGGCACGCAGTTCGGTCGGCGTCAGTGCCGCGCTCTCGTCGATGAAGATCGAGGCCTTGCCGAGCTTGTCGACCGCCTCGGTCAGGCGGCCCCACTCGTCGTCGCCCAGCTTGCCGGTGCGCAGATGGCTCTGGTCGATGCGACCGAGCGAGCCCACCATCCGCAGCGCCAGTTGCGAGGCCCCCATTTCCATCGAGAACACCACCGCCGGCAGGCCCTCGTTGACGGCGACGTTCTCGGCGATGTTCAGCGCGAAGGCGGTCTTGCCCATCGACGGGCGGGCGGCCAGCACGATCAGATCGCCCGGCTGCAGGCCCGCCGTCATGCGGTCGAGGTCGTAGAAGCCGGTGCGCACGCCGGTCACCTCCTCGGCGCCGTTCTCGTAGAGCTCGGTCACGCGGTCGATCAGCTGCACCACCAGCTTGTCCATCGGCTGGAAGCCCTGCTGGCTGCGCGAGCCCTCCTCGCCGATGCGGAAGATCTTGCCCTCGGCATCGTCGAGGATCTGCGACACCGCACGGCCCTGCGGATTGAAGGCGCTGGTGGCGATCTCGTCGCTGGCAGCGACCAGCTTGCGCAGCACCGCCCGCTCGCGGACGATCTCGGCGTAGCGCCGCAGGTTGGCAGCGCTCGGCACGCTCTGGGCCAGGGCGTTCAGGTAGGCCAGACCGCCGACCTCGTCGGCCTTGCCCAGCGACTGCAGTCCTTCGTAGACCGTGATCACGTCGGCCGGCTTGGCGGCATTGATCAGCTTGCCGATCGCCGCGTAGATCAGCTTGTGCTCGTAGCGGTAGAAGTCGCCGTCGGTCAGCAGGTCGCCGGCGCGGTCCCAGGCACCGTTGTCGATCAGCAGGCCGCCGAGCACGCTCTGCTCAGCCTCGATCGAGTGAGGAGGGATGCGCAGCCGCGCGACTTCGTCGTCGGCGCGAGGATCGGGGCGCGCGGCGGCATCGCTGCCGTAGAGGGTCGCGGACATCGTTCGATCTTAGCGGGCACGGCCGGCCCGGCCTGTGGGCAAGCCTGTGGAAATGCGGTGGGCGTCCTGGGGGTGCCCGAGGACAAGTCGAGCATCGGCACAAAGCAGGAAGGCCGGCTTGCGCCGGCCTTCCTGCATGCCGATCACGAGTGCGATCAGTCGGTGTCGCCGACCACCGTCACGTTCACGTCGACCACCACGTCGGTGTGCAGCGCCACCGTCACGGCGTGCTCGCCGACGGTCTTCAGCGGGCCGGTCGGCATGCGGACCTGGGCCTTGCTGACCGCGAAGCCGACCTTGCCGAGCGCGTCGGCGATATCGTGGTTGGTGACCGAGCCGAACAGGCGGCCGTCGACGCCGGCCTTCTGCGTGACGCTGATCGACTTGCCGGCCAGCTTCTCGCCTTCGGCCTGCGCCGTCGACAGCTTGGCTGCAGCGGCCTTCTCCAGGTCGGCACGGCGCGTCTCGAACTCCTTGACGGCTGCCTCGGTCGCGCGGCGAGCCGCACCCGACGGGATCAGGAAGTTGCGGGCATAGCCGTCCTTGACCTTGACGACCTCACCGAGGTTGCCGAGGTTGGCGACTTTCTCGAGCAGGATGATTTGCATGATCGCGGCCTCCTCAGACCTTGTGCTGGTCGCTGTACGGCAGCAGGGCCAGGAAGCGCGCGCGCTTGATGCAGGTCGTCAGCTGGCGCTGGAAGAACGCGCGGGTCCCGGTCAGGCGGGCCGGCGTGATCTTGCCGTTCTCGGAGATGAAGTCGCGCAGCGTGTCGACGTCCTTGTAGTCGATCTGTTCGACACCGGCGACGGTGAAGCGGCAGAAGCGCTTGCGACGGAACAGCAGCGATTGGGCATTGCGCTTCGGGCGCTTGTCCTTGCCGAAACGGCCTTTTCCACGGGGCGGGGGCATGGTGAACTCCTGTGATGCTTGAAACGGGGTCAGAGCGGGCGGGTCGGCGCCGTCATGTCGAATTCGGTGAGGTGCAGCAGCACGCCCTTGCCGTTGCGGGCGGCCCCGAGAAAGCCTGCGAAGGTCGCGGTGTCACCCACCGCCAGCGTCGCCAGCTGCTCGGCCACCACCCCGATCCCCACGGCCCGGATCTCCAGGGAGACCTTCCGCGGGTGCCCGGCTTCCGTGACCTGAGACTCGTGCCTGAGGCTCAAGTCCAGGGCCGGCAAGCCGGCGGGCGTGTAGCGTGTCGCTCCCCGCTGTGCCACCTGGGCCTGCAGAACCACGCGGTTCATGCCGGCGTCCGTGACACGCGGGGCCTCGCCGAAATCAGGCGGCGGCCTCCTGCGGCTGCGGCGCCTTGCGCGATTCCTCGCGCTCGACGGCCTTCATCATGATCGAGGGGGTGGTCTCGGCCTTGGTCTTCGCGACGGTCAGGTGCCGCAGCACCGCGTCGTTGAAGCGGAAGCCGGTTTCCAGCTCGGTCAGCGTTTCCTTGCTGCACTCGATGTTGAGGCAGAGGTAGTGGGCCTTCGCGAGCTTGTTGATCATGTAGGCCAGCTGGCGCCGACCCCAATCCTCGACACGGTGGACCTTGCCGCCGGCAGCGGTGACCAGGCCCTTGTAGCGTTCCAGCATGGCCGGAACCTGCTCGCTTTGATCCGGATGGATCAGCAGGACGATTTCATAGTGACGCATCAGTACTCCTTGTGGGTTTCCGCCTCGCCGCCGTGCGTGCACGGCCGTCTGGCAGGGAAGCCGCCCCCGAGCGTCGAGGTGGGGTGCGGCAAGGTAAGCCCGAAATTATAGCCGCAACAATGAAAACGGCCCCCGTTGCCGGGGGCCGTGCGCCAATCTGGCAGGCCGGCCGAAGCCGGCACTGCATCAGCTGGCCAGGCTCTTGACCATGTCGCCCTTCAGGTTCGGGTAGCGGACATGCTCGATCAGCTCCTGCACCTTCTTGTTGGGTGCCGGGGTGAACAGGCTGACGAGGATGATCACCGCGAAGCCGACCGGCACGCCGAAGGTGGCCGCCGAGATCGGCTGGATGCCGAACCACAGGCTGACCGGCTCGGTGATGCCGAACACGCCACGCATCCAAGGCTGGTTGTGGATCATGTAGTACATCGTCGTGCCCAGGCCCGCGATCATGCCCAGCACGGCACCGGCGCTGGAAGCACGCTTCCAGAAGATGCCGAGCACCAGGGCCGGGAAGAACGCCGCCGCCGCGAACGAGAACGCCGCCGAGACCAGGAACAGGATGTCCGCCGGCTTCTGCGAGGCCACGTAGGCCGCCGCCAGGGCGACGACCAGCAGCAGGATCTTCGAGATCGTCACGCGCCGCGAGGTCGAGGCGTTCGGGTCGATCATCTTGTAGTACAGGTCGTGCGACAGCGCATTGGCGATCGTCAGCAGCAGGCCGTCGGCCGTGGACAACGCTGCCGCCAGACCGCCGGCCGCCACCATGCCCGACACCACGTAGGGGAGGCCGCCGATTTCCGGCGTCGCCAGCACGATGATGTCGCCACCGATCTTCATCTCGCCCAGTTGCAGGATGCCGTCCTTGTTGACGTCCGTCACCGACAGCAACGCCGGGTCGACTCGCACCCAGTTCGCTACCCAAGCCGGCAACTGGTCGAACGGTGTTCCGACGACGTTGCTGAAGACCTCGAACTTGACCAGTACCGCGAGAGCCGGCGCCGTGAAGTACAGCAGGAAGATGAAGAACAGCGACCAGGTCACCGACTCGCGCGCCTCCCTCACCGACGGCGTCGTGTAGTACCGCATCAGGATGTGCGGCAACGAGGCCGTACCGACCATCAGGCAGAAGACCAGCGCGAGGAAGTTGCGACGCGAGGTGTCAAAGGCTTCCTTCGCCTTCTCGTCGCCGTTCGGATCGCCGGCAAACTGCTGGGCGTGCACAGGCATGCCAGCCAGCGGCTTCGCGCGCGCTTCGTTGGCCGTCTTGGCTGCCGTGTAGGCCTTCTTGGCGTCCGCCTCGGTGGCCGGCAGGGCCGCGAGCGCCTTCTCGGCTGCCTGCACGTCCGCCAGCGGCGCATTGCTCGACTTCAGGCTGGCCAGCTTCTCGTTGGCCGCTGCTTTGTCGGCGGCCATCGCGGCCGGCACGTCCTTCAGCTTCTCGGCGGCCGTGTCAGCGCGCTTCTTGAACTCGGCAATGACCTCCAGCTCCTTCGGGTCGGCCTTGAGCTTCTTCTCCAGCTCGGTGACCTGCTGCAGCTTGTAGCCGTAGGCGACTTGTGGCACCGGCACGTTGCTCTGCTTCATGCCCAGCCACACCACCGGGATCATGTAGGCAATGATCAGGATGATGTACTGCGCCACCTGCGTCCAGGTCACGGCGCGCATGCCGCCGAGGAACGAGCAGACCAGGATGCCGCCGAGGCCGACGAACACGCCGATCTCGAAGGCCAGACCGGTCAGGCGGGCGGTGATGATGCCCACGCCGTAGATCTGCGCCACCACGTAGGTGAAGGAGCACAGGATCGCGGCGAAGATGCCGATGAAGCGCGCCGCGTTGCCGCCGTAGCGCTCGCCCAGGAAGTCGGGGATCGTGAACTGGCCGAACTTGCGCAGGTAGGGCGCGAGGAACAGCGCCACCAGGCAATAGCCGCCGGTCCAGCCCATGATGAAGGCCAATCCGCCAAAGCCGCTGAGGTACAGCGTGCCGGCCATGCCGATGAACGATGCCGCCGACATCCAGTCGGCGCCGGTCGCCATGCCGTTGTAGATCGCCGGAACGCGCCGGCCGGCCACGTAGTACTCGGCCGCATCGGTCGTGCGGCTCATGATGCCGATGCCGGCGTATAGGCCGATGGTCGCGAGCAAGAAGATCAGGCCGATCCAGCTGCGCGGCAAACCCATCTGTTCGAGGACAGCCAGCACCAGAACGAAAGCGACGAAGCCGCCCGTGTACCAGGTGTAGACCTTGTTGAGCTGCGACTTGAACGCAGCGTTGCCGCTGGTGGTCACCTGACCACCCGGCGAGTTGCTCATGCCAGCCATGTCATTCCTCCTCGGCAACGCCGTGTTCCCGGTCCAGGCGGTTCATGGTCCGCGCGTAGAACCAGATGATCAGCACATAGATGATCAGCGAACCCTGGGCAGCCATGTAGAAGCTGAAGGGCCAACCGAAGAACACGAAGTTCAGGTCGCGGGCGAAATACGCCATCACGAACGTGACCACGAACCAGATCGCCAGCAGGATCGAGGTGATCCTGAGGTTCTTGGCCCAGTAGCCTTTTTGACTTTCGGTCAATTGCATCGCCACACCTCCAACACATGTTGTCCCGACTCCATCGGGGAGCCACCGCTGATATCTCCCGTGACACCCGCCGGCGCTCTCGGGCGCCGGTCCTGCAGCAAGGGGTGCCTGCTCATCGCCGTCAGCGCTCGCTGGCGGGACCCGCCATCAAGCCGGTCTCGCGCTCGAGCTGAGCGGCGACCTTGGGCTCGAAGCCCTTGAGATGGCGAATGACCTTCACCGCCTCGTCGGGCTGCTGGCGATCGACATGAACCCGCGCCAGCTGGTACCAGCCGTGCGGGCTCATGGGCTGCAATTCGGTGTTGCGCTTCAGCGCGATGACGGCGTCGTCGTAGCGATGCTGGCGGATCAGCGCCAGCCCGAGCCCGTACCACGCCCGGTCCAGCTTGGGCTCGAGCTCGATCGCGCGGCGGAAGGTCGCCTCGGCCTCGGCCAGCTGCCCGTCCTGCTCGAGCAGGAACCCGAGATTGAACCAGGCATGAGCGTCGTCGGCCCGAGCCGCCAGCAGGCGACGATGGTCGGCGATCGCCGCGCCGCGGTCGCCGTCCGTCGCCCGCAGGTGCGCGCGGCTGGCCAGGGCATGGGCGTTGTCGGGGTCGAGCGCCAGCACTTCCTCGATCGTCTCGAGCGCGCGCGCCTTGAGACCGAACGTCAGGCAGGCCTGGATCCGCCACTTCAGCAGGAGCAGCTGGAACCGCGACGGGCGGGCGGCGTTCACCATCGCGGCGCTCATTGGCACAGCCCCTGGCCGGGCATCGTGCGGCACAGGCTGACCTTCTCGATCAGCATGAACACCCACAGCCATCCCAGCGCCACGAAGGTCAGCAGCGGGATGTGGCGATCGATCACGAACTTCGGCGTGATGAGCCGGAAGGTCCTGGTGAACGGGGCGGTCATCATGCCGAGCAGCTGATAGAAGAGGTTCTGCTCGCGCTTGGCTCCTGCGAGCAGGCCGAGCAGAAAGCGGCCGGCGAGCGCGCAGAGGGCGATTTCAGCGACGAGCTTGATGGAGGTCACCAGAAGCAGCATGGGGGCGTCGTAACAGGTAGTGTCATTGTTGAAGGTGGCCTTACTTAAAACTGACGGGCGCGTCAGCCTCCGGCTTTGCCCTCCTAGGGTTTGCCCGCGGGCCTCAAGCAAAACGGCCCCGCGAGGGGCCGTCGGCACGCCGATCGTCGGGGATCAGCGCTGCGCCAGTCGCGTCCAGGTCTCCACGACGCTGTCCGGGTTCAGCGAGATCGAGACGATGCCCTCGGCGGCCAGCCAGTCGGCAAAGTCCGGGTGATCGCTGGGGCCCTGCCCGCAGATGCCGATGTACTTGCCGTGCGCGCGGCAAGCGGCGATGGCGCGCGAGATCATCGCCTTGACGGCCGGGTCGCGCTCGTCGAAGTCGGCCGCCAGCAACTCCAGCCCCGAGTCACGGTCCAGGCCCAGCGTCAGCTGCGTCAGGTCGTTGGAGCCGATCGACATGCCGTCGAAGTGCTCGAGGAACTGGTCCGCCAGGATCGCGTTGCTGGGCACCTCGCACATCATGATGACGCGCAGGTCGTCCTGGCCGCGCTTGAGCCCCTGGTCGGCCAGCATCCCGACCACACGCTCGGCCTGCTTCAGCGTACGCACGAAGGGCACCATGATCTCGACGTTGCTCAGGCCCATGTCCTTGCGCACGCGCTTGAGGGCCTCGCACTCCATCGCGAAGGCCTCCCCGAAATCGGCGCTGATGTAGCGCGAGGCGCCGCGGAAGCCCAGCATCGGGTTCTCTTCCTCGGGCTCGTAGCGCGAGCCGCCGATGAGCTTCTTGTACTCGTTGCTCTTGAAGTCCGACAGCCGCACGATCACCGGCTTGGGCCAGAACGCCGCCGCGATGGTGGCGACGCCCTCGACCAGCTTGTCGACATAGAAGGCGCGCGGCGAGGCGTGGCCGCGCGCCACCGACTCGACGGCCTTCTTCAGGTCCGCGTCGACGTTCGGGTAGTCGAGGATCGCCTTCGGGTGCACGCCGATGTTGTTGTTGATGATGAACTCGAGCCGCGCCAGGCCGACGCCGGAGTTCGGCATCTGCGCGAAGTCGAAGGCCAGCTGCGGGTTGCCGACGTTCATCATGATCTTGATCGGGCAGTACGGCAGCTCGCCGCGCTCGACGTCCTGCACCTCGGTCTCGAGCAGGCCGTCGTAGATGTAGCCGGTGTCGCCTTCGCTGCACGCCACCGTGACCAGGGCGCCGTCCTTCAGCGTCTCGGTCGCATCGCCGCAGCCGACCACCGCCGGGATGCCGAGCTCTCGCGCGATGATGGCCGCGTGGCAGGTGCGGCCACCGCGGTTCGTGACGATGGCGCTGGCGCGCTTCATCACCGGCTCCCAGTTCGGGTCGGTCATGT
>NZ_CADEFR010000065.1 GCF_902826655.1 uncultured Methylibium sp. | reverse complement strand
GCGGTTGCGCGACAGGTCGCCGGTGGCGGTGAGCACCAGGTCACCCAGGCCCGACAGGCCCATGAAGGTCTCGGCGCGGGCGCCGAGTGCCAGGCCCAGGCGCGTCATCTCGGCCAGACCGCGGGTGATGAGCGCGGCGCGCGCGTTCAGGCCCAGGTCCATGCCGTCGCAGATGCCGGTGGCGATGGCGATCACGTTCTTGACCGCGCCGCCGACCTCCACGCCCACCGGGTCGTCGGAGGTGTAGACGCGCAGCGCGTCGCCGTGGAAGGCCTCGACGGCCTGCTCGCGCAGCGCCTCGTCGGCACTGGCGGCGACCAGCGCGGTCGGCCGGCCACGCGCGACCTCGAGCGCGAAGCTGGGGCCCGACAGCACACCCACCCGCTCGGCCGGTGCGACCTCGCGCGCGACCTCGTGGCCCAGCGCGCCGCTGCCGGCCTCGAAGCCCTTGCACAGCCACCACAGGCCGGCATCGACCTGCGCGCAGCGCGTCAGCATCTCGCGCAGGCCCGACATCGGCGCGGCGATGACGACCAGGCCGCCGTCCGCATGGGCCAGCGCCGCATCCAGGTCGGCGCCGACACGCAGGGTCGCCGGCAGGGCGACGCCCGGCAGGTAGCGCTCGTTCAGTCCGCTCTGCGCGATCCGGCTGGCCTGTGCGGCGTCGCGCGCCCACAGCAGCGTCTCGTGGCGCGTCGCCACCGCGGCGGCGAGGGCCGTGCCCCAGGCGCCGGCGCCGAGGACCGAGATGCGCATCGCCGCTGCGTCCCGCCGCGGGCGATCAGGCGGTGGTGATGATCGGCGAACCGCCGTTGCCGTTGCCGTTGCCGTTGGCGACCGCGCCCTGCTGCTGTTGCTGCGCCTCGTACATGGCCTGGAAGTTGACCTCGGTCAGGTGCACCGGCGGGAAGCCGGCGCGCGTGATGATGTCGGCCACGCTGGCGCGCAGGTAGGGGTAGACGATGCCCGGGCAGGCGATGCCGATCACCGGCTGCAGCTGGTCATCGGGCAGGTTGCGGATCTCGAAGATGCCCGACTGCTTGGCCTCGACCAGGAACAGCGTCTTGTCGCCGACCTTGGTGGTGACGGTCGCGGTGACCGAGACCTCGAAGACGCCTTCGGCCACGCCCTCGGCGCCGACGCCGAGGTTGATGTCGACCTGCGGCTGGCCCTGCTCGAGCAGGATCTGCGGCGAGTTGGGCTGCTCGAGCGACATGTCCTTGAGGTACACGCGCTGGATCTGGAAAACGGGGGTGAGGTCTTGCTCGGCCATGATGGAGTCCGTCTGCGACAGGGCCCGCGCGGCAGGGCCGACGACGGGCAAAACAAAGGGCCCGCCCCGGGTGGGGTGGGCCGCGTGTGGAGCCGTCGGATTATGTCGCAGCGGCCCTGGAGGGCCGGCCGGCGCTGACAGCCTGCGTCAGGCGCCCGACCCTTGCAGCAGCGGGGCCAGTGCGCCGCGCTGGTCCAGCGCGATCAGCTCGTCGCAGCCGCCGACGTGGGTCTCGCCGATGAAGATCTGCGGCACGGTGCGCCGGCCCGTGATTTCCATCATGGTGGCGCGCTGCGCCGGGTCGAGGTCGACGCGGACTTCCTCGATCCGGTCCACCCCACGCTGCTTGAGCAGCATCTTGGCCCGCACGCAGAACGGGCAGACCTGGGTGGTGTACATCTTGACGGTGGGCATGGTGGACAGACGCGACTGCAAAGCTCGTGCCCGCAGTGTCATCCAAGCGTCACGATCCTGCGGCCCACCGGGCCGATGGCCCCTCGGTCAGGCAGCCGATTTCTCGACCGGCAGCTGCGCGTCGCGCCAGGCCGCCAGGCCGCCGATGACGACGCTGGCCTTCTCGTAGCCCAGCTTCTTGAGCTTGGCCACCGCGCGGCCGGCGCGCGCGCCGGTCGGGCACATCACCAGCACCGGCAGGGCCTTGTTGGCCGGCAGGCCCTTGGCGCCGCCCTCCAGGCTGCCGAAGGGGATGTTCTTGGCGTTCAGCGCGTGGGCGGCGGCGTACTCGGCCGGCTCGGACACGTCGATCAGCACCGCCTTCTCGCGGTTGATCAGGGTCACGGCCTCGGCCGTGGAGACGCGACCCGGCCCGCCACCGCGCGACAGCGACGGCCACAGCAGCAGGCCCCCCGATGTGAGGGCTGCGAGGACGAGGTACCAGTGTTCGAGGAGAAAGTTCACGGGAGGCGGGGCACGCGCCGCAGGCGCGGGCCGAGGAGGCGGAAGGGCGCAATTCTAGAATCCAACGCTCCCCCGCCCCCCCATCCCCTACTCACGACCCGCGCCCATGACCCGACTCGTGCTGATCCGCCACGGCGAATCGACCTGGAACCTCGAGAACCGATTCACCGGCTGGACCGACGTGGAGCTCACCCCCACCGGCGTGGCGCAGGCGCAGCAGGCGGGCCGCCTGCTCAAGGCCGCGGGCATCGAGTTCGACACCGTCTACACCTCGGTGCTCAAGCGCGCGATCTGGACCGGCTGGCACTGCCTGGACGGCATGGACCGCACCTGGCTGCCGGTGGTGAAAGACTGGCGCCTCAACGAGCGCCACTACGGCGCGCTGCAAGGACTCAACAAGGCCGACATGGCGGCCAAGTTCGGCGAAGAGCAGGTGATGCTCTGGCGCCGCAGCTACGACGTGCCGCCGCCGCCGCTGGAGCCCGGCGACCCGCGCTGCGAGCTGAACGACCCGCGCTACACCAGGCTGAGCCCCGGCCAGGTGCCGCTGACCGAATGCCTGAAGGACACCGTCGCGCGCGTGCTGCCCTTCTGGTACGGCACCCTCGCCCCCGCCATCGCCGCCGGCCAGCGCCTGGCCATCGTCGCGCACGGCAACAGCATCCGCGCGCTGGTGAAGCACCTGAACAGCATCTCCGACACCGACATCGTCGGCGTCAACATCCCCAACGGCATGCCGCTGGTCTACGAGCTGGACGCGAACCTCAGGCCGGTGTCGAAGTACTACCTCGGCGGCGCCGAGGCCGCGGCCCAGGCGGCGGCGGTGTCGCAGACGCAGCCGGAGGGGTGAGGGGCGGCTGTCCAGCTGTCATTCGTGAAGATTCAGGTCGCCTATCGCGCTGGGCCGACCTCTCGGCAGCCCCTTGCAAACAGGGAGTTTCTAGAGCAGATCCGAGCGCTTAGCATTCACGCAGGGCGGTGCAACAGGCGACACAAGTCGGGGCGCTGCCTATCGTCCAATTGACGTTAGACGCGAGTGCAAGTCTGTCCAACCTGTCAGTCGGCGGTCACGCCTGGCGCAAGCGACTGTGCCGTGTGCGGCCACATACTCGTTCCGACGGGCCACGTGCGTTCGCCCGTCGAGGCAGTTGCAGAGCGGCACCCATATGCCCTTCCGCTCTTGTTCGGCGCGCTCATCGCTCCATGGATACTGTTCGCATCAACATGGCTCGTCTGGGTCTATCCGCTGGCATTGGCAGGGTCGGCGTTCCTGGGGTGGTTGCTTAGCAAGGTAAGCGCAAGCTCTTCGCGGTGGGTCTACTTGGCTGCGTTCTGGTGCCCTTTGCTAGTTGGCACGTTGCTGTGGCTGCTTCTTCCTGCAGACCGCAACTTCGGGTACATGGTGCAGGGCTTCGCCACGGCGCACATCGCAGTCGCGCTGCTTACCTTTGCGGCCACGCGTGCCATCACGTATGGCCGTGTCTAACCAGTTGAGCGGACTGGGAGCTTGCCTCGGTTTCGTTGACACGATCGCTCCGCAGGCCGTCCAGCCAAGCGCTCCTGATCTTCCACCGTCACTGATGCCCACCGTCGCCACGCCGGCCGACACGCGCCCATGACGATCAGCCGCAGCCCGGTCACCTTCCGCCTCCTGACCGAGCACGACCTCCCCCTCCTCCACGACTGGCTCAACCGCCCGCACATCGCCGAGTGGTGGGGCGGCGAACGGCCGACGCTCGCCGAGGTGCGGGCCCACTACCACCCGCAGGCGATGGCCGCGGAGCGTGTCACGCCCTACATCGCGATGCAGGGCGATGTGCCGATCGGCTACGCGCAGTCCTACGTCGCGATGGGTTCGGGCGACGGCTGGTGGGAAGACGTCACCGACCCCGGCGTGCGCGGCATCGACCAGTCGCTGGCCGACGCGGCGCTGCTGGGCCAGGGGCTGGGCACGCAGATGGTCCGGGCGCTGGTCGAGCGGCTGTTCCGCGACCCGGCCGTGACAAGCATCCAGACCGACCCGGCGCCGCACAACCTGCGGGCGATCCGCTGCTACCAGAAGGCGGGCTTCCGCGCCGTGCGCCGCATCGTCACGCCCGACGGGCCGGCGCTGTACATGCTGCAGGACCGGCCGGCGTAGTGCCGCACGCCATGCCGCGCTACGTCGCCTTCCTCCGCGGAGTCAGCCCGATGAACGCCAGCATGCCGGCGCTCAAGGCCTGCTTCGAGTCCGCCGGTTTCACCGAGGTCCGCACGCTGCTGTCCAGCGGCAACGTCGTGTTCGACGCGCGCTCGTCGTCGCCGGCGGCCCTGGAGCGGCGCGCCGAGAAGGCGATGCAGTCCGGGCTCGACCGCAGCTTCGGCACCACCGTCCGGCCGGCCGGGTACCTGCAGGCCTTCATCGAGTCCGACCCCTTCACCGGGTTCCGCCTGCCGGCCGCGGCCAAGAAGGTCGTCACCTTCCTGCGCAGCCCGGCAGAGCTGCCGCTCGAGCTTCCCATCACGCAGGACGAGGCCAGCATCCTCGAGGTCCGCGGCTCCGAGGTCCTGTGCGCCTACGTCCCCGGCCCCAAGGGCCCCGTGTTCATGAGCCTGCTCGAGCGCACCTTCGGCAAGACCATCACGACACGCACGCTCGACACGGTGCGCAAGTGCGCGTGGGCTTGAGAGCCGCCCGCATGAGCACCCTGCTCCGCTTCGACGGCGGCACGCCGCGCGACGCTGCCATCGACCGCTGGCTCGACAGCCGCCCGGCCGAGCTGGGCGTGATCGCGCGCACCTGGTTCGCCCGCATCCGCCAGTGCGGTGCCGACGTCCGCGAGCTGATGCACGACGGCTGCCCCACTGCCTGCGTGGAGGACGCGGCCTTTGCCTACGTCAACGTCTACCGCGCCCACGTCAACGTGGGCTTCTTCCGCGGCCACGCGCTGCCCGACCCGGCCGGCCTGCTGGAGGGCGCGGGCAGGTTCATGCGGCACGTCAAGTTGCGGCCGGGCGTGGCGGTGGATGCCGAGGCGCTCGAGGCGCTGGTCGTGGCCGCGCATGCCGACATCGTGGCGCGGCTGGCGCGCGGCGAGTGATCGACGTGCCGCCGACGCAAGGCGCGCGCTCACCCCGGTGCCCCGCGCCGGCCCTGGCCGAGCTGGCTGCACGGCGCCCGGTGTGGGAGGCCTTGTCCGACCTCTTCCTCGACACGGACGTGTCGCTCTCGCGGCGATGGCGCGTCGAGTTGCTGGCCCGGTCACCCTACTCGGTCGACCAGATCGAGTGGATCCTCGTGAACGAGGTCTACCCGGTCTGCAAGTACAACCTCCTGTCGGTCGCCGGCGAGTGGGCTGGCTTCGATCCGATGTGGCTGGAAGCCCGGATCCTGCGGCGCCTGCGCTCCCCATGGCGCGCCCTGCACGTTCTGAACCTGGGCCGCTTGACGGTGCGGCTTTCGATGGAATGGCGGGCGACCCGGCATGCGATCGATGCGGCCCGTTCCACACCGGGACCGGACGCCCGCTAGCGTCGACGCTGCGCTACCCTGCACGCTTTGTCGCCGTCGAGGCTCGACGCACCGGGACACCCGCCATCGGCCCGTCCAGCTCATCCGCCGCTCCGTCACGCCGCGCCCTGCGCGCCATCGCGATGGTCGAGGCCTTCAAGGGCCTGGTCGTGCTGCTGGCGGCCAGCGGCCTGCTGGCGCTGGTGCATCGCGACCTCAACGATCTGGCCGGGCGCCTGGTGAGCTACGCCCACCTCAACCCGGCCGCGCATTACCCGCACATCTTCCTGGACGCGGTGTCGCAGTTGCAGCAGCCGCGCCTGCTGTGGCTGGCCGCAGGCGCGGCGCTGTATGCCGCGGTGCGGCTGGCCGAGGCCTACGGCCTGTGGACGGATCGCGCCTGGGCCGAGTGGCTGGCCGCGCTGAGCGGCGGGCTCTACGTGCCGATCGAGATCGCCGAGCTGCTGCACCGGCCCACGGGGCTGGGCGCGGCGGTGCTGGCGGTCAACGTGGCGGTGGTCGCGGTGATGGTGAAGGCGCTGCTGCAGCGGCGGCAGCGCGCCCGGAACGTTCGGCGCGGCGACGTGCCCTAGGCCGCATCGGCCGGCGGCAAGGCCGCGGCGATCTCGCCGCGCAGCCGCTCGGCCAGCGCGCGGCGGTCCGCGTGCTCGGACCCGATCGGCGACAGGAAGCTGACCTTCGCGCGCAGCCCGTCGGCGCAGGCCACCCACCACAGGCTCTGGATCAGCGTCGTGTCGCCCACGTAGGCCACGGCGCGGCTGACCTCGTCGTGGTCGTCGCTGAAGCGCAGCGCCACCGGCTGCACCGGCGTGCCGGTGGCGATGGCGGCCTGCAGCAGGTTGGCGTGAAAGGGCAGCAGCTCGTGGCCCAGGCCGGTCGTGCCCTCGGGGAACACGGCGACGGTGTCGCCGGCGGCCAGCGCCTCGCCCATGTGGTGCACCACGCGCATCGCGTCGCGGCGGCGTTCGCGTTCCAGGTACAGCGTGTCGGCCGCGTCGACCAGGCGGTTCAGCACCGGCCAGCGCTTCACGTCGGCCTTGGACACGAAGCGCGCCTGCGGGCACAGCGCGTGGATGGCCACGATGTCCAGCCAGGAGATGTGGTTGATGACCAGCAGCGTGCCGCCGGGGCGCGGCGTCCCCTGCCCCTGCAGCGTGGCGCCGGCGACGCGCAGCATCCTGGCGGCCCACCACTGCACGCGGCGCCGGCGACCGGCCAGGTCGAGCCAGCGGAACATCAGCAGCACGATGGCCACGCCGTGCAGCACGTGCAGCAGCACGCGCAGCAGGCGCCACGCGGCACGGAGTTGCCGCATCAGGACGACGACGCCGGCGCTTCGTGCGCCACCTGGCCGGCCACGAGCGTCAGGCGCACGCGGCCCGGCAGCTCGATGCCGCTGATGTCGAAGGCGAAGGGCGTGTGCTTGCCCTGGCTGCGCAGCGCGGCGGGCGTGACGGCCCAGCGCGCATCGGCATCGAAGACGCAGACGTCGGCGACGCCGCCCTCCACCAGCCGCCCGGCGCTGGCGGCCAGCGAGCCGAGCGCCGGCCCCAGCACGCGCACCGGCTCGCAAGTCACGGCGGCCAGCGCGCGACGCAGACCGGCGCGGCTGTCCTCGCCCCACTTCAGCGCCAGGCCCAGCAGCAGCTCCAGGCCGGTGGCGCCGGGCTCGGCCTCGGCGAAGGGCAGCGTCTTGGCGTCGGCGTCGACCGGCATGTGGTCGGACACCAGCGCGTCGATCGTGCCGTCGGCCAGCGCGGCCCGCAGCGCGTCGCGGTCGCGCTGCTGGCGCAGCGGCGGCACGACGCGCATCGCGGGGTTGAAGAAGCCGATGTCCAGGTCGGTGAGGTGCAGCGAATTGATGCTGACGTCGGCCGTGACCGGCAGGCCCTCGGCCTTGGCGGCGCGCAGCAGCTCGACGCCGGCGGCGCTGGACAGGCGGCACAGGTGCACGCGCGCTCCGCTGGCGCGTACCAGCTCGAAGATCGTGTGCAGCGCGATCGTCTCGGCGCTGACCGGCACGCCCGACAGACCCAGGCGCGTGGCGACCGCGCCGCTGGCCGCGACGCCGCCGCCCAGCCACGGATCGTTGGGCCGCAGCCAGACCGTGTAGCCGAAGGTCGCTGCGTACTGCAGCGCGCGCGCCAGCACCTGGGTGTCGCGCAGCGACACGTCGGCCTGCGAGAAGCCGACGCAGCCGGCCTCGGTCAGCTCGGCCATCTCGGTCAGCACCTCGCCGGCCAGGCCGCGCGTCAGCGCGCCCAGCGGGAACAAGCGGCAGCGGCTCAGCTTGCGGGCGCGGAACTTCAGCATCTCCACCAGCCCCGGCTCGTCGAGCGTGGGGTCGGTGTCAGGCAGGCAGACGAGGCTGGTGACGCCGCCGGCCGCGGCCGCGGCGAGCTCGCTTTCCAGCATGCCTTCGTGCTCGTGCCCCGGCTCGCGCAGGCGCGCGGCCAGGTCGACCAGGCCGGGCGCGACGACCAGGCCCTTCGCGTCGATGGTCCGCTCGGCCCCGAAGTCGGCAGACGCCTTCTTGCCGATGCTGACGATGCGCCCGGCCGCGATGGCGATGTCGGCCACCTCGTCGCGGCCCGAGGCCGGGTCGACGACGCGGCCGTTGGTGATGAGGATCTTCATGCGTCGTTCCCAGCGATGATGCTCATCACCGCCATCCGCACCGCGATGCCGAAGGTCACCTGCGGCAGGATCACGCTCTGGCGGCCGTCGGCCACGGACGAGTCGATCTCGACGCCGCGGTTGATCGGGCCAGGGTGCATGACGATGGCGTCGGGTTTGGCGAGGGCGAGCTTGTCCTGGGTGAGGCCGAAGCTCTTGAAGTACTCGCCGGCGCTGGGCAGCATCGCGCCGCTCATGCGCTCGTTCTGCAGGCGCAGCATGATGATCACGTCGGCGTCCTTGATGCCCTCGGCCATGTCGTGGCAGACGCGCACGCCCATGCTCGCGAGGTCGCCCGGCACCAGGGTGCGCGGGCCGACGGCGCGCACCTCGGCGGCGCCCAGCGTGGTCAGCGCATGGATGTCGGAGCGTGCGACGCGCGAGTGCACGATGTCGCCGACGATCGCGACCGTGAGGTTCGCGAAGTCCTTCTTGTAGTGGCGGATCGTGTACATGTCGAGCAGGCCCTGCGTCGGGTGCGCATGGCGCCCGTCGCCGGCATTGACGACGTGCACGTGCGGCGCGACGTGCTGGGCGATCAGGTAGGGCGCGCCGCTCTCGGCATGCCGCACGATGAACATGTCGGCGTGCATCGCGGAAAGATTCGCGATGGTGTCGAGCAGGCTTTCGCCCTTGGCCGTGGAGCTGCGCGCGATGTCGAGGTTGATGACGTCGGCCGACAGGCGCTTGGCCGCGATCTCGAAGGTGGTGCGGGTGCGGGTGCTGTTCTCGAAGAACAGGTTGAAGACGCTCTTGCCCCGCAGCAGCGGCACCTTCTTCACGTCGCGGTCGTTGACGCTGAGGAAGGTGCCCGCGGTGTCGAGGATCTGCGTCAGCACCGCGCGCGGCAGGCCCTCGATCGACAGCAGGTGGATCAGCTCGCCGTGGGCGTTGAGCTGGGGGTTGCGCCGACTGCCGGTCATGCGGCGCTCCCGGCGGACTCGATCGCGAAGTCGAACCGGCCATCCGCATCCCGTGTCAGTGCCAGCTTCTGGGTCGGCGGCAGCACCACGCGGGCGGCCGACACGGCCGGCTCGATCGGCAGCTCGCGGCCACCGCGGTCGACCAGCACCGCGAGCTTGACGCTGGCCGGGCGGCCGAAGTCGAACAGCTCGTTGATGACCGCGCGCGTCGTGCGGCCGGTGTAGAGCACGTCGTCGATCAGCAGGATGTGCCGACCGTCGATCTCGAAGGGCAGCGCGGTCGCGTCCGACGTGGCGCTCATGCCGCGCGAGCCGAAGTCGTCGCGGTGCAGCGCGCTGGAGATGACGCCGGGCTTGCCGGCCAGGCCCAGGTCGCGCTGCAGGCGCTCGGCCAGCCAGGCGCCGCCGGACCAGATGCCGACCAGCACGCTGTCGGCCACCAGCAGCGGGCGCACGCGCGCCAGCAGGTCGGCGTAGAGCGCTTCGGCATCCAGATGCAATGTCGTCACGGGTGTTCCCTGAAATACTGTTCCAGCAGGATCGCCGCGGCCGCCGCGTCGGCGTCCGACGCCCCGGCAGCCAGGGCCTCGGTCGTCGAATACCGCTCGTCCACCTCGTGCACCGGCAGCCCGAAGCGGCCGTGCAGCTGGCGGGCGAAGCGCTGCGCCCGGCGCGTATTGTCGTGCGGCGCGCCGTCGGGGTGGAACGGGATGCCGACCACCAGCGCGGCTGGCCGCCACTCGGCGATCAGGCGGGCGATGGGCTCGAAGCGCGCGTCGCCCTCGGCGGCGATGCTGCGCAGCGGCTCGGCGCTGCGCGTCAGCGTGTTGCCGGCGGCGACGCCGGTGCGCTTGAGGCCGAAATCGAAAGCAAGCAGGGTCTGGGGAGCGATGGCGGGAGGCAACGCCTCAAGCATGCCCGGCTTCACTGCTCAGCATCCGCGGGTCGATGCCCAGCAAGGACAGCGCCTTGTCGTAGCGCTGCTCGATCGGCGTCTCGAAGATGACGTCGGGCCGCGCGTCGACGGTGATCCAGCCGTTGCGGGCGATCTCGTCTTCCAGCTGGCCGGCGCTCCAGCCGGCGTAGCCCAGCGTCACCAGCACGCGCCTGGGGCCGGCGCCGCTGGCCAGGGCTTCGAGCACGTCCTTGCTGGTGGTCATGGCCAGGCCGCCGGGGATGCGCAGCGAGGAGTTGTAGGTGGCGCCGTCGGCCTCGATGTCGGCCGCGTCGTCCTCGCCGCGCTCGTGCAGCACGAAGCCGCGTTCGGTCTGGACCGGGCCGCCGATGAAGACCGGCTGGTCGGCCAGCTCCTCGCGGTCGAGCGGGAGTTCGATTTTCTCGAACAGGCGCCCGAGCTTGATGTCGCTGGGCTTGTTGATCACCAGGCCCAGCGCGCCCTTCTCGGTGTGCTCGCAGAGGTAGACGACGGAACCGGCAAAGTTGTCGTCGGCCATGCCCGGCATGGCAATCAGGAACTGGTTGGTGAGGTTGGACGCGGAGCCTGAGCCCATGCGGGCATTGTAGTGACGGTGCACACTGCGCCGCATGCACAAAATCCCGCAAACGGCGCTGCCCGCGGCCCTGGTGTGGTGCCGCCGCGACCTGCGGGCCGCCGACCATGCGGCGCTTTATCACGCACTGCGGGCGGCGCGGCAGGTGTGGGTGGCCTTCGTCTTCGACCGCGACATCCTGGACCCGCTGCCGCGCGCCGACCGGCGGGTGGAGTTCATCCGCGAGAGCCTGGTCGACCTGGACGAGGCCCTGCGGGCGCTGGGCCGCGCCCACGGGATCCAGGGCGTCGGCCTGATCGTGCGGCACGGCCGGGCGCAGGACGAGATACCGCGCCTGGCCGCGGCGCTGCACGTGCAGGCGGTCTACGCCAACACCGACTACGAGCCGGCCGCCGTCGCGCGCGACGCCGCCGTGCGCGGCGCGCTGGCCGGGGCGGGCGTCGCCTTCCATGCGTCCAAGGACCAGGTCGTCGTCGACACCGACGAGCTGCTGACCGGCGTCGGCAAGCCCTATGGCGTGTTCACCCCGTACAAGAACGCCTGGCTGAAGAAGCTCGAGCCCTTCTACGTGCAGGCCTACCCCGTGGAGCGCCACGCGGCCCACCTGGCGCCGCTTCCCGCGGGCGAGGCCGGCGGCGTGCCGACGCTGGCCGACATCGGCTTCGAGACCACCAACCTGGCGGCGCTGAAGGTGCAGCCGGGCAGCGCCGGCGCGCGCGCGCTGGTCGACGACTTCAGCGACGAGCGCATCGACCGCTACGACCAGACGCGCGACTTCCCGGCGGTCAAGGGCCCCAGCTACCTGAGCGTGCACCTGCGCTTCGGCACGGTGTCGATCCGCACCCTGGCGCGGCTGGCCTGGGACCGCATGCGTGCGGGATCGCGCGGCGCCGAAGTGTGGTTGAGCGAGCTGGTGTGGCGCGACTTCTATCACCAGGTGCTGCACCACCACCCGCAGGTCGTGGAGCGCAGCTTCAAGCCCGACTACGACCGCATCAAGTGGGAGCACGGCAAGGCGGCAGACGCCCTCTTCGCCGCCTGGTGCGACGGCCGCACCGGCTACCCGCTGGTGGACGCCGCCATGCACCAGATCAACCAGACCGGCTACATGCACAACCGCCTGCGCATGGTGGTCGCCAGCTTCCTGTGCAAGGACCTCGGCATCGACTGGAGACGCGGCGAGGCCTGGTTCGCCGAGAAGCTGATCGACTTCGACCTCGCCGCCAACAACGGCGGCTGGCAATGGGCCAGCAGTTCGGGCTGCGACGCCCAGCCCTACTTCCGCATCTTCAACCCGGTGAGCCAGAGCGAGAAGTTCGACGCCCACGGCAAGTTCATCCGCCGCTACCTGCCGCAGCTGGCGGGCCTGCCCGACGCGGCGATCCACGCGCCCTGGCTCGCCAAGCCGCTGGACCTGGCCTCGGCGGGCCTGCAGCTGGGGCGCGACTACCCGGAGCCCATCGTCCAGCACGACCTGGCGCGGGCGAAGACGCTGGAGCGCTATGCGGTGGTGAAGGCCGGCGCGGCGCCGGGCGCGAAGCCGGGGCGCTGAAGCCGGTGCAGCGGGGCCGGGGCCGGCTCCGCTTCGAGCTCGTAGGCCGCGTAGAGCGAGCCGCGGAAGCTCTCCGGCGAGAAGCGGCTCTGCGCCTCGCGGCGTGCCGCCTGGCCGATCTGGCGACGCAGCAGCGGCTCGTCGATCAGCCGCGCGATGCGCTCCATCGCCTCGACGTCGCTGCGGCACAGGAAGCCGGTCTCGCGGTCGCGCAGCAGGTCGGTGTGTTCCGGCGACTCCATCGCCACGCAGGGCAGGCCCATCGCCATCGCCTGGGCCAGGAAGGCCGGGAAGCCCGGGCTGTCGCCGGGCGCCAGGAAGACCCAGCCGGCGGCCAGACGCGCGGCGATCGCGGCGTCGTCGTCGATCTCGAAGTAGCCGACGTTGGCGGCCTTCAGGCGCGCCACCGACGCGGCGCCGAGCCGCCCGATCCAGTTGAACGACAGCCGCAGGTCGCTGCCGCTCAGCAGCACCGCGAGCTGCGCGAACAGCTCGACGCCGCGGCGGTCGTCGCGCTGACTGCCGGTGACGATGAGCGGATGGCGCGACTCCGACGTCGCCGCATCGAAGTAGGCCGGCGCCACCGCACTCTCGACCACCTGCATCGGCTGGCGGGTCAGCTGGTGCAGCGTGTAGGCCTCCTCGAGGCGGTTGACGATCATGCGCTGCCCGTCGAGCAGGCCCGAGTGGCGCAGCCAGCCGCCGGGCAGCGCCCGCAGCAGCGGCGCGGTGGCGCCGAGCGCCCGCAGCAGGTGCGGCGAGAAGTACAGCCGGGCGTCGCCGGCCTCGCGGCGTGCGATCGCACTGCCGATGGTCAGCGCGGTGAAGCCGTGCAGGTGCACGGCCCGCGGCGGCGTCCGCTGCAGCACGGTGCGCAAGGCATCGCCCAGGTCCTTGTGCAGCCGCAGCGGATCGCGCGCGTCGGGCACCGTCACCAGCTCCACGTCGCGCGGCAGGCGCGGCATCAGCCGCGAGGCCTCGGCATCGTCGACCAGCACGATGCATTGCGCGAGGCCGGCGCGAGCCAGCGCCTCGGTGGCCGGGCCGATGAAGCCGAAGATGGAATCGGACAGCCGCCAGGCCAAGTGCACGACCGGGCCGTCGATCGGCGCCGCGGTCGACGCGTGGGTCGGCAGCTCCAGTCGATCGTTCATCGTTCAGCGTGCGCCGTCGGCATGCAGCACGACGCGCACCGTCTTGAAGAGGATGCCGATGTCGGTCAGCGCCGACCAGCGGTCGACGTAGCGGCGGTCGAGCTCGACGCGCTCGTCGTAGCTGGTGTCGTTGCGGCCGCTCACCTGCCACAGGCCGGTCATGCCGGGCCGCACGCGCAGGTAGTGCCAGCGCACGCCGCGGTAGCGCGGCAGCTCGGCCACGGTGATGGGGCGCGGACCGACGAGGTTCATCTCGCCGCGCAGCACGTTGAAGAGCTGCGGCAGTTCATCGAGGCTGGTCTTGCGCAGGAACCGGCCGATCGGCGTGATGCGCGGGTCGTTGCCGAGCTTCTGGTCACGCGCCCAGTCGGCACGCGCCTGGGCGTCGTCGCGCAGCAGCCGCGCGAGCACCGCCTCGGAGTCGCGCACCATGCTGCGGAACTTGAGACAGCGGAACAGCCGCCCGTCCTGGCCCACGCGGTAATGGCCGAAGACGATGGGCGCGCCATCGACGCGCCAGATCGCGATCGCGATCGCGGCCATCAGCGGCGACAGCAGCAGCAACAGCAGCGCTGCCGCGATCTGGTTCACCGCAGCCCACAAGCAGCGCACGCCTGCACCGCCACCATGCATGAGACCGCGCATGCGCACCGCATCGGAAACCAGATCCACCGCACTCATGGCAACTCCTTCGAGCGTCGAGGGGAGAAAGGCCCAGGCTCCGTGCCTCGCGGCATGGCCCGCAAGGTCGTTTGCAATTTGGAGGCCACATCACCCACGCGCTTACGTTCGACAACACAGTGCGCCCCGTCGATACACCTCGCGATGAATTCGATCGGCGCGCGGCACTCAGTCAGCGTCTACGTGGTCCACCGCACGGTTCTTGCGAGACAGGCGCACCACACTTCCATCGAACTCATGCTCGCTCAAACGACGTGTCGCGTGTGCGAAGAGATGCAAGGAGCCGTAGCGATCGCAGTCCTGAGCACACATCTGGAGACACCACGCGAGTCGCGTTGTCTTCTCAATGAAGCCTGCGCGCTCGATGCTGTCGTTCGCATCACGCCGCCTCTTGCATTCGAACAACGATGAACGTCATACGCTCTCTGCAGACCCTGCGCGACGGATCGGCCTGGCTGGTCGCGGCGGCCGCCGCGGCCGCGCTCGGCGGCGTCGCATCGGACGCCTGGATGCCCCGCGCCTACACGGCGATCGCGACGCTGCTGGTCGATGCGAGCGGCGACGAGGCCCGCGGCGCGGCGCCCTGGATCGCACGCACACCCGCCAGCTCGATGGCGACGCAGCTGAGCCTCGCGCGCAGCGACCGCGTCGCGCGCCGCGCGGCCAGCGCGCTGCGCGTGTCGGACGTCGCGGCCCCGGAAGACGTGTCGATGCCGACGATGCGCGACGCGCAGGCCGCGCGCGACCTGATGAACCGCGTGCAGATCCGCGCCGAGTCGCCGGACAGCCGGGTCCTGCAGGTCCTGGCGCAGGGCAGCACGCCCGAGCAGGCCGCGCGACTGGCCAATGCCGTCGCCGCCGCTTACCTGAAGACCGCGGCCGAGTTGTCCGCGCCGCCGGCCACCGTGATGCCCACCGCGTCGCGCAGCGCGGCCGCCCCGGACGCCGCGCGCGGCGGCGGCCGCTCGCAACTGCTGAACGCAGCGCTGCCGCCATCGGGTGAACGCACATCGCTGCCCTGGCTGCGTGCGTCGCTCGCCGCCGTGAGCGGCGCGCTGCTGGCGCTGATCGTGCTGCTGTCGCGCGAGGCGCTGCGGCCGCGCGTGCGCGTGCCGGCCGACCTCGAGGCGCTGTCGCTGCCGCACCTGGTGAGCCTGCAACGCGTGCACTGGCCGCGCCGCGAGCCGCATCGCCTGCCGGCGTCCGGACGGACCGTGCGAGGCCTGCCATGACGATGCTGCAAGTCGATCCGGGTCGGGTCCCGGTCCCCGATCCCCTGGACCTGCCCGCCCCCGGGCAGCGGCCGATCGGCGACCACCTCGTCGAACAGCGCTCGCTGAACGAACACGACCTCGCCACCGTGCGGCAGTGGCAGGCCAAGAGCGGCACGCGCTTCGGCGAGGCAGCGCTGCAGCTGGGCCTGATCACGCCGGCGCAGCTGGACGCCGCGCTCGCGCAGCAGTACGGCTACCCGCTGCTGGACGAGGGCACGGCGTTCGCCGCCGAGCTGGTCGCCGCGCGCGACCCGGCGCACCTGATCAGCGAGCGCATGCGCACGCTGCGCACCCATCTCGTGCTGCACTGGCTGGGCGCCGAGGGCGCGCGGGCGCTGACCGTCGTCAGCACGCAGCGCGGCGAGGGCCGCAGCTTCGTCGTCGCCAACCTCGCGGCCTCGTTCGCGCAGATGAACCTGCGCACGCTGGCGGTCGACCTCGACCTGCGGCACCCGCGGCTGCACACGCTGTTCGGCGTGTCTAACCAGCAGGGCATGAGCGGCCTGCTGGCGGCGCGCACGACGCTGGCCGACGCCTGCATCGCGCTGGGCGGGCCGCTGGCGGTGCTGCCGGCCGGCCCGCCGCCCCCCAATCCGCAGGAGCTGCTGGCACCCGCGACCCTGGGCCCGGTGCTGCAGGCCCTGAAGCGCGAGTTCGACGTGCTGGTCATCGACTCGCCGGCCTGGGCCAGCGGCGCCGATGCGCTGCTGATCGGCGCGCAGGTCGACGACGCGCTCGTCATCACCCAGCCCGGCCGCGCACTGCAGTCCAGCGTGCGCGAGATGGTGGACGCCCTGCGCGGCGGCGGGGCCCGCGTGGTCGGTGCGGTCGTCAACGAGCGCTGAGGCCGATGCCGACACCTCCCTCCACGGCGCGACGCCGGCTGCTCGGCACGCTGGCGCTCGCACCGGCCGGCGCGCTGTGGCCGGCGGCGCCGGCCGCCGGGGCCGACCGGCCGGCCCGCCGCTTCGGCGACACGCTGGGCCTCGGCGTGAAGTTCGCGCAGGGCCAGCCCGCCAGCGAGCTGCCGATGCTGACCGAGCTGCGCGTGCGCTGGGTGCGCGACGTCATCGTCTGGCCCGACCTCGAGCCCGTCGCGGGGCGCCATGTCGCCTTCGCCGCCCCGCTGCGCGAGCGCCTCGCCTTCTACGCCCGCCACGACATCGGCGTCGTGATGCTGCTGACGCTGGGCAACGACAAGGCCTATCCGCCGGTGCCCGACGAACAGCCGCCGCGGCGCTACGACCCCGAGGCCTTCGGCCGCTACGCCGCCGCCGTGGCGCGGCAGCTGCGTGCGCTCGGCGTGCGCTTCGTGCTGGAGATCGGCAACGAGCCGCACAACTCGCAGTTCGCCAGGACCATCGGCGGCCACTGGACCGGCCGAGGGCCGGCGGCCTGGGTCAGGCACTACGTGCGCATGGTCGCGGCCGCGGTGCGCGAGGTGAAGGCCATCGATCCGGCGATCCGCCTGCTGACCGACGACGACATGTGGGTCGTCCACTACTGGTACCTCGAGGCCGGGCTGCCGCGCGAACTGGACGGCTTCGCGGTCCACCCCTACGTGAAGGGCGCGCCCGAGAAGGCGGCGGTCGGCTTCCAGACCGACTGGCTGGCGCCCTTCACCGTGGTCGATCGCGACGCCTCGTTCCGCTCGGCGGTGCGGCGCCTGCGCGAGCAGGGCGAGGCCAGGCTCGGCCGCCGTCCCGAGATCTGGATCACCGAATGGGGCTGGCCGGTCGGGCCTGGCGCCGCCGGACCGCCGATCGACGACGCGACGCTGGTGGCCTACCTGCCGCGCGCCTTCATCCTCTCGGCCGCCGCCGGCGTCGAGGCGCTGCTGTGGTTCTCGTCGCGCGACTCGGTCGACGGACCGATGGGACTGACGCGCAACGACGGCAGCCGCCGCGACAGCTACCGCGCCTTCAAGACCCTGGCCGCCGAGCTGGCCGACTGGACGCTGCTGCGACAGGTGGCCGGCGCGGCGCAGCCCACCGAGGGCCTGCAGGCCTTCCTGTTCGAGTCGCCGGCCGGCCGCAAGCTCGCGGTCTGGAGCGCCGACGGCCGCCCGCGCCGCCTGAAGCCGCCGCCCGGCGCGCCGCTGCGCGGCGTCGATGCGCTGGGCCAGCCGCTGCCGGCCAACGGTGCGACCCTGGCCGTCGGCGCCGCGCCGATCTATCTTGCCGGAGGGTGGAGCGATGCAGTCCTTGCTGCGCGCCTGGACACCGACGACTGACGCGGCCGACGCCACGCCCGCGCAGCGCGTCCGCGCCGACTGGGTCGACGTCGCCAAGGGCCTGGGCATCGTGCTGGTCGTCGCCGGCCACGCGATCGACGGCCTGCTCGGCGCCGGCCTGGCCGATCGCGGCGGCGCCTGGGGCCATGCCTTCTGGCTGATCTACAGCTTCCACATGCCGCTGTTCTTCGTGCTGGCGGGGCTGTTCGTGCAGCCGCGCGTGAGCCGCGATCGCCAGGCCTTCGCGCAGGACATCGCGCTGCGCATCGTCTGGCCCTACCTGCTGTGGAGCGTGCTGCAGCTGGCGGTCATCGACGCGATGGGCGGCTGGGTCAACCGGCCGGCCGAGCTCGACGGCTGGCGCGTGCTGGCGCTGCTGTGGGAGCCGACCTCGCAGTTCTGGTTCCTGCAGGCGCTGCTGCTGCTGCACGTGAGCAGCGCGCTGCTGCTGCCGGCCATCGGCGCGCAGCGGCTGCTGCTGCTCTTCGTCGTGCTGCGCCTGGTCGGCGAGGTGGTCGAGCTGCCGGTGATGCTGGCGCTGCCGTGTCGCTTCGGCCTGTTCTACGCGCTCGGCGTGCTGTGGGGCCCGGCGCTGGTGCGGCGGCTGGCCATGACGCCGGCGCCGGCGCCCGGTCGGCCCTGGCGCGGCGAATCACGCCTC